>JAYRLC010000090.1:0-5105 GCA_041905405.1 Ramlibacter sp. | reverse complement strand
GGGGTAGCATTGCTGCGCTCAGCCACCGGCTGCACTCCATTCCCTTCGTAGTATCCAAAAGGACTCTTTCATGCTCAAACGCAACCTTCGCGGCACCGCACTGCTGGCCGCCGCCGCGCTCGCCTGCGCCGCCGCCCTGGCGCAAGCGCCTGCCAAGTCCAAGGCAGCTTCCGCGTCGCTGAACTGGCCGACCAAGCCCGTGCGCATCCTCGTGGGCTTCCCCGGCGGTTCAACACCCGACCTGGTGGCACGCACGATCGCCGAGCCGCTGTCGAAATCGCTGGGCCAGCCCGTGATCGTGGAAAACCGCGTGGGTGCGGGCGGCAACATTGCCGCCGACGCCGTGGCCAAGGCCACCGATGACCACACCATCGGCGTGATGATCAACGGCAACATGACCATCGCCAAGCTGCTGAACCCTGCCACGCCGTTCGATCCACTGAAGGACCTGGCGCCCATCAGCCTGATCGGCACCGCGCCGCTGCTGCTCACGGCCCCGGTCAACGCACCGTTCAACAACGCGCAGGAGTTCTTCCTCGCCGCGCGCAACGCCGGCGACAAGTGGAGCTACGGCACGCCCGGCGTGGGCACCGTGGGCCACATCGGCATGGAACTGCTCAAGACCAAGACCAACATCAACCCCGTGCACGTGCCCTACCCCGGCAACCCGCAGGTGATCAACGCCATGATCGGCGGCCAGATCCACCTGTCGCTGCTGCCGCCTGGCCTGGCCGCCGCACAGATCCGCGCCGGCAAGCTCAAGGCCGTGGGCGTTACGTCAGTCAGCCGCAGCCCGCTGGTGCCTGAGTTCCCGAGCCTGGACGAAGGCGGCGTGCGCGGCTTCCAGCTGGAGATCTGGACGGCAGCGGCCGGCCCGGCGTCGCTGCCCAAGCCCATCGTGGCCAAGCTGTCCGCCGCCATCAGCGAGATCGCCCGCTCTGCCGACGTGCGCCAGAAGCTGTTCCAGCAAGGCTGGCAGGTCGCGGGCACCTCCGCTGAAGGCCTGGCCAACCGGATCAAGGCCGATACCAATCTGCTGGGGGGCGTGATCGCCATGCGCGGCATCAAAGCTCAGTAACCTGGCCGGCGCCGCTCACAGTGATCTGCGGGCGCGTTTGACGATGTACGCCGTCTGCGGCGCTGGCGATTCATCCAGCCAGCGCCCGCAGACCTCATCAACCCACTGCGGCTGGGTCTTGGCGGCGTCGTTCAGCCAGTTGGCCACCGAGTTCTGCACGTAGCGGCTGGGGTCGGCCTTCAGCGGCTCCAGCAGCGTCAGCGCGCGCCAGGGCTGCGCTTTCAGCGCCTCGATCTGCGCACACCACACGCCGCGCGGGCGCGTGAGTTCGCTGGCAAAGCGGCGGATGTTGGGGTCCGCGTCGCGCACCCACGGCGCCAGCAGCGCCACGGACGCATCCAGCGCGCCCGCCACTTCGTCGCGCACCGCCATCCAGGCGACCTCACGCACGCCGAAGTGCGCGTCGGCTGCAAAGCGGCGCGCCGACACCAACTTGTCCGCCAGCGGCAGGTCCGAGAACATGATCCACTGCGCGGCCCAGCAACGCGCTACGTCGCTGGCGTGCGTGGCCAGGCGGTGCGCGATGGCGTCGCGGTCCTCACGCTCACCCGTCAGGTCGTAGAGCGCACGCGCCACGTGCTCGTGACGCTTCATGGGCTTGAATGCACCCAGCATGGCCAGCGTGTCGGCCAGGCGTTCCGCCTGCGGATCCAGCCCCACATGCTGCGCAACGCAGCGTGCCAGCGCCGGTACGTCCAGCGCGAGGAATTCGTTCAGATTGACGGTGGGCACGCGGCCGGCATTGAGCGCGGCCAGGACTTCCGGGGGGATCAGCGCGATCCGGGACGCGCCACGCCGGTTCAGCAGCTGCGCGTCCATGCAGGCCGCCTCAGGCCGGGTTTTTCAGCAGGAGCCGGATGTCGTCGGCCAGCGCCTGGGCGCCGCTGCCGTAGCGCGTGTACAGACGGATGCGGCCCTGCGGGTCATAGATGAAGCTGCCCGCGGAATGGTCCATGGTGTAGCTGGTAGGCGTCTTGCCCTCGACCTTCTTGTAGTACACCTTGTAGTCCTTGGCCATGGCGGCCAGCTGCTCCGGCGTGCCGCGCAGCGCCAGGAAGGTCGGGTCGAAGTTGGCCATGTAGGTCTTCAGGACGTCCCGCGTGTCGCGCTCGGGGTCCACGGTGACGAACAGGCCCTGCAGGCGATCCCCGTCCTTGCCCAGCGAGCGCTTGACTTCAGCCAGTTCGGCCATCGAGGTGGGGCACACGTCCGGGCATTGGGTGAATCCAAAGAACACCACCACGACCTTGCCCGCGAAGTCCTTGATGCTGCGCGGCTGTCCGTTGTGATCCGTGAGGCTGAAGTCGCGCGCGTATTCCGCGCCGGTGATGTCGATGGCCTTGAACTGCGGCTTGTCGGGCGCGCAGGCGGCCAGCAGGCCGGTGCTGGCCAATGCGATGAGGGCGGTGCGGCGTTGCATGGTGAAGGGCCTCAGAAAATGTAGTGGTCCAGCAGCAGCGCTGCAAACAGCAGGCTCAGGTGGATCAGCGAAAAACGGAAGGTGCGGCGAGCGAGGTCGTCCGAATAGGCTCGCCACAGCTTGAAGGCATAGCCCGTGAAGCCGGCGCTCAGGATGAGTGCCGCCACGAGGTAGAGCCACGAACTCATGCCGTACGCAAACGGCATCAGGCACGCCGCGAACAGCACCAGCGTGTACAGCAGGATCTGTACGCGGGTGAATTCGTTGCCGTGGGTCACGGGCAGCATGGGCAGGCCGGATTTGCGGTAGTCCTCGACGCGGTACAGCGCAAGCGCCCAGAAATGCGGAGGCGTCCACAGGAAGATGATGAGGAACAGGATCATCGCCTCGGGTCCCACATCGCCCGTCATGGCGGCCCAGCCCAGCACCGGCGGCATGGCGCCGGACGCGCCACCGATGACGATGTTCTGCGGCGTCAGCGGCTTGAGGATCACGGTGTAGATCACGGCGTAACCCACGAACGTCGCAAAAGTCAGCCACATGGTCAGCGGGTTGACCCAGACGTACAGCAGCCAGGAGCCCGCTGCACACAGCGCGGCCGAGAACAGCAGCGTCTGGGCGTCGCTGAGTTCGCCCTTGGCGGTGGGCCGCCAGGCCGTGCGCTTCATCTTGGCATCGATGCCTTTTTCGACGATGCAGTTGAACGCCGCCGCCGCGCCGGCCACCAGCCAGATGCCCAGACAAGCCAGGGCGGCCCGGCCCACCTGGTGCCAGGTCGGCAGCCCGGGCACCGCCAGCACCATGCCGATCAGCGCGCAAAACACGATGAGCTGGATCACGCGCGGCTTGGTCAGCGCATGGAACTGCCGCACGCGTGACGGCGGCTTGAGGGTCTGGGTGGCGCTGTTGCTCATGCCGACAGGCTCGATGCGTTGAGTTTGGATGCGGTCACCGTGTCGGCGACTTGGCGGCTTTCGCACAGCGTCCAGGTCAGCACCATGACCAGCGCCGCGGCGCCTGCGGTGTGCGACACGGCGGCGACCAGCGGCCAGTCCAGCACGACGTTGGTCAGGCCCGTGGCGAATTGCCAGGCCGCCAGGCCTGCGATCCAGCGCGACTGCGCCCGCAGCGCATGCACGTGGCGCAGCCGCCAGGCAAGCCATGCGAGCAGGCCCAGCACGAAATAGGCTGCGAGGCGGTGCGTGTAGTGGATGGCCGTGAGCGCGCCAAAACCGATGTGCTCGCCACCGGCGGTCATCCCCAGCTCACGCCACAGCGTGAAACCGTCGCGAAACTCCATGTGGGGCCACCAGCTGCCCTGGCAGGTCGGGAACTCGTTGCAGGCCAGCACCGCATAGTTGGTGCTGACCCATCCACCCAGCGCCACCTGCAGGACCAGCGCCAGAAAACTGGCGACCAGCAACCGGTGCGTGACGGTCGACAGTGGAACGGGAATGGTTTCGTGCCAGGCCTGGCCGTAACGTACGGCCTGTGCGCACAGCAGCGCCAGCAGTGCCAGCCCGCCCAGCAGGTGCAGCGTGACGATGGCGGGGAACAGCTTCATGGTGACGGTCAGCGCGCCGAAGGCGCCCTGCAGGCAGACCCACACCAGCGTCACCGTGGGCCACCAGGGGCTCACGGGCACCCCACCCTGGTTGCGGCGACGCAGCAGCCAGGTGGTGACGGCCAGCGTGAGGATGAGCACGCCCACGCCGGTGGCCAGGTAGCGGTGGATCATTTCGATCCAGGCCTTGCCGTGCGTGACGGGACCGGTGGGCATGGCGTGTTGCGCCGCCGAGATTTCCGCGTGCGCGCCCACGGGGCTGGCATTGCCGTAGCAGCCCGGCCAGTCCGGGCAGCCCAGGCCGGAATCGGTCAGTCGCGTGAAAGCACCGAACAGCACCAGGTCAAAGGTCAGGAACAGCGTGAGCAGCGTCAGCGCGCGCAGGCGCCGCGCGGGCTCGGCGTCGCGGTTGCGCAGCCACACCCAGGCCAGCGGCCCCAGGGCAATGATCACGCCCATGAGCATCAGGCGCGCCACCGGCGCCAGGTCGTACAGGGGCTGCGCGTCCGTCATGCCGTGCCCCTCATTGCGGACGGCCCGCCTGGTCCCACGAGGCCGAGCCGCGCATGAGGCGTTCCAGGTCGCGCTTCATCTTCGCGGCCGACGCGGTGTCGACCTCCACATCCGTGCGGATGGGCGGGAAACGCATCATCCAGTTGCCCATGGGGTCCACCACGTACAGGTGGTCGCGCAGCGCGTGGCCCGTCGCCGGCGCCAGCCACTGCGCCAGCGCCTGCGCATCCACGCGCAGTACGGTGGACTGGCGCAGCGCGGGCTGCAGCGCGGCGGGCACCGGTGCGTCGTCGGGAATCAGCCAGATGCGGTCCAGGCGGTCCTTGTCGCGGCCCAGACCCTCGCGCAGCTGGCGTTGCAGGTACAGGTGCTTTTCGCAGGCGGCATCGCAGGCGCCGCTCGCCACGCTGACCAGCAGCCACTGGTCCTTCAGGCCCGTCAAACGGGCGGGCTTGCCGTCCAGCTCACGCGTGGTGAGGTCAGGCAGCGGCCGCTGCGGCTCGATCAGCTCGCCATAGTTGCGGCGGCCC
>JAYRLC010000034.1:0-40416 GCA_041905405.1 Ramlibacter sp. | reverse complement strand
GAAGCCCCTGCTGCGCGAGGCCATGACCCACCTGCGCAGCATCGTGCGCGGGCTGGCGGGCCAGGCCCAGCACTGGGACGACTTCATGGCCGACCTGCGACATGTGTCGATGGAGCGCGCCCAGGCCGCTGGCGTCACGCTGCAATGGGACGTGCCCTTTGACGACACGCCCGAGCTGAGCGCCCGCCAGCAGTACCAGCTGCGGGCCGCGCTGAATGAAGCGCTGAGCAACGCACTGCGCCATGCCAACGCGCGCAACCTGCAGATCAGCTGGCAATGGGACGGCGCATTGGCCGTGACGCTCACCGACGATGGCCAGGGCATGCAGCAGGCCCAGGATGGCGTGCAACCCGGCCTGGGGCTGGAAAGCATCCGCACCCGGATGGAGGAGATTGGCGGCAGCGCGGTGTGGGGCCAGCCCGTACAGGGCGGCACGTCGGTGCGGCTGAACCTGGCGACAGCCGGGTAATGACAAGGTAACGGCCGGGTGGCCGCCATTCAGTTCAAGCCACTGGACAGCGTTGCGCGCACCACGCCCAGCGGCAGGCACAAGGTCATCGGCTGAACGGGCGACGTCACGAACCCGCGCGATAGGTAGAACCTGCGGGCCGGCTCCGACAATGCATGCACCAGAAGCGCCGCCACGCCGGCAACTTCGGCCGCCTGCAAGGTGCGCAAGATGGCATCGCGAAGCAATGCCGTGCCCAGGCCCTTTTGCTGATGCGTCGCATCAATGGCCAACCGGCCCAGAACAATGACGGGAATTGGATCGGGCCTGTTGCGCTTGAGGCTTGACGGTGCATCCGAATGTCCCACGGCGCCGGCCGACAGGCAGTAGTACGCAACAACAGCCTTGTCTTGCGTCACCACATAGGTGCGTGATGAACCGTTGGACTGGTTCTTCAGGGCCCGCCGGCGCAGCCAATCGTCCAGGGAAGCTTCGCCACAGGCAAAGCGATCAAGCGCATGATGCGCAGCCAGAGGCTGCGGCGCCTGCATCACGTGCGGTCCCAGGGCGTCTTGGCGGTCAAGGTCCTCAGAAGCCGCGCAGAAGGCTGGGGCGCGCTGTCCAGCAGGGACTTGAATTCGGCGAACGCCTCTTCGCTCAAGCCGAAATAGGTCTGATCCAGCAACACGTCTTCGGCGGCTTTGCAGGAGGCATCGAGCATGAATTCGGAGCGGCTGCGGCCCAGGCGCTCGGCGGCTTGATCGATCAGATCCCGTTGCCGGACCTTGGCGCGGATGTTGATGGTGACGGGGTCATGATGAGAATTCATATATCACCTTGCAACATAAAATTGTGTGTACAAATTATACACACACAACATGTCGCCGCGCCCGCACCTGTCAAAGCAGCGGCCGCAGCTCTCGCGCCGCTTCCAGCAGCGCGGGCAGCAGGTCACCCTGCAGCGCCGCCGGCCCCAGGCGTTCCGGCGCGGTCACCACATTCATCGCCGCCACCGTGCGGCCCTGCATATTGCGCAGCGGCACGGCCAGCGCGTGCACGCCGATCTCGTGCTCCTCGTGTGCGACGCAAAAATCGTCCACGCGCACCTGGTCGATGACCGCGCGAAATGCCCTGGGCTCGGTCACGGTGCGCGGCGTGATGCGCGGCAACTGCCGGGCGCGCGTGCCATCACCCTTGAGCCAGGCGTTGAAGTCGGTGCGGGTCTTGGCCGCCAGCAGCACACGACCCGTGGACGTGGCGTGCGCTGGCAGCCGCGCGCCCAGGTGCAGGCCGTACGCCAGCACCGCGTTGGACCCGCTGCGCGCCACGATCACCACCTCGGTCGCGTCCAGCACCACCGCCGACACCGGGTCGCCCAGCTGTGACGACAGCCGGTTCAGCGTGGGCTGCAACAGCCGCGGCAGCCGCGCCGACGCCAGGTAGCTCCCCGAAAAGCGCAGCACTTTGGGCGACAGCCAGAAATAACTGCCGTCCGTCTCCAGATAGCCCAGATGCGCCAGCGTCAGCAGGTGCCGGCGTGCCGCGGCGCGCGTGATGCCCGCGCG
Organism: Ramlibacter sp.; assembly: GCA_041905405.1. Classification (GTDB taxonomy): domain Bacteria; phylum Pseudomonadota; class Gammaproteobacteria; order Burkholderiales; family Burkholderiaceae_C; genus RAM1. The sequence goes on along the minus strand of JAYRLC010000034.1, from coordinate 38,403 downwards.
CTGCGCGGCCAGCGTGGCGTTCAGGCGCTGGCGTTCGGTGTCGAAGCTTTCCAGCACGGCCAGGCCCTTGGCCATGCCCTCGATGAAGTCAGCCCTGGCGATGGTCATGACGTCTCCTGCATTTGCGCGATCATCGCACAGGCTGGGCGAACATCGCGCAATCTCCCCCTGCGCCTGCTGGCCCTGCGCGCCCTGTCGTCCTACGCTTGGCCGAAGTCAAGAACAGCGCGGAGACACCCCATGATTCCCACAAAAACCCAGGTCGCCATCATCGGCGCCGGCCCCTCCGGCCTGCTGCTCGGCCAGCTGCTGCACAAGGCAGGCGTGGACAACGTGATCCTGGAACGCCAGAGCGGCGACTACGTGCTGGGCCGCATCCGCGCCGGCATTCTGGAACAGATCACCGTGGACCTGCTGCGCGAGGCGGGTGTCGGCGCCGGCGTGGACGGCGAAGGCATCGTGCACCACAGCATCGAGCTGGTGTTCGGCGGCACGCGCCACCCGATCGACGTGCACGGCCTGACGGGCGGCAAGGCCGTCACCGCCTATGGCCAGACAGAGCTGACCCGCGACCTGATGCAGGCGCGCGCGGCCGCCGGACTGCCCACCGTGTACGAGGCCGCCGACGTGGCGCTGCACGACATCGGCGGCACGCCGCGGGTGACGTACCGGCACGGCGGGCAGGAACACACGCTGGCGTGTGACTTCATCGCCGGCTGCGACGGCTTTCATGGCGTGAGCCGCGCCACTGTGAAGGACCGCGTGCGCGAATACGAAAAGACCTACCCCTTCGGCTGGCTCGGCGTGCTGGCCGACGTGCCGCCGGTGTCGCCCCACGCCATCGTGTACGGCAACAGCGAACGCGGCTTCTCGCTGTGCAGCATGCGCAGCCTCACGCGCAGCCGCTACTACGTGCAATGCCCCCTGGATGACAAGGTCGAGGACTGGAGCGACCAGCGCTTCTGGGACGAGCTGCGCCGCCGCCTGGACCCGGCCCTGGCCGAGGCGGTCATCACCGGTCCCACCATCGAAAAAAGCATCGCCCCGCTGCGCAGCTTTGTGGCCGAGCCCATGCGCTTCGGCCAGCTGTTCCTGGCGGGCGACGCGGCCCACATCGTGCCGCCTACCGGCGCCAAGGGGCTGAACCTGGCGTCCAGCGACGTCAAATACCTGTCGGGCGCGCTGATCGAACATTACCGTGAACGCAGCGACGCGGGCCTGGACACCTATTCGCAGCGCGCCCTGGCCCGCGTGTGGAAGGCCGAGCGCTTCAGCTGGTGGCTCACGACGCTGATGCACCGCTTTCCCGACAGCGGCGAGTTCGGCCAGAAGATGCAGGAAGCCGAGCTGGACTACCTGGTGCACTCGCGCGCGGCGTCCACGGCGCTGGCCGAAAACTACGTGGGCCTGCCGCTGTAGCATCGCGGGATGAGCACTGCCCGCACATCCCGTCCCGCCTTCCGCCCGCTCAAGGGCATCCGCGTCCTGAGCCTGGCGCTGAACCTGCCGGGGCCGGCCGCGCTCATGCGCTGCCGCGCCATGGGCGCCACCTGCGTCAAGCTGGAGCCGCCTTCAGGCGACCCCATGGGCCACTACAACAAGCCGGCTTACGCCCAGCTGCACCAGGGCGTGAAGGTGCTGGCCGCCGACCTCAAGACCGAGGCCGGCCAGGAGCTGCTGCACCGCGAACTGGCCAAAACCGACGTGCTGCTGACCTCGTTCCGTCCGTCCGCGCTGGACAAGCTGCAGATCGGCTGGAAGAAGCTGCACCGCCTGTACCCGTCGCTCAGCCAGGTGGCCATCGTCGGCGCGCCGGGTGCACGCGCCGAAGAGCCCGGCCATGACCTCACCTACCTGGCCGACAACGGCCTGATCAATGGCATGGACCTGCCGCCCACGCTGTATGCCGACATGGGCGGTTCGCTGATGGCGGCCGAAGCCGTGCTGGGCGCCGCCCTGCGCCGCAATGAACGCTATACGGGTTCGGGCGACGTGCACCCGCGCGGCGTGTTCATCGAAGTGGCCCTGGCCGACGCCGCGGGCTACCTGGCGCTGCCGCGCACCTGGGGCCTGACCCAGCCCACGGGGTCGGTCGGCGGCGCGCACGCGGGCTACCGCATCTATCCGTGCAAGGACGGCCGGGTGGCCGTGGCGGCGCTGGAGCCGCACTTCGCCGCAGCCCTGTGCGCCGCCGCGGGCGTGGCCGACAGCAGTGCGCGCAGCATGGCCAGCGCCGCCACCCGCGACGCCATCGCGGCATTTCTGGCCGCGCGCACGCGCCGCCAGCTCGACGCGCTGGCGGCACGTCACGACATTCCGCTGCAGACGCTGGCAGCCTGAGTGCCGGCTCCTGCATCCACTGTCGGGTTGGTCTGACATGCGGCGCTGCGCCCCGAGGCTACTCTGTGGGTCTGCAACCCCCTACGGAGAAACACCATGCTGCGCAAACTCATCGCCCTGGGCATCGTCGCCGGCCTGACCAAAAAGGCCTGGGATCACTACAACACCAACGCCAAGCCGGCTGCGGCCAGCGGTAATGTGACACCGCGTCGCAAGATCAAGCCGGCCCCCTCCGCTGGCGCGACGGCCCCACGTCCTGAACACAGGACCTGAGCAGTCAGCGGCGCGTAGCCGGAAATTCCGCTGCCGCACGTGCGCCGCTAAGATGGCTGCATGTACGCAAAAATTCTGATCGCCGCGGCGCTTGCCTGCGCCGCCGTGGCAACGCATGCAGAGTCAACTCCGGCCAAAAAGGAACTGATTGCCCGCATGCTGAAGCTGCAGCAACCAGGGATCGAGTCCATGGCGCGGGCATTGGCCGAACAGCCGGCAGCCGTGGTGCTCAACGGGATATCAGCCAACCTGCCCCAGAACCTGGATCCCAAGCGGCGTGAAGGCATCCTGCGCGATGTACAGGCGGAGGTCCGCAAATACGCGGATGAGGTGGTGCCGGTCGTGCGGGATCGGGCCCTGAAGCTTGCGCCCATCACTGTCGGCCCCCTGCTGGACGAAAAATTTTCTGAAGACGAATTGCGTCAACTTGTGACCATGCTCGAATCGCCTGTGTTTGCCAGATTCCAGGCGCTGGGCAACGACATGCAGCGTGCACTGACCGAGAAGCTCGTGGCCGAAACCCGCTCGCAGGTCGAACCCAGGGTCAAGGCCCTGGAACAGGGACTGACTCGCCGGCTGGGTGTTGTGCCCGTGCCGGCGGCACCTGCCGCCCCACCAGCGTCCGCCCCTCGCGCCAGATAAGCCGGTCCGCCGCGCCCGCGCCTGCACGACGCACGGCTGACCGTCATGCAATCCTCTGATGCCGACCAGGCCGTCGTTCTACAGATGGGGCTGGCCCAGGATGCCCTTCGCACCGTCCAGGAGTCGCCAGACCATGTCCCTTCATGGTGGCGTCTGGTGGACCGGGCAAGGTTGCTGCCGCCTGACCTGCAAGCCGCCCTGATCGCGCAGTTGCGCGGTGTTGCAACGGATTCACCCCAGGCCGTGTGGCTACTGCACTCCGCGTTGTGGTGCCTGACCGGCGACGCGGGCCATCTGCTTTTCATGGTGGAGCCTGCGCTGCGCCTGGGTGGCGCAGACCGCCGCATGGCGCTTGCTTCGCTGGTGTGGCATACCGCCCTCACCGGCGCCAACGATCGCGCCGCATTCAGGCAGTTTTTCATCGCTACGCGGCAGACACAGCTCATGCAGGCGATGGCGCAGGACCTGCCGCGGGCCGTCCCGGCGCGCGAACGGTCTGGCAGCATCCAGCGCGTGGCTGTCGTGGCATCGCATCTGTCCGCGGCGGGCCATGCCGGCACCCATCTGGTTTTTGACCTGCACGCGCTGCTGGAATCCGCCGGCATCGCCACGCATGTGTTCTCGGCGCAGGAACTGACCCTGCCGACCATGGGCAGTTACCTGGCCGGTGCCAACCAGTTGCGCGTCGCCCCCGCCGACCCGACGGGCTGGCGCATCCACAACGGGCTGTCCGCGCAGGTCGGCCTGGCCAATACGGAGTTTTCCATCGGCGCGCGGTGGGCACAGCTGGCCGCGTCCCTTGCCGGCTACGCACCCGATGTGGTGCTGTTCGTGGGCTTCGCTTCCCCACTGGTGTGGGCGCTGCGGCGCGACTACCCCGTGCTGGGCATGTCGGTGCACACACTGCCGCCGCTGGCGCCGGTGGACGTCTGGCTGGCGGCCGACCCGCACGCCGGTGCAGACGCTTTCTGGCCGGACCTGCCACCGCCGCAGGCCGTGCACTATCCGCACCGCTTCTGGCCAGCGGGCCCCGCCGCCGGCGACCGGACCGCCGCCCGCGCCGCCATCGACGTCCCGACGGATGCGGTGCTGCTGGTCAGCAGCGGCCACCGGCTGCAGGTAGAAGCGACACCCGAATGGACACAGTCCATGGTGGCTTTCCTGGACGCGCACCCCGGCGCGCACTGGCTGCTGGTGGGTGTGCACGAAAGCCACCGGGCGGCCTTCGCGGCGCTGCACGCACGCGTGCGCGTGCTGCCGCACCAGGACGATCTGGCCCACTGGCTGCGCGCCGCCGACATCTATGTCAATCCGCCGCGCATGGGCGGCGGCGCCAGCGTGGCGCTGGCCATGGACCTGGGCCTGGCCGTGGTGTCGCTGTCGGGCAGCGACGGGGGCGACAAGGTGGGCGACCTGGCCGCACCCCATACCAAAGTCTATTTCGAACGGCTGGCACAATGGACGAATGAGCCAGGGCTTCGGAGGGAGGCCGCAGCCACGCTGGAACGCAGGTTCCGGCAGGAACTGGACATTTCCCGGCCCGACGCTTGCACGCGCCTGATCCGGGCCTGCCAGGAAGCGCAGGCCTGCTTCGAGCGCCGCCGAGGGGAGCCGGACACATAACAACGGATCCCACGGAGATTCCTGCGAATGAGCACGCCGCGCGACACGCGCCCCATCGTCATCTTCGGCACCCTGCGCTCGGCCAGCCTGGCGCGCTTTTGCCTGACGCACGACTCGCCGCTGCAGGTGGCGGCCTTCACCGTCGACGCCGCCTACGCGACCGGGCCCACGCACGAAGGGCTGCCTCTGGTGGCGTTCGAGGACCTTGAATCACAGTACGGCCCTGGCGACTGCCGCCTGCTCATTCCCATGGGCTACCAGGGCATCAACGGCGTGCGCCGCGCCCGCTATGAGGACGGCAAGCGCCGCGGCTACGACTTTGCCACCTACATCTCCAGCCGTGCCAGCACCTGGCCTGACCTGGTGGCGGGCGACAACGTGCTGATCTACGAGCACGCCATCATCCAGCCGTTCTGCCTCATCGGCAACAACACCATCATCCGCAGCGGCGCGCACGTGTCGCACCACTGCCGGGTCGACGACCATGCCTTCGTCGCGGCCGAGGTCGCCATGGGTGGCGAGGGCCACGTGGGCGAGCAGGCCTTCGTGGGCGTGGGCGCCGTGCTGCGCGACCGCATCCGCATCGCGCCGCGCAGCTTCATCGGCGCGGGCGCCGTCGTGGTCAACGACACCGAAGCCGACGGCGCCTACGTGGGCAACCCCGCGCGCAAGCTCGTCAAAACGGCCCTGGAGGTCAGCGGCTGATGCGCACGGGCACCCCCTTCATCGTCAACCTGGCCTGCACCGGCGTGATCCCCACGCGCGCCATGAGCCCACACGTGCCGCTGTCGCACGACGAAATCCTCGTCGACGTGGCGCGCGCCATCGGCCTGGGCGTGCAGATGGTCCACCTGCATGCGCGCGACGCCAACGGCGTGCAGACCGCCGACCCGCAGGCCTATGGCCGGCTGGTCGAATCCATCCGCGCGCTGCCCGGCGGGCAGGAGCTGGTGGTGTGCCTCACCACCAGTGGCCGGCTGGCGGCCGACTTCGAATCGCGTTCACGCGTGCTCGACCTGGACGGCAGTGCTCGGCCCGACATGGCCAGCCTCACGCTCGGATCGCTGAACTTCATGCAGTCGGCCAGCGTCAACCAGCCCGACACCATCCGCCGTCTGGCGGCGCGCATGCTGGAGCGCGGCATCCGCCCCGAGCTGGAAGTCTTCGACCTGGGCATGGCCAACTTCGCGCGCGTGCTGCTGCACGAAGGCCTGCTCAAGCTGCCGCTGTACGTCAACGTGCTGCTGGGCAACGTGGCGGGCGCGCAGGCCGACGCGCTGCAACTGGCTGCCGTGCTGGCTGCGCTGCCGCCGGGCTGCATCGTCTGCGTGGCGGGGCTGGGCCGCTTCCAGCTGCCGGCCAACGGCCTGGGCCTGCTGCTGGCCGACGGCGTGCGCGTGGGCCTGGAAGACAACCTGTGGCTGGACTCGCAGCGCACGCAGGCCGCGACCAACGCGGCGCTGGTCGAACGCGTCATCGCCACCGGCACTCTTCTGGAACGCAGCCTTTTGCCGCGTTCCGCGGTCCGCGCCGCGCTGGGCCTGCCCGCATGAAGGCCGGCTTCATCACCTTCGGCGCGCCGGACATTGGCGACGCCGAGGTACAAGCCGTCACCGCCACGCTGCGCTCGGGCTGGCTGGGCACGGGCCCGCGCGTGGCCGAGTTTGAAGCCGCCATGGCCGCCTACCGGCATGCCGCCGCTGCGCAAGCAGTGGCGCTGAACTCCTGCACGGCCGCCCTGCACCTGAGCCTGCTGGCCGCCGGCGTGGGGCCGGGCGACGAAGTCGTCACGCCCGCGCTGACCTTCTGCTCGGCCGTCAACGCCATCCTGCACGCGGGCGCCACCCCCGTACTGGCCGACGTGGACGCGGCCACCATGAACATGGACGCCGACGGCCTGCGCGCGGTGCTTACGCCGCGCACCCGCGCGGTGATCGCGCTGCACTTTGCCGGCCGGCCGTGCGAGATGGACGGCATCCTGGAGGCCGCGCGCGAACAGGGCCTGGCCGTCATCGAGGACTGCGCTCACGCGGTCGAGTCGCAGTACCGCGGCCAGGCCGTGGGCGCGCTGGGCGACTTCGGCTGCTTCAGCTTCTATTCCACCAAAAACCTGGCGACCGGCGAAGGCGGCATGGTGCTCGCGCGCGACCCGGCCCAGGCCGAGCGCATCCGGCGCATGTCCCTGCACGGCATGAGCCGCGACGCCTGGCGGCGCTACTCGGTGGACGGCTTCCGGCACTACGACGTGGTGGAGTGCGGCTACAAATTCAACATGATGGACATCCAGGCCTCGCTGGGCCTGTGCCAGCTCGATCGGCTGGAGCAGGCCTGGACGGCGCGGGCCGCCCACTGGGCCCGCTACCAGGACGCCTTTGCCGCCCTGCCCTTGGTCCGTCCCGCGCCCGTGCCGGGCCACATGCGGCACGCGTACCACTTGTACACGCTGCTGGTGGACGAATCGGCCTGCGGCATCAGCCGCGACGCGATGCTGCAGCACCTGCACGCGCGCGGGGTCGGCAGCGGTGTGCACTACCGCGCCCTGCCTGAATTCACCTACTACCGGGAACAGCTGGGCTGGCAGACGGGCGACGTGCCCGTGGCCACCGCCATCGGCCGCAGCACGCTGAGCCTGCCGATCGGGCCGCGCCTGTCGGACAGCCACGTGGACCGCGTGATCGACGCCGTCCGGTCGGCCATGCCGGGCTGACGCCCACGCCGCAGCGCGCGGCCTACCGGCCCTTCTTGAGCGGCCCGCCGGGCTTGCGCGCCGCGCCGGTCACGCGCGGCGGCAGGCCGGTGTGCTGGGTCAGCATGGCGCCTTTCCCCGGACCCGTGCCCCTGGCCGCGGCCGCCTTGACCGGCGCCGGCGTGGAATTCTTGCGGCGCGCGCTCTGGTAGCTGCCGTCAGTCATCGGCTGGTACGTGGGGATCAGGTGGTGCTTGCCGTTGCCGATCAGGTCGGCGCGGCCCATGGCCTTCAGGGCGTCGCGCAGCAGCGGCCAGTTGTTGGGGTCGTGGTAGCGCAAAAACGCCTTGTGCAGGCGGCGGCGCTTTTCGCCGCGCACGATGTCCACCGTCTCGGAATCGTCGCGCGCCGTGCGGCGTACGCCCTTGAGCGGGTTGCGGCCCGAGTGGTACATGGCCGTGGCCGTGGCCATGGGGCTGGGGTAGAAGGTCTGCACCTGGTCGGCGCGAAAGCCGTTCTTCTTGAGCCAGACCGCCAGGTTCATCATGTCGGCGTCGCTGGTGCCCGGGTGCGCCGCGATGAAATACGGGATCAGGAACTGCTTCTTGCCCGCCTCGGCGCTGAACTTCTCGAACATCTGCTTGAAGCGGTCGTAGCTGCCGATGCCGGGCTTCATCATTTTGGACAGCGGCCCCTGCTCGGTGTGCTCGGGCGCGATCTTCAGGTACCCGCCCACGTGGTGCTGGACCAGTTCCTTCACATATTCGGGGCTCTGCACAGCCAGGTCGTAGCGCAGGCCCGAGCCGATCAGGATCTTCTTGATGCCCTTCAGCCCCCGCGCGCGGCGGTAGATCTTGATGAGCGGGCCATGGTCGGTGTGCAGGTTCTGGCAGATGCCGGGGTACACGCAGCTTGGTTTGCGGCAGGCAGCCTCGATCTCGGGCGTCTTGCAGCCGATCCGGTACATGTTGGCCGTGGGGCCGCCCAGGTCGCTGATCACGCCGGTAAAGCCCGCCACCTTGTCGCGGATGTCCTCGACCTCCTTGATGATGGATTCCTCGGACCGGCTCTGGATGATGCGGCCCTCGTGCTCGGTGATGCTGCAGAAGGTACAGCCGCCAAAGCACCCGCGCATGATGTTCACGCTGAAGCGGATCATCTCCCACGCAGGGATCTTGGTCGCGCCGTCGTGGCTGCCCTGTTCGTCGGCGTACGACGGGTGCGGGCTGCGCGCATACGGCAAGTCGAACACATGGTCCATTTCGGCCGTGGTCAGCGGGATGGGCGGCGGGTTGATCCACACGTCGCGCGCGGTCACGCCCTCGCCATGAGCCTGCACCAGCGCGCGGGCGTTGCCGGGGTTGGTCTCCAGGTGCAGCACGCGGTTGGCGTGGGCGTACAGCACGGGGTCGGACTTGACCTGCTCGTAGCTGGGCAGGCGGATCACGCTGCGGTCGCGCGGGGGGACCTTGAGCTTGACTTTGGGGTTGGGATGGAAGGTCAGCGGCTGCACTTTGTCATTGCGGGCTTGACCCGCAATCCATCCCGGCGCACCAGAAACGTCGCCGTCCGCCCCTGTGGATCCCGGCTCAAGGCCGGGATGACGGGTATCTTCCTTTGAACAGGTCTCGCCCTGGGCCTGCGCCTGCTCGCTGGTCGTCATGTAGGGGTTGACGTGGCTTTCGACCCGGCCCGGCGTGTCCACGCTGGTGCTGTCGATCTCGAACCAGCCTTCGGGTGACGCGCGGCGGAAGAATGCCGTGCCGCGCACGTCGTCGATCTGCTCCACGGGCTCCTTCGCGGCCAGGCGGTGCGCGATCTCCACAATGGCGCGCTCGGCATTGCCGTACAGCAGCAGGTCGCACTTGGCGTCCACCACGACGCTGCGGCGCACCTTGTCGGACCAGTAATCGTAGTGTGCGATGCGGCGCAGCGAACCCTCAATGCCGCCCAGCACGATGGGCACGCCGGGAAACGCCTCGCGGCAGCGCTGGCTGTACACGATGGCCGCGCGGTCGGGCCGCTTGCCGCCCACGTCGCCGGGGGTGTAGGCGTCGTCGCTTCGGATCTTGCGGTCCGCCGTGTAGCGGTTGATCATGGAATCCATGTTGCCGCTGGTCACGCCCCAGAACAGGTTGGGCTTGCCCAGCGCCTTGAACGGTTCGGCACTCTGCCAGTCGGGCTGGGCAATGATGCCGACGCGAAAGCCCTGGTCGGCCAGCGTGCGGCCGATCACCGCCATGCCAAAGCTGGGGTGGTCTACATAGGCGTCGCCCGTCACGATGATGATGTCGCAGCTGTCCCAACCCAGCGCGTCCATCTCGGCGCGGCTCATGGGCAGGTATTTCGGCTGGCCGAAGCGATGCGCCCAGTACTTGCGGTAGCTGGTGATCGGCTTGGCGGCGCGCGCGAAGAAGGAAACGTCGACAGGGGCGTTCATCGGGGGCTTTTGGGGGAAGCCGTGATTTTAGTTGCGTAGGCCGTTTTTCGCATTTTTCTACAGGGTTTGTCCGAATCCGGGCAAGGCCTTCGGACAGCCGAATGACAGCCCCGCTTCGCACCATCCCGGTACACCACAACCGGAGACAAGCATGCGCCGTGACGCCTTCCTCAGATCCCTGGCCGCGCTGGCCGCCGCGGGTAGCCTGCCGCTGTCGGCACGCGCCGCCACCAACGTGAAGATGATGATCCCCGCCAACCCCGGCGGCGGCTGGGACACGACCGGCCGCGCCCTGGGCAAGGCGCTGCTGGACGGCAAGCTGGCCGACAGCGTGGTCTACGACAACAAGGGCGGCGCGGCCGGCGCGCTGGGCCTCGCCCAGTTCGTCAACAGCGCCAGGGGCGACCCGCACGCCATGATGGTCATGGGCGCCGTCATGCTGGGCGGCATCATCACCGGCCGCCCGCCGGTAAACCTGACGCAGGTGACGCCCATTGCGCGGCTGACCAGCGAATACAACGTGTTTGTGCTGCCGCCCAACTCGCCGCACAAGACCATGAAAGACGTGGTGGACCAGTTCAGGAAGGACCCGGCCAGCGTCAAGTGGGGCGGCGGCTCGCGCGGCTCCACCGAACACATCGCGGCCTGCATCCTGGCGCGCAGCGTGGGCGTGGACCCCAGGAAGGTCAACTACATCGCATTCCGCGGCGGCGGCGAGGCCACGGCCGCCATCCTGGGCGGCAACGTGACCGTGGGCGGCAGCGGCTACAGCGAGTTTGCCGAGTTCATCACGGCCGGCAAGATGCGGCCCATCGGGGTCACGTCGCAAAAGCGCCTGCCGGGCCTGAACATCCCCACCATGAAGGAACAGGGCTGGGACGTGGTGATCGGCAACTGGCGCGGCGTGTACGGCGGGCCGGGCATTTCGCCCGCCGAGCGGGAATCGCTCACGCGCATGATCGTGGAAGCCACCCGCACCAAGGCCTGGGCCGAGGCCATGCAGTCCAACAAGTGGACGCCCGCCCTGATGACCGGCAAGGACTTTGACGAGTTCGTGGACTACGAGTTCTCGTCGCTGCGGGCCATCATCTACCTGGCCGGCATGGCCTGATCCGCAGTCATGGCGGGCCAGACCCGCCATCCAGCGTGGCGTGGCGCGCGGACTCGATCAGCGGCAGCACGTCGCCGGCCGACGCGCTGCGGCCCATGAGCTGCAGGCACAGCATGGACAGCAGCAGCGCCGCCCTGTCCTCGCCCACGTCGGCCAGCGCGTGGCACAGCGCGGTGTAGGCCTGGTCCAGTTCGGCATCGGTCATGCGGCGACTCCCTTGTCCTGCATCGTGGCCAGCAGCGGTGCGGGGTCCAGCCCGCGCCAGCGGCCCATCACATACCCGTCGGGCCGCACCAGCACCAGGGCTTCGTCGGCCGGCGCGCCCAGGCCATAGCGTTCACGCGCCTGGCCCAGCGTGTCGGCGCCGGGCTCGATGTGCAGCACGCCAACACCGTGCCCGGCCAGGTCGCGCACGGCCTGCGGCACCGCGCCCCCGGCAAACACCAGGCACACAAAGTCGCCGCCAAAGCGCTGCGTCAGGTGCAGCGGGCCCTGCGGGCCGGCCAGCAGCGCCTCGGGCGCGGGCATGCCGGGGGCGGCCAGCGCATGGGTCCAGCCGCCGGTCTGCGGCCCGTTCAGCGCCGAGTCCGTGTAGGCCACGGGCGCCGACTGGCGCGGGTTGATCAGCGGCCGCACGTGCGGGTCGTCCACGGCCAGGCGCAGGGTGGCCTCACGCATGAGCTTGAACGCAAAATTTGGCGGCGCCATGAACTCGGTGCTCTTGGCGCCGTAGGCGATGTTCTCGCGCGCGGCCTGCACGCGCTCGGTGCTGTAGCTGTCCAGCAGGCTGTCGGGTGAACGGCCCTGCACCACGCGCGCGAGCTTCCACGCCAGGTTGCCCGCGTCGTCCAGGCCCGAGTTGAGCCCGCGCACGCCAAAGATCGGCACCAGGTGGGCCGCGTCACCGCCGAACAGCACGCGGCCGTGGCGGTAGCTGTCCAGCGTCAGGCATTTGGCGTTGTAGATCGATATCCACAGCGGCTCCCAGGGCGCGTCCTCGCCAATCATGCTCAGGTGACGCTGCACGCGCGGCAGCACGTTCCCGGGCTTGACCGCTTCGGCCGGGTCTTCGTCGTCGCGGATCTGGTAGTCGATGCGCCAGACATCTCCCGGCTGGCGGTGCATGAGGATGGTGGAGCCGGGGTTGGACGGCGGGTCGAACCAAGCCAGGCGCTCCACCTCGCGTTTGGTCTTCTGCACGATGTCCACGATCACGTAGCGGCCGTCGTACTGCATACCCTGCAGCTGCAGGCCCAACTGTTCACGCACCGTGCTGCGCCCGCCGTCGCACGCCACCAGCCAGCCGGCCTGCACCGTCTGCGCACCATCAGGGCCCTGCACATCCACGCTCACGCCATCGGCCTGCGGGCGCACGGCGGTCACGCGGCTGCACCACTGCACCTGCGACAGCCCGTCGAACGCCTGGGCCGCGCGGTGCGCGAACTCTTCCACGTGGTACTGCTGGATGTTGACCATGGGCGCAAAGCGCTGCGCCGGCTCGCTGGGCATACGGAAATGCAGCACTTCGGTGTTGCGCCAGTAGCTTCGCCCGCCCACCCAGGACAAGCCCGTTTCCACCAGCGGCCTGTCGGCGCCGATCCAGCCCAGGATCTCCTGCGAACGGCGCGACATGCAGATGGCGCGGCTGCCGGTGCAGTAGCCTTCGTCGGCCTCGACGACGAGGTTGGCAATGCCCTGGCGCGCCAGCAGCGCCGACAGGGTGAGGCCAACGGGGCCACCGCCGGCGATCAGGACAGGGATGGTCGGGGCGCTGGGTTCGGTCTGGGGCATGGCGCTCCACTGTAGCGCCGTAACGCCCCTTGGCGCCGGGGAGCCTTTACATGCGCCGCGTGATCTGCCCGCGGATCTCGCCACCCGGATTGGCGGCCGTATGGATGTTCACGTACCAGCGGCCCGCGTTCAGGTCGGCGATCTGCTGGGTCGTCAGGTTGGTCTGGCCCGTGATGGTGCCCGAGATGCCGGTCATGAACGGGATCACCACGCCCGCGTTCGCACCCGTGGGCGCCGGGCCGTGGATGTGCGCGCCCGTCACCTCGCCCGACAGGCCGGTGAACGTGACCTTCCAGCTCAGCACGTTGCTGTTGCGGTTCCACTGCAGCTCGGCCTGGCCGCTGCCGGCGCTGTTGACCGGCGGGACTTCCTGGGCGCCGGACAGCATGGCCTCGAAGATTTCGATTTTTTCCGACGGGCGCATCGAGCCGCAGCCCGTGGCGAGGATGGCGACGGCGCCGGCGGCCACCAGCGTGCGAAAAAGGGTTTGACGTTTCATGGTGTGTGTCCTCCGGGGCTATCAACAAGCCCCCAATGCTGCGCCGCGGGTCCAAGGCAACCTGTAGGACCAGGGCGCACCGACGTGACAGCCGCGCCCGTACACCGTGACTACGATGCAGCCACGAACAGCCCGCACCAACGCCACGGAGACACCTCGCATGCCCGCCTACAACACCCTGCGCATCGACAAGGACACCGCCAACCCCCGCATCGCCCGGCTGCTGCTGAACCGGCCCGAACGGCTGAACGCCATCAACGACGACACGCCGCGCGAGATCCGCGCGGCGGTCGAATGGGCCAATGCCGACGACGAGGTCCACGTGCTCGTGGTCGAAGGCGCGGGCAAGGGCTTTTGCGGCGGGTATGACCTGAGCGAGTTCGGCGAAGGCGAGATCGACCACCCCTGCCAGCAGGAACGCGCGCCTTGGGACCCGATGGTCGATTACACGTACATGAAGCGCAACACCGAGGACTTCATGACGCTATGGAAAAGCGCCAAGCCCACGATCGCCAAGGTGCACGGCTACGCGGCCGCGGGCGGCAGCGACATTGCCCTGTGCTGCGACCTGCTGGTCATGGCCGACGACGCACGCATCGGCTACATGCCCACGCGCGTGTGGGGCTGTCCCACCACGGCCATGTGGACCTACCGGCTGGGGCCCACGCGCGCCAAGCAGCTCATGTTCACGGGCGACACGATCGACGGCGTGACGGCCGCCGCCTGGGGCCTGGCCAACGAGTCCGTGCCCGCGGACCAACTGGAAACTGCGACGATGAAGCTCGCCGCGCGCATCGCGGGCGTGCCGCGCAGCCACCTGGCCATGCACAAGATGGTCGTCAACCAGGTCATGCTGGCCATGGGGCTGGAACAAAGCCAGCAGATGGCCACGGTGTTCGACGGCATCACCCGCCACAACCCCGAAGGCCTGTGGTTTCGCCGCTATGCGCAGGCCGAGGGCTTCAAGGCGGCAGTGCAGTGGCGCGACAGCGGCAAGCCCATACCCGAGGGCGACGAGGCCCGAAAACTCGTATCAGAAATGGAAGTCAAGCGCGCACAGCGGCGCTGAGCGCGCTTTACGCAACCGATTGCGTCAACGTGTATTCCGACGTGGCGTTGTCCGACACCCCGGCGCAGCAGCTCTGCGTAGAGTGGATTTCGTGGCCGGCAAATCGGTCAGCCGCAATCACCGCACTACAGCAGTAACCCATTCAAGGAGCGACACACATGACCCAGCAAAAACAGAACCCGCAGGACAAGCAACAGAACCAGAAGCCGCAGGCCAGCCAGCAGAAGCAGCAGCCGCAGCAAAACCAGCAGAACGCTGGCCAAAACGTGAGCCAGCAGGACGCCAGCAACACCCAACCGCAGGGCAGCCGCAGCGATCAGCAATCGCAAGGCAACCGTGACGGGCAGCGCGGCAACCACTGACCCGGGTTCAAACAGAGCAAAGGGGCCCTCGGGCCCCTTTTTCATGGCCTCAGGCGGCTTCCAGCGCGCGCAGCCCCTGCACGGTCTGCAGGCAGGCGCGCGCGGCCTCCTCGCCCTTGGCCACCATGTGATCGGCAAAGAAACGCTGGTGCGTCTCGTGGTCGTGAAAGTCCCGGGGCGTGAGCACCGCCGACAGCACGGGCACGCCGGTGTCCATCTGCGCGCGCATGAGCCCGTCGATCACGGCCGAAGCGACGAATTCGTGCCGGTAGATGCCGCCGTTCACGACAAAGCCGCAGGCGATGATGGCGTCGTAGCGCCGCGTCTGCGCCAGGCGGCGCGCATGCAGCGGGATTTCAAAGGCGCCGGGCACCTCGAATTCCTCGACACGGCCAGGCGGCAGGCCCAGGCGCTCGAATTCGCTGCGCATGGACTCGCGCGCGCGCCCCACGATGTCGGCATGCCACGCTGCGTGCACGACCGCGATGCGCGGCGGACGGGATGCCGCTTGCTGGGCGGCGGTGGAAGGGGAAGTTTCAACAGTCTGATTCATGGTGTCCTCTAGACAGGATGGTGGCCAGAATCAGGGCGCACGGCGCCACGCCACGCGCACCGCCCACGCCAGTACGCGTGCATGCTGGCGCAAGCCGTCTGCACGGCATGCCGCGTTTCTCTTTCATCCGGACTGTGACCGTCGGCCCCGGCATCGCACCGGGTCTGCTGACCCCGGCGCCGCTTGCACGGTACCGGGCGCTCGCGGGCTCCCGCGGATGGACCCGAAAGTCCGCCCGCGGATACCGCCGGTGGGGAATTTCACCCCGCCCTGAGAACGCTACCGGCGCACAGGGCGCCGGCACCGGTATTCTAGGAGCCATGACCACCCCTGCCCCTGTCACCACCGCAACAGAAGTCGTGCAGTTCTGGCGCGACGCCGGCCCGCAACGCTGGTTCAGAAAAGACGAAGCATTCGATGCGGACTTCCGCTCGCGCTTCATGGCGGCACACGAAGCCGCGGCGCGCGGCGAGCTTGACACCTGGGCCACCACGGCCGACGGCGCGCTGGCCCTGCTGATCCTGCTGGACCAGTTCCCGCGCAACTCATTCCGTGGTACGGCGCGCATGTTCGCCACCGATGCGCTGGCCCGCGACTTCGCCCGCGCGGCGCTGGCTTCAGACTTCGACCAGCAGACCGACGAGTCGCTGCGCAACTTCTTCTACCTGCCCTTCATGCATTCCGAGGATCTGACCGACCAGGACAGCGCGCTGGCGCTGTGCACAGCGCTCGGCCCCGACGCGCGCCACCATGCCCAGGTGCACCGCGACATCATCGTGCGGTTCGGGCGCTTTCCCCACCGCAACGCCGTGCTGGGCCGCGCGACCACGCCGCAAGAGCAGCAGTTTCTGGACGCGGGCGGGTTTGCGGGCTAAACCACGGCCAGCTGCTGCGCGTAGTAGTCAATGAAGGCCCGCACCTTGGCCTGCACGTGCCGGCCCGGCGCGTACACCGCATGCACGCCGCCACTGGGCAGGCGCCACCGCGGCAGCAGCCGCACCAGCGAGCCGCTGGCCACCGCCTGGGCGGCGCTGTAGCTGTCCAGCACGCCCACCCCCGCGCCCGCCTGCAGCAGCGCCCGGGCGGCGGCGGCCGAGTCGCAGCGCAGCCGGCCCGCCATGCGCACCGTGCACTGGCGGCCCCGTGCGCCGGTGAAGGTCCAGGTCAGCGGCGTGGGCAGCACGCTCAGCGCTACCCACTCATGGCGCGCCAGGTCTTCGGGCACAGCAGGGGTGCCGTGCTGGCGCAGGTAGGCGGGCGACGCCACCACGTGCTGCTCGAAGTCGCCCAGCTTTGTGGCGCGCAGCGTCGAATCGCGCAGCCAGCCCATGCGGACGGCCACGTCGATGCCCTCTTTCACGATGTCGGCCACGCGGTCGCTGCTGCGCAGCTCCACCTGCAGATGGGGGTTCTGCGCCGCAAAGCCCGCCACGATGGGCGCCAGCGACTGCGACGCATGGTCCACCGTGGCGCTGATGCGCAGCAGGCCCGTGAGCACCGCGGCGCCCTGCCCGGCCTGCGCCTGGGCCAGCGCGTCCTGCAGGTCGCGCAGCGACGGCACGGCCTGCGCGTACAGCGCCTGGCCCGCGTCGGTCAGCGCCACGCGGCGCGTGGTGCGGGTGAACAGGCTCACACCCAGCGCCGATTCGAGCCGGGCCAGCTCGATGCTCACGCGCGCCTTGCTCAAGCCCAGCAGCTCGGCCCCGGCGGTGATGCCGCCCGCGTCGGCGACGGCGGCGAAGACGCGCAACGCATTCAGGTCGGCGCCAGTGGCGGTGACGGCAGCTTTGGTAATTGTTTTCGATTTCATAACAATCAATTGTGAATGGCGCTGTTTATCGAATCAAGCCGGCGTGGAACAGTTCAGCCATCAACCACTGAACCTGAAGGACTTTTCCATGAACATCGCACTGATCGGCGCCAGCGGCTTCATCGGCTCGGCCCTGCGCAACGAAGCCCTGGCCCGCGGCCACAAGGTCACCGCCCTGGTGACCAACCCGGGCAAGCTGCCCGCCCAGCCGGGCCTCACGGCGCACAAGGCCGACGTCAACGACACAGCCGCACTGGCCGCGCAACTGCAGGGGCATGACGCCGTGATCAGCGCCTTCAGCGGCCACGCGCAGGCCAACACGCTGGACTATTACCTGGCCGGCTTCAAATCCATCGTGGCCGCCGCCAAGCGGGCCGGCGTGCCGCGCCTGCTCGTGGTGGGCGGCGCCGGCAGCCTGGAGGTCGCGCCCGGCATGCAGTTGCTGGACACGCCGCAATTCCCCGACATGTACCGGCCCACGGCCGAAGGCGCCCGGCAGGCCCTGAAGGCCCTGCAGAGCGAGACCGCGCTGAACTGGACCATGCTCAGCCCCAGCGCCGTCATCGCGCCCGGCGAGCGCACCGCGAAGTTCCGCCTGGGCCAGGACCAGCTACTGGCCGACGCCCAGGGCAACAGCCACATTTCGGTCGAGGACTTTGCGGTGGCCTTCATCGATGAACTGGAAAAGCCCGCGCACGCCCGCCGGCGTTTCACCGTCGGCTACTGAGCGAACCACGGCCCCCAGTAGGCGGGTTCCCACACCAACAGACGCGGCGCCCCGACACGGGCGCCCGTGCGCGCTTCGAATAATGGCTGCATCAAAAGCACACCAAGGAGCGACCATGTCTTTTGCGCTTTACATGCTGGGTTTCGTGATCTTTCTGGGCGGCCTGATCTGGGGCGCCGTCGAGGTCGGCATTCCCCACCTGTACATCGGGATCGGCACCATGATCCTGCTGGGTCTGGGCATCTTCAGCGCCGTGGGCCGCACCCGGTCCAAGGACCCTGCTTGACCCACGCCGAGGAGCCCGCGATGAAAAACGATACCCTCACCCCCGTCAACCCCGACCGCGCCAACGCCGACCCTGACCGCCTGGCGGTGGAAGCCCATGTGCACCGCACCAAGGCCGTTGCCGCGCTGAGCCCGCAGGCCCGCGCGGACCTGGCGCAAGCCACGCCGCTGGAGCTGTCGCAGCAACAGCTGGAGGTTGAAGAAAACCCCAAGCTGCGTGCCAAGGTGCAGCCCTGAGTGAGCCCGCCCATGCCGCGCCAACCAGCCCCCCGCCAGACGCCGAGCACGGTCGACACCGTCGACCGGTCCGATCCAGACCCGGGTACGAACCGGCGCCAGCGCAGGCCCCGGCCTGCCGCCGCGCGCGAGACGCCAGCGAACCCGCAGCACCACACGCCCAAAAGCCCGTATACCGCCGGGCGGCAATAAGCACGACCAGGTCCGTCGCGCCTGGCCAGTCCGGACGTACCGGCAAGACGTCTGTCTGTTGAAACAACGGCGCCGTTCCCTTGACACTCGGGTCGTCGGTCCCTCCATCAGGGGCCGCAGGGGAATACAGCATGATTTCATCCGGCGCCGGATCCGGGCCGTCCTGGTCCTCGTCGTCTTCCAAGTCAACACGCTCGCGTCCAGCTGCGGGCGGGCGCGAGGACAAACGATCACAGGAAACACCAGCTACCGCCTACGCTGCCCTCGTGCAGGGCTGCGCGGGGGAAATGCCCCAGGCGGCGGACTGCGAAACGCTGGCGCAGTTGCCGGGCCTGCGTGACGGTGTGCTGGACCTGTCCACGGCGCGGGACACTGCCGGCAGCCTGATGGCGTCGCACCTGTCCAGGCCTGTCCTGCAGGCGCTGAACCAGTATGTGCGCGAAGTCGGAGGTGTGCACGGCATCACGGCGATCATCCTCCCGCCCATGAACGACACGGCGCAGGTGCTGCCCCTGCTGGACTGCCTGCCGCATCTGGCCGACCTGACGCTGCCACCCGCCCCCAGTGACCACAAACCCGACCCCGACCTGCAACCCCGGCTTGACGAGCTTTTACACCGGGGCGTCAGCGTGCACGAAGCCACGCGAGCGGCCCGCGCCATGGGCCTCCCGCACAAAGACACCGGCGTCGAGCACGCCCTGGACCCAGCGGACGACGAGGGGCCGGTGAACGGCTTGTCCCGCATGGACCATTCCGACATCCTGGCGGCTTTCGACAAGCTGATGGCCAGCTCGCCAGACATCCGGATCCATAAGGCGCGCTACATCCACAACGAAGAGCTGCAGGACCGCTACCCCATCCACCGCTCGCTGGCACACAGCCACACCTACAAGTCGGCCAAACCCTGGGTCAGCAGCCTCCCATCTCCCGCCTCGTGGTGCCGGGACCACCCGGCTGAGCGCTTGAGCCCTGAGCACCTGGGGGCCTTCTGGCTGATGAAGAACGCTCCCATCCGTGTCCTCGGGCAGGAAGCCATGTTTGCGTGTGTTTTGCTGGACGCCCGCGGGTGTCCCTGCCTGGCTGTGGAAACCCAGGGCAGCAATGAACGGCTGGCTTCGATGCCCAACGCGCTGCAACCAGCCGATGGCAAGACGCCCGATGTGCCTGCAACGGGCACCCACCGTTACGTACTGCCAATGGCCAGCCTGCCGGCGTCCGAGGTGCACTGGCTGCACCGGGGCCAGAGCGCCATCGACCGGGCCCTCAATTCGCTGCGCAGCACGGTGGCCTTGCTCCTGCGCGCCGACGCGCCGCCCAACGCATCGACCAGCGACATGGTCAGGCGGCAATTCCTCTGTTTGAACGCAAGCGAGGTGGACGAGGCCATGCTGGCCATCCTGAGCGCTCTGGAGCCAGGGGTCGGAGCGTTTGACACGGCCGCGCTGAGCAACGAAGAGCTGCGCTTTCGTGTCCATACGGCGCCTGCCCGCTTCTGGCAGGCACTGGACGAATACGCTCATGCCTTCAACGGGCAGGGCCTGTCGGTCGTGAACCTCACGATTGCCGGCCTCTGTCCTGCGGGGGCTGCAAGCCTTGCCAAGCTCCAGACGCTGTACATGCCTGACGTGCAGGAGGCCAACATGCTCAATCTGCTGAGCGATGTCCCCGGCCGCTTCCGTGTCGTATTTGACTCGGTGACCAATGGCGGTCGCGTCACCGTCCCCGACGGTTTCCAGGTCTTCACCCTGGAGGAGGACCCGCCGCCGGCCACAGTGGTTTTCACCAACCCGGACGGCGGCGTGAACCGTTACGAGCGCCTGCTCTGCGATCCTCAAGCGCCTAGCGCTTGAGCGCGTCGCGCAGCGCCTTCACCTCGTCGTGGTTGCGCTGCGCGCCCTGGGCCTGGCGCTGAATCACGGCACGCACGTCGGCGGGGAGGCCGTCCTGCTTCAGTGCCTTGCGGTAGCGTGCCACAGCGGCGTCTTCGCCGCGCTCGCATTCTTCCAGCACTGCCTTATCGTCGTTGCTCGTCAGCGCGGTGCGCACCGACACCCAGCCGCGGTGCAGCGCGCCAGTCACGGTGCCGCCCTCATCGGGCTTGCCGCCGCGCGCGCGGATCAGCTGTTCCAGCTCCACCGCCGCAGCGGCGCATTCGCTCGCGTGGCGCAGCAGCAGCGTCTGGATGTCGGATGACTTGGCATGCTCCGCGCTCTTGCGAAAGCCGTATTCGCCATCGCGGCAGGACTCCACCAGGTCGTTCAGGACATCCAGCACGTCCAGTTTGCGGTCGGTGCTCTCGCTGATGCGCGAGGCCCGCTCGTAGGCGGCCTGTACCGCCGGCTTGGCCTGGTGCCACTGCAGGCTGGCGTCGGTGCGGCCCTTGTCCCATTCCTCGATGAGGCGGGGCTCGGCCGCGTCGAACGGGCCGGCATACACGCCGGCCGCCGACCAACCCAGCGAATAAGCGGGATGGTAGTCGGCATAGACGCGGCCGCGCTCGTAGTAGGGTTCGCCTTCATAGGCTTCACGCCAGTAGGCTTCCTCGGCCGTGGGGTTCACGGCTTCGGCGGCGGCTTTGCCGCCCAGGCCGCCCACCACGGCACCGGCAATACCGCCTACGGCGGCGCCGACCGGCCCGCCGACCACGCCCAGCGCCGCGCCGGCGGCAGCGCCACCGGCTGCGGCGCCAAGGCCAGTGCCTACCGGGTGCGCGCCCGGTTCGTGGGTGATGGGATCGCGGTTGGCGTCGCGGTGTTCGTCACGTTCTCTTGCAGACATGTCGTTTCTCCTTGCTGTGGTTGATGAACACCATCTTGGGACGATCCCCCTGCCCCCACGGTCGGAAGCTGGCATGCGCGGCTGTAGGACACCGCTCTCAGCGCGTTACAGCCGCGCGGTATCCTTGCAGCCCATGTATGCCCCGCATTTCGGCCTGACGCAGGACCCGTTTACCATCGCGCCCGACCCGCGATACCTGTTCATGAGCGAGCGCCACCGCGAAGCGCTGGCCCACCTGCTGTACGGCGTGAACGGCGGCGGCGGCTTCGTGCTGCTGTCCGGCGAGATCGGCACGGGCAAGACCACCGTGTGCCGCTGCTTTCTGGAACAGATTCCTCCGCAGTGCAACGTGGCGTACATCTTCAACCCCAAGCTCACGGTGATCGAGCTGCTGCGCACGATCTGCGACGAGTTCCACGTGGCCGTGCCCGCCGACGCCGCAAGCCCCAAGGACTTCATCGACCCGCTCAACGCCTTTTTGCTGGACACCCACGCAGCCGGCCGGAACAACCTGCTCATCATCGACGAGGCGCAGAACCTGGACGCCGACGTACTGGAGCAGTTGCGCCTGTTGACCAACCTGGAGACCAATGAACGCAAGCTGCTGCAGATCGTGCTGATCGGCCAGCCCGAGCTGCGCGGCGTGCTGGCCCGCCCGGAACTGGAACAGCTTGCCCAGCGCGTGATCGCGCGCTTTCACCTGGACGCGCTGAGCGAGGCCGAGACCACCCAGTACATCGCCCACCGCCTGGCGGTGGCCGGGCACACGGGGGCGCTGCCGTTCGACCGCGCGGCGCTCAGGCGCATCCACCAGGCCGCGCGCGGCGTGCCACGCCGCATCAACCTGCTGTGCGGCCGGGCGCTGCTGGGAGCCTATGCCGAAGGGCTGGGCGCCGTGACCCGCCGTGTGGTGGACAAGGCGGCGGCCGAGGTGTTTGGCCGCGAACCGGCACAGTCCAGCCGCACGTTCAACCTGGTGCTGGCGGGCGCGCTGGGC
Organism: Ramlibacter sp.; assembly: GCA_041905405.1. Lineage (GTDB taxonomy): Bacteria > Pseudomonadota > Gammaproteobacteria > Burkholderiales > Burkholderiaceae_C > RAM1. Next base: position 15,988 of record JAYRLC010000034.1, on the reverse strand, counting down.
GTTGCCCTGCTGGCCGTGGGTGCGAGCTTTGGCGTGGCGTGGAACCGCGGCGACTTCCGGCCGGCCCGCACGGGACCCGACCCGTTGGCCAGCCCGTCGCTCACGCTCAAGCCGGCCACGACGCTGCATCCGGCGCAGGGGGGACGCTGAGATGTCCTACATCCTGGATGCGCTGAAACGCGCCGACGCCGAGCGCGACCGTGGCCAGGTGCCCGGCTTGAATGCGCAGGCCCTGCCGGTCGCACCCGCCCCTACCCCGGCGCTGCGCCCCTGGCTGTGGCTGGGCGGCGGCGCGGCCGTGGCGGCCGTGGGTCTGGTGCTGTGGCGCATGAATGCGGCGCCGCCCGCACCCGTTGCCGCGGTGACACCGCCAGCGGCCGCAGTGCCTGCGGCGCCTGCTGCTGCTGTTGTTGCTGCCGCACCTGCCGTGGCGTCTGCACCCGCACCGGCGCCCAGGCCGCCTGCACCCGCACCCGTGGCCAAATCTGCCCCGGTTCCCGCGCCGTCCGCTTCCGCACCGCCGGTGGTTGCACCCGTTGCACCCGCCGCACCGGCGTCCGCACCCGCGCCGCGCGTGCTCACCCTGGCCGAGCTGCCAGAGACCACACGCGCCGCCATCCCCAAGCTGACCGTTAGCGGCTCCGTCTATTCGGGCAACGCCGCCCAGCGCATGCTGATCGTCAACGGCCAGGTGCTGAACGAAGGCAGCACGGTCGCGCCCGACCTGGTGCTGGAAAGCATCGGCCCGCGCAGCGCCGTGCTGAACCTGCGCGGCACGCGCGTGCGGCTGGACTACTGACGCCGTTTACCGGCCCGTCAGTTACCCGTCTCGCGCCGGTACAGGTCGGGCAGGAAGCGCTCGAACAGGCCGACTTCCTCGATGTTGTGCCGCAGCCAGGCCACGCCCTGCTCGTGCGTGAACACGAACCGCTCGATCAGCGGGTTCAGCCAGCGGCGCCAACCGGACGCGCCCCCCACGATCAGGCAGTTCTCGTACAGCGTGCCACCCGCCACCGGCGTGAAGGTGTATTCCATGCGCGCAATGCCCGAGATGCCGTGCACGACAGGGTTGTGGATGAACCCCTGCTCATCCAGTTTTTCGATGGCGGTGCGGATATTGACCTCATACCTGCGGTTCGCGCCCAGGTACTCGCGCAGCCGTATCCATGCGCCAGGCCCCACCGAGCCGTCCGGCAACCGGCGCCAGTAGCTTGCGTGGACATGGTCATGCGGATGCCAGGCGCGGTAGCGGTTGATGCGCCGCCCGTCGATCTCCACGTCCCCTTCCAGGTGGGCGAACCACCAGGCCAGCATGGCGGGCGTGACGCCCTGCAGCACCTCGTGGCGGATCCAGAAGCACAGCCGGCCGTCGGCCAGGCGGCGCCCGCCGCTTTGGGCCGAGGCCAGGTGCTTCATGGGCCATGGCAGCAGCGCGGGCTCGGCCGGGCTGCTGCGCGTGTCGGCATAAGCCGGCATGTCCAGGCGGGGATTCAGATCAAAGGGAAGGCTCAGTGGCATGTGGGTTCTCCATAAATGTATAGCCATTACTATATATTTATAAAATCAACTGTCAAGCATTCGCTATACACTTGAGGTATGACAGACCCCCTCCCCCAACGGCGCGGCCCCGCGCCCACCAAACATGTCGACATCCTCTGGACTGCGGCGCGGCTGTTCGCCGGCCAGGGCGTGGCACAAACCAGCACGCGGCAGATCGCGGCCGACGCGGGCACCACCGAGCGCACGCTGTTCAAGCATTTCGGCACCAAGGACGCGCTGGTCCAGGCCGTGATCGCCCAGGCCGTGCTGCCCCACCTGGCGCCGATGTCGCTGCACGGGCTGCGACAAGCCATAGAGGCCCACAGCGACAGCCTTCAGGTGTGGCACCGCGCCCTGCTGGCGGCCCGCCACGCAGCGCTCGCGCAGGCGCCCGAGCTGACGCGGCTGCTGCTGGTCGAGCTGCTGCGCGACGAAGCCCTGCGCGCGCGTTTTGCGGCGCAGTGGCAAGACGCCGCCTGGCAGCCGCTGCTGGCGCTGTTCACGCGGATGCAGGACGAAGGCCGGCTGCGCGCCGACCTGCAGGCGGCCACGCTCGTGCGGCTGTTCCTGTCACTGAACCTGGGCTACCTGGTGGGCCGCCATGTGCTCGCCCCCGCCGCCGGCTGGGACGACGAGCGTGAGATGGACGCCATTGCCGCGGTGTTCGCGCAAGGCGTCGCTGCGGGCGGCCCCGATAGCGAAACCGTGACATGAGCGATGGACGCAGGCTTGGTGCACCTTCACCGGGATTGCGGGACAATATCCCACTATTTGATTCAACACCCGCGTCCAGCCAAACGTCGCATCCAGCCCCTCTCGCTCCTGAACCGCTCATGCCCGATTCGCCGTCCCGCTCCAGCACCGTTCTTGCCGCCGTTTTGCGGCTGCTGCGGCCCGTGGTGCGCCTGCTGCTGCGCCATGGCGTGGCGTATCCGGCGTTCGCGGCTGCGCTCAAGCAGGTGTTCCTGGACGCCGCGCGCGATGAGCTTCGCCAGACCGGCCAGAAGCAGACCGACAGCGCCGTGAGCCTGCTGTCGGGCGTGCACCGGCGCGACGTGCGCACGCTCAGCCGCGCACCTGCCGCCGACGCCCCGCCGCTTGCAGAAGAGCCGCTCAGCCTGGCCAGTCAGGTCGTGGCGCGCTGGCTTGGCGACACGGCCTACCTGGATGAAGACGGTGTGCCGCGCGATCTGCCCCGCTATGGCGACGCGCCCAGTTTTGACTCGCTGGTGTCCGAGGTCAGCGGCGACATCCGCGCGCGTGCCCTGCTGGCCGAACTGGAACGGCTGGGCATGGCCGAACACGTGGACCGCCACGTGCGCCTGCTCGCGCCGGGCTTCGTGCCGCGCCAGGGCTTTGCGGAAATGGTGGCCCTGCTGCGCGACAACGCCCACGACCACCTGGCCGCGGCGACGGCCAACCTGGACGGCCAGCACAACTACCTGGAGCAGGCCGTGTTCGTGGACGAGTTGACCGCTGAATCGGCGCAGCAACTCCATGTGGCGGCGGCGAGGGCCTGGCGGCAGGCGTTCCGCACGGTGATGCGCGAGGCCCAGGCCCGCTTTGACCATGACCAGGCCCACGCCGAGCCCGGCCAGCGCACGCACCGCGCCCGCTTTGGAAGCTACTTCTATGCAGCCCGACAAGATGACGAATCCGCTTGACCTCCTGTGGCGCCGCCTGCGGCTGTCCGCCCTGCTGGCCTGCACGGCGCTGGCCAGCTTCCTGCTGGCGGGCTGCGGCCCCGGCACCGGGGGCACGGGCACCGGCCCCATCGGCATGACGCTGGCCTACAGCGGGAGCGCCGTGAATGGCAGCGTCGCCGCGCCCGGCGCCGGCTGCGCCGATTGCGCCGACACCACGCTGCGGCTGGACACCGAGCGCGTGCAACTGGTCACCGCCTGCCTGCGCTTCACCTTCACAGGCGCCTGGTCGGTGGATGCAACGGGGCTGGCCGTCGTAGACGGCGCCGTGGAATACAACGGCACAACGGGCCCGCCCCGGGCCACGCTGCGCCTGCAGTTCAGCGAGCCCACCACCGCCAGTGCCCGGGTCACGCTGACGCTGGCCGACGACACTGGCCGATCGCTTGCGGCGGCGGCGCTGACGCGCAACGACGCGGCCGCCAACGCAATCCAGCCGGCTTGCCACCCCTGACAAACCTGCAAAGCGATAAGCTTGCAGGCATGAGCCTGCACCCGAGTCTGCAAGCCGCCTGGCAGTCCACCCGGGCCGCGCGATCTTCAGCCGCCGACGCGCCCGCCGTCGTACTGCACATCGGCAATGAAGCGTCCCAGGTTGCCGCTGGCGCAGGCGAGGCGGCTGATTTCGTGGCCACGCTGGCCGTCGGCGCGCGCCGCACGGGCACGGGCGAATTCCGGCACGACCCGCCCACCCCCCATGAGATGGAGCTGGCCATCATGACCGTCGAAGACGAAGTCATGCCGCTTGCGGCCCGGCTCCCCCCGGGAGCCCTGCTGTACACCGCCGATGACGGCATCCGCCAGATCGCGCGCATCGCCGGCCTGGCGGATGCCCCGCTGATGGTGCTTCCGCGCGATGAGGTCGAGCGCGTCTACAACCTGCTGGCCGCCGTGGCGCTGGGGCGGCCGGCGTCCATCAGCGGCGTGCGGACCGATCCGCCATTTGCGGCGACGCTCACCATCCTGCGCGAATTCATGCACCACCTGGGGTTCGAGGCCATCACCATCACCGGCTGAGCCCGCACGCCTATTTACCGCCCAGGCCCATGGCCCGCGTGATCACCTCTTTCATGATCTCGTTCGTGCCGCCGTAGATGCGCTGCACGCGCGCGTCGGCATAGGCACGGGTGATGGGGTATTCCCACATGTAGCCGTAGCCGCCGTGCAACTGCACGCACTCGTCCATGACCTTGCACTGCAGGTCGCTGCACCAGTACTTGGCCATGCTGGCGGTGGCGGTGTCCAGCTTGTCCTGGCAGACGAGTTCGGTGCACTTGTCCACGAACACCTGCGCCACCTGCACCTCGGTCTGCAGCTCGGCCAGCGTGTAGCGCGTGTTCTGGAAATTGCCGACCGGCTGGCCAAAGACCTTGCGCTCCTTCACATACGCCACCGTCATGTCGATGGCGGCCTGCGCCGCGGCGATGGCGCCGATGGCGATCTGCAGCCGCTCCCACGGCAACTGCTCCATCAGGCAGATGAAACCCTTGTTCTCGTACGCCGGGCCGCCCAGCAAATTCCCGGCCGGCACTCGCACGTTGTTGAAGAACAGCTCGCTGGTGTCCTGCGCGCGCAGGCCCAGCTTCTTCAGCCGCTTGCCTTTGTCAAAGCCCTCCATGCCGCGCTCCACCAGCAGCAGGCTCGTGCCCTTGCCGCCGGCCTCGGGGTTGGTCTTGGCAACGACGATGACCAGGTCGGCGTGCCAGCCGTTGGTGATGAAGGTCTTGCTGCCGTTGAGCAGGTAGCTGCCGTCAGGCTGCCGGATCGCCGTTGCCTTGATGCCCTGCAGGTCGCTGCCGGCAGCGGGCTCGCTCATGGCGATGGCGCCGATCATCTCGCCGCTGGCGAGTTTGGGCAGGTATTTCGCCTTTTGCTCGGGCGTGCCGTAGTGCAGGATGTACGGCGCCACGATCTCGCTGTGCAGGCTGTAGCCGATGCCGGTGAAACCGCGCGCGTTGAGTTCCTCGAACTGGATCACGCTGTACAGCTTGTCGGCACCACTGCCGCCGTATTCCTCGGGCAGCGTCATGCAAAGAAAACCGTTGTCGCCAGCCTTGTTCCACACGGCGCGGTCCACGTAGCCCTGCTCCTCCCAGGCGTCGTGGTGGGGCGCAATCTCCTTGTCGCAAAAGCGGCGAAAGCTGTCACGAAAGGCCTGGTGGTCGGGGCTGAACAGGGTGCGGGGGATCATGGTGTCTCCATTTTTACAGAGCGTTTGCTTGGTGAAATGCCTATACTGGCCCATTCCATCCGATTCCTCAAGCCGGAGCAATCACCATGACCGAAGCTTTTGTTTACGACGCCATCCGCACGCCGCGCGGCAAGGGCAAGAAAGACGGCAGCCTGCACGAGGTCAAGCCCGTCAACCTGCTGGCCGGCGTGCTGACCGAACTGCAGCGGCGCAACGACTTCGACACGGGCCAGGTCGACGATGTGGTGATGGGCGTGGTGTCGCCCATCGGCGAGCAGGGATCGGTGATCGCCAAAGTCGCGGCGCTGAAGGCCGGCTGGGACTGGCGCTGCTCGGGCGTGCAGCTCAACCGCTTCTGCGCGTCGGGCCTGGAGGCCGTGAACATGGCCGCGCAGAAAGTACGCAGTGGCTGGGAAGACCTGGTCGTGGCCGGCGGGGTCGAAAGCATGAGCCGCGTGCCCATCGGCAGCGACGGTGGCGCCTGGGCGCAAGACCCCGAGACCAATAGCGCCACGTCGTTCGTGCCGCAGGGCATCGGCGCGGACCTGATCGCCACGCTGGATGGCTTTACGCGCGACGACGTGGACGCGTTCGCCCTGGAGTCGCAAAAGCGCGCTGCGCGGGCGCGTGAAGGCGGCTTCTTCGCCGGCTCTGTCGTGCCGGTCAAGGACTTTCTGGACCAGACGATCCTGGAGCAGGACGAGTTCATCAAGCCCCATACGACCATGCAAGGCCTGGCATCGCTCAAGCCGGCGTTCGAGCAGCTGGGCGCCATGGGCTTCGACCAGGTCGCGATCAGCCACTACCCGCAGGTCGAGCGCATCCGCCACGTGCATCACGCCGGCAACTCGTCGGGCATCGTGGATGGGGCCGCCGCCATTCTGATTGGCAGCGAAGTCGCGGGCAGGACGCACAACCTGAAACCCCGCGCGCGCATCCTGGCCGTGGCCCTGTCCGGCGACGACCCGACCATCATGCTCACGGGCCCGATGCCCGCCGCGCGCAAGGCGCTGGCCAAAGCTGGTTTGTCGGTGGACCAGATCGACCTGTTCGAGGTGAACGAGGCCTTCGCCGCTGTGCCCATGCGCTTCATGAAGGAGATGGGCGTGCCGCACGACAAGGTCAACGTGAACGGCGGCGCCATCGCCATGGGGCATCCGCTGGGCGCGACGGGCGCAATGATCCTGAACACGCTGATCGACGAGCTGCACCGGCGCAAGCTGAAGTACGGGCTGGCGACCTTGTGCGTCGGCGGCGGCATGGGCATCGCCACGATCGTCGAGGCGCTTTAGCCCGTCATGCCGGACCCGATCCGGCATCCATGCGCCCCCGACAGGTCCACTCACTCCACCATGGATTGCGGGTCGAGCCCGCAATGACACTCATGCAGACAATCAAGTACGAACTCCAGGACGGCATCGCCACCCTCACCTTCGACGAGCCCGGCTCACCCGTGAACACCATGTGCGCGCAGTGGCAGACGGACCTGACCGAAGCAACGGCACAGGTCGTGAAGGACAAGGATGCCATCAAGGGCATCGTGCTCGCGTCGAACAAGACCACGTTCTTTGCCGGTGCGGACCTGAAAGGCACGATGCGCTTGCAGGCGTCGGACGCCGCCAAGGTGTTCGCCGACATCGAGCAGACGAAAAAGAACTTCCGCACGCTGGAGACCTTGGGCAAGCCCGTCGTGACCTGCCTGAACGGCGCCGCGCTTGGCGGCGGATGGGAGGTGGCGCTGGTGGGCCATCACCGCATCGCCATCAACAACCCCAAGATCCAGCTCGGCCTGCCCGAGATCACGCTGGGGCTGATCCCGGGCGCGAGCGGCATCACCAAGATGACGCGGCTGCTCGGCCTGATGGGCGCGCAGCCCTACGTCCTGGAGAGCAAGCTCTTCAACCCGCAGGAGGCGTTGGAGCTCGGTCTGGTGCACGAACTGGTGCCCGGTGACGCCGCGCTGCGCCCTGCCGCCCTGGCCTGGATCGCCGCACACCCGCAGTCGCAACAACCCTGGGACGACAAAAACTACAAGATGCCCGGCGGCACACCCGCCAACCCCAAGATTGCCGGCATGCTGAGCGTGGCGCCGGCCGTACTGAAGCAGAAGACGCGTGGCCTGTACCCCGCGCCCGAATACGCGCTGGCCGCCATGGTCGAAGGCGCGCAGGTGGACTTTGACACCGCGCTGCGCGTCGAAAGCCGCTACCTGGCCAAGCTGATCGTGAGCCCCGTTGCGAAGAACATGATCAACACGTTCTTCTTCAACATGAACGCGATCAAGTCCGGGCAATCGCGCCCCAAGGACGTGCCGCGCTACAAGCCCCAGAAAGTCGGCGTCCTGGGCGCCGGCATGATGGGCGCGGGCATTGCCTATTCGCAGGCGTCGCGCGGCATCGCCACCGTACTCAAGGACGTGAGCCTGGACAAGGCCGAACACGGCAAGGCCTACAGCACCAAACTCACGCAGCCGCGCGTGGACAAGGGCCGCATGGGCCCGCACGACCAGCAGGCGCTGCTGGCCCGCATCACCCCCACCGACAAGGCAGCCGACCTGCAGGGCTGCGACCTCATTATCGAAGCCGTGTTCGAGCAGCGCGACCTGAAGGCCAAGGTCACGCAGGAAGCTGAAGGCATGCTCACACCGGGCGGCTTCTTCGCGTCCAACACGTCCACGTTGCCCATCACGGGACTGGCCGCCGCATCGGCACGGCCGGCCAAATTCATCGGTATCCACTTCTTCAGCCCCGTGGACAAGATGAAGCTCGTGGAAATCATCCGTGGCAAAGAAACCGACGACGAGACCGTGGCCCGCGCGTTCGACTACGTGCAGGCACTGGGCAAGATCCCGATCGTGGTGAACGATTCGCGCGGCTTCTACACCAGCCGCACCTTCGGCACCTTCGTCATGGAAGGCGCGGCCATGCTGGGTGAAGGCATCCCCGCCGCCGTGGTCGAGAACGCCGGCATCCAGGCCGGCATGCCCGTGGGCCCGCTGGCCGTGCTGGACGAAACCGCGCTGTCACTGAGCGTGCACGTGCTGGACCAGACGCGCGCCGACTACCGGGCCGAGGGCAAGACCTACATCGCCACGCCGGGCGAGCTGCTGGTGGAACGCATGGTCAAGGAATTCGGCCGCAACGGCCGCGCGGCCGAAGGCGGCTTCTACGACTACCCGGCGGGCGCGAAGAAGACGCTGTGGCCGGAACTGAAAAACCTGTTCGAAAAGCCCGGCGCCTCATGGAACATGCAGGATCTGAAGGACCGCCTGCTCTACCGCCAGGCCGTGGAAACCGCCCGCTGCCTGAGCGAAGGCGTACTGACCACCGTGCACGACGCCAACATCGGCTCGATCTTCGGCATCGGCTTTCCGGCGTGGACGGGCGGCGCGATGCAGTTCATCTACGGCATGGGCATCGACGCGTTCGTTGCGCGCGCCGCCGAACTCGCCGCGAAGCACGGCGAAGGCTTTGCGCTGACGGACGCCGTCAAGGACAGCATCCGCCGGCACGAACCCCGCTGGTAAATCAGGCAGCTAGACAGGCCGGGCTTGACCCGGCCTTTTTTTCGCCTATGATCCGCATCCGGCAAGTCATCTATAGGACTAGAGCTTGAATTCACCGAAACTGCAGCTTGTCAGCGACACCCCCGGGCTCAGCCGTTACGGCGCGCTGGCCGCGGCCCTGCGCGCCCGCATCGTTGCGGGTGAATGGCCGCCGGGCACAGCGCTGCCGTCCGAGCAGCAACTGGCCACCGATCACCAGGTCGCGCTGGGCACGCTGCGGCGCGCGTTGGAGCTGCTGGCCGGCCAGGGGCTGATCGAGCGGGTCCACGGCCGGGGCACGTTCGTGCGGGCCGGGCTCACGGGCTCGCCGTTGCTGCGGTTCTTCCGCTTCGGGCAGAACACGGGCGAGGTGCCGGCGTCGCGCATCCTTGCCCGCGACCGTGTGGCCGCACCCGCCGCGGTGGCGCGGCGCCTGGGCCTGGGCGCGGGCACCGGGGTGTTGCGGCTGCGCCGCCTGCGCGTGCTGCAGGGCCAGCCCTGCCTGCTGGAGGAAGCATGGCTGCCGCTGCCGATGTTCGACGCGCTCGCGGACAGCGATCCGCGCGAATGGGGCGACCTGCTCTACCCCGAATACGCCTCTCGCTGCGGCGTGCACGTTCAACGCGCGGTGGACGAGGTGTCGTTCGGCACCCTGTCCGCCACGCAGGCGCGCCAGCTCGCGCTGCCCGCAGGCCACCCGAGCGCCGTGGTGTCGCGCCATGCCTTCGACATGGCGGGCCGCTGCATCGAGGCCCGCACCAGCGTCGGCGACGCCCATGCCTTCCATTACACCGTGACCATCACCTGACAACCCGGAGACAACATGACACAGAAATTTTTGACGATCAACCGCCGCAGCCTGCTGCGCGCGGCCGCGGCCGGCGCGGGCGCCATCGCCGCGCCGTTTGTGCACGCCCAAGGCGACCGGCCCGTGACCCTGGTCGTGTCGTACCCCGCGGGCGGTGGCGCCGACCTGATCGCGCGCCTGATCGCCCCGCACCTGGGCACCGCACTCAACCGCAGCGTCGTGGTCGAGAACAAACCCGGCGCCAGCGGACAGATCGCGGCCGCGTACGTTGCCAAGGCGCAGCCGGACGGCAACACCTTGCTGCTGGACGCATCGTCGTTCTCGGTCAACCCGTCGCTGTTCGCCAAGCTGCCCTACGACAGCGAAAAGGATTTCACGCCGCTGGGCATCGTGGCGCTGTTCCCCAATGTGCTGGTGTGTACGCCCTCTTACGAAGCGCGCAGCGTCAAGGACGTGGTGCGCCTAGCCAAGGCATCGCCCGCGCGCATCTCGTACGCGTCGTCGGGCAACGGGTCGGCCCAGCACTTGGCCGGCGCGCTGTTCGAGGACCGCGCGGGTGTGCAACTCGTCCATGTACCCTACCGCGGCGGCGGTCCTGCCCTGACGGACGTCATGGGTGGACAGGTGCCCCTGTTCTTTGCCAATGTGGCGTCGTCGCTTGGGCACATCCAGTCCGGCCGCCTGCGTCCCCTGGCCGCCACCAGCCGCCGCCGGGCACGCGTGCTGGCCGAGGTGCCGACGATGGAAGAGGCCGGCGTTCCGGGCTACGAGGTGCTCGAATGGAACCCGGTGCTGGCGCCCGCGGGCCTGTCACCGGCACTGAAGATGCGGTTGCGCGACGCGTTGCGCAAGGCTTCGGCCGAGCCCGAAGTGCTGGGCCGCATCCGCAGCCTGAGCGGCGAAGCCTTCCCCGATGGTCCCGAGGCGCTGGTCACGGCGTTCCTGAAAGCGCAGCAGTCGCAGTGGGCCCGCATCATCCGCGACCGCAAGATCACGGCCGGCTGATGCCCGCTGCGCCTGGTGCCGTACCCGCCGGCTGGGACTGCCACGTCCACGTATTCGACGCGCAGGCGCCGGTGGCCACGGGGCATTACCGGCCCCCGCCGGCCGCGCTGGACACCATCGAGTCGCTGGCGGCCGCCAGCGGCATCGGCCACCTGGTGCTGGTGCAGCCCAGCGTGTACGGGACGGACAACAGCCTGCTGCTGGACACATTGCGCCGCCGGCCCGGGCGCCACCGCGGCGTGGCGGTCGTCGATGCGGCAACCACGCCGCGCATGCTGGCCTCGATGCACGACGCCGGCGTGCGCGGGGTGCGCTTCAATCTGGTGTCACCCGTGGGCAACGGCGAAGAGGCGCTGGACGCGCTGGCGCCCGCACTGAAGGCCCTGGGCTGGCACGTGCAGTGGTACGCCAAGGCGGCGGATCTGCCGCGCATCGCCTCGCTGCAGCGCCGCCATGGCCTGCGCTTCGTGCTGGACCACTACGCGAGCATGCCGGCAGACGGGAGCGCCCCCGCCGCGGCCTGGGACGCATTGCAGGCGCTCGCGGAGGGCGGCGCGTGGGTGAAGCTGTCGGCGCCATACCGCCTGCCCGGCCACGGTGCATCGGACCAGCCGCCCCCGCACGGGGACCGGGTGGCCGGCCTGTTCGGCCCACGCGTCGTGTGGGGCTCGGACTGGCCCCACACCAGCTTCGCAGCGGGCTTGCAGCCGGGGTATGCAACCCTGGCGGTTCAGGCTGGCTGGCCGGGACTGCATGCGCAGGCGGCCACGCTGTATGCCTGAGAGGACACCCGCGCTCACAGCCCCTTGCCGCGCGACACATCCATGATGACGCGCGCGGCCAGGTACAGGCGCGGCTCGATCGCGTCGATGTCCACCCATTCGCTGTCGGCCGAATGCGCGCCGAAGCCCGGCAGGCCGAAACGTTCGATCACCGGCGCCTTGGTCTTGAGCGCCGCAAACGCGGCATCGGTGCCGCCGCCTTCGGGCTGGTCGTCCACCACCAGCTTGCGGCCGATCTCGGCATAGATGCCCTGCGCATGCGCCGCCAGCTTGCGGCTGGCGGGCGTGGCCTCCAGCGGCGGACGGCGGCGCTCGAAGTTCACCGTGACCTTGGCCTCGGGCAGCAGTTGCTTCTTCGCGCGCTCGCGCACCGTGGCCTCGATGCGGTCGTAGTCGGCCACGCGCAGCACGCGCACGTCGGCTTCGGCCTTGGCATACGCCGGGATCACGTTGCGGTTGGTGCCAGCCTGCGAGATGGTCCAGTTCAGCTTCAGGCCGACTTGTGGTTCGGAGAGATCACGCATCTGCAGGACCTGGTGCGACAGTTCGTACAGCGCGTTGACGCCGCGCTCGGGCGCGCCGCCCGCGTGGGACGCGCGGCCTTCGACCTTGATCTCTACCGCGCCGATACCGCTGGTGGCCAGCGACAGCTTGTCCTCGTTGGTGCGCGTCGCCTCGAACGACAGCGTGGCGTCGTGCTCGGCCCCCGCGGCGGCCAGCGCCTCGCGCGAACCGGGTGAGCTGATTTCCTCGTCGCCATTGACCAGGATGGTGAGCGTGCCGTATTCGGCGAAGTTCATGGCCTTGAGCATGGCGGCCAGGTGCACGACCATGGCCACGCCTTGCTTGTCGTCGGCAATGCCCAGGCCGTAGGCCTTGTTGCCATCGACGCGGAACGGCTGTTTGGCCAGCATGCCCTTCAGGTACACGGTGTCCATGTGGGCGATCAGCAGGATGCGTTTGGTGCCCGTGCCCTTGAAGGTGGCGCGCACCATGCGGCCGATCTTCTCCGGCGTGTCGGCCATGCGGTAGGTCGTGGCGGCCGTGGGCTCGATGAATTCCACCTGGGCGCCCAGGGCGCGCAGCTTGGACGCCAGCAGTTCGCTGGCCTGCGTCAGGCCTTCGACGTCGCGGCTGCCGGTTTCAATGGATACAAACTCCTTCAGCGTGTCCAGCAGCGGCTGCTTCTGGGCAGCGGCCGCTCGCTGCACGGCGGCGTCGGGCTGGGCGGCCACCAGTTGGGCCAGGGCCTGGACGGGCAGCACAAGCGCGGCTGCCGTGGCAATGGCGGCGCCGATTCGGGCGAATTTCATGGTTGCTCCGGTGTTGTTGTGATGGCGCGCAGCATACGCCCGCCCTGCAAGTATCATTTATTTGACTTGGTCAATTAAATGCATGACCATGGCAATCATGGCCAATCCAGTCTACGTCAAACAGCTGCGCTCATTCAACCGCTTCTACACCCAGCGCATCGGCGTGCTGGACCCGTACCTGAACAGCGAGTTCTCGCTGACGGAGGTGCGCGTGCTGTACGAGCTGGCCCACCGCGACCAGCCCACGGCCACCGAACTCGCGCGCGACCTGGCCCTGGACGCGGGCTACCTGAGCCGCATCCTGCGGCGCTTCGAGTCGCGCGGCTGGCTGGCGCGCGTGCCCTCGCCCGCCGACGCGCGCCAGAGCCTGCTGAAGCTCACCGAGTCGGGGCATGCGGCCTTCGCGCCGCTGCAGCAGCAGTCGCGGGACGAGGCCGCGCAGTTGCTGGGCGCCCTGGCCGAGCCGGCGCAGCGCCAGTTGATCGATGCCATGGCCACAGTGCAGCGACTGCTGGACCCGGCGGGCGCGCCACCCGCCACGCGCACGGCGGTGCTGCGCGGCATCCAGCCCGGCGACATGGGCTGGGTGGTGCAGCAGCACGGCGAGCTGTACGCGCGCGAATACGGCTGGAACAGCGAGTTCGAGGGCCTGGTCGCGGGAATCGCGGCGCAGATGATCAAGACCCATGATCCCGAATGGGAGCGCGGCTGGATCGCCGAGCTGGACGGCGAGCGTGTGGGGTCGGCGTTCGTCGTGCGCAAGAGCAAGACCGTGGCGCAACTGCGTCTGGTGCTGCTCACGCCCGCCGCGCGCGGCCTGGGCCTGGGTGCGCGGCTGACGGACGAATGCCTGGCCTTCGCCCGCGCCAAGGGCTATCGGCGGATGATGCTGTGGACCAACAGCAATCTCACGGCGGCCCGGGACATCTACGCGCGGCGCGGCTTCGTGCTGACGCAGAGCGAGCCCTACCACGGCTATGGCAAGGACCTGGTCGGCGAGACCTGGGAGCTCGGGCTGTGAACCTGGCGCTGGCGGCGGCGGCCTTGTCGGGGGTGCAGGTCGGCGCGGCGATCGTCGCGTCACGCCTGGCCATCGGCGAGGTTTCGCCGCTCACGCTGGCGCTGCTGCGTTACGCCATCGGGCTGGCCTGCCTGCTGCCGTTTGCCTTGCGCAGCCTGCCGGCGGGCACGCTGCGGGCGATGCGGCCGGACCTGCCGGCCATGGCGGTGCTGGGCATCGTCCAGTTTGCCGGCGTCGTGGCGCTGCTCAACTATGGCCTGCAATCCGTGGGCGCCGCCCAGGCTGCGCTCATCTTCAGCCTGTTTCCGCTGCTGACGCTGCTGATGTCGGCCGCTCTCGGCCATGACCGCATCACGCCGGCCCTGCTGGCGGGGGTGGTCCTGTCCATCACCGGCGTAGCGCTGTCACTGGCGCCCAAGCTGGGCGGCACGGGCCATGCAGGCCATTGGTGGGGCGAACTGGCCGTGCTGGGCAGCGCCGCTCTGGGCGCGGCCTGCAGCGTGCTGTACCGCCCCTATCTGCGCCGCCACCCGACGCTGCCCGTATCGGCCTGGGCCATGGCCGCCAGCGTCGCGGCGCTGGCGGTGCTGGCGCTGGCCGAAGACTGGCCGGCGCGCGTACCCGTGTTGAGCGCGCAGGCCTGGGCCGTGGCGGTGTTCATCGGCGTGTCCAGCGGCGTGGGCTATTTCACCTGGCTGTATGCGCTCAAGCACGAGTCACCCACGCGCGTGACCGTCTTCCTTGCGCTGAATCCGGTCACGGCGGCCGTGCTGGGCGCGCTGCTGCTGGGCGAATCCCTGCACGCCGGCGCCTGGGCTGCGCTGGGGCTCATCGGTGCAGGGCTGTGGCTTGCAACCCGGGCCGAACGCCGATAATCGCCGCATGCCCCTGTCCGAACCGGCGCCGCCACAGGCGCCACCGCTGAACGCCCCCCGATCACTCACGGACTTATTTCTGTCCTTCACCTGGCTGGCCCTTCAGGGTTTTGGCGGCGTGCTGGCCGTCGTGCAACGCGAACTGGTCGAGAAAAAGCGCTGGATGACGCGCGAGCAGTTCGTCGAGGACTGGGCCGTCGCGCAGATCCTGCCGGGCCCCAATGTGGTGAACCTGTCCATGATGATCGGTGATCGCCATTTCGGCCTGCGCGGGGCCGTGGCAGCCCTGTGCGGCATGCTGGCGGCGCCGCTCACCGTCGTGCTGTTCCTGGCGCTGGTCTACGCCCAGTTCGCGGGCAACCCCCATGTGGCCGGTGCGCTGCGCGGCATGGGCGCCGTGGCCGCCGGTCTGGTGACGGCCACGGGGATCAAGCTGTTCGGCGCGCTGCGCACGAATCCGCTGGGCCTGCCGCTTTGCATTGCGTTGGGGTTGGCGTGCTTTGTCGCGATCGCGCTGTTGCGCCTGCCGCTGGCCTGGGTGCTGCTGGTGCTGGGCGGTGCCGCCTGTGCGCTGGCCTGGCACAGGATCGAGCACTGAGGCCGCCATGAGCATCGTCATGACCCCGGCCGACTGGCTCACGCTGTTCATGCATTTCGTATCGCTGTCGCTGCTGGCCGTTGGCGGCGCCATCACCGTGGCGCCCGACATGCACCGCTTTCTTGTCGACAAGCAGCACTGGATGACCGACCCCCAGTTCACCGCCTCCATCGCCATCGCGCAGGCAGCGCCGGGTCCCAACGTGCTGTTCGTGGCGCTCATGGGCTGGAATGTCGGCCTCAATGCCGGCGGGCTGCCCGCGGCGGGCCTGGGCATGGCGCTGACCATGCTGGGCATCCTGTTGCCCAGCACGACGTTCACCTACCTGGTCACGCGCTGGGCGCATCGCAACCGGGAGCTGCGCGCGGTGCGTGCCTTCAAGCAGGGCATGGCCCCCATCGTGATCGCGCTGCTCATCGCCACGGGCTGGATTCTTGCAACCGGCGGGCGATACCACACGGCCGACGCGCCTGTGTGGCTGCTTGCAGCGGCCGCCACCCTCATCGTGTGGCGCACGCGCCTTCATCTGCTGTGGCTGCTGGGGGCCGGGGCCATCCTGGGCGCAGCCGGCCTGGTGTGAGCTCCACGAGCCAAACGTAACAGCGACCT
>JAYRLC010000033.1:0-41456 GCA_041905405.1 Ramlibacter sp. | reverse complement strand
GGCTTCGGAGGCCAATACTCTATCCACTGAGCTACAGCCGCGTTGTCTGTTGCAGACAGCCGCGCATTATCGCGCATTCAGGCCCAGGCCGGCCGCATAGGTATCAAGGGTCTTGCGGCCCGTGGCAACCAGATCGAACGCGCCGGGGTCCAGCAGCCAGTTCTGGATCAGCCCGTCCACCAGTGACATCAGGCCCCGGGCCGCGACGGCCGTGGGCACGGGGAGCTTGCGGCCGCGCTGCCGCGCCGCGGCGCGCAGGTCGCGCTCGATCCGGTCCAGGCAGCGGTCGCGCGCGGCCAGGTGGTGTTCGCGCACGGCGTTGAGCTCGCTCACGTATTCGACCTTATGGATGATCACGTCGAACACGCGCCGCGTCTGCTCGTCCTGGGCGATGCGGTGCAGCGCATTCAGTACGGAGCCCCGCACGTGCGCGAACGGGTCCGCGGGCGTGGGGGGGCTGTCCAGCAGTTCCGCTTCCATGGGCAGTGTCACGCGCTCCAGCATGGCATTGAACAGGTCCGCCTTGTCCTTGAAGTGCCAGTACACGGCGCCGCGCGTGGCGCCGGCCGCCTGGGCGATGTCGTTCAGCGATGTGCGCGACACGCCCTGCGCCTGGAACAGCGTTTCGGCGCAGTCCAGCAGGCGCGCTCGCGTGGCCTGGGCTTCTTCCTTGGTACGGCGGGCCATGGGATGGGCTTGTCTTTACCGGGGCTAAACAAAGTCTGCAATATACATGCAATGGTGTATGTATATACTTGCAACGGCTGATTTCCCTGTGGCCGTGACCGGTTTGCCTGCTTTGCCCGTTGCGCCGCGCCCCTGAAGGACCCTTCCCATGCCTGCCCAGTCCGCCGTATCCGGTATTGCCCGCGCTGTTGTCTCCATTCGTCCGGCATTGTTGGCCGTTGCCGTTTCAGCCCTGCTGGCGGCCTGCGGCAAGGGCGGCGACGCCGCGCCACCCGCGGCGCCACCGCCGGCCGAGGTCGGCGTGGTGACGGTGCAGCCGGGCGACGTGGGCCTGGTGACCGAGCTGCCGGGCCGGCTGGAGGCTTCGCGCGTGGCGCAGGTTCGCGCTCGCGCTGCGGGCATCCTGCAGCAGCGCCTGTTCCGCGAAGGCTCGGACGTGCGCGCCGGTCAGCCGCTGTTCCGCATCGACGCTGCGCCCTACGCCGCCGCGTACGAGAGCGCGCAGGCCCAGCTGGCCAAGGGGCAGGCCAATCTGGCCCAGGCCACGGCGCTGGCCGAACGCTACAAGCCGCTGGTCGAGGCCAACGCCATCAGCAAGCAGGACTACGCCAACGCCGTCGCCGCGCAAAAGCAGGCCGAGGCTGACGTCGCCGCCGGCCGCGCCGCCGTGCAGACCGCCAAGATCAACCTGGACTACGCCTCGGTCGTCGCGCCCATTTCCGGCCGCATCGGCCGCGCGCTGGTGACCGAAGGCGCATTGGTCGGCCAGGGCGAGGCGACACAGCTGGCCGTCATCCAGCAGATCGACCCCATGTACGTCAACTTCACCCAGTCCGCCGGTGAGGTGCTGCGCCTGCGCCGGGCGTTGCAGGACGGCCGCCTCAAGCGTGCCGGGTCGGGCGCGGCCGATGACGCCGCCAGCGTGCGCGTGGTGCTGGAAGACGGCACGGAACATCCCCGGGCCGGCCGCCTGCTGTTTTCGGACCTGACGGTGGACGCGTCCAGCGGCCAGATCACGCTGCGCGCCGAGGTGCCCAACCCCGGCGGCGCGCTGCTGCCCGGCCTGTATGTGCGCGTGCGGCTGGAGCAGGCCCGCGCGGGCAACGCCATTCTGCTGCCGCAGCAGGCCGTCACGCGTTCGGGCCAGGGCGACACGGTCACGGTGGTGGGCGCCGACGGCAAAACTTCCTCGCGCCCCGTGAAGATCGGCAACGCACAGAACGGCCAGTGGGTCGTGCTGGATGGCCTGAAGGCCGGTGAGCAGGTCGTGGTGGACGGCTTCCAGAAGATCCGCCCCAACGCGCCCGTCAAGCCCGTGCCCTGGCAGCCCGGCGGTGTGCGCCCGGCCGCTGCACCGGCACCGGCCCCGGCCCCCGCAGCCGCTGCGTCCGCCGCAAACGCAAAGTAAGGGGCCGGACACATGGCCAAGTTCTTCATCGACCGCCCCATCTTCGCGTGGGTGATCGCGCTGTTCGTTATCGTGATGGGTGGCGTGGCCATCACGCAGTTGCCCGTGGCGCAGTACCCGCCCGTGGCGCCGCCGTCCATCGTGGTGTCGGCTACGTACCCGGGCGCATCGGCAAAAACGCTGGAGGAAAGCGTCATCAGCGTGATCGAGCAGGAGATGAACGGCTCGCCCGGCCTCATCTACATGGAGTCGGTCACGCAGGCCAACGGCGGTGGGCAGATCACGCTGAGCTACCAGCCCGGAACCAACCCCGACCTGGCGCAGGTGGACGTGCAGAACCGCCTGTCGCGCGCCACGCCGCGCCTGCCCGCGGCCGTGACGCAGCAGGGCGTGCGCGTGGACAAGGCGCGCTCCAACTTCCTGCTGTTCACCATCCTGTCGTCCACCGACCCGAACATGACGCCGGTGCAGCTGGGCGACTATGCGTCGCGCGCTGTGCTGCCGGAAATCCAGCGCATCCCCGGCGTGGGCCAGGCGCAGCTGTTCGGCACCGAACATGCCATGCGCGTGTGGATCGACCCGGCCAAACTGGTGGGCTACAACCTGTCGGCCAACGACGTGACGGCGGCCATCCGCGCGCAGAACGCCCAGGTGTCCTCGGGCTCCATCGGCGAGCTGCCCAACATCACGGGCCAGGGCATTGCCGCGACCGTCGTGGTCACGGGCCAGCTCAGCAGCATCGAGCAGTTCGGCAACATCGTGCTGCGCGCCAACGCCGACGGCTCGTCCGTGCGGTTGAAGGACGTGGCCCGCATCGAGCTGGGCGCGCAGAACTACGCCACCTCCGCCCGCCTGAACGGCAAGCCGTCCACCGGCATCGGCGTGCAGCTGTCGCCCACCGGCAACGCGCTGGCCACGGCGGACGCGATCAAGAAGCGCATGGGCGAACTGTCGCAGTTCTTCCCCCAGGGCATGACCTGGGCCATTCCGTACGACAGCTCGCGCTTCATCCGCATCTCCATCGGCCAGGTGGTCGAAACGCTGCTGGAAGCCGTGGCGCTGGTGTTTCTTGTGATGTTCCTGTTCCTGCAGAACTGGCGCTACACGATCATCCCGACGCTGGTGGTGCCGATCGCGCTGCTGGGCACCTTCGGCACGCTGCTGGCCCTGGGCTTTTCGATCAACGTGCTCACCATGTTCGGCATGGTGCTGGTGATCGGCATCGTGGTGGACGACGCCATCGTGGTGGTGGAGAACGTCGAGCGCATCATGAGCGAAGAGGGCCTGCCCCCGCGCGAGGCCACCCGCAAGGCCATGGGCCAGATCCAGGGCGCGATCGTGGGCGTGACGGTGGTGCTGGTGTCGGTGTTCGTGCCGCTGGCGTTCTTTGCCGGCTCCACGGGCAATATCTACCGCCAGTTCGCGGCCGTCATGGTGGCGTCCATCGGCTTCTCGGCGTTCATGGCGCTGTCCCTCACGCCCGCGCTGTGCGCCACGCTGCTCAAGCAGATTCCCGCGGGCAGCCACCACGAAAAGCGCGGTTTCTACGGCTGGTTCAACCGGGCGTTCTCGCGCACGGCCAAGGGCTATGAAAGCCTGGTCGCGCGCATCCTGCGGCGCGCGGCGCGCTACCTCATCCTGTACGGGGCCATCGTGGCGGTGGCGGCGTTCATGTACACGCGGCTGCCCACGTCGTTCCTGCCGGCCGAGGACCAGGGCAACATGCTGGTAAGCGTGCAGTTGCCGCCGGGCGCCACGCAGGAGCGCACGCGCAACGTCATGGAGCAGATCGAGGCCTGGGTGCTCAAGCAGCCCGAGGTGCAGAGCATGGTTGGCGTGCTGGGCTTCAGCTTCTCGGGCCAGGGACAGAACGCGGCGCTGGCGTTCGTCACGCTCAAGGACTGGTCCGAGCGTGGCGACGCCAGCCAGTCGGCACAGGCGCTGGCCGGCCGCGCGTTCGGCGCGCTGGCCGGCATCCGCGACGCGTTCATCTTTCCGCTGAGCCCGCCGCCCATCCCCGAGCTGGGCACGGCGTCGGGCATCACGTTCCGGCTGCAGGACCGCGGCGGCGCGGGCAGCGCGGCGCTGCTGGCCGCGCGCAACCAGCTGCTGGGCCTGGCGGCGCAGAGCAAGGTGCTGACCCAGGTGCGCCCCGATGGTCTGGAGGACGCACCGCAGCTGCAGGTGGACATCGACCGCGACAAGGCCAGCGCGCTGGGCGTGTCGTTTGACGCGATCAACGCCACGCTGTCCACGGCGCTGGGTTCGGCGTATGTGAACGACTTTCCCAACCGCGGACGGCTGCAGCGCGTGGTGGTGCAGGCCGACGCGCCCGCGCGCATGCAGCCGGACGACCTGCTGCGCCTGAACACGCTGAACAGCCAGGGCCGCGCCGTGCCGCTGTCGGCCTTTGCCAGCACGCGCTGGATCACCGGGCCCATGCAGACCGTGCGCTACAACGGCTACCCGGCCGTGCGCATCTCGGGCGCGCCCGCGCCCGGCTACAGCACCGGCGCGGCCATGGCCGAGATGGAGCGCCTGGCGGCGCAGTTGCCCGCGGGCTTCGGCTACGAATGGACGGGCCAGTCGCGCGAGGAAAAGCTCGCCGGCGCGCAGGCCATGATCCTGTATGGCTTTGCCATCCTGGCGGTGTTCCTGTGCCTGGCCGCGCTCTACGAAAGCTGGTCCATTCCGCTGGCGGTGATCCTGGTGGTGCCGCTGGGCGTGCTGGGGGTGCTGCTGGCCACGCTGCTGCGCGGCATGGCCAACGACGTGTACTTCCAGGTGGGGCTGATCACCATCATCGGCCTGTCGGCCAAGAACGCGATCCTGATCATCGAATTTGCCAAGGACCTGCAGGCCCAGGGCAAGGGCGTGATCGAATCCGCGCTGGCCGCGGCGCACCTGCGCTTTCGGCCCATCGTCATGACGTCCATGGCCTTCGGCCTGGGCGTGCTGCCGCTGTTCCTGGCGTCGGGCGCGGGCTCGGCCAGCCAGCGCGCCATCGGCACCGGCGTGCTGGGCGGCATGCTCACGGGCACGGCGCTGGCGGTGTTCTTCGTGCCGGTGTTCTTCGTGGTGGTGCGCGGCCTGTTCAAGGGCAGCGAACGCCAGCGGCGCATCCACGCGCACGAGCTGGAGCACGAGCCGCCGCCCGGCGCCCGTGCGGGAGACCAGGTATGAAAACGATGCACACCCCGAACACCCTGGCCGCCGCGCTGGCTGCCTCGCTCGTCCTGGCCGGCTGCTCGATGATCCCCGCCTACGAACGGCCCGCGGCCCCGGTCGCGCCGGCCTGGGCGGGCACGCCCGGCACGCCCGCCGCACAGCCCGCCGCCGACATCGCGTGGCAGACCTACTTCACCGACCCGAAGCTGCAGCAGCTCATCACGCTGGCGCTGCAGGGCAACCGCGACCTGCGCGTGGCCGTGCTCAACATCGAGCAGGCCCGGGCGCAGTACCAGATCCGCGGCGCGGACCGCTTCCCGACGGTCAACGCGGCCGTCACCGGCTCGCGCACGCCCACGGCTGCGGGCGGCATCAACAGCGCGTACAACGCGGGCTTCACCGTCAGCGCCTGGGAGATCGACTTCTTCGGCCGCATTGCGAGCCTGAAAGAGGCCGCGCTGTCGCAGTACCTGGCGAGCGAAGAGGGCCGCAAGGCCGCGCAGATCAGCCTGGTGGCGTCGGTGGCCACCGGCTACCTGAACCTGCTGGCGGACGAGGAGCTGCTGGCCATCACCCGTCAGACGCTGGCCACGCGCGAGGAGTCGCTGCGGCTGTCACGCCTGCGGTTTGATAACGGCGCCGCGTCCGAGCTGGACTGGCGCCAGGCCCAGTCGCTGACCGAGGCGGCCCGCGTGGCGCTCGCGCAGCAGCAGCGCCAGCGCGCGCTGGACGAAAACGCGCTCGTGCTGCTGTTGGGCCAGCCTCTGCCCGCCGGGTTCGGAGCAGAGCTTGGCGCTGCCGGCGCCACGACCGGCAGCGTCGCGCTGGCCGAACTGCCAGCGGGCCTGCCGTCGGAGCTGCTCACGCGCCGCCCCGACATCCGCCAGGCCGAGCAGCTGCTGCTGGCGGCCAACGCCAACATCGGTGCGGCGCGGGCGGCGTTCTTCCCCCGCATCTCGCTGACGGCGGGCGCGGGCACGGCCAGCAATCACCTGTCCAACCTGTTCAGCAGCGGCACCTGGGGCTGGACGCTGGCGCCGCAGGCGCTGCTGCCGATTTTTGACGCCGGGCGCAACCAGGCGGGGCTCGAATCGGCGCAGGCCACACGCGCCATTGCAACGGCCCAGTACGAAAAGGCCATCCAGGTGGCGTTCCGCGAGGTGGCCGATGCGCTGGCCGGCCGCGCCACCCTGGGCGAGCAGCTGCGCGCCCAGCAGGCGCAGGCCGAGGCGGAAGGCGCCCGGTTCAACCTGTCGGACCTGCGTTACCGCAACGGCGTGGCCAGCTACCTGGACCTGCTGGATGCCCAGCGCGCGCTGTTCTCGGCCCGCCAGGCCGTCGTGCAGACCCGTCTGTTGCAGTTGCAGAACCAGGTCACGCTGTACAAGGCGCTGGGCGGCGGCTGGACCGGGGCGGATGCCCGCTGAAACCGGCCCGATATAATCGCGGGTTGATTTCCAAAGCCCCGCACCTGAGGACGCCATGAGCGAAAGCACCCACGAAGAAGCGCATACCGGCCCGATCAAGAACCCCAAGCAACTGCTGATTGCGGTGTTTTTCTCGTTCGTCGTTCCCGTGTTCATCATCATTGGCCTGGTGTACTACGTGACCTCGGGCGCCAAGCCCGCCGGCACCACCGATGCCAGCGCCATGTCCCTGAGCGGCGTGAACGCCGACGACCGTGCCAAGGCCGTGGCGGCCCGCATCCAGAAGGTCGGCATGGTCGAAGTACGCGATGCCAACCGTCCGCTGGCCACCGGCGAAGCGGTGTTCAAGGCCCAGTGCACGGCCTGCCACGCTGCTGGCGTGGCCGGTGCGCCCAAGCTCGGTGACGCCGGCGCCTGGGCTGCCCGCATCAAGACCGGCCTGGACGCGCTGGTGCATTCCGCGCTCAAGGGCAAGGGCGCCATGGGCCCGCAGGGCGGCGGCGACTTCGACGACCTGGAAATCGCCCGCGCCGTGGTTTACATGGCCAACGCCGGTGGCGCCAAGTTCGCCGAGCCCCAGCGCCCCGCAGCCGGCACGGCTACCGCCGCGGCCGCAGCCCCGGAAGCCAAGAAGTAATTCAGGGCACGCCCCAACCGAAACCCATCCGAAAGCCGGTCACTGACCGGCTTTTTTCATGGGCGCAGCCTTCTGCGGGCTGCGCACGTAGCCGAAGCGTTCCGGCAGGGACGCGGCAGGCATTTCCTGCGGGTGCCACAGGCCCTGTTCCACGGCATCGGCGGCCAGCGCCATGTCCTGGGTATGCACCAGGCCGAACCCGGTGTCGCACCGCAGGTACAGGCGGCCCTGCTCGTCCAGAACACAGGTTTGCACGGCCCCGGCTGCGCCGGTGTGGGCGGCCACGCTGAAATCGCCCGACACGCGCCAGATCAGCGGCGTGAGCTCCAGCTCCACGTACACGCGCTGCGGCCCGTTCTGGAAGAACCATTGGCCCTGGGCATCGCTTTCGTAGTTGCGCTGGATGAAGTCGATCAGCTTGTCGTGCTTGAGCAGCGAACCCCGGCTGGCGGGCGTGCCGCCGTCGGCCGCTGCGAAGGGCCCGGCCGCCTGCGCGCGGTCGTCGCGCATGTACCAGTTGCCGCGCGCGTCCAGCCCCAGCCAGCCGTGGCAGTGGGGCACGTTGGGCCATTTGGCGATGGCCTGGCGAACGATGTCATCCATGCCGCTACCTTACACGTCAGCGCAGGAACGCGTCGTAACCGGTTTTCAGGATCAGCGCGCTCACCACGAAGATGAACACACCCCGCACGAAGCCCGCGCCGTGCTTGAGCGCCATGTGGGTGCCCAGCAGGCTGCCCACGACGTTGGCGATCGCCAGCGCCAGCGCGAAATGCCACCAGACGTGCCCCTTGATCGCGAACAGGATCAGTGCCGCCAGGTTGGTGGCTGTGTTCAGCAGCTTGGCCGATGCCGACGCGTTCAGGAAGTCATAGCCCAGCAGCCGCACGAACAGGAAGACAAAGAAGCTGCCCGTGCCGGGGCCGAAAAAGCCGTCGTAAAAGCCGATCAGCAGGCCGATGGCGCTGGCCGCCAGCATTTCGTTGCGGCCGTCCAGGCGGGGCGCATGGTCGCGGCCGAGCTCCTTTTTGGCCAAGGTGTACAGCAGCACCGCCAGCAGGATGAACGGCAGCAGCTTGCGCAGGAAGCCGGGGGAGATGACGGTGACCACCCAGGCCCCCGCGAACGAGCCCGCAAAACCCGCGGCCGCGGCTGGCAGCAGCGCCGCCCAGCGCATGTCCACCCGCCGGCTGTACTGCCAGGTGGCTATGCCTGTGCCCCAGACCGACGCGCTTTTGTTGATGCCGAACAGCGTGGCGGGGTGCGTGTTGGGAAAAACCGCGAAGAGCGCCGGCACCAGCACCAACCCCCCGCCGCCCACGATCGAATCCACAAAACCGGCCAGCAGCGAGGCCAACGACACGAGCATCAATTCCATAGGGGGCCGATTGTCGCAGTCCGCCCGCCGGCAAATAAAAAGGCGCCGGGGTTGCCGGCGCCTTGCAAGGGGCATCTCGTGGGATGCCTGAAAGATTTGAATTCTGTTCTGGGGGGTGTCTCCTCGGTCCCTCGCCCTTGCGTGCCTGACACGCTTGCGAGTGCATGGAATGTAACGACCGCACCCCCGTAGTGCATTGGGGATTTCCCGCCCTCTTTTGGGTTGTGCAGTGCAGCATAAGGGTTAACCAGCATCTGGCATGACTTATGCGTAGAAGGGCTACAGACATCAGAAAGAACAGGAATCAACATGCGCTCAATTGGGAAGCGAACCATGCTGATCATGGCCTTGTGGCTGGCCGCCGCCGCCTCGGCGTGGTCCCAGACACCGGCCCCGGCCGCGAGCGCTCCCGAAGCCGCCGCACCCCCCGTGACCGCACCTGCGCCTGCGCCCGTGGTGGCCGCGCCGGTCGCCGCAGCACCCGCCGCTGCACCTGCATCCGCACCCGCAGCGCCGCCCGCGCTCAAGCGGCCGGGCCTGGTCCCGGTGGAGTCCCTGAACGCCGCCGACACGGCCTGGATGATGACGTCCACCGCGCTGGTCCTGCTCATGACCTTGCCGGGCATTGCGCTGTTCTATGCCGGCATGGTGCGCAAGAAGAGCGTGATCAACACCATGGCCTGCGTGGTGGCCATTGCCGCCCTGGTCAGCCTGCTGTGGTTCGCGGTGGGGTATTCATGGGCGTTCACGCCGGGCAGCGCCTGGCTGGGCAACGGCGACCGCATGTGGTTCAGCGGGCTGGACTACCTGAAGGAAAGCGGCAAGGTGGCCGTGAGCCACATCGCGCCGAACATTCCCGAATCCGTCTACGCGATGTTCCAGCTCACGTTCGCCATCATTACGGCCGCGCTGATCGTGGGCGCGTTCGTGGAGCGCATGAAGTTCTCGGCCATGCTGTGGTTCGTGGCCATGTGGTCGCTGCTGGTCTATGCGCCGATCGCTCACTGGGTGTGGGAGCCGGGCGGCTGGCTGGCCACGCTGGGCGCGCTGGACTTCGCGGGCGGCTCCGTGGTGCACATCAATGCCGGCATCTCCGGCCTGGTGGTCGCGTATTTCCTGGGGCCGCGCCGCGGCTACGGGCGCGAGGCCTTCGAGCCGTTCAACCTGGGCCTGACCATGGCCGGCGCCGGCATGCTGTGGGTGGGCTGGTTCGGCTTCAACGCGGGCTCGGCCGTGGCATCGGACGGCCGCGCGGGGCTGGCCATGGCCGTCACGCACATTGCCGCCGCCGCGGGCGCCATGTCGTGGATGTTTGGTGAATGGGTGCTGCGCGGGCGGCCGTCGCTGCTGGGGCTGTGCTCCGGCCTGGTGGCGGGGCTGGTGGCGATCACGCCGGCGGCCGGCTTCGTGACGCCGGGCTCGGCGCTGCTGATCGGCTTCATTGCCGGTCTGGCCTGCTACTGGGGCGCGACGGGCCTGAAGCGGCTGCTGCGCGCCGACGATTCGCTGGACGTGTTCGGCGTGCACGGCATTGGCGGCATCGTAGGGTCGCTGCTGACGGGCGTATTTGCGAACAAGCTGGTCTCGGGCGTGGAAGGCAGTGTGGTGACGCAGGCCATCGGCGCCCTGTCCGTCATGGCCTACAGCCTGGTCATGACCGTGCTGCTGCTGTGGGTGACCAAGCTGATCGTGGGCCTGCGCGTGGACGAGCAGAGCGAGCTGACCGGGCTTGACATCGCCCAGCACCGCGAACGCATCAGCTCCTGATCGTCATTCCCGCCATACACATCCCGGAGGTGTCCCATGCTGGTCAGTGAAAAACTCGCGATGGCGGCTCACCTGCATGTGCTGCTGCGGCGCAAGACCGGCCGCGTAACTGATACCGAGTGGATGGCCAGCAACGCCGAATACGCCCGCGAGATCGTGCGCTTCGCGCGCGCCAAGGCGCAGGAGGACGGTCACCCCGACCTGGCCGAATGGGCGGACAAGCTGGAGCGGGCTACGCTGGAGACGGCGGCGGCCAAACCCAGGCAGCCGCTGGCTCAAAGCGCGATGAAGATGCTGCGCGAGCAGACCACGGCGCCCGCACCACTGCAGGAGCAGCCGCCGCCGGCGACAGAGCAGACGGGCGGATTCCTGAACTCGGTGTTCGGCGAGTCGGGGTTTGCCGACTCGTCGTTCGGCGGCAAGGACGCCAAGCCGCGCGACCCCAACGCGCCGCGCTACGTGGGCGGCATCCGCTGATGAGGTTCTGACGGCGCAGCGGTTCAGGCCGCCTGTGCCTGCGCGCGGATCCAGCCTGCGGCCTTCTCGGCCATCATGAGCGTGGGCGAATTGGTGTTGCCGCTGGTGATGGTGGGCATGGCGCCCGCATCCACCACGCGCAGGCCGGCTATGCCCCGTACGCGCAACTGCGAATCGAGCACGGCCATCGGGTCGCCGTCCTGCCCCATCTTGGTCGTGCCCACGGGGTGGAAGATGGTGGTGGCAATGTCGCCGGCCAGCCGGGCCAGGTCCTCGTCGCTCTGGTACTGCGGGCCGGGCTTCCATTCCTCGGGCTTGAACTTCGCCAGCGCAGGCTGCGCGACGATGCGCCGCGTGACGCGCAGCGAATCGGCGGCGACCTTGCGGTCCTCGTCGGTGCTCAGGTAGTTGGGGGCGATGGCCGGCGCGTCCTCGAACCGGTTGCTCTTGATCGTGACCGTGCCCCGGCTCGTGGGGTTGAGGTTGCAGACGCTGGCTGTGAAGGCCGGCACCGTGTGCAGCGGCTCGCCGAACGCGTCCAGGCTCAGCGGCTGCACGTGGTATTCGATGTTGGCGTGGGGCTGGTCGGACGAGCTGCGTGTGAACGCACCCAACTGCGACGGCGCCATGCTCATGGGGCCCGTGCGCTTCATGGCGTATTCGAGTCCGATCTTCGCCTTGCCCAGCAGCGAGTTGGCCATGGTGTTGAGCGTGTGCACGCCCTGTACCTTGAACACCGCGCGGATCTGCAGGTGGTCCTGCAGGTTGGCGCCCACGCCGGGAAGGTCCTGCACGACGGCGATGCCGTGCTGTTGCAGCAGCGCCGCAGGCCCGATGCCCGACAACTGCAGGATCTGGGGCGAGCCGATGCTGCCCGCGCTCAGGATCACCTCATGCGCGGCCGTGGCCGTGACCATTTCCCGCCCGTCCCACACCTGCACGCCGGTGCAGCGGCGGCTGCCGTCGGGTTGGGTTTCCACCACCAGCTTGGCAACCTGGGCCGAGGTCCACATCTCGAAATTGGGCCGGCCGTAGCAGGTGGGGCGCAAAAAAGCCTTGGCCGTGTTCCAGCGCCAGCCGTTCTTCTGGTTGACCTGGAAGTAGCCCACGCCTTCGTTGTCGCCGCGGTTGAAGTCCTCGCTGTGGGGGACGCCGGCCTGCTGCGCGGCCTGCGCGAACGCATCCAGGATGTCCCATCGCAGGCGCTGGCGCTCCACCCGCCATTCGCCGCCGGCGCCGTGCAGGGCGTCGGCGCCCTTGTAGTGGTCTTCATGGCGCTTGAAGTCGGGCAGGCAGTTGGCCCAGGTCCAGCTGGCGTCGCCCGTGAGCTGGGCCCACTGGTCGTAGTCGCGCGCCTGGCCGCGCATGTAGATCATGCCGTTGATGCTGCTGCAGCCGCCCAGCGTTTTGCCGCGCGGGTAGCGCAGCGCACGGCCGTTCAGGCCGGCGTCGGGCTCGGTTTTGTACAGCCAGTCGGTGCGGGGGTTGCCGATGCAGTACAGGTAGCCCACGGGAATGTGGATCCAGTGGTAGTCGTCCTTGCGGCCCGCTTCGATGAGCAGCACGCGCTTGCTCTTGTCCGCGCTGAGCCGGTTGGCGAGCAGGCAGCCGGCCGTCCCCCCGCCGACGATGATGTAGTCGAAGCTTGTCTCAGACATGTCTCCCCCCCGAAGTGGCCTGCGGCCGCATCCCCCTCAAGGGGGCATCGCCGACGGCCCGGCAAAGCCGGTTCCGTGGCGATTGCTGGAATGGTTGCACGGTAACTCTCACTTGGCGGTCGGCATCACAAATTCAGCCCCCTTGCCAATCGACTCCGGCCACCGCTGCATGATGGACTTCTGCTTGGTATAGAACCGCACACCCTCTTCGCCATACGCGTGCATGTCACCGAATAGCGACTTCTTCCACCCACCGAATCCGTGCCACGCCATGGGCACCGGAATCGGCACGTTGATGCCGACCATGCCCACCTGGATGTGGCGGCTGAACTCGCGTGCCACGTTGCCGTCGCGCGTGAAGCAGCTCACACCGTTGCCGAACTCATGGGCGTTGATCAGGTTCACGGCTTCCTTCAGGTCATGCACGCGCACGCAGGACAGCACGGGGCCGAAGATCTCTTCCTTGTAGATCTTCATGTCCGGCGTCACGTTGTCGAACAGCGCGCCGCCCAACCAGAAGCCGTTGTCACATCCCTTGCCGGCGCTCGCGCCCTTGAAATCGCGGCCGTCCACGACGAGCTTGGCGCCTTCCTTCACACCCTGCTCGATGTAGCCCGTGATGCGCTGGTACGCAGCGCTGGTCACGATGGGGCCCATCTCGGCGTCCAGCTCGACGCCGTTCTTGACCTTGAGCGTTTTCGCGCGCTCGGCCAGCATCGGCACCAGCTTGTCGGCCACGTCGCCCACCATCACGGCCACGCTGATCGCCATGCAGCGTTCACCGGCCGAACCGTAGGCGCTGCCGATCAGCGCGTCCACGGTCTGCTCCAGGTCGGCGTCGGGCATCACGACCATGTGGTTCTTGGCGCCACCCAGGGCCTGCACGCGCTTGCCGTGCCTGGCGCCGGTTTCGTAGATGTAGTTGGCGATCGGCGTCGAGCCGACGAAACTCACAGCCTTCACGTCGGGGTGGACCAGCAGCGCGTCCACGGCCTCCTTGTCGCCCTGCACGACGTTGAACACGCCGTCGGGCAGGCCGGCCTGCTTGAGCAGGTCGGCCATCATCAGGCTGGCGCTCGGGTCGATGGGGCTGGGCTTGAGCACAAAGCAGTTGCCCGCGGCAATGGCCACCGGGTACATCCACATCGGCACCATGACCGGGAAGTTGAACGGCGTGATGCCGGCCACCACGCCTAGCGGCTGGCGCAGCGTCCAGTTGTCGATGCCGGTGGACACCTGGTCCGTGTAGTCGCCCTTGAGCAGCTGCGGAATGCCGCAGGCAAATTCGACGATGTCGATGCCGCGCGTGACCTCGCCCTGCGCATCGGTGAAGACCTTGCCGTGCTCGGCCGTGATGGCATGCGCCAGCGCGTCGCGGTGCTGGTTCAGCAGCTCCAGGAACTTGAACATCACGCGCGCGCGACGGATCGGCGGCGTATCGGCCCACGCCGGGAAGGCGGCCTGCGCGGATGCGACGGCGGCGGCGACTTCGCTGGGGCTGGCCAGCGCCACCTGGCCGGTCACGGCGCCGGTCGCGGGGTTGAACACGTCGGCGCGGCGGCCGCTCTGGCCGGGCACGACGCGGCCGTTGATCCAATGCTCGATGGACGCCACGGCGGCGGAAAGGGATTTGTCGGGCGCGTTCATGGTGTCTCCTGAAAGAGGGGCAAAAGCGGCAGTCTATGCCTGCACCGCCGGTTTGGAAAGGCGATCCGAGCGATTACATTGTTTGAAATTCTGAACAATCCAGCGAAGGCAAACGACCATGGCATTGGCGTTCCCCGATCTGCACCTGCTCACCGTGCTGGCGCAGACCCGCAGCTACACCCAGGCCGCCCGGCGGCTGGGCATTTCCAAGGCGTCGGCCAGCACCCGCATTGGCGAGCTGGAGCGCGCCGCCGGCATTCCGCTGGTGCGGCGCACCACGCGCTCCGTAGGCCTGACCGAGGCGGGGCTGCGCCTGGTCGCGGAGACGCAGGGCGCGTTCGAGCGCATCGAGCAGAGCTTTGCCGCCGTGCGCGACCTCGCCGGCGCGCCGCGCGGGCTGGTGCGCCTGACGGCGCCGGTTGCGCTGGGCCGCCAGCACGTGGCGCCCACGCTCGCGACGTTCCTGCGCCGCTACCCGGAAATCCGCCTGGAGCTGGACCTGACGGACCGTTTCGTGAACCTCACCCAGGAGGGGTTCGACCTGGCGGTGCGTCACACGCAGGCGCCGCCGGACACGCACGTGGCCTGGGAGCTGTGTCCATCGCGGTCGTTGCTGGTGGCCAGCCCTTCGTATCTTCACGAGCATGGCGAGCCCGCGCACCCGTCCGAACTGGCCGACCACCGCTGCCTGCTGTACCTGCGCGACGGCGGCAGCCAGAGCTGGTCCTTTGTGCGCGAGGGCGCGCGCCGCGGCGCCGTGCCCGTCGTGGTGCCGGTCAACGGCCCCTTGCGCGCCAACAACAGCGAGGTGCTGCGCGAGGCCGTGCTGGGCGGCCTGGGGCTGGGCCTGCTCCCGGATTTCACGGCGGCCGCGTACCTGGGCCCCGGCGCGCTGGTGCCCGTGCTGCCGCGCTGGCGCCCGCAAGGCTTTTTCGGGGACCGGCTGTATGCCATCCGCCCCTGGTCCCCGCAGGTGCCGCGCGCCGTGCAATGCCTGGTGGACCACCTGCGTGAGTGCTTTCGTACGGGTTTTTGACCAGGCCATTCATGGACAATGGACGCCGCGAATTGACACGTGCGCGGCAGTAAAAAACGCGCAGATTCAGGTGCCGAAAATGCAGTGGGCAAATATCAGGTCTTGGGGGCGTTGGGCGCTGCTGGTGGCCGCGGGGCTGCTGTGCGCAGCCACAACGGTGTTGCATGCGCAGGTGTGCGCCGTGCCGGGGCGGCAGGGCGTGGTCACGACCGCCAGCTTCGAACCCAACAGCTATTTCGCCGGAACCGGGACGCCAGCGGCCGGCGCCAGCTCCATCACGCTGGCCACCGGCACCAACGCCAACCGCGGTGCCACCACCACGTTGCTGGCGGGGGACCTGGTGCTCATCATCCAGATGCAGGACTCCACGGGCGCCCTGGCCGGCAACTACGAATATGCCGTGGTCACGGTGGGCGGCGGCGTGGGCGCGACGATCCAGCTGGGCAGTCCGCTGGTCAACTCGTATGCCCAAAGCGTGTCCGCCGGCACCATCCGCACCTACCAGGTCGTGCGCGTTCCGCAGTATTCGGCCGCCACCGTGTCGGGCGCGATCGACGTGCTGCCCTGGTACGTGGAGCCCACCAACGGGTTCGGCACGGGTGGTGTCTATGCCGTGGACGTGGCGGGCGCCTTCACCATGAACGGCGTGACGATCAATGCCATGGGCAAGGGCTTTCGCGGCGGCCGGGGTATCAACAGCGTACAGAACAGGGCGGGCGGAACGCCATTCGATGCCAGCTATGCGTGCACCCCCGCGACACTCAACGGCGCCTTGAAGGGTGAAGGCAGCGAGGGCATTCCCCAGCAGGTCTTCGGCTACAACGTTGGCGGCACGACCGGTGCCGGCCTGACCTATGACGCGGCGGGCCAGTTGTTCAACGCCGGCCAGGGTTACAACGGCGGCGCCTGCGGCCAGGCCGCGCGCGGCAACGCGGGTGGCGGCGGCAACGACGGCATCCCGGCGGCGCAGACCAACGGCTACAACTCGGGCGGCGGCGGCGGCGGCAACGCGGGTGCGGGGGGCATCGGTGGCAATTCATGGAACGGCGGCAATAACACGACGGTGGCCGACAACAATCCGACCTCCGCGGCCAACTCCGGGCTGGGCGGCTTTGATGCAGGGGGAAGAGGTGGCAACGCGCTGTCGCCCGACGTGACGTCGCGCATCTACATGGGCGGCGGCGGCGGAGCGGGCGGCTCCAACAATGGCGAGGCCGATGCCCTCACCGCCTTTCCGCCGACCAACGTTGCCACCGCCAATGGCGCCACAGGTTCGATCACCTCGTCAGGTGCACCCGGTGGCGGTATCGTGCTGATCCGCGCGGGCACGCTGGTGGTCAGCGCCGCCAGCACCATCAACGCCTACGGCATCCGTTCGTACAACAAGAACACCACGGTTTCCACCGATGCGGCAGGCGGCGGCGGTGGTGGTGGCACGGTGATCATCGACGCGCCGGGCACGGGCGCCATCGCCAATCTGACCATCAACGCATCCGGCGGCATCGGCGGCAACTCCAACTACTACAACCACGGTCCTGGCGGCGGCGGTGGCGGCGGCTACGTGGCCACCAGCTTTACCGGCGCGACCATCAACGTCGCAGGCGGCGCGGCGGGCACGGACGCCTGCTGCACCGGTACCGCGGGCAACCTCAGCCCCAAGAACTACCGGGCGGCGGCCGGCGCCAACGGCACGTCGGTCACCGGCAGCGCAGGCCTGTTGCCGCCGGGTTCCAGCGCCAGCGCCCGCTGCCTGCCCAACCTCACGGTGACCAAGACGGCCAATACGCCTGTCGTGACCTCCGCCACCGCCGCCACGGCCTCTTACACGATCAACGTGCGCAACACGGGCGGCGCGGCCACCAACGTCTTCCTGTTCGACACCAGCCTGCCGCCGGGCTGGCTGTACTCGACCGCGTTCACGCCGCAATACGCCTATTCGCCCGCGCCGCCGTTTGCCGGCGGCACCTTCGCGGCGGGTGCCGAAAGCGTCACGGCGGCGACGGTGGCGCTGCCGCCGGTGTTGCCTGCCAGCACGCTGGCCACGGTCAACTCCGTCACCGCGGTCGTGTTGCGGGCCGACGCCGCCGCGCCGGGCCGCGTCACCACGGCGGCGCAGGGCAGCGTGACGTTCGGCAGTTTCTTCGTACCGCAGAACGGCAGTATCAGCGTGACCTTCGCCGTGACCATTCCCAACACGGCCACGGTGGGTACTTATCACAACCCGGCAGGCGCCGTTTTTCTGGACCCCACGCGCATCTCGAACGCCGGCCGCATGCTGGCCATGGCGACCAACGCCAATGCCAACCGCAATTCGCTGGCCTATTCGGCCAACACGAGCTTCCAGAGCGGCGGCACAACGACCGTCCCCGGCAGTCACCACAGCGGTCTGCAGGCAGGGCCGGACACCGACGACGTGACGCTGGCCGCTGACCTGAGCATCACCAAAACCGCACCGGCCACGGCCGCGCCGCTGGCCGGTTTCAGCTACACCCTGACCCCGCGCAACAACGGGCGGGCGCTGGGCACCTACACCTTCGCCGCGACGCAGGCCACGGCGCTGGCCAACGGTGCGGCCATCGGCGCGGCCATTGGCGCGTCGCCGCTGACGCTGACCGACACGCTGCCTGACGGCATGCGCATGACAACCACGTTCGTGGGCACGGGCTGGACCTGCAGCGGCACCGCCACCGCCGTATGCACCATGCCGGCCGGCACTGCGTTTCCGCGGGCGGCGGCGACCAACTTTCCCACGCTCACCGGCGTCGTATCGGCGACCTGCGGGGACAGCGGCGTGAAGACCAACACGGTCGTCATCCAGCCCGCGGCCGGCCAGACCGCCACCGCCAACAATGTCGCCACGGCGGTGACCACGCTGTCCCCTGCATGCGGCACGGCCAACCTCACGATCAGCAAGGCCAGTTCGCCCACGGGCGCGCTGCTGACGGGCTCCACGGTCGCGTACACCATCACGGTGGCCAACCTGGGGCCTTCGGCGGCGCCCGGCACCGTTGTGATCGACGGCCCCAGCCCGGGGCTGAATTGCACCGCAGGGGCCGTCACCTGCACGGTGCTCGGCGGCACGGCGTCCTGTCCGGCGTCACCGACCGTAGCGGCCTTGCAGAGCACGGGCCTGACCATCACGCCGACGTTTGCCGCGAACTCCACGGTGGCGTTCACCTTGACCTGCGAGGTGGATGCGACCGGGCTGTAGCGCAGGCCGGGGCTCAGGAGCCGGGCGACCGCACCGGCATGGCCAGCAGGATCTGCGCCATGCCCTTGCCCAGCGGATCGTTGCGCAGGCTGGCCATGCCGCCGCCGTCCAGCGCCTGCTCGCAGACGAAATTCAGCGCATGGATGCCCGGCACCTCGTAGCGCGTGACCGGCCCCTGCACCAGGTGTGCGAGCCACGCCTCGACCCGTTCGGGCGTGAGCTCTTCGCGCAGCAGCGGCAGCCACTGCGGATCGCGCGCGATCACGCCGATGTTGGACGTGTTGCCCTTGTCGCCGCTGCGCGCCCAGGCCAGCTCGATCAACGGCACCAGCGTGTCGCCCCTGGCTGGGCCGGCGGTGGCTTCAGGGTGTGATGGCACGGACTTGTGCGAGTCCGCTGCGCCACCCGCGGGCACCTGTACCGGGTGCATGACGCCGTCCACATCCACCAGGGGCTGCAGGCGCTGCTTGTCCAGCAGGAACGCAAATTGCCGGATGCAGGGCGCGGGGCTGGGCCGCCCGGCCGCGCCCGTCGTGCCCGGCGCCCAACTGGTGCCCGCCGGCGCGATCTCGCGCGCAAAGATCTCCAGCGCCGTCTTGTGCGGGTGCATGACGGCCAGGTGCAGCACGGCCTCGCGCACGTGCGCGGTCCGGGCGTGGGGGCCGAAGTTGCCGGCCTCGCTGCCCAGCACCTCGATGTGCGTGCGGCTGTAGTCGGGCAGGCCTGCCTGCGCGAACAGGCTGCGCGTGCGCGACAGGATGGCCTCGCCCGTTCGCCGTGCCTTGCGCGCCGCATCCACGCCCACGACCGTGAGCTGCCCCGTGCAGCGAAACCCGTCCATGTAGGTGGACGAGACCTTGTAGGCCGGCCCCGGCGCGCGGCCGCGCGCGCCGCGCACGTCCACGCGCTGCTCGCCCGCCTGCGTGAGCGTCACGCCCGTGAAATCGCAGGTCACGTCGGGCAGCAGATAGCTGCGCGGATCGCCGATCTCGTAGAGCATCTGCTCGGCGATCACCGCGGTGTTGACCAGTCCACCGGTGCCGGCGGGCTTGGTCGCGGTGAAGCTGCCGTCGGCGCGGCATTCGACGATGGGGTAGCCGATGTGGGGCCAGTCCGGTACGGATTCCCAGTCGGTGTGCAGGCCGCCCGTGGCCTGGCAGCCGCATTCGATGATGTGGCCGGCCAGGCTGCCCTGGGCCAGGCGGTCGTACTCATGAGGCGCCCAGCCAAACTCGTGCATCAGCGCGCCCAGCGTCACGGCGCTGTCCACGCAGCGGCCGGTCACGACGATCTGCGCGCCTTCATCCAGCGCGCGTTTGACGGGCAGGGCGCCCAGGTAGGCGTTGGCGGTCAGCACCCGGGACGGCAGGGGCAGGTTGCTTTGCAGCTCGCGTACGTCTTCGGCGCGCAGCGTGTCGATGAGCGGCAGCACGTCGTCGCCCAGCACCACGGCAACCTTCACGCTCACACCCTGTTCGGCCGCCAGCGCGCGAATCGCCGCGGCGCAGGCCTGCGGGTTCACGCCGCCCGCGTTGCTGATGACGCGGATGTTCTTCGCCGCCACGTCTTTCAGGATGCTTTTCATCGTCACCGTGACGAAGTCGGTCGCGTAGCCCAGCTCCGGGTTCTTGCCACGCGCGGCCGCCAGGATGGACATGGTCAGCTCGGCCAGGTAGTCGAACACCAGGTAGTCCACGCCCGCCGCCACGAGCTGCGGCGCGCCCACGCTGCTGTCGCCCCAGAAGCCTGACGCGCCGCCGATGCGCACGAGCTTGTCCATCACTGGCCTTTCCATTCGGGTTTGCGTTTTTGCTGGAACGCGGCCTGCCCTTCTTTGGCGTCCTCGGTCAGCGTGAACAGCGCGATCTGGCTTTCGGTGAAGCTCATGCTTTCCTCGAACGCCATGGCCTCGATCTTCTTCATCGTGTACAGGCCGCGGCGGATGGCGGCGGGTGACTTGTCCAGCAGCCGGTCCAGCAGCCATTGCAGCCGCTCGTCCACGTCGTCGTCCACGTAGTTGACCAGGCCGTAGTCGAGCGCCTGTGCCGACGTGATGGGCTCGCCCGTGATGCACATCTCGGCCAGCCGGCGCCGCGGGATCAGGTGCTGCAGCACGCTGAGCACCTGCGCCGGGAACACGCCGACCTTCACCTCCGGCAGGCCGAAGCTCGCGTGGCTCGCGGCCACGGCCAGGTCGCACATGGACAGCAGCCCCATGCCGCCGGCCATGCAGGCGCCGTTGACGCGCGCGATCAGCGGCACGTGGCTCGCGCGGGCCACGCGCAGCAGCTGCGCCAGGTGGCCATGCGGTTCGGAATAGTCGGTGGTGAACGCGTGGGCCGACTGCAGGTCGGCGCCCGCGCAAAACGCCTTGTCGCCCGCGCCGGTGATGACGATGGCGCGCACCCCGCGGTCAGACTGCGCCGCCGTGATGGCCTGCGCCATGCCGGCCAGCACGGCGTGGCTCATGGCGTTGCGGCGGGCTTCACGGGTGATGGTGAGCCACAGCGCGGGGCCGCGCTGCGCCACCTGCAGTTCGGGCGCCGGCGTGGCCGTGGACACGGGGTCGGTCATGTTGTCTCCTGGGGCGCGCGCGTCGGGCGGCCTTCCTACACGACTGTACAGGCGCTGCGGGTACGATTGGCATCCCTCCCACTTCCCCCGCTCGCCCTGGATGGAGCCCTCCACGCCCCGCACCGAAACGCAGGACGCCGCAGGCGGCGCGTCCCTGCGCGTGCTGGGGGCCTGGACCGCGGGGCGCTTTGCCGACGCGGCCATGTTCCGCCAGGCCAAAGCCGCGCTGGCCGGGGCGCCGGCCGGCGCGGGCTGGGACCTGCGCGGTGCCGAGCAGATCGACCACGTGGGCGCGCAACTGCTGTGGAACCATTGGGGCCGCGAATGGCCGCAGCAACTGCAGGCCGAGCCCGCCCAGCGCGCCGTGCTGGAGCGCGTGGCGCAGTTCACCACCGACCTGCCGCTGCCGCCGTCGCCCACGCTGAAGGACCGCTACCTCGCGCTGGGTGATGGGGTGGCGCTGGCCGGCCGGCACATCCGCGGCTTTGTGCGGCTCATCGGGCAGCTCGCCATCAACATCACCCGGCTGGCGGCCAAGCCGCACCACGGGCCCTGGCGCGACGTGTCGGGTCACCTGTACCGCATCGGCGCCACGGCCATGCCGATCACGGCGCTGGTGGGCTTTCTGATCGGGGTGGTGCTGGCCTACCTGACCTCGCAGCAGCTCAAGCAGTTCGGCGCCGACGCGTACATCGTGAACATCCTGGGCGTGTCGCTGATCCGCGAGCTGGGGCCCATGCTGGCGGCCATCCTGATCGCGGGGCGCTCGGGTTCGGCCATCACGGCGCAGATCGGCGTGATGCGCGTGACCGACGAGCTGGACGCCATGCGTGTCATGGGCATTGCGCACAGCTGGCGCCTGGTGATGCCGCGCGCGCTGGCGCTGGCGCTGGCCATGCCGCTCATCAGCGTGTGGACCACGCTGGCCGCCCTGGGCGGCGGCATGCTGTCGGCCGACCTGTCCATGGGCATCACGCCGCAGTACTTCTTCAACGCGCTGCCGGCAGCGGCCAGCATCAACAACCTGTACCTAGCCACGGCCAAGTCGGTGGTGTTCGGCGTCATGATCGCGCTGATCGGCTGCCACTACGGCCTGCGCGTCAAGCCCAACACCCAGAGCCTGGGCGAGGGCACGACGGCGTCGGTGGTCACGTCGATCACCGCCGTGATCCTGGTGGACGCGCTGTTCGCCATCCTGTTCAAGGACGTGGGCGTATGAGCGGCGCGCAGCAGGACCCCGTCATCGACATCCGCGGCCTGTGGACCGAGTTCCCTGGCAGCGAGCGCAACTTCGTCGTGCACCAGGACCTGAACCTGTCGGTGCAGCGCGGCGAGGTGCTGTCGCTCGTGGGTGGGTCCGGCACCGGCAAGACGGTGCTGCTGCGCCAGATGCTGGGGCTGGAGACGCCATCGCGCGGCCAAATCCGCGTGCTGGGCGAACCGCCCGCGCGCCTGGGCGAGCGCGGCGCGGCCAGCCGCGTGGGCATGCTGTTCCAGCACGGCGCGCTGTTCTCGGCGTTCAGCGTGCTGGACAACATCGCGTTCCCCCTGCGCGAACTCAAGACGCTGCCGCCCGACCTCATCCGCGACGCCGCGCTGGTCAAGCTGCAGATGGTGGGCCTGGGCCCCGAGCACGCGACCAAGATGCCGTCCGACCTGTCCGGCGGCATGATCAAGCGCGTGGCGCTGGCGCGCGCGCTCATCATGGATCCGCCGCTGCTGTTGCTGGACGAACCCACCGCCGGCCTGGACCCGGACAGCTCGGACAGCTTCGTCACGTTGCTGCGGTCGCTGCACCGTGACCTGGGCCTGACGGTCGTGATGGTCACGCACGACCTGGACACGCTGTTCGAGCTGTCCACCCGCATCGCGGTGCTGGCCGACCGCAAGGTGATCGTGAACGCGCCGCCGCGCGAGGTGATCGCGTTCCAGCACCCTTTCATTCATCACTTCTTCCTGGGCGAACGGGGCCAGCGCGCGATGGAGCTGCTGCGCGAATATCCGTTTGCCGTCTAGAAAGAGAGCGAGCACCATGGAAAACAAATCCCATGCCCTGGCCGCCGGCATCTTCGTGCTGGTGGCCGCGGCCCTGCTGGCGGGGCTGGCCGTCTGGCTCACGCGTGACAAGGGCAACTACCACGTCTATGAAATCTCCACGGCCGAAAACGTCAGTGGCCTGCAGCCGCAGGCACCCATCCGTTTTCGCGGCGTGGACGTGGGCAAGGTCGACACCATCGGCTTCGACCCCAAACAGCGCGGCAACGTGCTCATGCGCCTGCAGATCGATGAAGGCGCGCCGCTCACGCAGGCGACGTTCGCCCAGCTGAGCTACCAGGGGGTGACAGGCCTGGCCTTCGTGCAGCTGGACGACGATGGCAAGACCGGGCCGCCGCTACCCCCCGACGACGACGCGCCGCCGCGCATCCCGCTCAAGCCCAGCCTGTTCGGCAAGCTTGCGCAGCGCAGCGAAGTCATCATCGAGCAGGTGGAAAAAATCACCACGCAGATGAACAAGCTGCTGGCCGATGACAACCAGCAGCGCGTGGCCGCCGCGCTGGACAACGTGGGCCAGGCGTCGGCCAGCGTGGGGCAGCTCGCGCAGCGGCTGGACACCACGGTGGCCCAGCGGCTGGACCCGGCACTGGCCAGCATTCCACCTTTCACCGCCGAGGCCACCAAAACCATGCGCTCGCTGCAGGCCACGTCCGACCAGGTCGGCAAGGCATCCAGCGAGATCGGCAAGACCGCGCAGCGCCTGAACGAAAAGGATGGTCCCATCGACCGCCTGGCCGAAGGCACGCAGGCCCTGTCGTCGGCGGCCGACGCCTTCAACGCCGCGACGCTGCCGCGCATCAACCAGGTGACCGACGAAACCTCGCGCGCCGTGCGGCGCCTGAGCCGCGCGGCCAACAGCATCAACGACAACCCGCAATCGCTGATCTTCGGCAACGGCGCGCAGGCGCCCGGCCCCGGCGAACCGGGCTTTACCGCACCGCAGGGAGGCAACCGATGAATTACCGTTCACTTGCTGCCGTCAGCGCGCTGGCAGCCGTTCTGATGGCGGGCTGTGCCGGCCCCGACCGCCCCGTGCGCGCCATGCTGTATGACTTCGGCCCAGGCGTGACCCAGCCGCAGCCGGCCACGCGAATGGCGCCGCTCGCGCCCATCGCGCTGGCCGACATCGACACCGGCGGCGCACTGGACAGCAGCGCCATGCTCTACCGGCTGGCCTATGCCGACGCCAACCAGCCCCGGCCCTACGCCCAGGCGCGCTGGTCGGCGCCGCCCGCGCAACTCGTGCGCCAGCGTGTGCGCGAGCACCTGTCCCTGCGGCGCGCTGTGCTCAACACGGGCGAGGGCGCGGCGCTCATGCGCTCGGGGGGCGTAGCGCCGCGCGTGCTGCGCCTGGAGCTGGAGGAATTCAGCCACCTGTTCGAATCGCCCACCCAGAGCAGCGGCCTGATCCGGCTGCGCGCGACGCTGGCCGACAACACCCCGTCGGGTGAAAAGCTGCTGGCCCAGCGCATGATCGTGGTGCAGCGGCCCGCGCCCACGGGCGACGCGCCGGGCGGCGCACGTGCGCTGGCGGCGGCCACCGACGCCGCGGCCGAGGAGCTGTCCCAATGGCTGCAGCAGATTCCCTGAGCGGCATGCCCGGCGGCGCGCTGGCGCCGGCGGGGCCGTGCGAACGCCTGTCGCAGCGGCCCGAGCTGCTGCGCACCTGCGCGCTGCTGCAAGACTTCACCCCGGCCGAGGCCGATGTGCTGGGCGCGTCCATGCTGCTGGTGCGAGCCGGGCCCGGCCAGGTGCTGATCGCCGAGGGCACGGTGGACGACTGGATGATGCTGCTGCTGTCCGGCACCGTGGACGTGACCAAGCGCAAGGTCGGCGCCGACAGCGACGCGCAGGAGCCCGGCGACACGACGCGGCTGGCCGTGATCCGCCCCGGCGCCGTGATCGGCGAGATGTCCATGCTGGACGGCGAGCCGCGCTACGCCACCTGCACCGCGCTGGACGAGGTGGAAGCCGCTGTGCTCACCCGGCCCGCGGTCGCCCGGCTGATCCAGGAAAACCCCGCCGTGGGCGCCAAGCTGCTGGTCAAGATCACGCAGCTGCTGGCGCAACGGCTGCGCAACACGAGCAACCAGCTCGTGAAACGGCTACTGGACCCTGGGCGATAGGTGGTGCATGCGGGTGTTCTCCGGGTGGGACGCCTGACGGGACGGCGCCCTGTCCGCGCCACCAGAGCCCGGTCCCCTTCGGGGCGAGCCGCTGCAGTACTCCCCACGGGACAGTTGCATCACACGCTCCGGAATGACCCCGCCCCGTGGGTCCGCGCTTCGCGCCCGGGCTCTTGATCGGTGGCGCGAACAGGGCGCCATCCCGTCAGGCTTGCGGCGCTGGAGCGAGTGGACTGCGGACTTCTGCAACGCTGCCCCGCCGCGACGGGCGTTGCAACGAAGAAAGCAAAAGAAAAAGGCCCTAGCGGCCCAGCGCCGGAAACAGCTTCAGCAGCCCGTCGGCCATCACCTCCACCGCCAGCGCGGCCAGGATCAGGCCCATGAGCCGGGTCATCACGTTGATGCCTGTCTTTCCCAGGGCGCGGGCAATGGGTTGTGCGGCGGCAAAGCAGACCGCCGTCGCCAGGCCGATGACCACGCCATAGCCCACCAGCGTGGCCAGTTGCCAAAAGGTCTTGGCCCGCTCGGCATAGATCACCACCGTGGACATGGTGGCCGGCCCGGTCAGCAGCGGAATGGTCAGCGGCACCACGGCGATGCTCGCGCCCATGGCGGCCTTTTCGGCGCCTTCCTCCATCTCGTTGGTGTGGGGCTTGGCCTCGGCCGGCTGGGCGTTGAGCATGTTCAGCGCGCTGATGAGCAGCAGCATTCCGCCGCCCACCTGAAAGCTGGCCAGCGAGATGCTGAAGAACTCCAGGATCTTCAACCCCAGCAACGCGCTGACGGCGATCACGACGAACGCGCTGAACGACGCCGTCACCACGGTGCGGCGGCGCTGCGCGCGGCTGAAACCCTGGGTGTAGTGGATGAAGAACGGTACGATGGCCAGCGGGTTCACGATGGCCAGCAGGGTCACCAGGGGTTTGAAGTCCATCAATCCTCCCGGGCCTGCACGGTGGGGTCGGGTGTGCGGCGGCGGAACATGCCGTAGCCTTCCATGTGCAGCACCTTGTCGCCGTCCTGGTTGAACATTTCCCAGGTGGTCAGCACCATGCCCACGTCGGCCCGCTTGCGCAGTGGCCGCGATTCCTGGATGGTGTGGCGCAGGCTCAGCGTGTCGCCCGGATACACGGGCTTGAGCCATTTGAGCGACTCCAGCCCGGGCGATCCCATGCTGGCCGAGCGGCACAGGAAGTTGTCCACCAT
The DNA here is from genome assembly GCA_041905405.1 of Ramlibacter sp. Taxonomy (GTDB): domain Bacteria; phylum Pseudomonadota; class Gammaproteobacteria; order Burkholderiales; family Burkholderiaceae_C; genus RAM1. The sequence goes on along the minus strand of JAYRLC010000033.1, from coordinate 14,994 downwards.
GAGGCGCATGGCCATGCTGCAGGTGTGCCAGCCGCTGGCGCACAGCCCGCCGAAGATCGACGCGCGGCCCGCCGCCTCGTCCAGATGGAAAGGCTGGGGGTCGAACTGGCCTGCGAACCGGATGATCTCCTGCTCGGTCACGGTGACGCTGCCCAGTTCCATGGTGCTGCCGGGCTCCAGGTCTTCCCAGTAGATGGTGATGCCGGGTCGGTTCATGCTCAGCGGCCTCCGCTCACGTCCACGAGGGACAGGGTGGTGTAGCTGGCTTCGTCGGACATCAGCCAGACGATGGCCTGGGCAACCTCGTCGGCCGTGCCGCCGCGTTGCATGGGCACCTGGTGCGCCAGGTCGCGCACGCGGTTGGGCAGCCCGCCGGACGCATGGATGTCGGTCTCGATCAGGCCGGGCCGCACGGCGTTGACGCGGATGCCTTCGCCGCCCACCTCTTTGGCCAGGCCGATCGTCATGACGTCGATCGCGCCCTTGGCGGCGGCATAGTCCACGTACTGGCCGGGTGCGCCCAGCCGCGCCGCGGCGCTGGACACGTTGACGATCGCGCCGCCCGTGCCGCCGTGGCGCGTGCTCATGCGGCGCACCGCCTCGCGCGCACACAGGAACGAGCCAATGACGTTAATGTCGAACATGCGCTTGAGCCGATCCAGGCTCATCTCGTCCACGCGCTGGGTGCGGTCCACGACGCCGGCGTTGTTGACCAGCGCATCCAGCCGCCCGAACCGGGCATCCACGGCGGCGTACAGGGCCAGCACCTGTGCTTCGTCGGCCACGTCGGCCTGGATGGCAAAGGCGGTCCCGCCGCCGGCGGCGATCTGTGCCACCACGGCCTGCGCCGCCTGCGCGTCGCGGGCGTAGTTCACGGCCACTGCCCAGCCCCGGCGGGCCGCCAGCAGCGCCGTGGCGGCACCGATGCCGCGGCTGGCGCCGGTGACCAGAACGGCCTTGTTGTCGACTCTTGCCAAAACCTTGCTCCTGCGAAACCTGCCGTTGTCAGCTACAAACCCGCATTACAGCACCCCGCCGGGGTCATGCCATCCGTACAACTGAGGAGACGCCATGAGTGCAGCAAGCCAGACCATCGACTATTACTTCGCACCGCAGAGCCCCTGGACCTACCTGGGCCATGACCGTTTCGTGGCCATGGCGCGTGCGGCGGGCGCCACGGTCCGCGTGCTGCCGGCCGACCTGGGCGCCGTGTTTTCCGTCTCCGGCGGCCTGCCGCTGGGCAAGCGGGCGCCGCAGCGCCAGGCCTACCGGCTGGTGGAGCTGGCCCGGTTTTCGCAGCACCTGGGCCTGCCCATGAACATCCAGCCGACGTTCTTCCCCGTGGCGGGCGACGACGCGGCACGGCTGATCATCGCGGTGCAGCGGGACGACGGCGCCGACGCGGCCCTCAAGCTCAGTGGCGCGGTCTTCCGTGCTTGCTGGGCCGAGCAGCGCAACATGGCCGACGCCGCCACGCTGGCCGCGCTGCTGGCCGAAAACGGCCTGGACCCGCAACGGCTGGACCAGTCGCGCGACGCAGCAGTGCAGGCGCAGTACGAGGCCAACACGCGACAGGCCATTGACGCCGGGGTGTTCGGTGCGCCAAGCTACGTTGTCGGCGGTGAAATCTTCTGGGGCCAGGACCGGCTGGACTTTCTGGAGCGCCGGCTCAACAAGAATTAAAGGAGCAAAGCATATGGGCAACTTCATCAAATTACAGGCCGCCGACGGGACGGTGTTCCCCGCCTATGTGGCCGAACCCGCGGGCAAGCCGCGCGGCGGCGTCGTGGTGCTGCAGGAAATCTTCGGCGTCAACGCGCACATCCGCGAGGTCGCCGACGGCTATGCCGCGGCTGGTTACCTTGCTGTGGCGCCGGCCACCTTCTTTCGCGTCAAACCCGGCGTGGAGCTGGGCTACACGCCCGAGGACATCCAGGCCGGCGCGGCCCTGAAAGCCGCCGTCGAGGCGCTGCCCGCGCCCGGCGTGCTGCAGGACATCCAGTCCGCCATCGACCATGCGGCCCAGGCGGGAAAGGTGGGCATCGTGGGCTACTGCTATGGCGGCCTGCTGGCCTGGCGCGCCGCCTGCGAGCTGCGGGGCCTGAGCGCCGCGGCGCCGTACTACGGCGGCGGCACCACGACCATCGCCGCCGAAGTGGCCCGCACGCCCCAGGTGCCGGTCATGGCCCACTACGGCGAGCGGGACAAGCACATTCCCGTGGACACGGTGCAGGCCTTCAGCCAGGCCCACCCCGGGGTCACGGTGCATGTTTATGCGGCCGACCATGGCTTTAACTGCGATCACCGCGGCTCGTATGACGCCGACGCGGCGAAGCTGGCGCGCGAGCGCACGCTGGCCTTCTTCGGCCAACATGTGGGCTGACCCATGCGGCGCCTGCTGATCGGCCTGGCCTGTGCGCTGGGCCTGGGAACGGTTGCGGCGCAGCCGGGCGGCTACACCGGTCCGCTGTTCGACGCCCACCTGCACTACAACGAAGAGGCCTGGAACGGCCAGGTGGGGCCCCACCCGCTGGGCGACGTGCTGGCCCGCATGCAGCGCAACGGCGTCCGGGCCATCGTGGCCAACAGCCGGCCCAACGACGGCACCAAGGCGCTGGCCGCGTCGCGCGAGACGCGGGCTGCGGGCGTGGCCGTGGTGCCGTTCATCCGGCTGTACCGCAACCGCGCCGACTACAACAACTGGTTTCGCGACGACACCATCTACGACATGGTGCAGGCCGAATACACGCGCGGCACGGCGGGCGGGCCTTACAAGGGCATCGGCGAATTCCACCTGTACGACAGCGCCAACGCCAACGGCCCCGTGGCGAAGAAGCTCATGGCCTTCGCCGAAGAGAAGAACCTCGCAGTGCTGGCCCATGTGGACGACGTGGCGATCGACCTGCTCATGGGCAACACGCCCAGCAAGGGCCAGAAGGCCCGCATCATCTGGGCCCACACGGGCATTGGCGGCTCGCCGGCCGCGCGGGTGGATGAGCTGTTCACCCGGTACCCGCTGCTCATGGGCGAGCTGTCGTACCGGCCGGGGCTGACGTGTGACGGCGGGAAGCTGTGCCCCGAATGGCGCGCGTTGCTGCTCAAATACCCGGACCGGTTCATGATCGGCTCGGACACCTGGGTCAACCAGCGCTGGCAGTACTACGACGAGCTCATGCAGGGCTACCGTGTGTGGCTGGGCGGCTTGCCGGCGGACGTGGCAAAAAAGATCGCCTGGGACAATGGCGCCAACCTGTTCGGAGTGAAATGACGTGATCCAGCTGCACTACTACCCCAGCACCGCCGCGATGATTCCGCACATCCTGATGGAAGAGCTGGGCGTGCCCTATGAACGTGTGCTGGTGGACCGCGCGGCCAATGCGCACAAGGCGCCCGACTACCTCAAGCTCAACCCGAACGGGCTGTTGCCGGCATTGACCGACGGTGACCTGGTGCTGTATGAGACCGCTGCCATCGTGCTGCACCTGTGCGACACGCACCCGCAGGGCGCGCTGGCACCGGCGACGGGCACGGCGCAGCGCGCGCATTTCTACAAATGGCTGATGTGGCTGACCAACACGCTGCAGTCGGCGCTGATCATCTACTTCTACGGCGAACGCTGGATGGACGAGGGCAACGCCGCGGGCGCGGCCGAGCTCAAGCGCCACGCGCAGGGCAAGATCGGCGGCATGCTGGACCAGCTCGACGCCCATCTGGCAAGCCATGGCGGCCCCTGGTTCATGGGCAGCGACTACTCGGCGCTGGACGCCTACGTGTTCACGCTGTGCCGCTGGACCCGCAACTTCAGCGCCGCGCCGGCGCGGGACCGCGTCACGCTGGGGCCCTACCTGCAGCGCGTGCTGGCGCGGCCGGCGGTGCAGCGCGTCATCGCCAACGAAAAGCTCGCGCCCCCGTTCATCTGATTGCCGCGCATCATTCGGCGCGCCAGTGTTCTTCGAGCCAGACGAGCAGCGCCTTGAGCGCGGCGCTGTTGTGCCGGCGCTGTGCGTAAGCTGCATACAGCCACACGTCGCGCGGTGAATAGTCGCCCAGCCGCGCCTGCAGCGCGCCGCTGTCCAGATGATGCTGCACCATGAGCCGCGGCAAGTGGACTGCGCCCAGGCCCTGCAGCGCCAGGCCCATCAGCGGGCCTGAGTCGGTGGCATCCATGCGGCTGCGCACGGGTACGCTCTGCACCTGGCCGTCGATCTCGAAGCGCCATTCGGGCTGGCCCAGCAGCGAATAGGTGAGCGCGTCATGGTCGGCCAGGTCGTCGGGATGCTCCGGCGTGCCACGCTGCTCCCAGTACGCCGGCGTGGCGCACACGACGAAGTCAATGGGCTGCAGCTTGCGCACGATCAGGCTGGAGTCACCGATGCGCCCCACGCGCAGCGCCACGTCCACGCCCTCGTCGACCATGTCCACCATGCGGTTGGTCAGGTCCAGGCTCACGTGGACCTCTGGGTACTGTCGCATGAAGCCCGCGAGCAGTCCCGCCAGGTCCAGCTGCACCAGACCGTGCGGGGCCGTGAGCCGGACGCGGCCGCTGGGCTTGCGCGCGTGCTGCTGCAGCTCCAGCCGCGTGAGCTCGAACATCTCCATCACCGGCGTGCTGCGCGCCAGCAGCAGATTGCCGGCGTCGGTCAGGCTCACCGTGCGCGTTGTGCGGTTGAACAGCCTGACTCCCAGGCGCGTTTCGAGTTCGGCCACGTACTTGCTGACATTGGCCTTGGACACGTCCAGCGAGCGCGCGGCCATGGAAAAGCTTCCGCGGCTGGCGACTTCGCGGAAGGTGCGTATGAGTTCGAGTGTGTCCATTGTTTCCGCCGCCGAAACGCTGTGGTTCCATCCGGCCCTGTTTAAAGAGGCAACTGCGTGCACATCTGCCAGTCACAGGGATGCAGTGTTTGCAAACCTGAGTGACCTGAGAGCCATCCATTTCAGGCCAGTTCCAAATTTTGAAAGGTAAAAATCATGAACGCATCCAAATTCCTCGCCGTTGCCGCCCTGTCCGCCGTGGCAGCCCTGGGTTCCGTGGCCCATGCCGACGAAGCCGACGCCTCGCAGTTCGCCGTGCAATTCGACGGCGGCCGCACCCGCGCCGAAGTCAAGGCCGAAGCCGCCACCGTGGCGCAAAACCGCAGCCAGGAACCCGCCGGCTCGCGCGTGGCCGCCCCGGTGAACTCCGCCACTGACCGCGCGACGGTCCGCGCGCAAGCTGCCGAAGCCCTGCGCCTGGGCCAGATCTCGTACGGCGAAGCCAACGTGCTGTAAAGGGCGGCGCTGCTGGCGCTACTGCTTGGTCCGCGCCAGGTAGCGCTTGCGCCAGAACACGACGACAAGCGCCACGCTGACCGCCACCATCGACAGCATCACCCACCAGAAGCCGTCGTCGCGGTGGATCAGCGGGATGAACTCGAAATTCATCCCGAAGATCCCCGCGATGAGGTTCAGTGGCAGGAAGATAGCCGTCAGCGCCGTCAGCGTGCGCATGATGTCGTTGGTGCGGTTGCTCTGCGCGCTGAAGTGGATCTGCACCACCGTCTCGGCCGATTGTTCGAGCCGCCGCGCATGGTGCACGACCCGCTGGATATGCTCGATCACGTCGCGCGCCCGCGCGATCAGCTGATCGCGGTGGACCTGCGCCTTGTGGGTGTCTACATCGAATGATGCGAGCGGCTGCTCCCGCAGGCTGTCCAGCCATTCCTGCATGGCGTCGTGCTGCTCGTCGCACAAGTCTTCCAGCAGGTGCAGCTGGCTGCGCGCGGCCATCAGCGAATTCCAGTTGACGAAGCGCGTGTTGGGCTTGAGCAGCTCGGCCTGCCAGTGCTCCAGCTGCTGCGTCAGCTCCTTGCGCAGGTCCAGGTAGCTGTCCACCATGACGTTGACCATGCGCAGCACCAGGTCCGCCGGGCTGGTGGGCAGGCGGCTGCGTGCCGACGTGGTGTCCACGCTGAACTTGGCGTCCGACAAAAAGCGTTCCAGGAAGCTGCGCGCCGTGTAGCAGCCGCGCGGGTGCACGCTGATCAGCAGATGGTCGAACACCACAAAACCCACGGCGCGCGAACTGATGCGGCTGAAAGCCATCGGCATGCCGCCGCGTCGCCGGGGCGAAGCGGCGCCCTGGCCGTGGTAGGCGGCAATGGCCGCTTCCTGCTCGGACTCGGCCCGCGTTTCAAACTGCGTGGCCAGCCGCCGGAAGATCACCAGGTCGTACACCGAGGTGTAGTCGTAGTGTGAAGGATGAGCCGCATTGCCCATGTCCTGGCAATGCAGGTCCAGCAGGGGTGAGCCGCCAAGCTGCTGGGCTGCCTGCTGCAACTGGGGCAGCGAGGCTTCAAATTCGTCGCGGTCCAAAAACACCCACACGAAGCCGTCCCGCGGCGCCTGCGCCGGCACGACGTCCACGAAACGCAGGCTGTCAGCGGTGAATTCGACGATCTGCATGGCGATGCTGCGCTGGTGGCGTCAGGCCTGACGGAGCTTTCGTGCAGCCTCCAGTGCGAAATAGGTCAACACGCCATCGGCGCCAGCGCGCTTGAACGCGAGCAGGCTTTCCATCATGACGGCGTCATGGTCCAGCCAGCCGTTCTGCGCGGCGGCCTTGAGCATGGCGTACTCGCCGCTGACCTGGTAGGCAAAGGTCGGCACGCGGAACTCGTCCTTCACACGGCGCACCACGTCCAGGTACGGCATGCCGGGCTTGACCATCACCATGTCGGCGCCCTCGGCAATGTCCATGGCCACCTCGCGCAGCGCCTCGTCGGTATTGCCGGGGTCCATCTGGTAGACCTTCTTGTTGCTCTTGCCCAGATTGGCGGCCGAGCCCACCGCGTCGCGGAAGGGGCCGTAGAAGGCGCTGGCGTACTTGGCGCTGTAGGCCATGATGCGCGTGTGCACGAGCTTGCGTGCTTCCAGCGCGGCGCGGATCGCGCCGATCCTGCCGTCCATCATGTCGCTGGGCGCCACGATGTCCACGCCCGCTTCGGCCTGGGTCAGCGCCTGGCCGGTCAGCACCTGCACGGTGTCGTCGTTCAGGATGTAGCCGGTGTCGTCCAGCAGGCCGTCCTGGCCGTGGCTGGTGAACGGGTCCAGTGCCACGTCGGTCATCACGCCCAGCTGCGGAAACTCCTTCTTTAGCGTCCGCACCACGCGTGGCACCAGCCCGTCGGGGTTGAGTGCTTCCTTGCCGTCGGGCGTCTTCAGCGACGTGTCGATCACCGGGAACAGCGCCATCACCGGAATGCCCAGTTCCACGCACTCGCGGGCCACGGGCAGCAGCAGGTCCAGGCTCAGCCGCTCTACGCCTGGCATGGACGCCACGGCTTCACGGCGTCCCTGGCCGTCCAGTACAAAGACCGGAAAGATCAGGTCATGCGGTGTCAGCGCGTGCTCGCGCACCAGGTTGCGGGTGAATTCGTCGCGGCGCAGGCGGCGCGGCCGGCCATGGGGGTAAGGGGCGTGCAGGCTCATGAGGAAAATTGTGCCCGAACGGGCAGGCCCGGGCATCGCCGCGCGCAGACTTCTGGCGCAGAAGGTTTTCTTCCGTGCTACTTTAGGGTCACGAACGTGACGTAAGTGGCGGGTATGTACCTCTTTTCTACTTGAAACCGACCGGTTGGTTTGTTAAATTAGCGACGGGTAGCTTGCTACCCCCCGCTTTTCCTCCCTGAGCGGGTGCCTTAATGTGTGACAGCAAAAAGGCTTCCCACCCCAGCCCTGTGCTGGGGTTTTTTTTGGCCCGACTACACTGCGGCCCATGCTCTGGGTCAAGGCTTTTCACATCGTTTTCGTCGCGAGCTGGTTCGCGGGTCTGTTCTACCTGCCACGCATCTACGTGAATCTCGCCATGGTGCCGCAGGACTCGGCCGCCGAACGCGCGCGGCTGCTGCTCATGGCGCGCAAGCTGCTGCGCTTCACCACGCTGCTGGCAGTCCCTGCCGTCGCATTGGGGCTGTGGCTCTGGCTGGGGTACGGCATCGGGCGCGGACCGGGCAACGGCTGGATGCATGCCAAGCTGGCCGTGGTGGTGCTGGTCATCGGTTACCACCATGTGTGTGCCAGCCTGCTGCGCAAATTTGAAGCAGGCCTGAACCGGCGCAGCCACCGCTGGTACCGCTGGTTCAATGAAATGCCGGTGCTGATGCTCGTGGCGGCTGTACTGCTGGTCGTGGTCAAGCCGTTCTGACGGGACAGGCCGGGTGCACAAGACCTCCGCATGGCCCCTGGCGATCACCTATGCCGTGCTGGTCGTCTATGCCAGCCTGTACCCGTTCGACGGCTGGCGTGACCAGGGGATCGCGCCCTGGGCGTTTCTGGAAAGCCCGCTGCCCAAATACTGGACCGGCTTTGACATCGCCGCCAATGTGGCCGGCTACGTTCCGCTGGGATTCCTGCTCGCATTGAGTGCACTGCGCGCCGGCCGCAGCGGTGGACTGCAGGCCGTGGGCATTGCGACCCTGGCGGCGGCGGTGCTGTCCCTGGCCATGGAGATGCTGCAAAGCTACCTGCCGTCACGGGTCGCATCCAACCTGGACCTGGCGCTGAACGTGGCGGGGGCAGCCGCCGGCGCGGCCGTGGCGGGCCTGCTGGAATCCTGGGGCGCGATCGACCGGTGGAGCCGCTTTCGTGCGCGCTGGTTCGTTGAAGATGCCCGCGGAGCGCTCGTGCTGCTGGCGCTGTGGCCCGTGGCGCTGCTCTTTCCCGCGCCGGTGCCGTTCGGTTTGGGACAGGTGCTGGAGCGGCTGGAAATCGCCATCGCCGAATGGCTGCAGGACACGCCCTTCCTGGAATGGCTGCCCATGCGCGAGGTCGAGCTGCAGCCGCTGGTGCCGGGGGTGGAACTGCTGTGCGTGATGCTCGGGCTGCTGCTGCCTTGCCTGCTGGGCTTTTGCGTCGTGCGCGGCTTGTGGCGGCGTCTGGCCTTTCTGCTGGGCGTGATGGTCCTGGGAACCTGCGCCACTGCGCTGTCCGCCGCGCTGAGCTGGGGGCCGGCCCATGCCTGGTCGTGGGTGAGCCTGCCAGTACGTGCCGGCCTGGTGGCCTGCCTCGTGCTCGGACTGCTTGCGCTGCCGCTGCCGCGGCGGGTCTGCGCGGCGCTGATGCTGCTGGCGCTGGTGGTGCACCTGAGCCTGCTGAACCAGGCGCCGGCCAGTGCGTATTTCGCCCAGACGCTGCAGACCTGGGAGCAGGGCCGCTTCATCCGCTTCAACGGGCTGGGCCAGTGGCTGGGCTGGCTGTGGCCATACGCTGCGCTGGTGTATGTGCTCGTGCGTGTGTCGCGCAGCGAACGCAAAACTAGAATCGGGCCATGACTGACACACCGTCGACTGCCTCGCCGCCACCGTCCTACTACGAGCGGCACATCTTCTTCTGCCTGAACGAACGCAAGAACGGTGAGGACTGCTGCGCCAACCATCGCGCGCAGGAAGCCTTTGACCGCTGCAAGGCCCAGGTCAAGGCCGCGGGCCTTGCCGGACCCGGCAAGGTCCGGGTCAACAAGGCCGGTTGCCTGGACCGCTGCGCGGGCGGGCCGGTGGCCGTCGTCTACCCCGAAGCGGTCTGGTACACCTACGTGGACGGCAGTGACATCGACGAAATCGTCGAGTCCCACCTGCGCAACGGCCAGATCGTGCAGCGGTTGGTAACGCCGGCCCACCTGGGCCGCTGAACGCATGAACGCGCAGACCGAGCGGCTCGTGCTGACCGCCGGCGCGGGCGCCGTCGAGGCGCTGCGCGATGTGCCGGGCGGGGAAGCGCCCGCGCGCGGGGTTGCCGTCATCGCCCATCCGCATCCGCTGTTCGGCGGCACCATGGACAACAAGGTCGTGCAAACGCTGGCGCGCGCCTTCACGCAGTGCGGCTGGGTGGCGGTCCGCTTCAACTTCCGGGGCGTCGGCGCGAGCGCGGGCGTTCATGACGAAGGGCGCGGCGAGGCCGAAGACCTTCAGGCCGTCGTGCGGGCCGTGGCACCCGACGGGCCGCTGGCCCTGGCGGGATTTTCGTTCGGCGCGTTCGTCACCTGCGCGGCGCTGGCCGGCATCGCCCCGGCGCGGCCGGTCGACAAAATCGTGCTGGTGGGTACGGCAGCTTCGCGTTTTGCAGTACCGCCGCTGCCGGCTGACGCGCACGACCGTGCCCTGGTCGTGCATGGCGAGGCGGACGACACCGTGCCCCTGGCATCGGTCATGGACTGGGCGCGCCCGCAGACACTTCCTGTGACCGTTGTGCCGGCGGGCGGGCATTTCTTTCACGGACAATTGCCGCTTCTGAAAAATCTGGTGGTCCGCCACCTTCGTGCCTGAATTCCCGAATGAGACGTTTCCTGCAGGCGCTGTGCGCGCCCTTCCTGGCCATCCTGTGCCTGGCGGCTGCCGCCCAGGCGCCCCAACCTCCCGAAATCGCCGCCCGCAGCTACCTGCTCGTGGACCTGACAGCCAACCAGATCCTGGCGGCGAAGGATGTCGATTCGCCGGTAGAGCCGGCGTCGCTGACCAAGCTCATGACGCAGTACCTGGTCTTCGATGCGCTCAAGGCCAAAAAGATCGACCTCAAGCAGACCCTGCCGGTCAGCGAGCGGGCCTGGCGCATGCCGGGCTCCCGCATGTTCATCGACCCCAAGATGAAGGTGCCGGTGGACGACCTGATCAAGGGCATGATCGTGCAGTCGGGCAATGACGCCACCGTCGCGCTGGCCGAAGGCGTCGGCGGGACGGTGGAGCGTTTCGTGCAGCTCATGAACGAGCAGGCCAGGGCGCTGGGCATGAAATCCACCAGCTACAAAAACCCCGAGGGACTGACCGAGGCCGGGCACACCACGACAGCACGCGACTTGTCCATCCTGGCCACGCGGCTCATGCAGGACTTTCCTGAATACATGAGCTACTACGCCATCAAGAAGTACCGGTACGAAGGCACCCCGGCGGCCAACGACACCAACCGCAACCTGCTGCTGTTCCGCGATCCGTCGGTGGACGGCCTGAAAACCGGCCACACCGAGGCGGCCGGGTACTGCCTGATCGCGACCGCACGGCGCGACTACCCGAACCTGCAGGGCGGGCGCCGCCTGCTGTCCATCGTGCTGGGCACGGCCAGCGAAAACGCCCGTGCGAATGAATCGCAGAAATTGCTGAACTGGGGCTACACGGCATTTGAAGCCGTCAAACTGTTCGATGCCGGCCAGCCCGTGGTGACGCCGCAGGTCTGGAAGGGCAGCGTGGGCACGCTCAAGCTGGGCCGGGCCGAGGCCATCGTCGTGGCCGTCCCCGCTGGCACGGCCGGCAAAATCAAGACGCAGGTGGTGCGCCCGGACCCGCTCGTTGCGCCTTTCAAGCGCGGGCAGAGCGTGGGAACGCTGAAAGTGCTGGCCAATGACCAGCCGATGCTGGACGTACCGCTGGTGGCGCTGGAAAGCGTCGAACAGGCGGGCCTGCTGGGTCGAGCCTGGGACGGCATCCGGCTCTGGATCAAATGATCCGCGCGAGCAATCACTGACTTAACGCGCCGGACGTTGCGGGTTAACCCGTGCAAGGCTATACTGGAGGGCTTTTCCGCTTTTGGGGCGGGGAAGTTTTCATTCTTTCAGACGTTTAGGGACGTTTTTCAATGCCAACCATCAACCAACTGGTGCGTCAGGGGCGCGAGGTCGAAAAGACCAAGTCCAAAAGCCCCGCGATGCAAAACTCGCCGCAGCGTCGCGGCGTGTGCACCCGCGTGTACACCACGACGCCGAAGAAGCCGAACTCGGCCCTTCGTAAAGTCGCCAAGGTCCGCCTGACCAACGGCTTCGAAGTCATTTCCTACATCGGCGGTGAAGGCCACAACCTGCAGGAACACAGCGTCGTGCTGGTTCGCGGCGGTCGTGTCAAGGACCTGCCCGGTGTGCGTTACCACATCGTCCGCGGCTCGCTGGACCTGCAAGGCGTGAAAGACCGCAAGCAGGCCCGCTCCAAGTACGGTGCCAAGCGCCCCAAGAAGGCTTAATCAAACTGTCGTTTCATGGTGCTTGAATCGCCGGGCGGGCGAAATCAGGCGTAGTGACCCACTGTCGGGTCGAGTAAGTGAGAGTCCTGAATGGCTCTCGCGGCTGCCGCGAAAGCGGTGCCAACTGAAGCAAAGAGGTCAAAAATGCCACGTCGTCGCGAAGTCCCTAAACGTGAAATCCTGCCGGATCCCAAGTTCGGCAATGTCGAGCTTTCCAAGTTCATGAACGTGATCATGGAAGGCGGCAAGAAGGCTGTTGCCGAGCGCATCATCTACGGCGCGCTCGACTTCATCGAGAAAAAGAACCCGGGCAAGGACCCGCTGGAAGCCTTCACCATCGCCATCAACAACGTCAAGCCCATGGTGGAAGTCAAGTCCCGCCGCGTGGGTGGCGCCAACTACCAGGTGCCCGTTGAAGTGCGCCCCGTCCGCCGCCTGGCCCTGTCCATGCGCTGGATCAAGGAAGCCGCCCGCAAGCGCGGCGAGAAGTCCATGGCCCTGCGCCTGGCCAATGAACTCATGGAAGCCACGGAAGGCCGTGGCGGCGCCATGAAGCGGCGTGACGAAGTGCACCGCATGGCCGAGGCCAACAAGGCCTTCAGCCACTTCCGCTTCTAAGGACTGTCCCCATCTGAAGTGCGGGCCCGCCAAGAGCGGGCCTGTCCTGTTTTAACGAAAGACCATCATGGCCCGCAAAACGCCTATCGAGCGCTATCGCAACATCGGTATCTCGGCTCACATCGACGCCGGCAAGACCACGACCACCGAGCGCATCCTGTTCTACACCGGTGTGAACCACAAGATCGGCGAAGTGCACGACGGCGCCGCGACCATGGACTGGATGGAGCAGGAGCAGGAGCGCGGCATCACGATCACCTCGGCTGCCACCACCTGCTTCTGGAAGGGCATGGACATGTCCTTCCCCGAGCACCGCATCAACATCATCGACACCCCCGGCCACGTGGACTTCACCATCGAGGTGGAGCGTTCCATGCGCGTGCTGGATGGTGCCTGCATGGTGTACTGCGCCGTGGGTGGCGTGCAGCCCCAGTCTGAAACCGTCTGGCGCCAGGCCAACAAGTACAAGGTGCCGCGTCTGGCGTTCGTCAACAAGATGGACCGCACCGGTGCCAACTTCTTCAAGGTCGTTGACCAGATGAAGCTGCGCCTGAAGGCCAACCCCGTGCCCATCGTGATCCCGATCGGCGCCGAGGAGAACTTCAAGGGCGTGGTTGACCTGCGCAAGATGAAAGCCATCATCTGGGACGAAGCGTCCCAGGGCATGAAGTTCACCTTCGAGGACATTCCGGCCGACCTGGTGGAAACCGCCAAGGAATGGCGCGAGAAGATGGTCGAGGCAGCTGCCGAGGCGTCTGAAGAGCTGATGAACAAGTACCTGGAAGAAGGTGATCTGACCGAAGACGAGATCACCCAGGGTCTGCGCACCCGCACCATCGCTGGTGAAATCCAGCCGATGCTGTGCGGCACGGCGTTCAAGAACAAGGGTGTGCAGCGCATGCTGGACGCCGTGATCGAACTCATGCCTTCGCCCCTGGACATTCCCCCGGTGGCGGGCACGGACGAAGACGAAAAGGAAACCACCCGCAAGGCGGACGACAACGAGAAGTTCTCGGCGCTGGCATTCAAGCTCATGACCGACCCGTTCGTCGGTCAGCTGACCTTTGTGCGCGTTTATTCAGGCGTGCTGTCCAAGGGTGACACGGTCTACAACCCGGTGCGCGGCAAGAAAGAGCGTATCGGCCGTATCGTGCAGATGCACGCCAACAATCGTCAGGAAGTGGAAGAAATCCGCGCCGGTGACATCGCTGCCTGCGTCGGCCTGAAGGACGTGACCACGGGCGAAACCCTGTGCGACCCGAACGCCATTGTGACGCTGGAGCGCATGGTGTTCCCCGAGCCGGTGATTCGTCAGGCCGTGGAACCCAAGTCCAAGGCTGACCAGGAAAAGATGGGCATTGCCCTGTCGCGCCTGGCCAACGAAGACCCGTCTTTCCGCGTGAACACCGACGAGGAATCCGGCCAGACCATCATTGGCGGCATGGGTGAACTGCACCTGGAAATCATCGTTGACCGCATGAAGCGTGAATTCGGCGTGGAAGCCAACGTGGGCAAGCCCCAGGTGGCCTATCGCGAGACGATCCGCAAGTCGGTGGACGAGGCCGAAGGCAAGTTCGTGCGCCAGTCCGGCGGCAAGGGCCAGTACGGCCACGTCGTGCTCAAGATCGAGCCGAACGAAGCCGGCAAGGGTGTCGAATTCGTCGACGCGATCAAGGGTGGTGTGGTGCCGCGTGAATTCATCCCTGCGGTGGAAAAGGGCATCAACGAAGCCGTGACGCAAGGCGTGCTGGCCGGTTACCCGGTTGTGGACGTGAAGGTCACGCTGCACTTCGGTTCGTACCACGACGTGGACTCGAACGAACTGGCGTTCAAGATGGCCGCCATCTTCGGCTTCAAGGAAGGCTGCAAAAAGGCCAGCCCGGTCATCCTCGAACCCATGATGTCGGTCGAAGTGGAAACGCCTGAAGACTACGCCGGTAACGTGATGGGCGACCTGTCGTCCCGCCGCGGCATGGTGCAGGGCATGGACGACATGGTCGGTGGCGGCAAGGCCATCAAGGCCGAAGTCCCCCTGTCCGAAATGTTCGGCTATTCGACGACGTTGCGCTCCATGTCGCAGGGCCGTGCCACGTACACGATGGAGTTCAAGCACTACGCCGAAGCTCCGAAGAACGTGGCTGACGCCATCGTCGCCGCTCGCGCGAAGTAACAAGGATCTGTCTGCGATCACACACCCCGCTGTGCCCGTGCGGCGGGATCGGTGATGTGATGCAGACGTTAAACCTCACACGGGCACTGCTCTTTGGAGAGAAAAATGGCAAAAGGTAAGTTTGAGCGTACGAAGCCGCACGTGAACGTGGGCACGATTGGTCACGTGGACCATGGCAAGACGACGTTGACGGCGGCGATCACGACGGTGCTGTCCAGCAAGTTCGG
>JAYRLC010000089.1:0-5288 GCA_041905405.1 Ramlibacter sp. | reverse complement strand
TGGACTTCTGCACAACAAATCCACAATCCCCAACCAGCCAGCAGGAGGTATTCACCAGCGAATCCGCATCAGCCTAAACTTCGACCGTACCTGAGGCCCGGTGTCGGGGAATTACTAAACCAGAACATTTCTGTGAGAACACGGCCACGGCGCAGGCATCGAAAGTGTTTGCGGGCTCGCGCACCAATCGGAGTGAGTCGCCTGGTTTCAAGCGGCGGATGACACCCTGCCGCTCAGTTCCATCAGCGTTCCGAAACGTCACACCGGCTATGGAGACTCGAAACTTCTGCACTGCGCCAGAAACTGTGAGTGTGACTTGCATGGATCGGCCGTATAGGGGGATGTGAAACCTAACGAATAGCGCTTATCTGCCGCGCACCGGCATTGCGAGCAAACATGAAGCCTCCCTTCGCGGCATATAAACCGTGTTGAACTGAACCGCCGCCCGATGGTGGCGGGGGATTTCGGGGAGTGTAAGGTTCGGGCGCGGGGCGAGGCAACACCTTGGCGCCACGCAAGCGCGCGCAGGACTGCTGCGGGGCTGCTTGCGGCCAAGCTCTGCGATGGCGTTCGGGGGGTGCTGATGCGTAAGTTCACGGCGGTCCCCCGCATGGGCGGCACCAATGCCAACGCACGCCGGTCGGCCTGGCGCTGGGCTATGACCTACCAGCGCCCGTTGGCGCTGGCGTGCTGCAGCGCGCAGCGGCTGCGAACCCTCATATTGGAGGAGGTCGATGCGGGCGGTGCCCTCACCCCCGCCCTCTCCCAGAGGGTGAGGGCGTTAAAGCCCGGCCAGCGCCTGCGCCACCCGCCCCACCTGCGCCGCCCTCGCTTCCCCAAACCCCCTGCGGAACAGGCGCATCGTCGGATACCACGGCGAGTCCTCCCGTTCCAGCAGCCAGCGCCAATCCGGGTTGGGCCCCAGCAGCACCCACACCGGTTTGCCCAGGGCGCCGGCCAGGTGGGCCACGGCAGAGTCCACGGTGATCACCAGGTCCAGGTTGTCGATCATGGCCGCGCTGTCGCTGAAGTCGGCCCATTCGTCCGTCAGGTCCACCAGCTGTTGCGCGCCCGGCTGTATGTCGGTGTAGCCGCCGCCCGGCCCCTTTTGCAGGCTGAAGCACTGCACGCCCGGCACATCCAGCAGCGGGGCCAGTTCGCTCAGCGGCATGCTGCGGTTGCGGTTGTTCACCTGCGCCGGCGAGCCGGCCCAGGCGATGCCGACTTTTCGCTTGCCGTCCCAGGGCTTGAGCCGTTCGCGCCAGTGCGCCACTTTGGCCTCGGGCGCTTGCAGGTAGGGCACCTGCGACGGGATGCTGTCCAGCGTGGTGCCCAGGTGCATGGGCAGGTCCAGCAGGGCCACGTGGCCGTCGGCGCTGACCTCTTCGCCGGGGCGGTAGCAGTGCAGGCCGGGGATGCTGGCCAGCAGCGTCGCCAGCTCAGGCTGCACCACGGCAATCACCTGCGCGCCGCCGGCCTGCAGCAGCGGCACGTAGCGGATGAAGTGGATCACGTCGCCCAGGCCCTGTTCGGCATAGACGATGATGCGGCGGCCTTTCAGCGGCTGGCGCTGCGGCCCCTGCCATTCCAGCGCCGGGTCATGAAAGACGGGGCGCGCCATGCGCACGGTGTCTGTCCAGCGCGCGCTGTATTGCGCCCAGCCCTCTTTCAGCTGGCCGGCCAGCAGCAGTGTGAGCGACAGGTCCACGGCCGCCAGCGCAAAGTCGGGCTGCAGTTGCAGCGCGCGGCGCAGCTGCGCCTGGGCTTCGTCCAGCCGGTTCAGGTGCAGCAGCGCCGTGCCCAGGATGCGCACCGCATACGGGTGCTGCGGCGCCAGCGCCGCAGCGCGCTGCGCGTGCACCAGCGCGCCGGCGTGGTCCTCGATGCGCCACAGCACGCCGGCCAGGTCCACGTGCGCCTCCATGAAGTCGGGCTCCTGCGCGATCGCCTCGCGGTACAGGCGCACGGCGCCATCCAGGTCGCCGGTGTGTTCCAGGCAGTAGCCGTAGTGCAGCAGCGTCGCGCGGTCGCGCGCGCCCAGGCCGTCGTACAGGCGCCGGTACACCGGCAGGGCCTGCGCGTAGTGCTTGAGGTTCAGCAGCAGTTCGGCCAGGCGGTGGGCACAGGCTGCGTCGTCGGGCGCGACGCGGCAGGCATCGGCTAGCCAGGCCACGGCCGCCCATGCATCGCCCGCGCCCGCATGGGCATGGGCCAGCCCCGTGCGCAGCGCGGCAGACGCGGGCTGCGCCTGCAGCAGCTGCCGGTACAGGTCGGCGGCCTCGTGGAAGCGGCCGCCCGCCAAGAGCGTGGCGGCCTGCTCCTGCGCCGTCATGCGATCACACCGCCGGGCCGTCGGGCCGTCAGGCCGACGTGGGGACCAGGAAGTCGCGGCTGATGCGCGCGCCCAGTTCGTTCACCCGGTCCAGGAACTGCGTGAGGAACGCGTGCAGCCCCGTGGCCAGGATTTCGTCGATGTGGCCCCATTTCAGGTCCGCGCGCAGCTTGCCCGCGCGGCGCAGCGTTTCGTGCGACTGGTCGTTGGCCACCATTTCCAGGTTGCTCAGCACTTCATTCATGCTGGCATGCAGCGAACGCGGCATGTCGGGGCGCAGGATCAGCAGGTCGGCCACGCGCTCGGGCTTGATGACGTCGCGGTAGACCTTGCGGTAGATCTCAAAGCCGCTCACGCTGCGCAGGATCGCGCTCCAGTGGTAGAAGTCGTATTCCTGGTCCTGCTCGGTCGCGGCGCCAAAGAAGTCGCTTTGCACCGCGTGAAATTTCACGTCCACCAGCCGCGCCGTGTTGTCCGCGCGCTCCAGGAACGTGCCCAGGCGCATGAAGTGCAGCGCCTCGTCCATCAGCATGGTGCCCACGGTCACGCCGCGCGACAGGTGCGAGCGGAATTTGACCCATTCAAAGAACTGGCCCGGGTCGCGTTCAAACTGGCCGCTGCGCAGCATGCGGTTGACTTCCAGCCAGGTCTGGTTCTGCGTTTCCCACACCTCGGTCGTGAGCGAGCCGCGCACGGCGCGGGCGTTTTCACGGGCAGCCTTCAGGCACGAGACGATGGACGACGGGTTGTCCTCGTCCTTGACCATGAATTCCATGACGCGCTGCGGCGTGATTTCGCCGTGCAGCGCGGTGTACGACGGCAGCAGCTCGCTGATGGACAGCAGGCCCTGCCAGCCGACCTGCGCCACGGCGGCGGACTGCGGCAGCAGCGACGTCTGGTAGTTCACGTCCAGCATGCGGGCGGTGTTTTCGGCGCGCTCGGTGTAGCGCGACATCCAGAACAGGTGGTCTGCGGTGCGTGACAACATTTCTTAGACCTCCAGAATCCACGTGTCCTTGGTGCCACCACCCTGGGACGAATTGACGACGAGCGAGCCTTCCTTCAGCGCCACGCGCGTGAGGCCACCGGGCACCATCTGCACTTCCTTGCCGCTCAGCACGAACGGGCGCAGGTCGATGTGGCGCGGCGCGATGCCGCTGTCCACATAGGTGGGGCAGCTGGACAGGCTCAGCGTGGGCTGGGCGATGTAGCCGCTGGGGTTGGCCTCGACCGCCTTGCGGAAGTCCTCGATCTCGGCCTTGGTCGCGGCGGGGCCCACCAGCATGCCGTAGCCGCCCGCGCCGTGCACTTCCTTGACCACCAGGTCCTTCAGGTTGGCCAGCGTGTATTTCAGGTCGTCGGGGTTGCGGCACATGTACGTGGGCACGTTGTTCAGGATGGGCTTTTCGCCCAGGTAGAACTCGATCATCTTGGGCACGTACGGGTAGATCGACTTGTCGTCCGCCACGCCGGTGCCGATCGCGTTGCACAGCGACACGTTGCCCGCACGGTACGCGTCCAGCAGGCCCGCGCAGCCCAGCGTGGACGTGGGGCGGAACACCGACGGGTCCAGAAAGTCGTCGTCCACGCGGCGGTAGATCACGTCGACCCGCTTGGGGCCGCGCGTGGTGCGCATGTACACGAACCGGTCTTTCACGAACAGGTCCTGGCCTTCGACCAGCTCCACGCCCATCTGCTGGGCCAGGAACGCATGCTCGAAGTACGCGCTGTTGTACATGCCGGGCGTGAGCACCACCACCGTGGGGTCCGGCGCGCCGGGCTGAGCCGATGCGCGTAGCGTTTCCAGCAGCAGGTCGGGGTAGTGCATGACCGGGGCCACCCGGTGGCTCGAGAACAGGTCGGGGAACAGCCGCATCATCATCTTGCGGTCTTCCAGCATGTAACTCACGCCGCTGGGCACGCGCAGGTTGTCTTCCAGCACGTAGTACTCGCCCTGGCCCTGGGCGTTGGGCGCGCGCACGATGTCCACCCCCGCGATGTGCGAATACACGTGGTGCGGCGTGTACACGCCCATCATTTCCTTGCGGAACTGCGCGTTGTTCAGGATCTGCTCGGCGGGGATGATCCCCGCCTTGATGATCTCCTGCTCGTGGTAGACGTCATGCAGAAAGCGGTTGAGCGCCGTCACGCGCTGGACCAGGCCTTTTTCCATGCTGGCCCATTCGTGGGCGGGGATGATGCGCGGGATCAGGTCGAAGGGGATGAGGCGTTCGGTGCCCGCGCCGTCCTCGTCCTTGGCGCCGTACACCGCAAAGGTGATGCCCACACGGCGAAAGATCATTTCGGCCTCTTCGCGGCGGGCGCGCATGACGTCCTCGGGCTGGCGCGCCAGCCACTGGGCGTAGGCCTGGTAGTGGGCCCGCACGTCCCCGCCCTGCGACTGGTTCTGGCTCTGACTCTGGCCCATGCCGGGGCCTTGAGATTGGCCTTGTGTCTGTGTCTGACCGGTGCCCGGCAGGCGGGCATACATCTCGTCGAATTTCTGCATAAAGGCTATCTCCTGTTACCAGCATAGCAAGTTCCGGGCCCTGTTTTGGGGCTGCGCAGGCCGCGTCAGCCTAGGGAAAGCGATGGTGCCAGTAGCGAAGGGCGGTGTCGCGCTCGCACCGCACGGCCTGCGGCGCGGCCGATTGCCAGGTGGCTGCGCCGCACTGTGGCGACGCCACCACGCGCACGCCACGCTCTGCATAGCGCGCCATGACCTCGGGCGCCGGGTGGCCAAAGCGGTTGCGGTAGCCCGTCTGCACCAGCGCGAGCGACGGTGCCACGGCGTCCAGGAACGGGCCGCTGGACGACGTCTTGCTGCCGTGGTGTTATGTCTTCCACAGAGTGTTGCGTCATCTTCCATTTGTAGGGAGAATGCCGCCTAGACTTCAAAAGGCTTTCTTTGAAAGCCGAGTAGCTGGTGGATCGAGGAGACTCATGGCGAAGGCAA
>JAYRLC010000032.1:0-43215 GCA_041905405.1 Ramlibacter sp. | reverse complement strand
CTACGCGCGCCTTGCGCGCTGCGCTCAGACAGCTGCGGTGAGTCAGAGCACGAAGCGCGCTGCGCGCGCCGACACTCACCATTGCGCTGCTCGGCGTCACAGAGGCGCCCCCAGCCCCGCACACCGCCCACGTGGCTTTGCAGTGACATTGTTGGCGCGCCATCAGTGGACTGAGCGAGCGTCGCACACCGCCCGGCGCGAAGCCGGCGCTTGGCACCAGCCTTCGCAGGAATGACGATAGAGGCGTTGAGTCGCGGTAACAGGCGGTCAGCGCGCGGCGAGGTACATCGCGTGCAGTTGCCGGCGCTCAGCCTCGCCCAGGCCGATCCCGTCCCGCAGGTAGTTGTCCAGGTTGCCGAAGTCTTCATTCACCGCTTCAAACGCCGCGTGCAGAAAGTCCTCCTGCACGCCCCACAGCACCTTGCCCACCACGGGCGGGAACAGGCCGGGGTGCAGCCGGCCCGCCAGCCGTTCGTTGGTCAGCAGATAGTCACGCATGATCGTGGTGTCCGGCACGCCCAGGGCATGCAGCAGCAGCGCGGCGGCAAAGCCCGTGCGGTCCTTGCCGGCGGTGCAGTGGAACACCACCGGCGCGTCGTGGGCGTCCAGCAGGTGGCCGAAGAGTTCCGCAAAGCGCGGCGTGTTGCCGCGCACGAAGCCGCGGTAGGTGTCGTGCATGAGCGCCTCGACATCGGGCGCGGTCAGGTCGGCCCCGGCGGCCAGCAGGTCCTGCAGCTTCTGCACGATGGTGGGTTCGATCGCCAGCGAATGCACGATGGCGTTGGGGATGGCGCATGCCGCGGACTCGCGCTCGGTCACGCCGCGCAGGTCCAGCACGCGCACCTGCTCGCCCACGCGCTGAGCGATGTGCTGCAGGTCCGCGGGCTCCAGGTGGCCCAGGTGGTCCGAGCGGAAAACGCGGCCGGTTTTGACGGTATGGCCGTCGGCGGTGGTGTAGCCGCCGAGGTCACGGAAGTTGGGGGCGCCGGTGAGGGAAAGAGAACCCATGTCTGTACAACAACTCAGCAGAAAGGACGATGCAGGAAAGCTCTACGCTGCGACTACAGCACCGTAGATCGGGTGCTGCGCGGGCAAGTGCGTAAAGAACTGTGGCGGATGGAAACCTGAGGAGACTTTACGCAGATCCTCCAGTGATACTGAGGAATTCATCCTCTTGGGCTTGGTGATCTCTAGCGCAAACCCTTGCTCGACCCCCTCGAAATAACCGTAGAACTCTCCGCGGGTCAATCCAGAGACCGCCCCGAACTTCCTCCAGAGCGTGCTCGGCGATGCCAAATGCACATTGCTGACCGTCATTTGCCCGACGATGGAGCCGACAGGCAATTTCACATAGATCCACACAATGGCTCCGGGCGCGAGATTCATGGATCTGCGCCGCAATTCGACCCGTTTGGTACCCCGAAAGATGTTGTCGGCGTGCCGCTGGTCGAGAGAAATCAACGCATGACTCACTTCACTCACTTGGAAATGCCCTTATCAAAATTTCCTGCAACTGATCATCGCTGATTGGTCGGGTTGTCAAAAGATCCGTTGGTCTGCCGCACCCTAACTGTTCAAGAACTTTCAACGGAATCTGCTGCTTCAACGCAAGCACGGAGTCAAAAACGACGATGGTTTTGAGCGCATCCACACCGATGTCCGAGACATTCTTTTGGGTCAGAACCGACCGCTCCAGATCATCGGACGACAACATCTCCATTTCTCGCAGATGGGCTGAACGAACTCGAGCCATGGCGACCAACGCGGACCGTCCGTTTCGTTTGCTCGACTCATAGAACAGAATAATTGTGCCCTGTTTGAAATGCTTGAGCGCCCTGGACGTGCAAACGAAGTGCTTATCCGCGAACAGCGAAGCGCTCAAATCTGGCAGTAGCGAGCCTTGCGGTGAATGTCCCAACAGAGGCTCGGCGTAGGACCGCTGTATGGGCGTAATCACTGCGGGGCGCCCCTTGAGACAGAAAATGACCGGCGCGAGCAGCGTTTCCAACAGACTGAGCGTGACATGCACACGATTGCCGTCTGGCGTGAAGACCGGAATCTGCTGCTCCGCACTTCTGTAGAGCGGCGGCACTTCGGGGAGTCTGAGCGCAGCGCTGCGGGACAATTCCGCTTGGTAAGTACCCCATTGTTGAGGGGTCCACACACGACCGTCTGCAAGTTTCATCATCGAATGCGACGAAGCCGTGCCTGAGAAGCCGAGGCCAAAGGCAATTTCGCGAACGACAGACTGGTTTGAGGGAAACTCAAGATCGATTCTGCGAGGTCCGCGCTCGCGCACTTGGGCCAACAGGTACATCAGCAACGCCCTGGTTACATTGGGAGCATCGTCCCCTGTCTCGTCGATCGCAATTCGCGCAATCACCGTTCCGTCCGGCGTCCTGGCTGGCCAAGTCAAGTACCCGCTGACGACACCATCACGCCATACACCGATCTGATGCGCTAGACGCCCCACCGCATCAAGTCGCAGCCAAGTGGTCGCTATGGCGGAACCGCTCAAACCCAATTTGCCCAGAAGATGATGAATCGCGGCAGCATCAACCTCCCCAACCTCTCTCGATTCAAGTGTTGTGTTGGAAAGTGTCTGCACGGCCCCCTGGCCGTCCATCACATCAGGCTCAGGCAAAAAAGCCGCTGACGAAATCACCCGGATGCCAAATCGGCGCTCAAGCTCAGGCGCAGCGTTAAGGATCGCATCATCATTGGTCACAAGACCCGAGAGCTTGTGCTGAATCACAGTCGCAACGTGGACCAAATCTGATCGGTCATTGTCTGTCAGGTCAGCCACATCTTTCCCGGCAAAGATCATGCGGCGCAGCTCGTCCATGCATGCATCATCCTGCTCCTCCTTCGCCAATGGAAAAGTCGGAAACAAGCTGATGAACGCCTCCATCGGGTCAGTACGTCCCGTCGTTGCCGTCCGCTTCAGTTCATCCCGCACCTCGCTGCTGATCGCAAGACGACAGTAGTTCATACGTTCGGCGTGGTACAGACTTTCTACGGCCTGATGCTTCGGCCTTCGCGGACCTACATCGAATAGAACGTTCAGATCCAGCAAGAAGATGGGAAGCTCTGCGCTCCGCTCACCGGATAGCCCCAGAGGATTGGCTGGAGTGAGGCCACTGCTGCTGAAGAGTTGCGCAGATTCCAGTTCTCGAACCCGCACCAGGATGGTTCTCTTTCGAGAGTTGCCGCCGCGCTCTACCCGCTGAACATAAAAACTGTTCTGCTCCCAGAAGCGGTTTGCAGAAAGCAGATCTTCCGCAACTCGCGCGTAAATCGAGATGAAGCCGTGCGCGGTCAGCGAATCAACCAAATGCCTCAAGAGAAGCTTCGCCACACCCCGGCCCCGACATTCGCCAGCGACAAACATCTGCAAGACTGTAGACCTCGGGCACCTGCAATCGAATAGCAGGTGACCTGCGTATCGAAACTCGTCGCCGTCCTGAATAGAGGCAACGTACAGCTGCCCCTTTCTAGCAAACTCTTCATAAACGCCTGACGGGAAGAATCCCAGTGCGTCCTTGTCGCTATCTGCCGCTCGACGCACATCCTCCAAAAATCGTCGGACCTCCCGCGCGCTTTCCATCACGGTAATCGTGCCCGAACCTGTAACCCCATTTTTTGTGTGCATTGCACCCTCCTTTGTTAGCACATTCTAGTTACCAACAAAGAGGGGGACAGCCCTCCGTACGAAGGTCCCTTACAGCGTATCTTGGTGCGGCAGCAGAAGGGCTCGCCGCAAGTTGCGCCTATTTCTTGCCCAAATTCAGCCGCGCCGCGCCCTCGGTGTACAGCTTGACCTTGTCGCGCATGAACGCGTCCATCTGGTCCACGCCCACGTTCACGAGTTCGAAGCCGCTCTTGGCCGCCAGCTCCTTCATCTCGGGGTCGTTGTTCAGCGCCATCCACATGTCCGACAGCTTCTTGCGGTCGGCGGCGGACGTACCCTTGGGCACGCCGATGCCGCGGTACGCGCCGTCCACCCAGTCCACGCCCAGCTCGCGGAACGTGGGCACGTCGGGCATGAGCGGGTGGCGCTTTTCCATGGCGACGGCCAGCGGGCGGATGCGCGTCTTGTTGTTGATGGCGAACGCCGTGTACGTCATGGCGCCGTCCACCTGCGCGCCCATGACGGCGGTGGCCATGTCGCCCGTGCCCTTGAACGGTACGTAGATGGTCTTGACGCCGAAGGCCGCGTTCATGCGCTCGTGCGCCGCGTGGTTGGCCGAGTTCTGGCCCGAGCCGCCCAGGCTCACCTTGCCGGGGCTGGCCTTGGCCGCCTTGATGAAATCGTCAAAGGTCTTGATCGAGCTCTGCTCGGGCACGACCAGGATGTCGGGCGTGTAGTGGAACCAGAACACCGGCGTGACGTCGGCGGTCTTGTACTGCACCTGGCCTTCGATCGGCTGGAACACGATGTGCGGCAGGTTCACGCCCACCACGTTCAGGCCATCGGCGGGCAACTGGTTCATCTGCGTCCACATCAGCGCGCCGCCGGCGCCGGCCTTGTACTGCACGATGGTCTCGATGGCGGGGCACTTCTTCTTCAGCACCAGTTGCTGGTGGCGCGCCGACAGGTCAGATTCGCCGCCGGGCGGGAACGCCTGCCAGTACTGCACGTTCTTGTCGGGGCAGGCTTGCGCCAGCGCCAACGGCGCGAGCAGGGCCAGGCCCAGGGTGGCCGCGATTTGCCTGATTTCCAGCTTGAGCTTGACCATGTTTGTCTCCTTCACTTGTGGTTGTCGAAAATCTCTCAGGCGGCCAGGCGCTGCGGCGCCGTGCCGCGCGTCACGCGCTCGCACACGGCCTGCGTCACCTGCGCCGTCGTGGCCGTGCCACCCAGGTCGCGCGTGTGCAGCGCGGCGTCGGCCGTGACCGATTCGATGGCCGCCATCAGTGCGGCGGCCGCCTCGGGCTCGCCGATGTGCTCCAGCAGCATCACGCAGCTCCAGAACGTACCCACCGGGTTGGCCAGGCCCTGGCCCATGATGTCGAAGGCCGAACCGTGGATGGGCTCGAACATGCTGGGGTAGCGGCGCTCGGGGTCGATGTTGCCGGTGGGCGCGATGCCCAGGCTGCCCGCCAGCGCGGCGGCCAGGTCGCTCAGGATGTCGGCATGCAGGTTGGTCGCGACGATGGTGTCCAGCGACGCAGGGCGGTTGACCATGCGGGCGGTGCAGGCGTCGACCAGTTCCTTGTCCCATTTGACGTCGGGGAACTCGCGGGCGATCTGCACGGCAATCTCGTCCCACATCACCATGGCGTGGCGCTGTGCGTTGGACTTGGTCACCACCGTCAGCAGCTTGCGCGGGCGCGATTGCGCCAGGCGGAACGCGTGGCGCATGATGCGCTCCACACCCGCGCGGGTCATCATGCTGACGTCGGTGGCGACTTCGATGGGGTGACCCTGGTGGGCGCGGCCGCCGACACCGGCGTATTCGCCTTCGGAGTTCTCGCGCACGATCACCCAGTCCAGGTCCTGCACGCGGCAGCGCTTGAGCGGCGCGTCGATGCCCGCCAGGATGCGCGTGGGCCGCACGTTGGCGTACTGGTCAAAGCCCTGGCAGATCTTCAGCCGCAGGCCCCACAGCGTGACGTGGTCGGGGATGTGCGGGTCGCCGGCCGAGCCGAACAGGATCGCGTCCATGCCGCGCAGCGCATCCAACCCGTCGGCCGGCATCATTTCGCCATGGGCGCGGAACCAGTCGCCGCCCCAGCCGAAGCTCGTGAATTCAAAGCCGAAGCGGCCCTGCGCCGCGGCCAGTGCCTGCAGCACCTGCTGGCCCGCGGGCACCACTTCCTTGCCGATGCCGTCGCCGGGGATGCAGGCGATGCGGTAGTTCTTCATCTGTCGGTCCTTGTCCGTTGAGAGGGGTTGTTGCACCCCCGGACTCTACGGATTGCCCGAATTAACGACGCGCACTAGAGTTATCCCATTGTTCACTTTGATTCAACAATCGAAACCATGTCCACACCAGCGTCAGCCCCCTCCGAGATGGCCTTTTTCAGCCTGCTGGCGCGCGAGGGCAGCCTGTCGGCCACCGCGCGCGAGCTGGACGTGACCACGCCCGCGGTCAGCAAGCGTCTGGCGCAGATGGAGTCGCGCCTGGGCGTGCAGCTCATGAACCGCACGACGCGGCGCATCAGCCTGACGGCCGAAGGCGAGCTGTACCTGACCCATGCGCGGCGCATCCTGGCCGAGATCGACGACATGGAGCAGCTGGTCACGCGCGCCGTCGCCGCACCCAAGGGCCTGCTGCGCGTGAACGCCACGCTGGGCTTTGGCCGCAGCCACGTGGCGCCGGTGATCTCGCGTTTCGCCCGTGCACACCCGGAGGTGGAAGTGCAGTTGCAGCTGTCGGTCAACCCGCCGCCGCTGACCGACGACAGCTTCGACGTGTGCATCCGCTTTGGCGAGCCGCCCGACGCGCGCGTGATCGCGCGCCAGCTCGCGCCCAACCGCCGCCTGCTGGTGGCCGCCCCCGCCTACCTGCAGCGCCACGGCACGCCCGCCACGCCGCACGACCTGGCCCGCCACAACTGCCTGGGCATCCGCCAGGGCGGCGAGGCGTATGGTGTCTGGAAGCTGCGCCGCGGCGACAGCGCCAAGGTCCAGTCGGTGCGCACGCGCGGCAGCCTGACCACCAACGACGGCGAGATCGCCGTGAACTGGGCCCTGGACGGCCAGGGCATCGTCATGCGGTCCGAGTGGGACGTGGCACGTTACCTGCGCAGCGGCCGTCTGGTGGAAGTGCTGCCCCAGTGGCGCACACCCGAGGCCGACATCCGCGCCGTTTATTCGCAGCGTCACCAGACGTCGGCGCGGGTGCGGGCGTTTGTGGACTACATCGCTGCGGCTTTCGCGTCGCTGAGGGTTTGAACCTCCGTACGCAGAGGGCGCAGAGGTTTCGCAGAGGACGCAGAAGGAAGAAAAAAGAACAAAAAAAGATAAAAGTCTTTTTGGTTTTCTTCTGCGTCCTCTGCGTGATCTCTGCGCCCTCTGCGTACGGAGGTTAAAAAAATCAGCCCCGCACCAAACGTATCCGGTCGATCTGCCCGCCGGGACCCAGTCCTGCATAGCCTTCCACACTGTCCAGCTCAACGATGACCGCAGCGCCGGCCATCGCGAAGTCGTGGTCGCGCTCGACCTGCGGGGCGGCGTCGTAGACGGCCTGGCGCTCGGTGGAAGCAACGGCCACGCGCGCGCGACCCTTCAACTGGTAAGTAGCCTTGGTCTGCTCGTTGCGGTACATCATGGCCACACGCGGGTTGGCGCGGACCGACGCGATGAAACCGCCCTGTGGATTGCGCACCCACAGCGACAGCGCGTCGTCGCCATACATCTGCAGCGAACCGCGGAAGGACAGCGTGGGCTGGCCGGCCTCGTCCACGTGCGCAACCAGCATGGGGTGACGGTCCTCGAGCGCGCCGTTGATCATGGTGCGCAGGGCCTTCGGCAACTGCATCGGCGCTGCCACGGCCGGACGCGGCGCGGTGCGCTGCTGCGCCACCTGCGCAATGCGGCTGCCCCGGGCCTGCACGGTCAGCACGTAGCCACGCTCGGGCCGCTCGGCAGGCGATTCACCCAGCAGCACGACGCGCCCGTCCTGCACGGTGGGCGCATGCCAGCGCATGCCGGCGGCGTCCGCCGTCGTGGCGATCGCCACCAGCTCGCGCAGTACGTCCTGCGTTCCGTCGGCGCGCCGGCCCAGCGCCAGCGCGCAGACCTGGTCGTGCAGCAGCGCCTGCAGCGCGGCGGGGCGTTGCGCGGCCGGCGTCACACCGGTGTCCAGCGCGTCGCGCAGCAGCCGCGCCAGGGTCAGCGATTCGTCGGCGGTCGCGATCATTGCGGCTCGATCCCTGCCGCCTTGAACAGGCCCGCCCAGCGCTGCTCGTCCTTGCGCACGAACTCGTCGATCTGCGCCGGCGTCATGGACAGCGGGCGGCCCGATTCCTGGATGCTGGCCTGCAGTTCGGGCTGGCGCGTGATCTCGGTGATCTGCTTGTGCAGGAAGTCCACGATGGGGCGCGGCGTCCTGGCCGGCACGAAGAAGCCCGTCCAGGTCGTGAGCGCCACGCCGGGCAGTTGCTCGGACAGCGCGGGCGTGTCGGGCAACAGCGCGACGCGGTCGGCGCCGGTGATCGCAATCGGCACGATCTTGCCCTGCTCGATCAGCGGCTTGGCCGCCGGGATGGGGCTGAAGCCCACCAGCACCTGGCCGGCCATCAGGTCCAGCAACATGCGCGAGTTTTCCTTGTAGGGCACATAGACCATGTCCAGCTTGCCGGCGTTGGACATCATCCTGGCGGTCACGGCGGTGGTGACGCTGGCACCGGCCAGCTCCACCTTGCCGGGGTTGGCGCGCACGCGGCGGATCAGCTCGGCCAGGTTCATGCCCTTGTTGGCGCTGCTGGTGACCAGCACGAAGCTCGTTTCCTGCGTCATGGTCACGCCGGCCAGGTCATTGGCGGGATCGTAGGTCATGGCCTTGACCATGGACCGCGCCGCCGACATGCCCGAATTGGTGCCGTACAGGATGGTGTAGCCGTCGGCCGGCACGTTGCGTGCGACGTAGCCCGTACCCAGCATGCTGTTGGCGCCGGGCTTGTTTTCCACCACGACGGGCTGGCGCACCCGTTCGGACAGCACCTTGGCCAGCTGGCGAGAGAACTGGTCGGGCGAGCCGCCCGGGCCGAACGGCACGATGATGCGGATGGGCTGCGACGGGTACGGGGCCTGCGCCAACACAGGCGCTGCGATGGCACTGGCAGCCAGGGCGGGAACGGCCAGCGCGATGCGCCGGCGGCTGATGTTCGTCATGGGGTGTCTTTCGTGTTCTGTGGGGCCGTTCAGGCCGCCGCCTGCGCCGCGATGCTGTCGCGCAGTTCGCGCTTGAGCACCTTGCCGATCGCGCTGCGCGGCAGTTCGTCCATGTACGCCAGGCGCACCAGGCGCTGGGTTTTGCCGACCTTGGCATTGACCCAGGCCAGCAGCTCACCGGCGTCGGGCGCGGCCACGCCGTCGCGCACCACGACAAAGGCCGCGGGCGATTCGCCCCACTCGGCCGACGGGATACCGACCACGGCGGCTTCGAGCACGGCCGGGTGCTGGCGCAGCACCTCTTCCAGGTCGCTCGGGTAGATGTTGAAGCCGCCCGAGATGATCATGTCCTTCTTGCGGTCGAACAGGATCAAAAAGCCGTCGGCGTCGAAGCGGCCGATGTCGCCGGTGCGGATGAATCGCTTGCCCGTCGGGTCGAACCACTCGGCCTCGCGCGTTTTCTCGGGCTGGCCGTGGTAGCCCTTCATCATGCCGCCGGAATGGCCGACGACCTCGCCGGCCTCGCCCTTGGGCACTTCGTTGCCGGCGTCGTCGATCAGGCGGATGTCGCTGCCGGTCGCGGGGCGGCCCACGGTGCCCAGTTTGTCGGGGAAGGCATGCGCCTCCAGGATGCAGGTGCCGCCGCCTTCGGTCATGCCGTAGTACTCGATCAGCATGCCGGGCCAGCGCTTGAGCACGTCGGCCTTCAGCTCGGCCGAAAACGGCGCACTGGTGCAGAACTTGCCGATGAAGGTGGACAGATCCGTCTGCGGGAACTGCGGGCTGGCCATGAGCCGCTGGTACTGCACCGGCACCAGCATGGTGTGCGTGGCTCGGTATTTCTCGCAGGCGGCCAGATAACCTGTCACGCTGAAGCGCGGCATCAGCACCACCAGGCCACCGAACGCCAGCGTCGGGAAAAAGATCACCAGCGTGGTATTGGAGTACAGCGGCGTGGACAGCACCGTCACGCCGGTGTTGGTGTAGCCGTAGGCGCGGCAGCGCTGCATGTGGACCCAGCGCATGCCGTGCGGCTGCACGATGCCCTTGGGCTCGCCCGTCGTGCCCGACGAGTAGATGATGTTGAACGGCGCCTCGGGCGGGATCTGCACGGGCTGCGGCGCGGCGCCCTCGGGCGCGAGCCATTGCGAAAGCGGCTGGCCCACGGCGGAGCCGTCCAGCGCAATGCGCGCCGGGCCGGCGGCCGGTGCGGCGCCGATCACCTCGGCCACCGATTCATCGACAAAGAACAGCCTGGCCTGCGCGTCGGCCAGCATGCGCGCCAGCGACTGCGGCGTGGACGACGGCGCCAGCGGCGCCACGACCACGCCCGCGCGCAACGCGCCCAGGAACACGGCCGCGTAGGCCGTGCTGGACTGCGCGCAGATCGCCACGCTGTCGCCCTGCGCCAGGCCCGCGGCCTGCAGCGACGCGGCCACGCGGTCCATCAGCGCGTCCAGCGCGCCGTAGCTCATGACGCCATCCGGCTGCGTCAGGTCCATCAGCGCCGGACGCTGCGGCTGGTTGCGCGCGTGCATGCGCACGAGTTCGCCGATGGTGCCGTAGGCCTCGTCCATCCAGGGGGCTTTGGAGGCTTGCGCGCTGGGCGCTGCTGCTTGCGTCACTTGTCCATTCCTCACGCCGCCGCGACTTCGCGGCGGCTGTACACCGTTTCCAGAAAATCCAGCTGCGCGGCGCGCCATGCGCTGCCCGCCTCCACCCGGTCGCCCAGCACCAGGTGCCGGTCGCCCGCGCTGTCGTACGCCGGCCAGGACCCGCCCTGCGGATCGGGGTTGCCGGTCGTGGCGAACGCCACCCAGGACCGCATCATGAAGTCGCTGAGCGCTTCGTCCACCTTGTCGAACGCGGCGGGCGAGCCCTGGCGCGCGGCCGACAGGTTGCCGAACACATGGGCGACTTCCTCGCCGTGGTGCGGACCGTCGGCCTGGCCGGGCCGCCTGCGCGTGAACAGGTAGCGCCACACGGGTTGGCCCTGCGCCGCCATGGCCTGTGTCAGCAGCCGGGTGCCGTAGTTGAATTGCGTATCGGCAAACAGCTCGGCCACGCGCGTGCGAACGTCGGCATCCGCGGCGGCAGGATACAGCGTCAGCGCCTCGCGCGCATCGCCACCAAAGTTCTCTTCGACCAGGGCCGTGTAGGCCGTTCGTTCGGCCACCGGCCAGGCCGCCGTGAGCAGCGAGCCTTCGTCCTGGTTGCTGCCGATCAGGATGGGCATGGCGTGCTGCTGCCCGGCCAGCAGGGCCGGCCGTTCGTCCTGCGGGATCAGCCAGCCGTCGCGGATGGGCCGCAGCACGCGCGGCGTGGTCAGACCGCGCACCTTGGGCGTGAAGCGCGCCGTCATGGCGAGCACCTCGGTGGCGTCCAGCGCGCGCAGCGCCTTCAGGTCGCATCCGGCCGAAAGGCCCAGCGCCTCGGCATCCGCCAGCGACGCGAGCGGACGGCCCGCGCCGGGGCTTTCCAGGATGGCCTGGCTGAACAGTCCTTTGGCCTGCGGCGACACCAGCAGCAGCGAGATGGACGCCGAGCCGGCCGACACGCCGAACACCGTCACGCGCGATGCGTCGCCGCCGAACGCCGTGATGTTGTCCTGCACCCAGCGCAGCGCGCACAGTTGGTCCAGCAGGCCGTAGTTGCCCGACACCTTGTCGGGCGATTCGGCGCTGAGCGCAGGGTGCGCCATGAAGCCGAACAGCCCCACGCGGTAATTCAGCGTGACGACCACCGCGCCACGCGCGGCCAGCGCCTGGCCGTCCACGCGCGCGTCCGCGCCCGAGCCGCCGACAAAGCTGCCGCCGTGCAGCCACACCATGACGGGCAGCGAGCCCGGCGCGGCGCCCGCGGGCGTCCAGACGTTCAGGAACAGGCAGTCCTCGCTCTGGCCCGGCGCACGGGTCAGGGTCTGCGAGTTCTGCGGGCAGTCCGCGCCAAAGGCCGTGGCGTTGCGCACGCCGTCCCAGCGCGGTTGCGCCTGCGGCGGCGCCCAGCGCCGAGCGCCCACGGGCGGCAGCGCATAGGGGATGCCCCGGAACGAGCGCACACCGCTGGCCGCGTCGTGCTGGCCCAGCAGCGCCCCGCAGGGCGGCGTGACCAGCGTGTTCACTTGGCGGTAGCCAGGGCCTGGTCCGCGGAGGCTTCGGCGTTGGCAGCCTTGGCTGCCAGCACGGCGGTGGCCTTGGGCGCGCGGCGGCACGCATTGACCTGCGTGTCGTACGCGTCCAGCCAGTCCACTTTCTGGTCGGCCAGGAAGTAACCGCTGCGCGCGCCGAGGAACACTTCAGGATCGTCCACGCCCGGCGGCACCGTGCCGTTCTCGGCGAAGGCGCGGGCGGCCTTGAGCAGGCGGCGGCGCGAGCGCGCGATCATCTGGTCGGCCGGGCTCAGGTGCTCGAAGTCGTGGTCGGTGATGCCGCCCATGCTTTCGGTCACGGCCTGGTCCTGCAGGTGGATGTTCTCGATGCCCGAGTAGATCGTGTTGTTCTTCTGGGCCACGCGGTCGATGGTCCAGTCGTTGGACTCGTCGGCCGCCAGGCGCCAGCGGCCCAGCCAGTCGGTGGTGTTGGGCACGTATTCGGCCGCTTTCAGGCTGCCGCCCAGGAAGGTGCCGTCCTTCAGGGGCAGTTGCCGCAGGTTGGGCATGTCGCTGCGCCAGCTGATGAACACCATCATGGTGTGCGTGTCGTCCAGCGGCACCCAGGCGCGGGCGTGCACGTTCTTGTCGAACTCGCCCTGCGGCGTCTGCGTCCAGAACGGCAGCATGAAGTTGGCAAAGCGCCAGTAGAACTGGCCCTTGCCAGCGTCGCGGTAGGCGCCGTAGCTGGTGCCCCAGCCGGCGTCGCGCACGTTGTAGCGCGGCGCGCGTTCGGTGGCCGTGTGGTCCAGCGGGTGGCCTTCGGGCACGTTGTCGGGGTCCAGGTTGCCGGCATGCAGGAAGCCGAAGTGCGACGTGTCGATGTCGCCTTCCAGGCTCTGCACGAAGTTGCAGTCGCGCAGCACCATGCTGACGGTGACCTCGGCATCGGGCGCCATGGCGGGCTCGATGAAGGGCAGCGGCGGCGGCTCGGCGCGGTCGCCCATGTACACCCAGATCAGGCCGTTGGCTTCGCGCGTGCGGTAGACCTTGGCCTTGACCTTGTCCTTGAACGCCTGGTCGCCGGGCACGCTGGGCATGTCCACGCAGTTGCCGTCCACGTCGAACTTCCAGCCGTGGTAGATGCAGCGCAGGCCGTCTTCCTCGTTGCGGCCCAGGAACAGGCTGGCGCAGCGGTGCGGGCAGCGGTGGTCCATGACGCCCACGCGGCCCTGCGTGTCGCGAAAGGCAATGAGCTTTTCACCCAGCAGCATGATGCGCAGCGGGGCCCCGTCGGCTTCCAGCTCCCTGGACATCACGGCCGGCATCCAGTACTGGCGCATGAAGTTGCCCATCACGGTGC
The DNA here is from genome assembly GCA_041905405.1 of Ramlibacter sp. GTDB lineage: Bacteria > Pseudomonadota > Gammaproteobacteria > Burkholderiales > Burkholderiaceae_C > RAM1. Next base: position 29,922 of record JAYRLC010000032.1, on the reverse strand, counting down.
CGGGACCGACACGGCACATGTCTTCAGTGTCTTTGTTCATCGCTGTTGTGCTCCTTTGGGGGCCGCCGCGCCGGTGGCGCGGCTTCTGGCCGATATCTTCAAAAACAAAATTATATTTTGTTTTTTTGAATTTCTCAATTTCTACACGCCCATCACATTCAGCAGCGCCTGGCGCCCGCCGCGCACCGCTTCCAGTGCGCGCTGCAGGGCCGGCAGCAGCTGCGCGCGGTCGGTCACCCGCTCGCCATGGCCGCGCGACGCTTGCACGTAACGCTCGAAATCGGGCACCGGGGCGATGGACGCCAACGGTGCCTTGCTGCCCGTGGCCGTCACGGCCGCCGTGTGGCTGCCGGGGTACACGCCCAGGGCGGCGGACTGCACCGCCCCCCAGCATTCGTTGTTGTAGATGATGGTGAGCACCGGCAAGCCGTGCATTTCGGCCGCCTGGTGGCAGGCGGCCGGGTTGGCGAACAGATACGCCCCATCGCCGAACACGCCGATCACCACGCGTCCCGGCGCCGCCTGCTGCGCCCCCAGGGCAGCGGGCATGCCCCAGCCCAGGCCGGCCGACGGCGGCAGGCCGAAGAACGTGCCGGGCTGGTCGAAGTCCACGCCGTCGCGCTGCAGCGAATACTCATTCACCACGATGGCGTCGGCCGGCTTGACCTGGTTGATGCACTGCGACAGGAAGGCCTTGTTGATCGGGCCGGCGCTGCCGACGGCGGCGGTCCAGCGTTTGGCGCGCTGGGCAGCCACGTCGGCGGCAATGGCCTCGACATGGCGGCGGCGTTGGGCGGTCTCGCTTGCGATCCCTGCCAGTGCGTCCAACAGCGCGGGCAGAAGCGCGGCGACGGTAGTGGTCAGCGTCAGGTCCGAGCGGAAAGTGCGCGCGGGGTAACGCTCGAACAGCGGGTCAGCGCCCGCATGCGCGACAAACGTGCCAGCCGGCGGCTCGGTGCGGCCCGGCAGCCAGGGCACGTCGCTTTCCAGGAACAGCAGTGCGTCGGCGTGGGCACCCAGCTCCGCGACGCTGCGGCCCAGGTGCAGCGGGTGGCTCGTGGGGAAGTTCATCACGCGGCCGTTGGCCTCGGCCACGCCGATGCCGAAGCGCTCGCACAGCGCGACCAGCGGCACCACGGTGGCAGGGTCCACGCCGCTGGCGGTGCAGACGATGACGGGGCAGCGGGCGGCGGCAAACGCCTGCGCCAGGGCCTTCACGCCCTGCACATCGGGCGCGGGGCCGCGCGGCAGCACCAGGCTTTTGCCGGGCCCCGATGCAACGGCATCGGCCGGTGCCTGCGCCAGCACCTCGCGCGGCAGCGTCAGGCTGACCGGACCCTGCGGGTGCGCCTGCGCAATGGTCAGCGCGCGTTCGACGATGTCGCGCACCTGCAGGCCGTCGCGCAGCTCGTAGTCCCACTTGACCAGCTCGCGGACCATGCCGGCCTGATCGAACATTTCCTGCGCCCAATGGATTTCGGAGTTGCGCGCGCCCTTGCGGCCGCGGTCGTACAGCGGCGTGCGGCCGGCCGTGAACAGCATGGGCACCTGGGCCCGCGCCGCGTTCATGATCCCGCACACGGCGTTGGCCGCGCCCACGCTCACGTGCAACATCACGGCCTGCGGCCGGCCCGTGACCATGGTGTAGCCGTGGGCCATGCCCACGGCCAGGTTCTCGTGCACGGCCACCACGGGTTTCGGGTAGCGCGGCGTGGCCGCCCCCTGCGCCTGCTGCAGCTGGGCGCGCGAATACGCCTCGACCAGCGGCGCGGTGTCGGTGCCCGCACCCATGTACAGGTGGTCCACGCCGTGCTCACCCAGCAGCGCGAGGAACTCCTCGGCGACCGACTCATGGGCCATGCCGGCTTCGGCCTGCGTGTTCTGCCGGGTCTCGTGGTTCGTGTCCTGATTCATGTCTCGTGCGTTCATTGCGCTTCGATCCCCGCGTCGCGCAGCAGCTTCTGCCAGCGCGGGCCTTCGGCCTTGACGTAGGCGTCGGTGTCGGCCGGCGTCATGAAGACGGTGGCCCCGCCGGTTTCTTCGGTCTTGGCCATGAAGTCTGGTTCGCGGATCACCTCGGTCGTCTTGGCGTAGAGGAAGTCGATGATGGGCTTGGGCGTGCCGGCCGGCACCCACAGGCCCACCCAGCTGGACAGCTCAAAGCCCGGCAGCGTTTCGGCCACCGTGGGCACGTGGCTCCACTTGCCCGGCAGCCGCTTGGCCGATGTGAACGCAAACACGTGCAGCTTGTTCGACTCCACCAGCGGGGCCAGGCCGCTCAGGGCGTTGATGCCCATGGCTAGGCTGCCGCCGATCACGTCGGTGGGAATGTTCGATCCGCTGTAACGTGCATACGGCTGCTCGATGCCAGCCTGCTTCTGCAGCATCTTGTTGATGACTTCCTGCGTGATCGCGGCGCCGCCGATCGGGTGCTTGCCCGGTTCCTTGCGCATGCGCTCCAGCATGCCACCCAGGCCGAGCTTGGCGTCCTCGGGACGGCCGATCAGGATCATGGGCGAGTCGTACAGGATGGTGACCGCCGCGAAGTCCTTGATCGGGTCGTAGTTGATTTTCTTGAACAGGTGGGGCGCGGCGGCCAGCGACGAGTTGCTGCCGTACACCATCGTGTAGCCGTCGGGCTTGGCCCGCGCGGCCTGTGCCATGCCGATGGTGGTGAGCGCGCCAGGGCGGTTGTCGATGACGACCTTCTGTCCGACCTTGGTGCCGAACTTTTCGGCGAAGCGGCGCGAGTACTGGTCCGGCGGCGAGCCCGGCGCGTACGGCACGATCAGCGTGATGGGTTTGGACGGGAAGGTGTCAGCGGCGACGGGGGCCACAGCTATCAGGGTGGTGGCAACGGCAACAGCCGCGCTCATCGCGGCGCGAATCAGGCTCTGCATGGATTTGTCTCCGGTTGGGGCGCTGAATCGCGCCTTCTGGTCTTGAAACTGAGGTGCCAAGCGCCGGCTTCGCGCCGGGCGGTGTGCGGCGGTCGCTCTCACTGTGGCGGTCGCCTGCGGCGACTTCGTTGCGATGCTCGGGGGTCGGTCGCGCTGCGGAACTCGCTACGCGCTGCGCGCTACGCTCAGACAGCCGCAGCGAGCATGTGACGCCCGCGCGCCTGCGGCGCGCTCGACACTCCCCCCTGCGCGTCTCACCGCCCCAGAGGTCGCGACCGCCGCACACCGCCCGGCGCGAAGCCGCAGTCGTGCCACTCGTTGCGATTGATGGCAGGCACGCCAACACGTCACTGCAAAGCCCCGCGTGCGGGCACAGCGGCCTGGGGGCGCCTCTGCGGCGCCGAGCAGCGCAAGGGTTAGTGTCGGCGCGCGAAGCGCGCTTCGTGCTCTGACTCACCGCAGCTGTCTGAACGGAGCGCGTAGCGCGCAGTGAGTTCTGCGGTGCGACCGAACCCCGAGCAGCGCAGGGCAGTCGCCGCAGGCGACCGCTGCAGTGAAGCCCCCGGGCCGCTGTGCACGCACGCGGGGATTTGCCGCGCGGTCTTCGAGCGTCGATGACGAAGCGGCTCCCCCCGAAGGGGGCCGGGCTCTGGTGGCGCGAACAGGGCGCCAGCCCGTCAGGCGTCTTCACAGGCCATCACGCTTGCAGCAAAGCCGTCAGGCGACAGCCCGCACGGGCAGCCGGCCGACGCCGGGGCCTTCCATGTCGCTGATATTGGCGGGGTCGCGGTGCGGCGGCACCATGGTGAAGCTGTGGTCCACGCTGGTGTAGTCCAGGTAGCCCAGGCGGGCCAGCGGGCGGATGCGCACGATGTCCAGCTTGCCGTTGGCGTCGATGACTTCGTCCTTGATGTGGATCGCCACCACGCGGCCGAACACCACGTCCACCGCGGCCGAGCCGTTGCCCGGCAGGCTCACGGTCTGCATGTAGCGGCACTCGAAATGCACCGGCGAGCTGGCCACGCGCAGCGGCTTGACCAGGCGCGAAGGCAGGTGTTCCAGCCCGATCTTTTCCATCTCGTCCACGCCCCAGGGGTAGTCCTGGGACGAGCGGTTGACGGCGTCGCGCTGGTCGTAGGTCGCCATGTTCCAGACGAACTCGCCTGTGTCCTGGGCATTGCGAACAGTGTCCTTGGGGTCGCCGTTGGACCGCTTGTTGGCCGCGAACATGACCATGGGCGGGTCGTAGCTCAGGTTCTGGAACTGGCTGTAAGGCGCCAGGTTGCCGATGCCGTCGCGGCTGATCGTGGATATCCAGCCGATCGGCCGGGGCACCACGCAGGACTTGAACGGACGGTAAGGCAGGTTGTGATCGGTGACGCCGGGTTCGTAATACATGAGGAGTCCTTTTTTATTGCGGCTCAATGCCCACGCTCTTGAGCAGCTTCTCCCAGCGCGGGCCCTCGGCCTTCACATAGGCGTCGCTCTGCTCGGGCGTCATGAACACGGTGCGCGCGCCGGTGTCCTCCCCGCGCTTGGAGAACTCGGGGTCGCGCAGGATCTCGTGCGTTTTGGCGTGCAGGAAGTTGATGACCGGTTTGGGCGTGCCGGCCGGCACCCAGAAGCCCGTCCAGCTCGTGAGCTCGAAGCCCGGTAGCGTTTCGGCCACCGTGGGGATGTCCTTCCATTTGCCGGGCAGGCGTACGGGCGAAGTGGAGGCGAAGACGTGGATTTTGCCGTCCTCGACCAGGGTGGAAATGCCTGCTAGCGCGCTGATAGCCATGTCCAGCCGGCCGCCCAGCAGGTCGTTGTTCAGGTTGGGGTTGTTGTAGCGGGCGTAGGGCTGGTCGATCTTGGCCTGCGTCTGCAGCATCTTGTTGATCACTTCCTGCGTGATCGCGCCGCCGCCGATCGGGTGCTTGCCCGGCTCCTTGCGCATGCGCTCGAGCATGCCGCCCAGACCGACCTTGGCATCCTCGGGACGCCCGATCAACACCATCGGTGAGTCCTGCGTCACGGCAATGGCCGAGAAGCTCTTCACCGGGTCGTACTGAATGCTCTTGAACAGCCAGGGTGCAGCCGCCAGCGACGAGTTGCTGCCGTACACGATGGTGTAGCCATCGGGCTTGGCGCGGGCTGCAAAGCCCATCCCCACGGTCGTGAGCGCGCCGGGGCGGTTTTCGATGATGACGTTCTGGCCAATTCTTGGGCGCAGCTTTTCGGCGAACACGCGGGAGTACTGGTCCGGGGGCGAACCCGCTGCGTAAGGAACGATGATGGTGACGACCTTGGAGGGATAGACCTCTCCGCCCGGCACCTGGACCTGGGTCTGGGCAAACGCCGGGGTCAGCGCGGGGGAAAGTCCCGCGGCCAGGGCCAGGCTGGCGGCCAGGCGGAGCAGGGGGCGTCGGTTGATCTGGAAGCGGGGCACAAAGTCTCCTTGGGGGGCATTACCGGTGGGAATTTCCGGAGGGAATCGCCGGTGAAGTTCCCAATGGAACACCGGCCTGAATTTCGTTTTCTGAAATATTATTCTGTTTTTCAAATTCCTGCTGACACGGGGAAATCCCGGACACCCAGGCGACAGTTTGCATTGCCTCGATGCGTAAAATGAAATAATATTTTGAAAAACAAATAGCCCGGATTCCCCAAACCACGGAACAAGACGAAGGCGTGCCGCGCCCTTCGCAGGAGACACCCCATGCCACAGGTCCAGCTCGAACACATCGCCAGGCGCTTCAACGGCGTGCCCGCCGTCGATGACGTCAGCCTCACCATGCCCGACGGGGCCTTCGTCACGCTGCTGGGCCCCAGCGGCTGCGGCAAGACCACGACGCTGCGCATGATCGCGGGCCTGGAATACAACGACGCGGGCCGCATCCGCATCGGTGACCGGGTGGTCAGCGACGCCGCCGCGGGCCTGTTCCTGCCGCCCGACCAGCGCGACCTGGGCATGGTGTTCCAGTCGTACGCGATCTGGCCGCACATGACGGTGTATGAGAACGTCGCGTACCCGCTGGTGGCGCGCAAGGCACCGGCCGCTGACATTCCCGCCCGCGTGAAGAAGGCGCTGGAGATGGTCGAGATGGGCGCGTACGCCGACCGCCCCGCCCCCGCGCTGAGCGGCGGCCAGCAGCAGCGCGTGGCCATTGCCCGCTCGCTGGTGTCGCAGCCACAGGTGCTGCTGATGGACGAGCCGCTGTCCAACCTGGACGCCAAGCTGCGCGAGCAGATGCGCGTGGACCTGCGCGAGCTGCAGCAGCGCCTGGGCATCACCACCATCTACGTCACCCACGACCAGCGCGAGGCCATGGAACTGTCCGACCACGTCGTGGTCATGCACGCCGGCAAGGTGCTGCAGGCCGGCAGCCCGCGCGACGTGTACCACCGCCCCGCCACGCGCGGCGTGGCCGCGTTCATGGGCTCGCCCAACCTGCTGAGCGCCACCGTCACCGCCACCCAGGCGGGTGAAGTCGGCAATGTGCTGGACGTGGCCGGACAAGGCTGGCAGGGCCGCTGCCACGGCACCGACGGCCTGCGCGCGGGCGACGAGGTCACCGTGATCGTGCGCACCGAGTCCATCGCACCGGCAGGCACCCGCCCCACCAGCGATGGCGACATCACCTGGCAGGGCCAGATTGCCAGCACCACTTACCAGGGCGCGTCGTACGCGATCCGCGTGGCCATCCCCGGCGCCGTGCTGCAGGCCGAGGTCGATGCCCAACACCAGCCGCGCGTGGGCGACCACATCGCGCTGTCCACCAATGCGGCGCACGCCTGGGCCGTGCCCGCCGGAGCCGCGCAATGACCGGCAACCAGGCCACCCTGACCACGTCCGCGCCGATCACGCCGCGCCCCGCGGGCCTGGCCGGCAACATCGCGCTGCGCCGCGGCGTCGTGATCGCGCTGCTGGCGCTCACACTGGGCTTTCTGACGCTGTACCCGCTGCTGATGCTGATGTACGGCAGCTTCTACACCGCGCCGCCGGGCGAGGTGGGCACCTTCTCGCTGGACGGCTACCGCCGCATCATGACCGGCGAGAACCTGGCAATTCTGGGCAACACCGTCATGATCTCGCTCACCAAGACGGTGCTGTCGCTGGTCGTCGCGTCGGCGCTGGCGTTCCTGATCGCGCGCACCGACGTGCCGCTGCGCGGGCCGCTGGAAATCCTGATCACCCTGCCCTTTTTCATCCCGCCCATCCTCACGGCCATGGCCTGGGGCATGCTGGGCAGCCCGCAGATCGGCACGCTGAACCTGTTCTGGAAGTGGCTGTCGGGCAGCGAGACCGCACTGATCAACGTGTACAGCTGGGGCGGCGTCGTGTGGCACATGATGCAGTACAGCATCCCGTTCCTGTTCCTGCTGCTGGTAGATGCGTTCCGCGCGATCGACCCATCGCTGGAGGAAAGCAGCCGCACCAGCGGCGCCGGCGCCTGGAAGACCCTGCGCAAGATCACGCTGCCGCTGTTGCTGCCCATCATGAGCAGCCTGTTCGTGCTGTCGTTCATCGCAGGGCTTGAATCGTTCGAATCGCCCATGTTTTTCGGAACGCCCGCGGGCGTGGAGGTGATCACCACCCAGATCTTCCACCTGATCAACCGCCAGACCTCGCCCGACTACCAGGCCGTCACGGCCATGTCGCTGTCCATCGTCGTGCTGATGATGCTGGTCATCGTGTGGCAGCGCTGGCTGCTGGGCGGGCGCAACTTCCAGACCATCACGGGCAAGGGCTTTCGCCCGCGCATCGTGAGCCTGGGCGCCTGGCGCTGGCCGGCGTTCGCGTTCTGCATGCTGTTCTTCGTGCTGACGGTGGCGCTGCCGGTGGGCCAGCTGATCCTGGGCAGCATCTTCCAGTTCGTGGGCTTCTACCAGGCCGACATGCTGACCACGCAGCACTACGTGTCGGTGTGGAAGAACGCCGTGTTCTGGCGCGCCCTGGGCAACACCGCCCTGCTGGGCGTGACGGCCGCCACCACCATCATGGTGCTGGGCGCCGTGGTGGCCTACATCGGCGTGCGCACGCAGTGGAAGGGCCGCCGCGTGCTGGAGCTGCTGGCCTGGCTGCCCTGGTTCATGCCCGGCATGGTGCTGGGCGTGGGCTTCCTGTGGGCGTTCTCGCTGCTGCCCAACTGGATCCACATTTACGGCACGGTATGGGCGCTTTTCCTGGCCTATGTCGCGCTGGGCTCGCCGCTGGCCGTGCGCGTGATGTCGGGCTCGTTCATGCAGATCTCGCAGGACCTGGAGGAATGCTCCCGCGCCCACGGCGCCAGCTGGAACCGCACGTTCTGGCGCATCCTGGTGGCGCTGGCCTGGCCGGCGTTCGCGGCGGGCTGGGTGCTGAGCTTTTTCCTGGTGCTGCGCGAGCTGAGCGCGTCCATCCTGCTGTACTCGGCCGGCAGCGAGGTGCTGTCGGTCGTGATGATGCGCATGTGGATGGACGGCAAGGCCGAAGAGGTCAGCGTGATCGGCCTGCTGATGCTGCTGCTGGTGCTGCTGTTCCGCTTTATCGAGCTGCGCCTGATCAAGCGGCGCATCAGCACGCTGTGAGGACCCTGCCATGAATGCAACCACCACCCTCACCCCCGAAGAAGTCACCCGCGCGCCCTACCGGCCGCTGAACGCGCCCGAGCCGGCGGTGGACGTGCAGCGCCGCGCCGACGGCAGCATCGTGCTGACCTGTCCCTACGCACTGGGGCCGGTCGCCAACGACGCCGTGTCCTGGATGCGCCACTGGGCCGGCGAAGACCCGGCGCGCGTGATGATTGCCGAACGCGACGCGGCCGGCGGCCACTGGCGGCGCGTGACCTACGGCCAGATGCGCGCGCAGGCCGACGCCATCGGCCAGGCCCTGCTGGACATGGGCCTGCAGCCCGGCGACAGCCTGGCGATCCTGTCGGCCAATTCGCTGGAACACGCCGCCATGGCGCTGGGCGCCATGACCGTGGGCGTGATCGCCGTGCCGGTCACGCCGGCCTATTCGCTGATGGGCAAGACACTGTCCAAGCTGGCCCACGTGGCCGACATCGCCAAGCCCAAGGCCGCGTTCGCGCAGGATGGCAAGGCGTTCAGCCGCGCGCTGGCACTGCTGCACGAACGCGGCGCCAAGCTCGTCGTGGCCGGTGGCGAGCTGGACCTGCCGCACCAGCGCTTCGACGCGCTGGCCGCCACGCCCGTGACGCCCGCTGTGGAAGCCGCCTATGCCCAGGTCGGGCCCGACACCATCGCCAAGATCCTGTTCACGTCCGGCTCCACGGGCCAACCCAAGGGCGTGATCAACACGCACCGCATGATGTGCGTGAACCAGGCCATGACCGCTGCCCTGCGCACCGGTGCGGGCGACCGCCCCGTCACGCTGTCGTGGCTGCCGTGGAACCACACCATGGGCGGCAATGCGCTGTTCAACCGCAACATGCGCCTGGGCGGCACGCTGTACCTGGACGACGGCCGGCCGCTGCCCGGTGAGTTCCAGCGCACCATCCGCAACCTGCGCGAAGTGCTGCCGTCCACCTTCTCCAACGTGCCGGCGGCATTTGCCATGCTGGCCGACGAGCTGGAGGCCGACCCCGAGTTCAACCGCGCGTTCTTCGGCAACCTGGAGACGCTGTCGTATGCCGCCGCAGCCCTGCCCGACGAGCTGTGGCACCGCATCCAGCGGCTGGCGGTGCAGGCCACGGGCATGCGCGTGCCGTTCACGTCGGGCTATGGCAGCACCGAGACGGCGCCCATGATCACCACGCTGTACTGGATCGCCGAAGGTTCCAGCCTGATCGGCCTGCCGGCGCCGGGCGTGGAAGTCAAGCTCGCGCCCGTGGCTGACGGCCGCTACGAGCTGCGCGCGCGCGGCGCCAACGTCACGCCCGGCTACTACGGCCAGCCCGAGCTGACCGCGCAGGCGTTCGACGACGAAGGCTTTTACTGCATGGGCGACGCGGCCCGCTTCGTGGACGACGCCGACCCCAAACAGGGCCTGTTCTTTGCCGGCCGTGTGAAGGAAGATTTCAAGCTCATGACCGGCACATGGGTCGCCGCAGGGCCCCTGCGCGCCGCCGTGCTGGACGCGCTCGCGCCGCTGGCGCAGGACCTGGTGATCACCGGCCACGACCGGGCCTGGCTGGGCGCGCTGGTGTGGCCGTCGTTGCCGGCCGCGCGACGCCTGCTGGGCGATCCAAAGGCCACGAACGCGCAGGCAGCAGCATCACCCGCCGTACGCGCGGCCATTGCCGCCGGCATCGCCAGGCACAACGCGGCCAACCCCGCGTCTTCCACCCGCATCGCGCGCGTGCTGCTGCTGGCCGAGCCGCCGTCCACCGAGGACGGCGAGATCAACGAGAAGGCCTACATCAACCAGTCGGCGGTGCTGAACCGTCGCCAGCCGCTGGTCACCCAGCTGTATGCCGAGCCTGTGCAGGACGGCGTGCTCCATTTTCTTTCACCCACAGCCATGAGCGGATCGACACCATGAGCATCAAAGGCGCGGCCTACATCGCCGGCATTTACGAACACCCCACGCGCAAAGCGACCGACATCGCCCTGGCGCAACTGCACGCGGAGCTGGCCAAGGGCGCGCTCGACGACGCGGGCCTGTCCCTGTCCGACGTGGACGGCTTTTTCTGCGCTGGCGACGCGCCGGGCCTGGGCCCGCTGTCCATCGCCGACTACCTGGGCCTGAAGCTGCGCTACATGGACACGACCGAGACCGGCGGCTCGTCATACATGATCCACGTGCACCATGCCGCGCAGGCCATTGCGCAGGGCAAGTGCAAGGTGGCCCTGGTCACGCTGGGCGGCCGCCCGCGTTCCGAAGGCATGGGCTCGGGCCTGGGCAACAGCCTGGACAAGTACCCCGAAAGCCAGTTCGAGCGGCCGTTCGCCCCCGCGATCCTGAACCTGTACGCCATGGTGGCCAAGCGCCACATGCACGAGTTCGGCACCACGAGCGAACAGCTCGCCTGGATCAAGGTTGCTGCGTCGCAGCACGCCCAGCACAACCCCAACGCGATGCTGCGCAACGTGGTGACGGTGGACGACGTGCTGAACTCGCCCATGGTCGCCGACCCGCTGCACAAGCTGGACTGCTGCGTGATCAGCGACGGCGGCGGCGCGCTGGTGATCACCACGCCCGAGATCGCCAAATCGCTCAAGCGCCCGCGCGTGAAGATCCTGGGTTGCGGCGAAGCCAACAAGTCGCAAAACGGCGGCGAGATCGACATCACCTATTCCGGTGCCGTCTGGTCCGGCCCCGCGGCGTTCGCCGAAGCCGGCGTCAAGCCGTCGGACATCAAGTACGCGTCCATCTACGACAGCTTCACCATCACCGTGCTGGTGCAGCTGGAAGACCTGGGCTTTTGCAAGAAGGGCGAAGGCGGCAAGTTCGTGGCCGACGGCAACCTGATCTCGGGCGTGGGCAAGCTGCCCTTCAACACCGACGGCGGCGGCCTGTGCAGCAACCACCCGGGCAACCGCGGCGGCATGACCAAGATCCTGGAAGCCGTGCGCCAGGCGCGCGGCGAAGCGCACCCCGCCGTACAGGTCCCCAACTGCGACCTCGTGCTCGCCCACGGCACGGGCGGCATGCTCGCCACCCGCCACGGCAGCGCCACCGTCATCCTCGAACGTGAGTAAGGAACACACCGCCATGACCGCGATCCCCGACCGCAAGGTCACCCCGCCCGTCCAGAACCCCGAGACCACGCACTTCTGGAACGCCGCCAACGAAGGCCGGCTGCTGCTGCGCCGCTGCACCCAGTGCAGCAAGCCGCACTTCTACCCGCGCACGCTGTGCCCGTTCTGCCTGGGCAAGACCGACTGGGAAGACGCCAGCGGCAACGGCACGATCTACACGTATTCGGTCATGCGCCACACCGAGCAGCCCTACGTGATCGCCTACGTGAAGCTGGACGAGGGCCCGACCATGATGACCAACATCGTGGACTGCGACTTCGACGACGTGCACATCGGCCAGAAGGTGCGCCTGGTGTTCAAGCCCAGCGAAGGCGGCCCGCAGATCCCGATGTTCACGCCCGCGTGAACACATCCACCCATTCCTGAAAGCAACCCCATGACCCAGATCAACAACGTCGTGTCGCTCGCGCGCCAGGGCAACGTCAGCGTCATCACGCTCAACAACCCGCCCGTCAACGCCCTGTCGCACCCGCTGCGCGAAGGCCTGCTGAACGCCATCGTGCAGGCCGGCCAGGACAAGGACAGCGCGGCCGTCGTGATCGTCTGCGAAGGCCAGACCTTCATCGCGGGCGCCGACATCACCGAATTCGGCAAGCCGCCGAAGGACCCGCGCATCAACGCCGTGATCGCCGCGATCGAGGACTGCCCCCAGCCCGTGGTGGCGGCCATGCACGGCACCGTGCTGGGCGGCGGCCTGGAGCTGGCGCTGGGCTGCCACTACCGCGTGGCCGTGCCGTCGGCGCGCTTCGGCTTCCCGGAAGTGAACCTGGGCATCATCCCCGGCGCGGGCGGCACACAGCGGCTGCCGCGCATCGTGGGCGTGGAACGCGCGATCGAGATGATCACGTCGGCCAACCAGGTGTCGGCCGCCCAGGCGCTGGACGCCGGCCTGATCGACGAGGTCGTGCAGGGCGACCTGCTGCCCGCCGCCGTGGCCTTCGCGCAGAAGCTCGTGGCCGACAAGCGCCCACTCAAGCGCGTGCGCGACCGCGACGAAAAGCTGGCCCCCGCGCGCGGCAACACCGAGCTGTTCGCCAAGGCCCGCAAGGACGTTGCCCGCAAGGTGCGCGGCCTGCGCGCGCCGCTGGCCGCCATCGACGCGATCGAGGCCGCCGTCAACCTGCCGTTCGACCAGTCACTGGCGCGCGAGCGCGAGATCGTCATGGGCGAGGTCGGCTCCGACCAGAGCAAGGCGCTTCGCTACTTCTTCTTTGCCGAACGCGAATCGGCCAAGATCCCGGGCATCGACACGTCCAACCAGCCCAAGGTGCAGCAGGCCGCCGTGATCGGCGCGGGCACCATGGGCGGCGGCATCGCCATGAGCTTTGCCAACGCGGGCATCCCCGTGACGCTGATCGACGTCAAGCAGGAGGCGCTGGACAAGGGTCTGGGCGTCATCCGCAAGAACTACGAGAACACGGCCAAACGCGGCGGCATGAGCGAAGCCGACGTGGGCAAGCGCATGGGCCTGATCAAGCCGTCCACGAGCCTGGCCGACGTGAAGGACGCCGACGTGATCGTCGAGGCCGTGTTCGAGAACACGCAACTGAAGAAAACCGTGTTCGCCGAGATCGACCGCCATGCCAAGGCCGGCGCGATCCTGGGCACCAACACGTCCACGCTGGACATCGACGACATCGCCACAGCCACCAAGCGCCCGGAAAGCGTGATCGGCCTGCACTTCTTCAGCCCGGCCAACGTCATGAAGCTGCTGGAGATCGTGCGCACCAAAAACACGTCCCCCGAGATCGTGGCGCGTTCCATGGCGCTGGGCCGCCAGATGCGCAAGGTGCCGGTGCTGGTGGGCACCTGCGACGGCTTCGTGGGCAACCGCATCCTGCGCGCGCGCAGCAAGCAGGCCGAGCAGATCATCATGCACGGCGGCTTTCCGCACCAGGTGGACGGCGTGCTGCAGGAGTTCGGCTTCCCGATGGGCGTGTTCGCCATGGGCGACATGGCCGGGCTGGACATCGGCTGGCGCATCCGCCAGGAACGCGGGCAGAAGTCGCCCGTGGCCGACGCGCTGTGCGAAATGGGCCGCCTGGGCCAGAAGACCGGCGCGGGCTACTACAAGTACGACGCCAACAACCCGGCCGGCGCGCGCGCGCCCATCGTGGACCCCATGGTCAACGACCTGATCGTCAAGGCGTCGAAAGACGCCGGCATCGAGCGCAAGGACATGGACAGCGACCTGATCCGCGAACGCCTGCTGTTCCCCATGATCAACGAGGCCGCCAAGATCCTGGAAGAAGGCGTGGCGCTGCGCGCGAGCGACATCGACGTGATCTGGATCTACGGCTACGGCTGGCCGCGCCACCGCGGCGGCCCCATGCACTACGCCGACTCGATCGGCCTGAAGGTCATCCGCGACCGCCTGCGCGAGTTTGAGCGCGAGTTCGGCGACGCCTTCAAGCCCGCCGCGCTGCTGGACCGCCTGGCCGACGAAGGCAAGACCTTTGCCGACTACACGGCCGAAGCGAAAGCCGCCGCACCGGCGCGCGAAACGGTCGCCGCCTGAAGACAGCTCACCACAACGACGAAGGAGACACCCATGACCCTGTACAACCGACGCCACTTCGGTGGCACCCTGATCGCCGGCGCGGCGATGGCGTCCGGCGCCCGCGCCCAGGCGCCCGCCGCCGCCCCTGCCGCCAACAGCGCGGCTTGGGACGCGGTGGTGGCCGCCGCCAAAAAGGAAGGCAAGCTCGTGCTGTACAGCGGCGCGGCCACGCCCAAGACGCTGGGCCCGATCATGGAGTCGTATGAGAAGCGCTACGGCATCAAGATCGACCTGCTGTTCGGCCGCCCCAGCGAAATCCGCGAACGCGTGCGCGCCGAGCAGGCCGCCGGCCGCGTGCAGGCCGACCTGACCATGGACGGGCCCACGCTGAACCAGCCGGGGTTCATCGGGTCCTACGTGCCGCACGAGGACATTCCCAACGCGCGCAAGCTGGTCGCCCCGTTCGCAACCGACGGCATGCTGCTGCCCGTGGGCATCGGCCGCCAGACGGTGCTGATGAACACGCGTCTGGTCAAGCCCGCCGACGAGCCCAAGAGCTGGAGCGACCTGCTGGACCCCAAGTGGAAGGGAAAAATCGTCATCGACGACCCGCGCAGCCCCGGCTCGGGCAGCCTGGTGTTCGACGTGCTGAACGAAAAGTTCGGCCCCGACTACCTGCGCAAGCTCATGCTGCAGGAGCCCGTGGTGTCCACCGACATCTCGGTCAACGAGCGCCGCGTGGCCCAGGGCGAGTTCGCGTTCTTCATCCCGTTCCGCATCCAGAGCGTGCCCAACCTGCGCGGCCTGCCCGTGAAGGCCATGATCGCCAAGGAAGGCGACGTGTACATCATCATGACGCTGCAGCGCGTGAAGAACGCGCCGCGCCCGAACGCCGCGCGCCTGTTCATGAACCACTTCCTGGACGGCGCCACGCAAAAGCATTTGCTGGACACGGCCTACGGCAGCGTCACCGGCGAAAGCGGCGCGCACCTGCCGCCCGACCTGCAGGCCATCAACAACGGCAAGCTGCTGGGCGCGTCCGAGCCCAAGGGGCTGGACGAGCGCCGCAAGGCGTTCTCGGCGCTGTTCGCGAAGTAGGCCGGCAATGCCCCCGCGCGCCCTGCACCCCTGGCCGCTGGCGCTGGTGCTTGCGGGGCTCGCCCTGGCGGGCTGCGCCAGCAAGCCCGCCACGGTCTCCACGGCCGCGCCGCCTGCACAGGCGTGCGCGGCACTGGCGACGCTCAAGCTGCCAGACACGGTCATCCACAGTGCGTCGCCCACCGCAGCCAGCGCGAATGCCGCGGCGGGCCAACCCACCGCGGCGCACTGCCTGGTGCGCGGCACGCTGGAGGCCCGCACCGGCGTGGGCGAAGGCGGCGCGCCGCGCCGCTATGGCTCGGGCTTCGAGCTGCGGCTGCCCGCGCAGTGGAACAGGCGCTTCTTCTTTCAGGGTGGCGGCGGCACCGACGGCGTGATCCGCCCGGCCACCGGCATCGTGAGCTCCACGCCGGGGCAGACCCCGGCGCTGGACCGGGGCTATGCCGTCGTGTCCACCGACGCGGGCCACCAGGGCGCCGACGCCTCGTTCGGCCTGGACGCGCAGTCGCGCGTGGACTGGGCCTACCGCTCGGTGGACATCGTGGCGACGGCGGCCAAGCAGTTGATCGCGGCGTACTACGGCAGCCCCGCGCGCTACAGCTACTTCGTGGGCTGCTCCAACGGCGGTCGCCAGGGCATGATGGCCACGCAGCGCTACCCCGCGCAGTTCGACGGCGTGGTGGCCGGCAACCCCGGCTACCGGTTGCCGATGTCGTCCGCCGCGGGCATGTCGCGCTCGCGCGAATTCCGCAAGGTGTCGCCACCGGGCGCCGACGGCAAACCGGACCTGACGCAGGCGTTCAGCAAGCAGGAGCTGGCCATCCTGGGCAAACGCGTGCTGGCCGCCTGCGACGCGCAGGACGGCGCAGCCGATGGGCTGGTTGAAAACCACAAGGCCTGCAAATTCGACATCGCCAGCGCGCAATGCGCACCGGGCCAGACGGGTGACTGCCTGAGCGCGGAAAAAGTGAATGCGCTGCGCTTTCATTTCAACCCCGGCATCACGAAAGACGGCCGCGCCGTGTCGCCCGGCTTCCCCTACGACCCCGGTGTGGCCGAACCCGGCTGGGCGATGTGGACGCTGGGGCAGTCCAGCGTGGCGCGCGCCAACGCGGGCAAGCCGGGGCCGCTGCAGTACGTGTTCGTCACGCCGCCCGAGGCGGGCTTTGATGCATCCACCGCCGACCTGGACCGCGACCTGCACCGCTTCGTGATTTCGGACGCGCTGATGTCGGCCGACAGCACGGAGCTGAGCGGCTACCGGCTGCGCGGCGGCAAGCTCATCATGTACCACGGCCTGGCCGACCCGGTGTTCTCGGCGCTGGACACGGTGCGCTACTACGACCGGCTGGCGCAGGCCCAGGGCGGCCTGGCCGACACCGCGAAGTTCGCGCGGCTGTTCCTGGTGCCCGGCATGAACCACTGCTCGGGCGGCGCGGCGCTGGACAGCTTCGACATGCTGACGCCGCTCGTGGACTGGGTCGAAAAGGGCATCGCACCTGCGACGATCGCGGCCACGGGCAAGGCGTTCCCGGGGCGCACGCGGGGTCTGTGCCCTTACCCAGCCTACGCAAAGTACAAGGGTCAGGGCAGCGTGGACGATGCAGCCAGTTTCAGCTGCACGGTGGACTGAACAGGGGTACGTACAAACGTCGCAGTAGCACTCCTGGCACCGCGCGGCAAAGCCACGTGTTGGCACGCCCCCGCTGGCTACCGCCTGCCGCGAAGCAGCGAGCGCCACAACGCAATCGCTATCCAGTGACTGACAGATTTCCAGGATTCAGGACGCAACGCTACGCACCGCCGCCGCCACCGCCCGCGCAAACGCGGGGTCGTTGATATGCAGGGGTAGCTCTACAAGGCGATGCGTGTCGGAGACCTTGAAGTGGCGGCGCAACGTGTCGAACAGCACCGCATCCGCCGCGGGGTCAAAGAACGGCTGACCCGGCGCGTCCAGCATCGACAGTCCACTCAGGGGCAACAGCAGGCGCACCGGCCCACGCGACCGGTTGAGTTGTTCGGCCAGACGCAGCCCCGCCGCCTCCAGCTCCTGCGCGTGGCTGCGCATCAGCGTCACGTTGGCGTTGTGCACGTGGAACAGCCGGCCGCGGTGCCGCTCGGGAACGGTATCGAAAGCGCCCCAGTTGATCATGTCCAGCGCGCCGACCGAGCCCACCCACGGCAGGCCGTGGCGCGCCGCCGCGTCCAGCCGGTCCGGGCCCGCGTCGCAGACACCGCCGGCGATGTGCTGGCCCACTTCGGTCGTGGTGATGTCTACGACCATCTGCAGCATGCCGGCGGCGGCCAGTGCCTCCAGCGTGCGGCCGCCCGCGCCGTTGGCGTGAAAGACCTGCGCGTCGTAGACGTCGTTCAACAGCGCGCGCACGGCCTGCACGCAGGGCGTGGTCACTCCAAACATGGTCAGGCCAATGGACGGCTTGTCGTTGGCGCCGTTCTGAGGCGCTTTATGCAGCAGCATGCCGGCCAGCGCATGCGCCGCATTGGCCAGGATGGTGCGCGACAGCCGGTTCAGGCCCGCGATGTCGGTCACCGGGTACATCAGCGTCATGTCGGTCACGCCGACATAGGCCGACACGTCGCCGGCCGCCATGGTGGACACGAGCAGCTTGGGATGCCCGATGGGCAGCAGACGCATGGCCGGCGCGACCATGGAGCTGCCGCCCGAGCCGCCCACGCCCAGCATGGCGTCGATCTCGCCAGCTGCCAGCCGCTCGCGCACCAGCGCGGCCAGCGCCTGCCCCATCGCGATGACCGCGACACCGCGGTCTGTCGCGCCGAACACGGCGTCCTCGCCATCGGGGTGATGCCGCGCCACGTCGCGCGCGGCGATGTCGGCGATACAAGCGGCATCGGCGGCGCTGCGCGTGCCGATGTCCACCGTGACCACGCGCACGCCGGCCGCGCGCAGCAGCCCTGCCAGGTAGTTCAGCTCCGGCGCCTTGGTGTCAAAGGTGCCCACCACCCACGCGGTGGGTGCGCCGGAGGTCCCCGATGTGTTCACAGCTTGCCGGCCGCGCGTGCGTCCACGCACTCGAAGAAGGTACGAAACGTTGCCGCCACGCGCTCCACCGCCGCGGCTTCCTGATCGGCTGGCACGTCAAACGTCGCCCACCATTCACCAAAGCAGCGGTTCCCCTCGGTCACGGGCAGCAGGTGCATCTCGGCCACGTAGTTCTTCCAGTCGGCGTCGATGTGCAGGATGCGGTAGCGGCAGCGGTGCTCGTCGTCGGACAGCGCGAGCAGTTCCTCGCGCAGGTAGCCGCCACCATCGCGCACGGTGAAGTGGCGCACGCAGCCGACCTGGTCGGCCGGCTTGCCGTCCTCGATGTAGGACTTCTCGAAAAACGGGTGGTAGTTGCCCAGGGCGCCGAAGTCGCGCAGCAGGCCCCATGCCTCATCCAATGTCGCGTTCATCACGGCGCTCACGTAGACCCTGGCCATGGCGTGTCTCCTTTGTACTTATTGATGAATGTCAGAACGTCAGCTGCTTGTAGCGCTGCACATGCGATTTGATCGCAATTTCGGTCGGCAGCCGTTCCATGCTGCTGGCGCCGTAAAAGCCGTTGCAGTGCTTGCTGTGCTTGAGCACATAGGCCACGTCCTCGGGGCTGGAGATCGGGCCGCCGTGGGCGATGACGATCACGTCGCGGCGCACGCGGCGCGCGGCCTCGCCCCACTCGTCGATCAGTTTCACCGACTGGTCCAGCGACTTGGCCGTGGTGGCGCCGATGGTGCCGCCGGTCGTCACGCCCATGTGCGGCACGATGAAGTCCGCGCCCGCCTCGGTCATGGCCACGGCCTCGTCGGCCGAAAAGACGTACGGCGTGGTCAGCAGGTCGATCGCGTGCGCCTGGCCGATCATCTCGACCTCGGTCGCGTAGTTGATCCCGGTCTCTTCCAGGCTCTGGCGGAAGGTGCCGTCGATGATGCCCACCGTCGGGAAGTTCTGCACGCCCGAAAAGCCCAGCTCTTTCAGCTTCTTCAGGAACACCGGCATGACGATGAACGGGTCGGTGCCGTTGACGCCAGCGATGACCGGCGTGTTCCTGGCCACCGGCAGCACCTCGCCGGCCATCTCCAGCACGATGTCGTTGGCGTTGCCGTAGGCCAGCAGCCCGGCCGACGACGCGCGCCCGGCCATGCGGTAGCGGCCCGAGTTGTAGATCACGATCAGGTCGATGCCGGCGGCCTCTTCGCACTTGGCCGAGATGCCCGTGCCGGCGCCGCCGCCGATGATGGGCTCGCGCCGCTTCACCATGTCCTGGAATTTCGCCATCAAGGCTTGGCGTTCAAAACGCGGCATGAAGAGTCTCCTGAAGAAAGTTTTACGAGCCGTCTCGCGGCCGGGTCTGCAGCGCCGCCACCGCGCCGGCAATGCCCGAGCGGAACGACAGCACGCAGACGATGAAGATCAGCCCGGTGACCAGCGTCACCCAGCCCCCGAATGCGTCCAGGTAGTACTGCAGGCCCACGACGATGGCCGCGCCGATCGCGGGGCCCAGCACCGTGTGCATGCCGCCCAGCAGGGCCATGAGCACCACGTCGCCCGACAGGTGCCAGTGCACGTCCGACAGCGCGGCCAGCTGGAACACCAGCGCTTTCAGCCCGCCCGCCAGCCCCGACAGCGCGGCCGAGATCACGAACAGCATGAGCTTGTAGCGCTCGACCGGGTAGCCCAGCGACCGGGCGCGCGGCTCGTGCTCGCGGATGGCCACCACGATGTGGCCGAACGGCGAATGCACCACGCGGTGGATCAGCCACAGCGCCGCCAGCACGACCGACAGCACCAGGTAGTACATGGCGGTGTCGCTGCGCAGGTCGATCAGGCCCAGCAGCGTGCCACGCGGGATCTGCTGCAGGCCGTCTTCCGCGCCCGTGAACGGCAGTTGCAGGAAGATGAAGTACACCATCTGCGCCAGCGCCAGTGTGATCATCGCCAGGTAGATGCCCTGGCGGTGGATGGCCAGCGCACCGACGATGGCGCCCAGCAGCGCCGCCGCCACCGTGCCCGCCAGCAGCGCCAGCTCGGGCGGCAGGCCCCAGCTCTTGGCGGCCAGGCCGGTGATGTAGGCCGCGCTGCCGAAGAACGCCGCGTGGCCGAAGGACATCATGCCGCCAAATCCCAGCAGCAGGCTGTACGCGCAGGCGAACAGCGCCATGCACAGCAGCTTCATGACGAAGACCGGGTACACGACCTGCGGCACCCACGGGACCACGGCCAGCGCAAGTAGCAGCACCACGATGGCCGGCGTGCGCAGTCGGTTCAGCATGGCGTTCATACCGCGCCCTCCTTGCCGAACAGGCCGCGGGGGCGCAACAAGAGCACCAGGGCCATCACCACGAAAATGATGGTCGTGGACGCCTCGGAATAGAACACCTTGGTCAGCCCCTCGATCACGCCGATGCCCAGGGCCGTGACGATGGAGCCCAGCACCGAGCCCATGCCGCCGATCACCACGATGGCGAACACGATGATGATGAGGTTGGAGCCCATGCCCGAGTTCACGTGCAGCACCGGCGCGGCGAGCACACCGGCAAACGCGGCCAGTGCAATGCCGGCCGCATAGGTCAGCGTGAGCAGGCGCGGCACGTCCACGCCGAACGACTGCGTGAGCGCGGGCTTTTCGGTCGCGGCCCGCAGGCGCGCGCCCAGCGGCGTGCGCTCGATCAGCCACCAAGTGGCGATGCAGGCCGCCAGCGCCGCCACGATCACCCAGGCACGGTAGATCGGCAGCACCATGAAGCCCAGGTTGAACACGCCGCGCAGGCTGTCGGGCACCGGGTACGCCTGGCCCGTCGTGCCGTACATCACGCGAAAGCCACCTTCCAGCACCAGCACCAGGCCGAAGGTCAGCAGCAGCCCGTAGATCGGGTCCAGCCCGTACAGGCGGCGCAGCAGCGTGCGCTCGAACACGCCGCCCAGTGCGCCCACCGCCAGCGGCACCAGCAGCAGCGCGGGCCAGTAGCCCAGGCCCAGGTGGCGCTGCGCCATCCACGCGCCGAACGCGCCCACCATGAAGAACGCGCCGTGCGCGAAGTTCACGATGCGCAGCAGGCCAAAGATCACCGCCAGCCCCAGGCTCAGCACGGCATAGAAGCAGCCGTTGACCAAGCCCAGCATGACCTGGCCCGCAAGCACGGGCAGCGGCAGGCCGAACACCTCGGTCATGCGGCACTCCTTATGATTTGCAACCGATGACAAAGCATCCAGACATCTCCAGGGAAACCCATCTTCTGGGCGACCACACGCTGCAGACGGTGGTGCGCGCCGAGCAGTGCGACGCACTGGCCGCGCGCCACATCGCGCACGTGGCCGTTGTGGATGCCGCGGCACCCTACACCGTCGTGCGCACGCACCTGAGCGGCGCGTTCATGCAGGTGTGCCTGAGCGGCGAGGGCCAGACCCTGCTGGACGGACGCTGGTACACACACAAGCCCGGCAGCGTGAGCTTTGCGCCCGCGCACGTGCTGCACGCTTTTCATGCCGTGCCGGGCCAACGCTGGCGGCTGGCCTGGGTACGTTTCATGCCGCGTTCGGTGCGCTCGGTGGACGGCGCGATGGCCCCCACGCTCAGCGCGTTCGACGGCGCGGTGCTGGAACACGCGATCCTGGGCCTGGCCGGCGAGATGCAGGGCGCGGCCGACCCGGGCACCTGCGTCGTGTGGGTGGACGTGATCGAACGCTACGTCGCCCGCATCCTGGAGCCGCTGGAGCGCGAGCCGCGGCTGGTCGCCGTGTGGAACGCGGTCAAGTCCGACCTGGCGCGCGACTGGACGCTGACCGACCTGGCGGCCCTGGCCAACACCAGTGAGGAACACCTGCGCCGGCTGTGCCAGAAGAGCCTGGGCCGCAGCCCCGGCAAGCAGCTGGCCGCATTGCGCATGGCCCATGCGGCCCACCTGCTGGCCACCAGCACGGCCAAGGTCGAGGCGATCGCCGCCAGCGTCGGCTATGCCAACCCATTCGCGTTCTCCAACACGTTCAAGCGCATCACGGGGTTTCGCCCGTCGGACTACCGGGCCAAGCCGCACGGCGCGCATGGCGTCCGTGAGGGTCAGGCAGGACATGAAGACAGCCATTGATCAGACCCCGATGCGCGCCGTGATGGCGTCGAAGTCGCGCAGCAGCGTGGCCGCGTCGAACGTGTCGGTCACGCGGCCCGACTCCATCAGGCAGTGGCGGTCGGCCAGCTCGGCCGCAAAGTGCACGTTCTGCTCGACCAGCAAGATGGTGTAGCCGCGCGACTTGAGCTGGCGGATGAGTTCGCCGATGCGGTCCACGATGACCGGGGCCAGGCCCTCGGTCGGCTCGTCCAGCAGCAGCACGCGCGCGCCGGTGCGCAGGATGCGTGCGATCGCCAGCATCTGCTGCTCGCCACCCGACAGGTGCGTGCCGGCCGAACGCGCGCGCTCGGCCAGGTTGGGGAACAACTCGTACAGCTCGTCCTCGCTCATGCCGCCTTGCGCCACCACGGGCGGCAGGCGCAGGTTCTCGCGCACGGTGAGCGACGCGTAGATGCCGCGGTCGTCCGGGCAGAACGCAATACCCTGGCGTCCGATGTGGTGCGGCGCGCGGCCCAGCAGTTCCTGCCCGTTCAGGCGGATGGAACCCTGGCAGGGGTTGACCATGCCCATGATGGTCTTGAGCAGCGTGGACTTGCCCGCGCCGTTGCGGCCCAGCAGCGTCACGAGCTCGCCCGCGTGCAGTTGCAGGCTGGCGCCGTGCAGGGCCTGGCTGGGGCCGTACCAGGCGCGCACGTCCCGCAGGTCGAGCAGCGGCGCGCTCATGTCGGTGCTCCATGGTGTTTGCGCTGCCCGCCGTGCCCGTGGCCCAGATAGGCCTCGACCACGCGCGGGTCGCGCGAGACGGTGGCGTAGTCGCCCTCGGCCAGCACCTCGCCGCGCGCCAGCACGGTGATGCGGTCGCACAGGTCGGCCACGACCGACAGGTTGTGCTCCACCATCAGCACGGTGCGGCCACGCGCCGCGCGGCGGATCATCTGCGCCGCGCCCGCGATGTCTTCGGCGCCCATGCCGGCCATAGGCTCGTCCAGCAGCAGCACGCGCGGCTCCAGGGCCAGCGTGGTCGCCAGCTCCAGCGCGCGCTTGCGGCCGTACGGCAGTTCACCCGCCGAATGGTTCGCCCATTCGGACAAGCCGGCTTCATGAAGCAGCTCGCGGGTGCGCGTGTCGTGCACGGCCAGCGCACGGTCGCTGCGCCACCAGTCCATGGAATGGCCCCGGCGGCGCTGCACGGCCAGGCGCACGTTCTCGAACACGCTGAGCTTGCCGAACACCGCCGAGATCTGGAACGAGCGCACCAGCCCCAGGCGCGCGACCGCGTCGGCCGGCGTGCGGGTGATGTCCCGCCCGTCGAAAAGGATGGTGCCCGCCGTGGCGTCGATGAAGCGCGTGAGCAGGTTGAAGCAGGTCGTCTTGCCCGCGCCGTTCGGTCCGATCAGCGCGTGGATGTGGCCCTGCTGCACCTGAAGGCTCACGTTCGACACGGCATGAAAGCCGTTGAACGCGCGCGACAGGCCCTGCGTTTCGAGAATCGCGGTCACGTCAGGTACTGCTTCGACGTGGTGTCAGCGCTTGACGAGGTAGCAGGTGCTTTGCGCCAGCGGCATGAAGGCCTGCTCGGCGGGAATGGTCTTGACGAGCTTGAGGTAGTCCCAGGCGTACTTGGACTCCGACGGCTTCTTGACTTCCCAAAGGTACATGTCGTGCATCATGCGGCCGTCCACGCGGATCTTGCCGTTCTTGGCGAACATGTCGTTGATGGCCAGCTCGCGCATCTTGGCCGACACGGCGTCCGGGTCGTCGCTGCGCGCAGCCTGCACCGACTTCAGGTAGTGCATGGTGGACGAGTAGTCGCCCGCATGCGCCATGTTGGGCATGTGGCCCACGCGCTGCATGAAGCGTTTGGCGAACGCGCGCGTCTCGTCGTTCATGTCCCAGTACCAGGCGTTGGTCAGCTGCAGGCCCTGCGCGGTGGGCAGGCCCAGCGAATGCACGTCCTGGATCCACAGCAGCAGCGCGGCCAGCTTCTGGTTCTTGGTGATGCCGAATTCGTTGGCGGCCTTGATCGCGTTGATCGTGTCGGCGCCGGTGGACGCCAGGCCCACGATCTTGGCCTTGGACGCCTGGGCCTGCAGCACGTACGACGAGAAGTCGGTCGTGCCCAGCGGGTGGCGCGCGGCGCCCACGACGCGGCCCTTGTTGGCGCGCACCACGTCGCCGACCTGGCCTTCCAGGCCGATGCCGAACGCGAAGTCCACCGTCAGGAAGAACCAGGTGTCGCCACCAGCTTCGGCAATCGTCTTGCCCGTGCCGTTGGCCAGCGAGTAGGCGTCGTACGCGTAGTGCACCGTGTACGGCGAGCACTGGGCGTTGGTCACGCCCACGTTGGACGCGTTGTTGACAATGGCGTGGCGCTTTTTCTCCTTGGCCACACCGGCCACGGCCAGCGCGACGCCGGAGTTGGCCAGATCGTTGATCATGTCCACGCCGCCGTCGTACCACTCGCGCGCCTTGGCGGCGCCCACGTCGGCCTTGTTCTGGTGATCTGCGGAAACCACCTCGATGTTCTTGCCGAACATCTTGCCGCCGAAGTCCTCCACCGCCATTTTCACGGCCTCGACCGCGCCCTTGCCCGAGATGTCGGCGTACACGCCCGAGATGTCCGTCAGCACGCCGATGCGCAGCACGTCGTTGGACAGGGTGCCGGTGGCGGCGGGTGCCTGTGCTTGCGCGCTGAGGCCGGCGGTCAGGACTGCGAAGGCGGATGCCCAGTATTTCAGCTTCATGCTCGTTGTCTCCTGTCGTTGGTCTGGTCCCGGACGTGGTGTTCGGGTGAGGCAATGGTAGGCAGGCGGCCAACCCTAGCCCATGAGCCAAAGACACAGGAAACTACTCAAAACCCACATCCCCGCGATTCACTCAATCCCGGTAAGGGGAGTCACTGCGTCAGCATCAGCCTTTCGATCTTCTGGTTCGCGCCCCTGAGTTTCTTGAACAGCGCCAGCAGAAGCGCCTTGTCCATGCTGACCATCACATGTGGGTCAGCCTGCAAGGCTGTGATCACGGCCTTGCTGAATTCGGCCACGATGATCTTGTCGTCGGAAATGACCGTGGCCGACGTGGTGATGGTGCCGTCGGTGAAGAAAATTCCTTCGCCGAAGCAGTCGCCGGTTTCGATGGTGCCGACCAGCTTGCCATTGCGGAATGCCTCGGCCGTGCCATACAGGATCACGTAGAAGGCCTTCATGTCGTCGTCCTGCGACGTGATGCAGGTGTCCCCCGCAAACGTCCTGACCTGCGCCATCTCCGAGATGCGCCGCAGCCATTCGTCCGGGACCGGCTGGAAAAACGAACAGTGGCGCATGGCGTCCAGGCGGGCCGCGGGGTCTTCGGCCAGCAGCCTGGCACGGGCGGCGAAGTGGTCCTCGATGGAGTCGAACTCTTGCATGGGTCCCCCGCGTGCTCAGGTCCGGGGCGGCGGCGGATCGTCGTCCAGCAACAGTTCCAGCGGCTTCGGGCTGGCGGCTGGAGCGGCCGGGGTGGGCGTGGCCGGCGCCGGTGTTGCGGCGGGTCTGGCGGGCTCCGGCTTTTTGATGTTGACGACCAGCGGCCCCGTCGACTCCTCGACCTCGGGCGCCTTCTCCACCTGCAGCGACAGTCCGCCCGTGTCGCCGCCGCCACCGCCGGACAATTCCTCCTTGATGAAGCGTTTGCTGTTGAGCTTCAGGCGCAGCATCAGCTCGCTCTTGGCATCCGAGTTGACCTGCAGCTCCTGCAGCGAAATGTCGCCGGCGTCGTACAGCTCGTACAGGCACTGGTCGAAGGTCTTCATGCCCAGCTCGACCGACTTCTTCATGATGTCCTTGAGCTGGCCGACTTCGCCCTTGGCGATGGCGTCGCGCGAGGTCGACGTGCTCAGAAGGATCTCAACCGCGGCGGCCCGGCCGCCCGAAATCTTGCGCACCAGCCGCTGCGAAATGATGGCGCGCATGTTCAGCGCGATGTCGTTGCGCACCTGTTCGTGCTTCTCCACGGGGAAGAAATTGACGATGCGGTCGATGGCCTGGTTGGCGCTGTTCGCGTGCAGCGTGGCCATGCACAGGTGACCGGTCTCGGCGAAGTTGAGCGCGTATTCCATGGTCTCATGGTCGCGGATCTCCCCGATCAGGATCACGTCGGGCGCCTGGCGCAGCGTGTCCTTGAGCGCGTCGAACCAGCCCACCGTGTCGATGCCGACCTCGCGGTGCGTGACGATGCAGTTGCGGTGCGGATGCACATATTCCACCGGGTCCTCGATGGTGATGATGTGGCCGTGGCTTTCCTGGTTGCGCACCCCCAGCATGGCCGCCAGCGTGGTCGACTTGCCCGAGCCGGTGCCGCCCACCAGCAGCACCAGCCCGCGCTTTTCCTGGACGACCGTCTTGAGGATGGGCGGCAGGTTCATCTTGTCGAAATCGGGGATCTCGGTGGTGATGACGCGGATCACCATGCCGCAGCGCTGCTGCTGGGTGAAGATGTTGATGCGGAAACGGCCGATGCCCTCGAGCGAAATCGCGAAGTTCTGGCCCTTGGTGTCGATGTAGCCCTGCCACTGCTTCTCGGACGCGATGGAGCGTGCCATCTTGCTCGTCTGGTCCGCGGTCAGCACCGTCTCGTTGAGCTTGGTCAGCTTGCCGTTGAGCTTGATGGCGGGCGGAAAGCCCGCCGTCAGGAACAGGTCCGACCCCTTCAACTGGACCATGGCGCCGAGCATCTTGTGCACGACGGCCTGGATTTGCTGCCTCTCCTGCTGTTCCATGGCTTCTCCTCTTGGCTGGCGGGCATGAGCAAGCAGCAAATGTAAGAGAGATCGGAATGCCGGGCAATTCCCGACGGACTGCGAGAGTGACGCTGTAAGGACGCTAGCCCTTCTTCGCCAGGTGCACGGCCACCAGCGCATTGGCATGCCCATGCCCCATCCCGTGATCGTTCTTCAGCAGCGCGACGTATTCCATGTGCTTCATCGGCCCCGCCGCTTGCAGCACGCTCATCCAGTGGCTGATGGGCTGGCCGTACTTCTTCTCGATCGACGGAAAGTAAGAGGCCGGGCCTTTGACGGGGGGTGTAGAAGCCATGGCTGATTCGTCCCTTCGCTTTGCTTATGCAGCCGGCGCCGGCTCGCTCCCCAACGCATCCAGCAGATCCGGGATCAACCCGGCCAGCTCCCCGGTCAGGATCGCCGCATCCGCATCAAACCCGTCTTCGTCCTTGCCCGGCTTGTCCACGCCTTCCATCACCACGTCCAGCAGCTTGATGCGGCGCACCTGGCCCGCGTCGCTCAGCACGAACGAGATGCGCTCGTTCCAGGTCATGGCCAGCTGGGTCGGCACTTTGCCGGCCGCGATGTGTTGCGCGATTTCGTCAATGTCCAGCGTGTGGCGCGCGTAGCGCACGCTGGACTTCTGGTCGTCCGGCGTTTTCAGTTCGCAGTCGCGGTCAATGGTGAAGTTGTACGGCGCCTCGCGCGTGCTCAGCCATTGCGCCATGGCGACCGACGGCGACAGCTCCGTGTGGATGGGCTGCAGGTCCAGCGCGGAGCCGACACCCGGGATGTCCAGCAGCGACTCCAGCAGGGCCGACACGATGCGGTCGGCGCCGGCCAGCGTGCCGGCGTCCACCACCAGCAGCTTTTGCTCTGGCGCGAGCCACAGCAGCGTGTGGCTGCGTTTGGTGAAGGCGCGCGGCAGCAGGTCCAGCAGCACCTCTTCCTTGAATTCTTTCTTGGCGCGGGAGCCGACGCGCTCCTGGCCCGTTTCTTTTTTGTAGCGCTCGATTTTTTCTTCCACGCCCGCCTTGATGGCCGATGACGGCACCGCGCGCTTTTCGGTGCACAGCTTCAGGATCAGCTGGCCGCCGACGATCTCGGCCAGCTGCGTGTGCTTGCCGCCGCGGGGCGGCACCCAGCCGCTGGACTCGGCCTGTGTCGGTCCGCAGGGCACGAACCGGGTCTTTTGCAGCACCCTGTCCAGGGCAGGAAGCGGGGGCAGCTCGAAGCCGTCCCCAAGGCGGAAGTAACAGGCGTTTTTGAACATGAGGGGCGCATTCTAGGCCGGCCCCGAAGGCGGCGCCCGCTCAGCCCGACACGTACATCGGCCCCGGGATTCCCCGGGCCAGTTGCTCCCGGATCTTTTCCGTCATCTCGATCAGACGTTTGCCCGTGCGCGCCAGGCGCGCAGGCGTCTGCAGGTGCGCGGGGCCCTGAGAGTTGAACGCCATCATGTTGTCACCCTCGCCCCAGACAAAGGGCACGGCCACCGTGTTGGTCAGGCGTGCAAAGGTGCCGGCGGCGATGCAGTAGCCGGTCTTCTGGTACTGCTCCATCGCTTCTTCCAGCTCGTCCCACAGGGTTTTCCATTCCTTGGGGTAGTACAGCTGCATGAGTTCCAGCACGTCCTTTTGCTGTTCGGGCGGCATGGCGGCGACGCAGGCGCGGCCCATGGCCGTGCGCACCACCGGCACGCGAAAGCCCACGCGCTGGCGGCGGTTGGACTTGGGGTCGCCCGGCGCGTATTCCAGGTACAGCATGCTCAGGCCTTCGTTCACGCCCAGGCCCACGTTGGTGGCGGTTTCGCTGGCCAGCTCCAGCATGAACGGCCGCGCGACCGAGGGCACGACCTGTTTGGCGATGTAGGGATAGGCCAGGCCGACCACGCCGGCGGCCACTTCGTATTTGCCCAGGTCCTCGCGGTAGCGCAGGTAGCCCAGCTGCGTGAGCGTGTAGGTCAGCCGCGACACCGTTGGCTTGGGGATGCCGGTGCGCTCGGCAATGTCCGAGTTGGCCAGGAACCGCTGGTCGATGTGGAACGACCGCAGGATGGCCAGCCCGCGGGCCAGCGCGCTGTTGAAGCGCGGGTCGTCGTCGTCGATCTTGAGCTGCAGGCCTTCGGAATAGTCGGGTACGACGACTTTGTCTTTGCGGCTAGGACGGCCCATGGGGCTCCCTCTCTTATGGTGTCAGGTGAGCCATCTTAATGAAATATCGGTCCAGTTTTCGATGACCTGGATCAAGTCCGCGCCGGAATGAACAGCGCCGTGGCCTCCATGTAGCTTTTAAGTCCCAGGGGCGAGAATTCCCGGCCCAGGCCGGACTGCTTGGCCCCGCCGAAGGGCACGAACGGATCCAGCGCCAGGTGCTGGTTGACCCAGGCGGTGCCGACCTGCAGCTGCGCCGCCACGGCGGCGGCCGCGGCCACGTCCGGCCCCCAGGCCGAGCCGCTCAGGCCGAAGTCGGTGGCGTTGGCGCGCTGCACGGCGTCCTGCACATCGTCATACGCCAGCACGGGCAGCAGCGGACCGAAGGGTTCTTCCTGCACCACGCGGCTGTCTTCGGCCACGTCGGTCACCACCGTGGGCTCGATGAAGTAGCCCGGCCGGTCCATCGCCTGCCCGCCGCTCAGGAAGCGCCCGCCCGCGGCGCGCGTGTCGTCCAGCAGCCCGCGCACGAACTCATATTGCGCCCGGTTCTGCACCGGGCCCAGCTGCACGCCGTCCTGGAAGCCGTCGCCCACCACGCTGGCGCGCGCCAGCGCGGCCAGGGCGTCGCACAGCGCGCCGTGCTGCGAGCGGTGCACGTACAGCCGCTTGATCGCCATGCAGATCTGGCCGCTGTTGGAGAACGCCGCCATGTACAGGCGCGGCGCAATCGCCGCGATG
>JAYRLC010000031.1:0-43663 GCA_041905405.1 Ramlibacter sp. | reverse complement strand
GTGGCTTTGCAGAGACAGGGTTGGCACGCCACTGTTGGACAGTCCGGACTCTGCTTCGCGGCAGGCGGTAGCCGGCGGGGGCGATCTCTGCGGCGGCGAGGAGCGCAAGGGGGAGTGTTGGCGCGCGTCAGCGCGCAACGTGCACATGCTCGCCGCGGCTGTCTGAGCGGAATGGAGCGAAGCGCAATGCAGCGAGTTCCGCGGCGCAACCGACCCCTGAGCACCGGAGCGGAGTCTGTGCGCAGCACAGACCGCCGAAGTGTGAGCCCCCGCCGGCTACCGCCTGCCGCGAAGCAGCGCGCGATACAACACAGTCCGATCAGAGCGACCGCAGCCACGCGGTGAGCGCGCCGTTCACCTGGGCGGGCTTTTCCATCGTGAGCATGTGGCCGCAGCGCGGCACTATGACGAGTTGCGCCTGCGGGACCAGCGCGGCGATTTCTTCTGAGCATTCAGGTGGGGTGAGCTGGTCGGCGTCGCCGCACATCACGAGCACCGGGCACTTCAGCTGCGGCAGATGCCGGCGCGCATCGGGCCGCGCGATGATGGCGCGGTTCTGGCGGATAAGCTGGTCCGCTCCCGCGCGCAGCACGAAGTCCAGGTAGGCACCGGTCAGCGCCGCATCGCTGGCCTGGTCGGGGTGGAAGGCCAGGGCCACGTTGGGCTCGATCACCTCGCGCACCTGGCCTTTGGCGAACAGCTCGATCGCGGCTTCGCGCAGGGCGCGCATGTCCTCTGTCTCGGGACGCGCGTTCGTGCCCAGCAGCGCCAGGCCGCGCAGGCGCTGCGGCGCCTGGCGGGCGGCCTCCATGGCGACGATGCCGCCCATGGACGCACCGCACAGGACCAGCTCACCCGGGTACTGCGCCAGCAACGCGGCGGCCATGGCTTCGATGCTGTCGTGGCGGCCGTTCACGTCGGCCACCTGCGGTTGCCAGCCGGCCAGCGCGTCAAGCTGGGCGCGCCACATCACGGCGTCGGCGGCCAGGCCGGGCAGCAGCACGAGCGTGGGGCGAGTCGTGGTCATGGTGCGATTTCCTTCAGTCCCAGTGCTGCATAAACCCGCGCGGCCTGGCGCTTCAGGCGCAGCGATTCGGGCTGGCTGTTGACGGCCTGCTGCAGCAGGTGCTGCGCGCCGCCCCACTGTCCGCTGCGGATCATGGCGTCCAGGTGCACCTGCGCGAACAGGTCGCGCTGCGCGTGGCTGCCACCGATCTCCACCAGACGGGGCAGGGCGTCGCCCAGTGCTTCGACGGCGCCGCGCCAGTCGCCGCGCGCATGCGCGAGCAGGCCCCGGCTGGCAGGCAGCGCCACGCGTTGCCAGGCGTGTTGCGCGTGTGCCGGCGCGGCGGCTGCGTGGACTTCGATGTTGCGCATGAGCACGTCGGCTTCCGGCCGTCCTGCGCGCGCCAGCCCGTACAGGTACTGCATGTCCAGGAATGGCAGCACATGGTCGGCCGTGCGCGCGGCCAGGTACTGCCCCACGTCGTGCCAGCGCTCGCCCACGTCCACGCCGCACAGTTCCAGCCGTGCCAGCAGCGACACGGCGTTGACCTGGTCTTGCGAATAGTCCTTCACAACGCCCCAGATCCGCGTGTCGTACAGGCGCAGGGCCTCGCCATGGTCGTGCAGTTCCAGCGCGAACAGGGCCTGGTGCCACCAGTTGTGCGTGACCATGAACGAGTTCAGGTCGGTCCAGGTGTCGCTCACGTCATGCAGGAACGCACGGCCTTCCTGCACGCGGCCCTGCGTGAGCATCACGTGCGCAAGTGCGTGGTGGGCCCAGGGTTCCTTGCGGCGCAGGTGGATGGCGTGGCGCGCGGCGGCCTCCGCCTCGCGCAGCAGGTGGCATTGCTCCCAGCCGAAGGCCAGCATGCCGTGCAGGTAGGGCACGTCGCCTGCGGCGGGGCGCGCGGCAAGCGCCATGCGCAGCATGGCCGGGGAGTCACCGCGGTTGAACAGATGGTACTGCCCGAGCTTGAGCGACGCCAGGTCGCGCGGGTGTTCGCGGGCCTGCTCTTCATGCAGCGTAATCGCGCGCGGCAGGTCGCCGGCGATCCAGGCGCTTACGGCCTGCACGAAGCGCTGTTCGCGCGGCGTGCCAATCAGCGGTGACGCGAGCGCGCGGTCGATGAAGGGCCGTGCATTGGCGGCAGCATCGCGCGATTCGGCAAACATGTGCAGCGCCGCGCAATACGCCTGCACGATGGGGCCGTGTTCTGTATCCGCGATCGCCAGCGGCGCGATGGCCCGTGCCTCGCTCGCGATGAAGCCTTCGACGAAATCGTTGACCGCGGCCAGGCTTGCGGCGTGTTGCAGCGTGACGGGGTTGCCTAGCGAGTCTTGGTGCATGTTCGTTGGGCTGTTTTGAACCTCCGTACGCAGAGGGCGCAGAGGTTACGCAGAAGGCGCAGAAGAAAAACCAAAAAATCTTGTGTATTTCTTTTCTGCGTCCTCTGCGTAACCTCTGCGCCCTCTGCGTACGGATGTCCGATTTCAATCCAGGTGACGCAACACCTCAGAAGGCGGCACAGGCCAGGGCCGTTGCGCATCGCGGATCAGCTCGAACGCGCGCGAGACCTGCAGCACGCCCAGATCGTCGAAGCGCGGGCCCGCGATCTGCAGCCCGATGGGCAGGCCGCCGGCGGTGTAGCCGCAGTTGATCGACGCGGCCGGCTGCTCCGACATGTTGAACGGCACCGTGAACGCGATGTGCTCCAGCGGCCGCAACGGGTCGTTGGTGGGCGACGGCAGCTCGGCCGCGAATGCCGGCACCGGCGATGTGGGCGAGATCATGTAGTCGTAGGCGGCGCAGGCCTTCACCGTCGCGATGCGCGTCAGGTAGAACTGGTGCTGCGCGCGAAACACGGCCGCGCCGTCCATGCCGTGCGCGCTGTCGGCCCAGGCCTGGATGTAGGGCAGCACTTTCGCCTTGCGGCCCGGGGGCAGCGCGTTCATGTCCACGTTGGAGCGCATGCGCCAGAAATGGTCCATGCCGTCCAGCATCTCGCGCGTGAGGAACGGCGCCATGGGCTCCACCAGCGCGCCCGCGCGGGCCATCAGGCCGGCGGCGTGCTGCACGGCGTCGCGTACGTCGGGCTCCACGGCCAGGCCGCAGCCGGCGTCCAGCAGCAGGCCGATGCGCAGGCCCTTGAGCTTGTCGGCACCCACGTCAAAGCGGCCCCATTCGATCGCCTGGTACGGCAGGCTCATGGTGTCGCGGGCATCGGGCAGCGACAGCACGGCCATCAGCGCGGCGGCATCGGCCACGCTGCGCGTCATGGGACCGGCGGCGCGCCCCGTGTAGGGCGGGTCGATCGGCACGCGGCCCAGGCTGGGCTTGAGGCCAAACACGCCGCACCAGCCCGCCGGCAGGCGGATGGAGCCGCCGATGTCGGTGCCCACGTGCAGCGGGCCGTAGCCTGCTGCTGCTGCCGATCCCGCGCCGGCGCTGGAACCGCCGGGCGTCTTGCTCAGGTCCCAGGGGTTGCGCGACAGGTGGTGCACGCTGGACAGCCCGGACGACAGCATGCCGTAGTCGGGCATGGTGGTCTTGGTCACCAGCACAGCCCCGGCTTCGCGCAGGCGCGCCGCAGGCGGCGCGTCGGCGGGCATGGGCACAGGGTCCACGGCGGCCGTGCCCAGCGGCATGGGGTCGCCCTGCGTGGCGATGTTGTCCTTGAGCGTGACGGGCACGCCGTCCAGCGGCGACAGCGGTGCGCCGCGCAGCCAGCGCGCTTCGGACGCGCGGGCCTGGGCGATCGTGAGCTCGGGCCGCAGCAGGTAGCTGGCGCACAGGTGCGGCTCCCAGCGTTCCATGTGGCCCAGCACCGACTGGGCCACTTCCACGGGCGAGGTGTCGCCGCGGCGGTAGGCGTCCGCCAGCTCGGTGGCGGAGAGTTCGTGAAGGGCGCTCAACTGCTTTGGCCCTTTCAGATCAGGCCCAGGACAGGGCCGACAGGTCGTTCACGAAAATCGGCATGTCCTTCCACAGACCCTTGACGTTCTTGTTGGCCACGGTGACCCACTGGGGCTGGTACAGGTAGCCATGCACGGCGTCGTCGGCCACCAGGCGCTGGATGTCGGCCAGGATCTTGTTGCGCTCGGCCGCGTTGGCGGTCTGCTTGTACTTGTCGTACAGCGCGTTGAACTTGGTGGACTCGTAGTTCCAGTAGTAGCCGGGGCGCGAGAAGTTGCCCAGGTCGAACGGCTCGACGTGAGAAATGATCGTCATGTCGTAGTTCTTGTTGCCGTAGGTGCCCGACAGCCATTGGGCCCATTCCACGTTCTGCAGCTTGGCTTTGATGCCAACCTTGTCCAGCATGGACGCGATCACCTCGCCGCCCTGGCGGGCGTACGGCGGGGGCGGCAGCGTGATGGTCAGCTCCAGGTTGGACACGCCGGCTTCCTTCAGCAGCGCGCGGGCCTTGTCGGGGTCGTAGGCGTTGACCTTGGTGAGGTCCAGGTAGCCGGGCGCGCTGGGCACGTAGTAGCTGCCGATGGGTGCGCCGTAGCCGTCGCCCGCGCCCTGGATCACGGCCTTGCGGTCGATGGCCATGTTGATGGCACGGCGCACGCGCACGTCGTCCAGGGGCTTTTTCTTGTTGTTCAGCGCCAGGATGGTTTTGGCGCGCGAGCCGCTGGCCATGACCTGGAACTTCGCGTTGTTCTTGAACTGCGCGACGCTGCGCGGCGTGACGCGCGGGAACGCGTCCACGTCACCAGCCAGCAGGGCCGCGACCTGCGCCGCCGGGTCGGCGATGAAGCGGAATGTGGCGCGTTTGAGCTTGATGCTGCCCGCCGCCCGGTAGCCATCCCATTTGCCCAGCACCACGGACGAGCCCTTGACCCAGTTGTCCAGCTTGTAGGGGCCGGTGCCCACGGGCTTGGTGGCGTTGGCGTCGGCGCTCTTGGGCTCCACGATGATGGCCGTGGCCTGGCCCATGAGGAACAGGAAGTCGGGGTCGATTTCCTTGGTCAGCAGCACGACGGTGCTGTCGTCCACCACCTGCGTGGTGATGGCTGCGAAGGTGCGCTTGTCCTTGTTGGTGCTCTTTTCGCCGCCGGCGCGGTCGAACGAATACTTGACGGCCTGCGCGTTGAAGGGCTCGCCGTTCTGGAACTTCACTCCCTTGCGCAGCTTGAAGGTGTAGGTGCGCAGGTCGGGCGACACTTCCCAGCTTTCGGCCAGCAGCGGCGTGACGCTGCCGTCGGGGTGGATCTTGGTCAGCGTCTCGTAGATGTTGTACAGCGTCACTTCGCCAATGGACGATGCGGCGGCTGCCGTTGGGTCCAGGCCCACGGGCTCCAGCGCCATGGCCAGCACGATGGAATCCTTGCGGCTTTGCGCCAGCGCGCCCTGCGGCAGGGCCAGCGGCACGGAAGCCAGGGCAGCGGTGGACAACAGGGTGCGTCGGTTCAGCATGATTTCACTCCAGGGAAAAAACCAAAGATGCCAGGGGACAAATGCGCATCATCTGCCAGAAGGCGAGGGCCGCGCAAGAGGGATTTGCTCATGACCGCCAGTGCTTTCAGGACGGGATGCCACGGCGGCGGTTGCGACCCGGCTGGGCCTGCGGGACGGCGTCCAGCAGCGCGCGGGTGTAGGGGTGTTCGGCAGCCGTGAACAGGCGCTCGGGCGGCCCCTGCTCGACGATGCGGCCCTGCCACAGCACGGCCACGTCGTGGCACAGGTGGTGCACCACGGCCAGGTCGTGGCTGATCAGCATGTAGGTCACGCCGAATTCGGCCTGCAGGTCCTGCATGAGGTTCAGCACCTGCGCCTGCACCGACACGTCCAGCGCGCTCACGGGCTCGTCGGCCACGATCAGGCGCGGCCGCGTGATGAGCGCGCGCGCGATGGCGATGCGCTGGCGCTGGCCGCCGGAAAATTCATGCGGGTACTTGTCCAGGTCGCTCGTGCGCAGGCCGACAGAGGCCAGCACCTCGCCCGCGCGCTTGCGCTGGTCGGCCCGGGTGATGTCGCCCTGCGCGGCCAGCGGCTCGCTCACGATGCG
The DNA here is from genome assembly GCA_041905405.1 of Ramlibacter sp. Lineage (GTDB taxonomy): Bacteria > Pseudomonadota > Gammaproteobacteria > Burkholderiales > Burkholderiaceae_C > RAM1. The sequence goes on along the minus strand of JAYRLC010000031.1, from coordinate 37,646 downwards.
CTCCACCGTCATGCGCGGGTCCAGCGAGCCGTAGGGGTCCTGGAACACCATCTGGAAGTCGCGCCGGGCCTCGCGCAGCTCGCGCGTACCCAGCATGTGCAGGTCGCGGCCGTTGAGCTTCACGGTGCCGGCCGTGGGCTTGTCCAGCGCCATGACCAGGCGCGCAAGCGTGGACTTGCCCGAGCCCGATTCGCCCACGATGCCCAGGCTGCGACCGGCCTGGATGGTGAAGCTCACGCCGTTCAGCGCCTTGACCGTGGGCGGCGGGCCGAAGACCTTTTCGCGCGGCATCTGGTATTCGCGCGCCAGGTTGTCCACCTGCAGCAGGGGCGTGGTGTTGCTCATGCCGCGACCTGCGCCTGTAGGTCCGCCGCCACGGCATCAAGCCGGATGCAGCGCACGTGATGGTCCGGGCCGACCGTAACGGGCGGCGGCGGGGTGACGTGGCATTCGGGCGCCGTGTGGCGGCAGCGGCCCGCGAACGGGCAGCCCGGCGGCAGGTCCACCAGCTCGGGCACCGTGCCCGCGATGGTGGTCAGGCGCTGTCCGCGCTGCGAATGCAGGCTGGGCCGGGCGCCGAACAGGCCGCGCGAATACGGGTGCGTCTTGTGCGCGAACACCTCATCGGTCGGCCCGCTTTCCACCACGCTGCCACCGTACATGACCAGCATGCGGTCCACGTTCTGCGCGATCACGCCCAGGTCGTGCGAAATGAGCATGAGCGCCATGCCGCGCTCGGCCACCAGCTCGCTGATGAGGTCCAGGATCTGCTGCTGGATGGTCACGTCCAGCGCGGTGGTGGGCTCGTCGGCGATCAGCAGGTCGGGTCCGCAGGCCAGTGCCATCGCGATCGTGATGCGCTGGCGCTGCCCGCCCGAAAATTGGTGCGGGTACGCGTCGATGCGCCGCGCCGCGTCGGGAATGCCCACGCGGTCCAGCAGCGCGATGGCCTGCTTGCGCGCCTCGGCGGCCGACACGCCGCGGTGCAGGCGCAGCGGCTCGGCCACCTGGCGGCCGATGCTGTGCACCGGGTTCAGCGCCGTCATGGGCTCCTGGAAGATCATGCCGATGCGGTTGCCGCGGATGCGGCACAGCTCGCTGTCCTTCTTGCCGACCAGCTCCTGCCCGTCGAAGCGGATGCTGCCGGTCACGCGCGCGCTCTCGGGCAGCAGGCCCATGAGCGACATGACGGTGATGGACTTGCCGCAGCCCGATTCACCGATCAGGCCCAGTGTCTGCCCGCGCTCCAGCGCAAAGCTCACGCCGCGCACGGCATCGGCCGGGCCGCGCTGGGTCTGCAGGCGCACGTGCAGGTCATTGACTTCGAGCAGGGCCATTCTTCAGCGTTTCCTTGCAAGCCGGGGGTCCAGCAGGTCGCGCAGGCCGTCGCCCAGCAGGTTCAGGCCCAGCACCGCGAATGCGATGGCCAGGCCGGGGAACACCGCCAGCAGCGGCGCCTGGAACATCAGCGTCTGCGCTTCGCTGAGCATGCGGCCCCAGGACGGCTGCGGCGGCTGCGTGCCCAGGCCCAGGTACGACAGCGCAGCCTCGGCCAGGATGGCGATGGCAAAGCGGATGGTCGCCTGCACGATCAGCACCGAGGCGATGTTGGGCAGCACGTGTTCCACCGTGATGCTGAATGCGCCCTTGCCACAAGCGCGCGCGGCCAGCACGAATTCGCGGGCCCAGATGGCGTTGGCCGATGCGCGCGTGATGCGTGCGAACGTGGGGATGTTGTAGATGCCGATGGCGATGATCGCGTTGACGATGCCCGCGCCGAACACGGCCGTCATCATGATGGCCGACAGGATCGCCGGGAACGCGAAGCTGAAGTCCGACAGCCGCATGATGGTCTCTTCGACCCAGCCGCGCCGGGCCGCGGCCAGCAGCCCCAGCGCCGTGCCCACCACCAGGCCGATGCCCACGGCGATCACGCCCACCAGGATGGAGCTGCGCGCCCCCACCAGCAGCAGCGACACGATGTCGCGGCCGTACGGGTCGGTGCCCAGCCAGTGCTGCGCGCCCGGCGGCAGCAGCTTCTTGGCCATGTCCACGTCGTACGGCGACCAGGGTGTCCACACGAGCGACAGCGCGGCCATGGCGATCAGCAGCAGCGTCAGCACGCCGCCGATCATGAACGCGCGGTGGCCGCGCGCGCGTTGCCAGAAGCCGGGGGCGGCCTGAGGTGTGGAGGCGATCACGGCGCTCATATATCGTTCGCCTTCACGCGCGGGTCGATCACCGCATACAACACATCGACGATGAAGTTCACGATCACCACCATGGCGGCCAGCAGCATCACGCAGTTGCGCACCACGATCACGTCGCGGTTGGAAATGGACTGGAAGATCAGCCGGCCGAGGCCCGGCAGGTAGAACACGTTTTCCACCACGATGGTGCCGGCCAGCAGCTCGGCGAACTGCAGGCCCATGACAGTGATGACGGGGATCAGCGAATTGCGCAGCACGTGGCCCCACAGCGTGGCGCGCTGCGACAGGCCCTTGGCGCGCGCGGTGCGCACGAAGTCTTCGCGCAGTACTTCCAGCACGGCCGAGCGCGTGATGCGCGCCAGGATCGCCGCCTGCACCACGGCCAGCGAAACGGCCGGCAGCAGCAACGCGCGCAGGCCTTCCCAAATGCCTTCTTCCCACCCCGGGAAGCCGCCGGCCGAGAACCAGCCCAGGTGCACCGAGAACAGCAGGATCAGCAGGATCGCGAACCAGAAGTTGGGAATGGCAATGCCGATCTGGCTCAGGCCCATCATGCCCACGTCGCCCAGCTTATTGTGTCGCGCCGCGGCATAGATGCCCGCGGCCAGCGCCAGCACGGTGGTGAGCGCCATGGCCATGAAGGCCAGCGGCACGGTGACCGTCAGGCGCTCCAGCACCAGCTCGGAGACCGGCGTGCTGTAGGCGTAGCTCAACCCCAGGTCGCCCGACAGCAGGCCCGTGATCCAGTCCCAGTAGCGCTGGCCGGCCGGCTGGTCCAGGCCGAGCTTGGTGGCCAGCGCGGCGACGGCGTCGGGCGTGGCATCGGGGCCCATGAGGATCTGCGCGGCGTTGCCCGGCAGGATTTCCAGCACCAGGAACACCACCACCGACGCGCCGACCAGTGTGGCGATCAGCGTGACAAGGCGCTTGAGGAGGAAAAGACTCATCGTTTCAGGGGTGGGCAGGCCGCATCCGCGGGGATGCCTGCGTGCTTGCCGGTGCGAGCTTATCCTGAAAAACAGGTGCTTTGCCTCCGGCGCGCGTCGCGGCTTGCGAACAACGCGGCGAGGCGCCGCGCCGCCTGCCACTTTAGTTGCAGCTTTGGTCGTTCTGGCTGCTCTCGCCGGCGCAGTCCTGGCGGCGCAAAGGTGTGGCGCCACGCAACTGCTGGCGCAACTGGTCGAGCGTGATCGGTCCCGTCAGCATGACGCCCGGTGTGCTCGCGGGAATGACGACGTCGCGCACCAACGTGGCCGCGGCCAGCACGGCGTCGGAAGGCGTTGCGGGCGCCTGCGATGCCGGGGCCGGCGCCGCAGGACCCGCGGGCGCCGGAGAGGGGCTGCCCGGTTGCACCGGGACCACGCCACCGCCGCCTGCTGGCGGCGGCGGTGGCGTGGGCCCTGGCGCGGGCGCCGGCGTGGGCCCTGGCGCTGGAGCGGGCACGGCGGGAGGCGCCGGCGGCACGGGCGTGGGCGCCGCGAACACGTTGGCCGTGGTGCTGGCCGTGGTGTTGGTCAGCACGTAGTTGCCGGCGTCCGCGCCGCCCAGGGTGATGCCGGTGATCGCCACGGGCTTGCCCAGGCCGGGCGCCGGCGTGTCAAAGGCGCCGCTGGCGGCGGCCACGTTCAGGGCGTCGCCACCGATGCGGCCCGCGAACGCCGCGCCGGCGGTGATCAGGGTGGCGGCGGTGGTGCCGTCCTCGGTCTTGTCCTGCGCGGTGATGCCGGACACGGCCGTGATGCTGGCGGGCGTGATGTCGGCCGTCGCGGCCGCCGTGGTGTTGACGCTGTAGTTGGCGGCGTCCAGGCCCGTGACGGCAATGCCGGTCACGTTCACGGCCTTGCCGGTGCCGGCGTGCCGGTCGGCGAACTGCGCGGCGCCGCTGCCCACGGCCAGCACGTCGCCGGCCACCCGGTTGTCGGCCAGCGTGACGCTGGCGTTGGTGGTGCCGTCGTACACGCGGTTCTGGCCCGTGGCCGTGACGTTCAGCGTGCGCGCGGTGATGTCGGCGCTGGTGGTGGCCGTGGTGTTGTACGTGTAGTTGCCGGCGTCGGCGCCAGTCGCGGACAGGCCCGACACGTTGATGGTCTTGCCCGCCGCCACGTTCTTGTCGGTGAAGTCCGCCGCCGTGTGGCTGAGCGTCAGCACGTCGCCGCCCAGCCGGTTGTCGGACAGCGTCACGCCGGCCGCCGTGGTGCCGTTGTAGTTGCGGCTGGCACCCGTGGCGCTGATCGCCAGCGCGCGCGGCGTGATGTCGGCGGTGGCCGCGGCCGTGGTGTTGTAGGTGTAGTTGGCGGCGTCGGCACCCGTGACGCTGATGCCGCTGACGCCGATCGCCTTGCCCGTGCCCACGTTCTTGTCGCCGAACGTGGCGGCGGTGTGCGTGAGCGTCAGCACGTCGCCGGCCACGCGGTTGTCGCCCAGGGTGACGGTGGCGGCGGTGGTGCCGTCGTACACGCGGCTCTGGCCCGCGGCGGTCACGGCCAGCGCGCGGGCCGTGATGTCGGCGGCGGTGGCGGCCGTGGTGTTGGCGCTGTAGTTGGCGGCGTCGGCGCCGGCCAGGCTGATGCCGGCAACGGCCACGGCCTTGCCGGTGCCCACGTTCTTGTCGGTGAACGTTGCCGATCCGGTGATGTTCAGCGCATCGCCCGCCACCCGGTTGTCGCCAAAGGTCACGGCGGCGGCCGTGGTGCCGTCGTACACGCGGTTCTGGCCCGTGGCCGTCACGTTCAGCGTGCGCACGGTGATGTCGGCGCTGGTGGTGGCCGTGGTGTTGAAGGTGTAGTTGCCCGCGTCGGCGCCGGTGACGCCGATGCCGCTGACGCTCACGGTCTTGCCTGCCGCGGCATTCTTGTCGCTGAAGGTGGCTGCGGTATTGGACAGCGCCAGGGCGTCGCCGGCCACGCGGTTGTCGGCCAGCGTCACGGCCGCGTTGGCCGTACCGTCATACACGCGGTTCTGGCCGGTGGCAGTCACGGTCAGCGCGCGGGCCGTGATGTCGGCGGCTGCGGTGGCCGTGGTGTTGAAGCTGTAGTTGCCGGCGTCGGCGCCGGTGACGTTGATGCCGCTGACGCCTATGGCCTTGCCGGTGCCCACATTCTTGTCGCCGAAGGTAGCGGTGGTGTTGGACAGCGTCAGGGTGTCGCCGGCCACGCGGTTGTCGCCCAGGGTGACCGTGGCGTTGGCCGTGCCGTCGTACACGCGGTTCTGACCCGTCGCCGTGACAGTCAGCGCGCGGGCGGTGATGTCGGCTGTGGTGGTAGCCGTGGTGTTGTAGGTGTAGTTGCCGGCGTCGGCACCGGTGACGCTGATGCCGCCGACGCCAATGGCTTTGGCCGCGCCCACGTTCTTGTCGCCGAAGGTGGCGGTGGTACTGGACAGCGTCAGAGCGTCGCCGGCTACGCGGTTGTCGCCCAGCGTGATGGTGGCGTTGGTGGTGCCGTCGTACACGCGGCTTTGGCCCGTGGCTGTCACCGTCAATGCACGGGCCGTGATGTCGGCGGCTGCGGTGGCCGTGGTGTTGAAGCTGTAGTTGCCGGCGTCGGCGCCAGTCACGCCGATGCCGCTGACGCCGATCGCTTTGGCCGTTCCCACGTTCTTGTCGCCGAACGTAGCGGTAGTGTTGGTCAGTGTCAGGGCGTCGCCGGCCACGCGGTTGTCGCCCAAGGTGACAGTGGCGGCGGTGGTGCCGTCGTAGACGCGGTTCTGGCCCGTGGCCGTCACCGTCAATGCGCGGGCGGTGATGTCGGCGGCCGTGGTGGCTGTGGTGTTGACGCTGTAGTTGCCGGCGTCGATGCCCGTGACGTTGATGCCGGATACGTTGACGGTCTTGCCGGTGCCCACGTTCTTGTCCGTGAAAGCGGCTGCGGTGCTGGACAGAACCAGCGTGTCGCCGGCCACGCGGTTATCGCCCAGGGCGACAGTGGCGGAGGTGCCGCCGTCGTACACGCGGTTCTGGCCGGTTGCCGTGACGGTCAGCGCGCGGGCGGTGATGTCCGCCGCGGTGGTGGCCGTGGTGTTGTACGTGTAGTTGCCCGCGTCAGCGCCCGCGACCGACAGGCCCGACACGCTGATGGCCTTGGCCGTGCCCACGTTCTTGTTGGCGAAGTCCGCCGCCGTGTGGCTCAGGGTCAGCGCGTCGCCGGCCACGCGGTTGTCGGACAGGACCACGCCGGCGGCGGTGGAGCCGTCATAGACGCGGCTGGCGCCCGCGGCGCTGATGGTCAGCGCGCGTGCGGTGATGTCGGCGGCGGTGGCGGCCGTGGTGTTGAAGGTGTAGTTGCCGGCGTCTGTGCCGGTCACGGTGATGCCGCTGACGCCCACGGCCTTGGCCGTGCCGACGTTCTTGTCGCCGAAGCTGGCGGTGCCAGCCGCGATGGTGAGCGTGTCGCCTGCCACGCGGTTGTCGCCCAGCGTGACCGTGGCGTTGGTGGTGCCGTCGTACACACGGTTCTGGCCGGTGGCCGTGACTGTCAGTGCGCGCGCCGCGATGTCGGCGGTTGTCGTGGCGCTGGTGTTGAAGGTGTAGTTGCTGGCGTCCGTGCCTGTCACGCTGATGCCGGTGATGTTGATCTGCCGGGCCGTGCCCGCGTTCTTGCTGGCAAACGCGGCGCCCGTGTTCGCGATGGTCAGCGTGTCGCCGGCCACCCGGTTGTCGGTGAGCGTGACCGTGGCGTTGGTGGTGCCGTCGTACACGCGGTTCTGGCCAGTGCCGCCCACCGTCAGCGTGCGCGCCGTGATGTCGGCGCTGGTGGTGGCCGTGGTGTTGTAGGTGTAGTTGCCTGCGTCAGCGCCTGTGACCGACAGGCCCGACACGCTGATGGCCTTGGCCGTGCCCACGTTCTTGTTGGCGAAGTCCGCCGCCATGTGGCTCAGGGTCAGCGCGTCGCCGGCCACGCGGTTGTCGGACAGGACCACGCCGGCGGCGGTGGAGCCGTCATAGACGCGGCTGGCGCCCGCGGCGCTGATGGTCAGCGCGCGCGCGGTGATGTCGGCGGCGGTGGCGGCCGTGGTGTTGAAGGTGTAGTTGCCGGCGTCTGTGCCGGTCACGGTGATGCCGCTGACGCCCACGGCCTTGGCCGTGCCTACATTCTTGTCGCCAAAGCTGGCAGTTCCGGCCGCGATGGTGAGCGTGTCGCCCGCCACGCGGTTGTCGCCCAGCGTGACCGTGGCGTTGGTGGTGCCGTCGTACACACGGTTCTGGCCGGTGGCCGTGACTGTCAGTGCGCGCGCCGCGATGTCGGCGGTTGTCGTGGCGCTGGTGTTGAAGGTGTAGTTGCTGGCGTCCGTGCCTGTCACGCTGATGCCGGTGATGTTGATCTGCCGGGCCGTGCCCGCGTTCTTGCTGGCAAACGCGGCGCCCGTGTTCGCGATGGTCAGCGTGTCGCCGGCCACCCGGTTGTCGGTGAGCGTGACCGTGGCGTTGGTGGTGCCGTCGTACACGCGGTTCTGGCCAGTGCCGCCCACCGTCAGCGTGCGCGCCGTGATGTCGGCGCTGGTGGTGGCCGTGGTGTTGTAGGTGTAGTTGCCTGCGTCAGCGCCCGCGACCGACAGGCCCGACACGCTGATGGCCTTGGCCGTGCCCACGTTCTTGTTGGCGAAGTCCGCCGCCGTGTGGCTCAGGGTCAGCGCGTCGCCGGCCACGCGGTTGTCGGACAGGACCACGCCGGCGGCGGTGGAGCCGTCATAGACGCGGCTGGCGCCCGCGGCGCTGATGGTCAGCGCGCGTGCGGTGATGTCGGCGGCGGTGGCGGCCGTGGTGTTGAAGGTGTAGTTGCCGGCGTCTGTGCCGGTCACGGTGATGCCGCTGACGCCCACGGCCTTGGCCGTGCCGACGTTCTTGTCGCCGAAGCTGGCGGTGCCAGCCGCGATGGTGAGCGTGTCGCCTGCCACGCGGTTGTCGCCCAGCGTGACCGTGGCGTTGGTGGTGCCGTCGTACACACGGTTCTGGCCGGTGGCGGTGACCGTCAGCGCGCGCGCCGTGATGCTGGCCGCGGCGGTGGCCGTGGTGTTGTAGGTGTAGTTGCCCGCGTCGGCGCCGCCCAGCGTGATGCCTGTGACATTCACAGGCTTGGCGGTGCCCACGTTCTTGTTGCCGAAGCTCGCGCCGGTGCTGGCCAGCGTCAGCACGTCGCCGGCCACGCGGTTGTCGGTGAGCGTGACCGTGGCATTGGTGGTGCCGTCGTACACGCGGTCCTGGCCGGTGGCGCCCACCGTGAGCGCGCGGGCCGTGATGTCGGCCGTGGTGGCCGCCGTGCCGTTGGCGGTGTAGTTGGCCGCGGCCGCGCCCGACAGTGTGATGCCCGTGACGCTCACGGCCTTGCCCGTGCCCACGTTCTTGTTGGCGAAGCTGGCCGCACCGCTGACGGTCAGCGCGTCGCCGGCCAAGCGGTTGTCGGCCAGCGTGACGGTGGCGTTGGCGGTGCCGTCGTACACACGGTTCTGGCCGATGGCCGTCACGGTCAGCGCGCGGGGCGTGATGGTGAGCGCGCCGTTGTTCAGCACCAGGGTGTAGTTCTGGTCGTTGGTGGCCGCGGCGGTGATGGCCACGGGCCCGGCCGCGACGGCGGTGTTGGCCACGGCCGTGGTGCTGTAGCCCACGCCCACGCCGGCCGCGGTGTCACCGTCGATCAGGCCCGTGACGCTGCCGTCCAGCAGCGGGTTGGCGTCGCCATACACGCGGGACTTGTTGTTGGCCGTGACGGTCAGCGTGGGCGCGATGCGGTACAGGAAATGGCTGGTCGTGCCCGCGGGTGTGTAGCCGGCCGCGGTGTTGTAGCGCTTGCTGTAGCCCGTGACGCCTTCGGTCGTGGACGTCGGGTTGCCGCTGTAGGCCAGGAAGCGGCCGTTGGTGGCCACGATGCCGCCCGTGCCCGCGTTGTTGATGAGCTGCCCGCCGGTGGACACGCCGGCCGCATTGCTGGAGCCCGCCTTCAGCACAATGGCGTCGCCCGTGCCGGCGGCCGTCACCGCGTTGGCCAGCGTGAGGTTGGACGCCGCGGCTGTGGTCTCCACGGCCGCGCTGCCCGTCACGCTGATGCCCGTCACGCCCGCCACGGCGCCGACCGTGAGCGCGCCGGCCTGCGCATAGTCGATGCTGCCGGTGTTGCCGGCCAGCGTGGTGACGGCGTTGGAAGCGTGGCGCAACACATAGGTTCCGCCCGTGCCCTTGAGCGCCAGGCCTGCCGCCGTGATAGCGCCGGTCTGCGTGACGGCGCCGCCACTGGTGAGCGTCACGTTGCCCGCGGCTGCGCCACCCGTGCCCGCGCTGGCTGTGATGGCCGCCAGCGCCTGGGTGCCGGTGGACGTGACCGCCACGCCGCCGCCGCTGCCGCGTGAGCCGCCCGTGGTATTGATGTTGCCCACGGTCACGTCGCCGCCGCCGAGCGTGATGCTGCCCGCCGCGCCGCCCGTGCCCGTCCCCGTGGCATTGCCCGAAGAGGCGGTGATGGCCGCCGTGGTCAGCGCGCCGGTGGTGGTGACGGACACGGCGCCCCCGTTGCCGCCAGCCTGGTTGGTGCCCAGGCCCGCCCCGCCCGACGCGGTGATGGCCCCCGTGCCGGACGCGAAGCTGCCGCCCGTGATGGTGACGTTGCCTGCGTTGCGGCCTGCATTGCCCGTGATGGTGGCGCCGCCGCTGGTGGTGATGCTGCCCGCCGCGCCGGTGGACACGGCGCCCAGCGCGGACAGCGTGACGTTGCCGCCATGGCCCTTGGTTCCGCCGGTGGTGGTGATCGCGGCGGTGGTCAGCGCGCCGCCGGTGGCTGTGTTGGTCAGGTTGACCGCGCCCGCGTTCCCGCCCGCGCCCGTGCCGGTGGCGGCGCCGTTGGACGTGGTGATGGCGGCCAGCGTCACGTCGCCGGTTCCGCTGTTGGCCACGCTGATGTTCCCTGCGTTGCCGCCGGCCAGGTTGGTGCCGGTGCCCGCCGCGCCGCTGGCCGTGATGGCCGCGCCCGCGACGCCGCCCGCGGCCGTGATGCCCACGTTGCCGCCATGCCCGCCCACACCGCCGGTAGCCGCGCTGCCGCTGGCCGTGATGGCGCCCAGGGCGGTGATCGCGCCACCCGCGTCAATGGTGACGTTGCCCGCGTTTCGACCGGGGTTGGTGCCGGCGATGGCCGTGCCACCACCGGTGGCGATGGTGCCGGCCGACAGCGTGCCGGTGGTGGTGATGCTGATGTTGCCGCCATGCGCATTGCTGGTGGTGGGGCCGGCGGTGCTCAGGTTGGTCACCACGGCATTGCTGCCCGACAGCGTGATGCTGCCGGCCGCACCGCCCGCGCCCGTGCCGGTGGCGACGCCGCCTGCGGCGGTGATGGTGGTGGTGTTCAGCGTGCCGCTGCCGGTGATGGACACCGCGCCCGCCGCGCCCCCGTTCTGGTTGGTGCCCAGGGCCGTGGCGCCGCTGGCGGTGATGGCGCCGGTCACGACATTGTTGATGCCCGTGATGGTGATGTTGCCCGCCGCCATGCCCGCGCCCGTCACGCCGGTGCCGCGTGCGCCCCCGTTGGTATTGATGAGTCCCGCGACATTGACCGCGCCCTGCGAGGCCAGCGTGACATTGGCGCCTGCGCCGTTGGTGTTGCCGGTGGCGGTGATGGCGCCCGTGCTGATGCCCTGGCCGCTGGCGTTGTTGGTGATGCTGACGGCGCCCGTCGTGCCGCCTGTGCCGGTGCCAAAAGCAGCGCCGCCTGTGGTGGTCAGCGCACCCACCGCGATCGCGCCGCTGGTGGTGGAATTGTTGGTGATCGTGATGTTGCCGGCATTGCCACCCGCTGCAGGCCCGGGCGTGACGGCCGCGCCCCCGACGGTGCTGATCGCGCCGGTGGTGACGGCACCGCTGGTGGTGATCTGCACGTTCGCACCGTTGCCGCCGGCCTGGCTGGCCCCAAGGCCCGCCGTGCCCGACGCCGTGATCGTGCCGGTGCCGGAAGAGAATGACTCGCCTTCAATCGTGATGGCGCCCGCGTTGCGGCCCGCATAACCGGTCAGCGCCGCGCCGCCGGCGGTGCTGATGCTGCCCGTGGCGCCGGTGGAGATCGCGCCCAGCGCACTCAGGCTTACCGTACCGCCGTGGCCCATGGCCGCGCCGGTGGTGGCAATGGCGCCGGTGGTGACGGCGCCGCCCGTGGCAGTGTTCGCCACGCTGATGGAGCCGGCCGCGCCGCCCGCGCCGGTGCCCGTGGCGGCCCCGGTGGACGCGGCCAGCGCGCCGGTGACGATGTTGCCCGAGCCGCTGTTGGCCACGCTGATGGACCCCGCATTGCCGCCAGCCATGTTGGTGCCTGTGCCCGCCGCCCCGCTGGCGGTGATGGCCGCGCCCGCGACGCCACCCACGGCGGTGATGGACACCGCGCCGCCATGGCCCCCAATGCCGCTGGTCACGCCCGTGCTGCCGCTGGCCGTGACGGCGCCCAGCGCAATGATCGCGCCGCCGGTGCTGATCGTGACGTTGCCCGCGTTGCGGCCCGGGTTGCCGCCCGTGATGGCCGTGCCGCCGCCGGTGGCGATGGTGCCGGCCGACAACGTGCCGGTGGTGGCGATGCTGATGTTGCCGCCATGCGCGTTGCTGGTGGCAGGGCCGGCAGTGCTCAGGTTAGTCACCACGGCATTGCTGCCCGACAGCGTGATGCTGCCGGCCGCACCGCCCGCACCCGTGCCGGTGGCAATGCCGCCAGAGGCCGTGATGGCGCCGGTGTTCAGCGTGCCGGCGCCCGTGATGGACACCAGGCCCGCGGCGCCACCGTCCTGGTTGGTTCCCAACCCTGCAGCGCCATTGGCGGTGATGGCGCCGGTCACGGCGTTGTTGATGCCCGTGATGGTGATGTTGCCGCCCGCCATGCCCCCGCCCGTCACGCCGGTGCCGCGTGCGCCGCCACTGGTGTTGATGAGCCCCGCGACGTTGACCGCGCCGGCTGAGGCCAGCGTGACGTTGGCGCCCGCACCGTTGGTGCCGCCCGTGGCGGTGATCGCACCCGTAGCCAGTGACTGGCCGCTGGCGTTGTTGGTGATGCTGACGGCGCCCGTGGTGCCGCCCGTGCCGGTGCCAAAAGCAGCGCCTGCCGTGGTGGTCAATGCGCCCACGGCAATCGCGCCACTGGTGGTGGAGTTGTTGGTGATCGTGATGCCGCCGGCGTTGCCGCCCGCTGCGGGGCCGGGCGTGATCGCCGCGCCGCCCACCGTGCTGATGGCCCCCGCGGTGACGCCGCCGCTGGTGGTGATCTGCACGTTCGCGCCGTGGCCGCCGGCCTGGCTGGCGCCCACGCCCGCCGTGCCCGACGCCGTGATGGTGCCGGTTCCGGAAGAGAACGACTCACCCGCGATCGTGACGGCACCCGCGTTGCGGCCCGCATAACCGGTCAGTGCCGCGCCGCCTGCCGAACTGATACTGCCCGTGGTGACCGCGCCTAGCGCGTCCAGGCTTACAGCGCCGCCGTGACCCATGGCCCCGCCGGTCGTGGCGAGCGTGCCGGTGGCGATGCCGCCGCCAGCCGCCGTATTGGTCAGGCTGATGGAGCCAGCCACGCCGCCCGCGCCTGTGCCCGTGGCCGCCCCGGTGGATGCGGCCAACGCGCCCACCACAACGTTGCCCGAGCCGCTGTTGGCCACGCTGATGGTCCCCGCGTTGCCGCCAGCCATGTTCGTGCCCGTACCCGCGCCGCCGCTGGCGGTGATGGCCGCGCCCGCGACGCCACCCACGGCGGTGATGGACACCGCGCCGCCATGGCCCCCAATGCCGCTGGTCACGCCCGTGCTGCCGCTGGCCGTGACGGCGCCCAGGGCGGTGATGGCGCCGCCGGTGCTGATCGTGACACTGCCCGCGTTGCGCCCCGGGTTGCCGCCCGTGATGGCCGTGCCCCCGCTGGTGGCGATGGTGCCCGCCGATAACGTGCCGGTGGTGGTGATGCTGATGTTGCCGCCATGCGCGTTGCTGGTGGCGGGGCCGGCGGCGCTCAGGTTGGTCACCACGGCGTTGCTGCCCGACAGCGTGATGCTGCCAGCCGCGCCACCCGCGCCCGTGCCGGTGGCGACGCCGCCCGCGGCGGTGATGGTGCTGGTGTTCAGCGTGCCGCTGCCGGTGATGGACACCACACCGGCCGCGCCGCCGTTCTGGTTGGTGCCCAGGGCCGTGGCGCCGCTGGCGGTGATGGCGCCGGTCACGGCGTTGTTGATGCCCGTGATGGTGATGTTGCCGGCCGCCATGCCCGCGCCCGTCACGCCGGTGCCGCGCGCGCCGCCGTTGGTGTTGATGAGCCCCGCGACATTGACCGCACCCTGCGAGGCCAGCGTGACGCTGCCACCCGCGCCGTTGGTGTTGCCGGTGGCGGTGATGGCGCCCGTGCTGATGCCCTGGCCGCTGGCGTTGTTGGTGATGTTGATGGCGCCCGTCGTGCCCGCGGCACCGGTGCCGAACGCCGCGCCGCCGGTCGTGGTCAGCGCGCCCACCGCGATCGCGCCGCTGGTGGTGGAATTGTTGGTGATGGTGATCGCGCCCGAATTGCCGCCGGCCGCGGGCCCGGGCGTTACGCCCGCGCCGCCCACCGTGCTGATGGCGCCGGTGGTGACGGCGCCGCTGGTGGTGATCTGCACGTCGGCGCCATTGCCGCCGGCCTGGCCCGTGCCCAGGCCTGCGGTGCCGGACGTGGTGATGGTGCCCGTGCCGGTGGAAAACGATTCACCCGACACCGTCACCGAGCCCGCGTTGCGCCCCGCGTTGCCGGTGATCGTGGTGCCGCCGGCCGTGTTGATGTTGCCGGCCGCGCCGGTGGAGATTGCGCCCAGCGCGCTCAGGGACACGCTGCCGCCGTGCCCCTTGGTGCCGCCGGTGGTGGTGATCGCCGCCGTCGTGATGCCGCCGCCGGTGGCCGTGTTGCTGACGCTGATGGCGCCTGCCGCGCCGCCCGCACCGGTGCCTGTGGCGGCGCCGTTGGACGTGGTGAGCGCTCCGCTCACGATGCTGCCCGCGCCGCTGTTGGACACGGTGATGTTCCCTGCGTTGCCGCCGGCCATGTTGGTGCCGGTGCCCGCGCCGCCGCTGGCGGTGATGGCCGCGCCCGCGACGCCGCCCGCGGCCGTGATGCTCACGTTGCCGCCATGCCCACCCACACCGCCGGTGGCCGCGCTGCCGCTGGCCGTGATGGCGCCCATCGCGGTGATCGCGCCGCCCGCGTTGACCGTGACGTTGCCGGCGTTGCGGCCCGCGTTGGCGCCCGCAATGGCCGCGCCGCCGCCCGTGGCCACCGTGCCCAGCGACAGCGTGCCGGTGGTGGTGATGGTGATGTCCCCGCCGGCCGAGCTGCTGCTGGTGAGGCCCGCCGTGCTGAGCGCGCCCACCACGGCGTCGCTGCCCGACAGCGTGATCGTGCCGCCTGCGCCGCCCGTGCCGGTGCCCAGCGCCCTGCCGCCCGCGGCGGTGATGGTGCTGGTGTTCAGCGTGCCGCCGCCGGTGATGGACACAGCGCCCGCCGCGCCACCGCTCTGGTTGGTGCCCAGCCCCGCGCCGCCGCTGGCCGTGATGGCGCCGGTCACGGCATTGTTGGTGCCGGTGATCGTGATGTTGCCGGCCGCAGTGCCTGCGCCCGTCACGCCGGTGCCGCGTGCGCCGCCATTGGTATTGATGAGCCCCGCGACGTTCACCGCGCCCTGCGAGGACAGCGTCACGTTGGCGCCTGCGCCGTTGGTGTTGCCGGTGGCCGTGATGGCCCCGGTGCCCAGCCCCTGGCCGCTGGCGTTGTTGGTGATGTTGATGGCGCCCGTCGTGCCCGCGGCACCGGTGCCGAACGCCGCGCCGCCGGTCGTGGTCAGCGCGCCCACCGCGATCGCGCCGCTGGTGGTGGAGTTGTTGGTGATGGTGATCGCGCCCGAATTGCCGCCGGCCGCGGGCCCGGGCGTGACGGCCGCGCCACCCACGGTGCTGATCGCGCCGGTGGTGACAGCGCCGCTGGTGGTGATCTGCACGTCGCCGCCCAGGCCACCGGCCTGGCTCGCGCCCAGGCCGGCGGTGCCGGATGCGGTGATCGTGCCCGTGCCCGACGAGAACGACCCGCCCGAAATCGTGATGGACCCCGCGTTGCGGCCCGCGTTGCCCGTGATGGTGGCGCCACCCGCGGTGTTGATGTTGCCGGCTGCGCCGGTGGAAATCGCGCCCAGCGCGGTCAGCGTCAGGTTGCCGCCGTGCCCCTTGGTGCCGCCGGTGGTGGTGATCGCGCCGGTGGTGATGCCGCCGCCCGTGGCGTTGTTGGTCACGGCGACGGTGGTGGCCGTGCCGCCCGCGCCTGTGCCGGTGGCCGCGCCCGTGGACGCCGCCAGCGCGCCGGTGACGACGTTGCCCGAGCCCGTGTTGGACACGGTGATGGACCCTGCGTTGCCCCCGGCCATGTTGGTGCCCGCGCCGGCCCCGCCGGTGGTGGTGATCGCGCCGCCGGCAATGCCGTCCACAGCGGTGACGGACACGACGCCACCGTGGCCGCCGATGCCGGACGTCACGCCCGCGCTGCCGCCCGCGCTGATCGCGCCCAGGGCGGTGATGGCGCCGCCCGCGCTCAGCGTGACGCTGCCGGCGTTGCGGCCTGCGTTGCCACCGGTGTTGGCCGTACCGCCCGTGGTGTTGATCGTGCCCGCGCTCAGGTTGCCGGCCGAATCCAGCGTGACGGAACCCGCCGCGCCGTTGCTGCCACCCAGCAGGGAGACGTTGCCGGTCGCCAGCGAGCCACCCGCCGCCGAATTGGTTACGGTGATGCTGCCCGCGCCGCCCCCCGCGCCGGTGGTGACGCCGTTGCCCGAGCGGGCCGTCAGCGCGCCCACCGACAAGTTGCCCGTGGAGCTGTTGGTGATGGTGACGGTCCCCGCGTTACCGCCCGCCGCAGGCCCGACGATGCCGTTGCCGCCGCTGGCCGTGATCGCGCCCGTGCCCGAGACGCCACCCGTGGCCGTGATGCTGACCGTGCCGCCCGCGCCGCCCGCGTTGCTGGCCGTGCCGGCGGCATTGCTGCCGCTGGCTGTAACGGTCGCGGCGCCCAGTGCGACGGTGGCGCCCGTGATGCTGATCGCGCCGCCATTTCGGCCGGCGCTATTGCCCGAAGCCGTACCGCCGCTGGCCGACACCGCGCCGGCCAGGCTGATGCTGTTGGTGGCGTTGAGCGTGACGTTGCCGCCGTTGGCGTTGGCCGCGCCGGTCGCGCTGATGCTGCCGGCGGCGGTGCTGGTGATGTTGGCGGCCGACAGGTCGATACCGCCGGACGCCGACAGCGCCGCGTTCACGGCAATGGTGTCGCCCGCCTGGAAGCGCACGCTGTTGCCCGCGCCCATGGCCAGCGCGCTGGCCACGGTGATGTTGCGGTTGGCCTGCAGGTACAGCTCGCTGTAGCCCGTGACGTCCGCGACCTGGATGGTGTAGGTGCCGGGGTCGGGCGTATCGGCAAATGCCACGTCGGGTGTGCCGTTGCCGTTGTTGGGCGGCGAGGGCTGCGTGCTGGTGTTGATGAGGATGTCCTGCGGGTCCAGCAGCACCCGGCCGCCCTGGCCCAGCGTGGCCCCGACGTTCACGGTGCCGCGCAGGTCCAGCAACTGCTTGCCGGACACCTCGACCTGGCCGCCGTTGCCGCCCGCGCTGCCGCCGCGGGCGCTGATGGCGCCGTGCATGCGTGTGTCGCCGTCGGCCCAGACCACAACCTTGCCGCCCTGGCCCTGCGCCGTTGCATCGGCGTTGACCGTGGCGCCCGTGGCCACGTGCGTGCGCTGCGCATTGGCGACGGCGGCGTTGGCACCCTGCCAGTCGCCGCCCACCAGCACCGTGCCGCCGCCGGCCGTGCCTGATGCGTCGACATGGGCATTGCTCGCGAGCTGGACCTTTTCGCCCAGCACGTGGACCGTGCCGCCCTGCTGGCCGGGCTGCGCGCCCGCGGCGGACAGCGTGCCCGCCAGGCGCGTCACGCCGCCGGTCCCGCTGAGCACGATCATCCCGTCGCGCTCGACGGCCGTGTCGGCGCGGACCACGCCAGACTGGTTCACCACCGTGGCCATGGCGTCGCCCAGCGAGCTGGCCAGCAGCGCGACCTGCCCGCCGGGGGTGGTGATGGCGCCGCTGTTGCTCACCGCCGCATTCACGGCGGCGGCGTCGACCGAAAAGCGCACCAGGCCCGCGCCCGCGGTGTCGATGGACACGCGCTGGCCCGCGGCCAGGCCGACGGCGCCGGCCTCGGCCGTGATGCTGCCGCTGTTGCGCACCTGCGGCGCCGCCAGCAGCACGTAGCCGCCGCGCGCGGCGTTGAGCGTGCCGGCGTTGTCCACGCTGGCGTTCGTGCCGTCGCCGGTGAAGCGGTAGCGCCCCGCCAGGAAGTCGCTGTTGCTCAGGGCCAGCGTGGACGCCACGATGCTGCCCGCATTGACCTGCGCGCCTGGCGCAAACATGATGCCGGCCGGGTTGACCAGGAACACCTGGCCGTTGGCCGACAGCGAGCCGAAGATCGCGCTTGGGTCGCCGCCCGTCACGCGGTTCAGCGCGACCGAGCTCGCACCGGGCTGCACGAAGCGCACGGCCTCATTGGCGCCGATGCCGAAGCTCTGCCAGTTCAGGATGGCCTTGTCGGTGGACTGGTTCAGCACCAGCGACTGCGCGGTAGGCCGCGTGGCCGTGACCGCACCGGCGCCCAGGGTCATGCCGGCGGGCAGCGCGAGCACCAGCGGCGAGAACGGCATGACCAGCAGCGCCAGCAGCCAGGACACGCGGCGGCCGGGGTCGATGCGCCAGGTCATGCGCAGCTTCCGCGACAGCGGCACCACCACCGTCTGGACGGTGCGGGCGCTGCGCTTGCGCGAAGGGGGTGTCGTGGCGGATCGCGTCATGGTCAGAACCACTTCTGCGCGTTGAGCCACACACGCGGCGACCGGTCCGGCTCGCCCCCGGCCGGCAGCGGCGAGCCCAGGCGCCAGGCCAGCGACGCGGTCAGGGTGAACTGTCCCGCGCGGCCGGCCATCAGGCCCAGACCTGCCGAGTCCAGTGTGGCGTCGTTGCTGCCGGCTGCCGCGCCGTCCTGGTTGAAGCGCACCGTGCCCACGTCATAGAACGCCGTCACGTTCACGGGAGCGCCCGCCACGCGGGCAGCGGCCTGCAGCGGATACCGAAGCTCCAGGCCCAGCAGCGCGCCGCTGTCGCCCACGGCCTCGCCCACCGGATAGCCACGCACGCCCGCCGGGCCGCCCAGTGACATCTTCTCCGCCGACACCAGATTCTTTGACGCAAGCTGCCCCTGGAACGAGGCCAGCAGGCTCAGGCCGTTGCGCCAGAACCGCATGTGCTGGGCTTCCAGATTGAGCTTGCCGAACTGACCTGCGGTGCGCAGCCCGCCCGGTCCCTGGTCCACGGCCTGGCTGCCCGCGTCCAGGCTCACGTGGCCGGCCGTCAGGCGCGCGGCGTAGCTGGTGAACGACCCTTGCGCCAAATCGCCGGCGTCGTCGGCGACATTTCCCAGCACGCCGGCAAAGGCACTGGCAATGCGCCGCTGCGTCGCGGGCGACACCAGCGTCTGGTCGTCCATCTGCTTGTGGTCCAACCCGGCCGACAGGTAAAGGTTGCGGTTGCGCGAGCGCAGCAGGGGATGCAGCGCTGACAGGCCGAACACGTCGGCGCGGCCGGTGGCGCCCAAAGCAGCGAACTGCTTGCCCAGGGTGTATTCGGTACGCGCCGCGGCGGCGGTGACGCGCGTGGCGCCCGGAGCCTGCAGCGCGTAGCTCAGCCGGAACAGGTGCGTGCCGGACATGTCGGCCGCCTGCACCCGGGCACTGAGCGCATCGCCGCGGCCGGTGACGTTGGCCAGGTCCAGCGTGGCGAACGCGCGCAGCTCGCCCGCTGCGCGCGTGCCATGGTTGTCCAGGCCCACGGATGCCTCCAGGCGGGGGGCCGCAGCGCGCACGTCGATCAGCACATTGACCTCGCCCGGGCGCGTGCCCGGCTCCACCGTGGCCACGGCTTCATGGCCGGACAGGTCGCGCAGCAGCAGCACCGGCTGGTCCAGACCGTATTCGGTCACGGGATCGCCACGCCTGAGGTAACGGCGCGCCAGGTCATAGGCCGCCGCGGCGGGCGCCCGCGTGTCTGCGCCTGCGCCCTGCGCGCGAACCGTGACGTCGCCCACGCGGGCCTCGACCACCGACAGCAGCACGGGGCCGCCTTCGGCGCGCAGCGATTGCTGGGGGAGGTAGACGTCGGTCAGCAGATAGCCGCCGCGCTGGTAGAAGGCCTTGACCTCGCGCGCGGCCTCCTGCAGGCCGGCCAGCGTCGTGGGCTGATTCAGCCGCGGCGCAAGCACGGCCGCGAGTGCGGCGGAACTGAAAAGCTGGTTGCCCTCAAACCGGAACTCCGTGGGGACGATGCGTGCCTGCGCGGTGGGTGCGGGTTGGGCTGGAGGCTGGGGCAGGGTGGGGCGCGGGCCGCCCGGCGCCGGCAGGGTGGGCAGCAGCCGTTGCGGTTCCTGCAAAGTGCCCGCGTCCGGACGCGGCTGCGCATGGGCAGCGCTTGCCAGCCCTGCCATGCATGCGGCCATCCACAGGCCTTTTGTTGTCACCCCCAAACCCATTGAACTTTCCCAACGTCCTTCGTGATTTGTACAAAGGAATTTTAGAAACAACTTTTAACAAATGCGCGGCTGTATTCCCGGAAATCGCCGTTGTTACACGCCTTTAGACCAAGGTCTTGGCGCCCATGCGTGCGGATGCCTGTCCGCGGTCACCCGATAATCTGCAAATGGCGCTGATGATTACCGACGACTGCATCAACTGTGATGTGTGCGAACCCGAGTGCCCCAACGAGGCGATTTACCTGGGCGAGATCATCTATGAGATTGACCCAGGAAAATGCACAGAATGTATCGGGCACTTTGATGAGCCCCAGTGCGTGCAGGTATGCCCCGTGGCCTGTATCCCGGTCAACCCGCAGCACATCGAAAGCCGCGAAACGCTGATGCAGAAGTACCTGCGCCTGGTGGCGCAGGGCGGTCCGGCCGCAGACTGAAGACTGAAACTCAGCCCTTGGCGGCTTTGTCTTTCTTCTTGCTGCCTTTCGCCGCACTTTTCTTTGCACTTTGCTCCTTCTTTTCTTTCTTGTCCTTGCCTGGTTTTGCGGGGGCGAAGGCCGTGAACTGGTCAGGCTTGCGCGGTTTGCCCGGCCCCTTGGCTGTGCTTGGCACCCTGGCTGGCTCCCGGGCGGCGGCTGGAATGTAGGCCGGTGCGGCGTTGGCCTGCAGTTGCAGGCGGTCCTTTTCCAGGATCGCTGCGGCCTTCAGGTCCCGCTCAACGGCCGACGTGCCCGGCGCCTTTGTCGTCTGCGCGGGCTGCACAGGACCGGTGTCGATCACCTGGCCGCCGCTGCAGGCCGACTGGCTATAGCTGTTGCCGCAGCGGTAGACGTTCTGCGCGCTTGCCCCCAGGCACGCGCCCGCCCATGCCAGGCCCATGACGGCCAGCCTGGTTGCTCTACTCATTGGTTCTCCTCCCTGTTTGAAAATCAGACGCCTTCAGGTCTTGGCGGTTTGGGCCGTGGCGGCTTGCTGGTGTGCACGACCACGGTGGCTTTGTCCATCTCGCCGGCCAGCAGGTGGGGCACGGCCTTGAGCGTGCGGGCGATGCAGTCCTCGATCGCGGTGCGCTGCTCG
Organism: Ramlibacter sp.; assembly: GCA_041905405.1. Taxonomy (GTDB): domain Bacteria; phylum Pseudomonadota; class Gammaproteobacteria; order Burkholderiales; family Burkholderiaceae_C; genus RAM1. The sequence continues at coordinate 16,789 of JAYRLC010000031.1, read as the reverse complement.
GGTGCGGGCTTCTTCAGCACCCAGTTGACGACCTCGGCCTTCACGCCGGGATGGCCGATGCCCAGGCGCAGGCGCCAGTAGTCGCCGGTGCCCAACTGGGCGTGGATGTCGCGCAGCCCGTTGTGGCCCGCATGGCTGCCGCCGAACTTGAGCTTGGCCTGGCCCGGCACGACGTCGAGCTCGTCATGCACGACCAGAATCTCCTCGGGCTGGATCTTGAAGAAGCGGGCGAGCGCCGCCACGGACTTGCCCGACACGTTCATGAAAGTCTGAGGCTCCAGCAGCCACACGGTCTGGCCCTGGGCCGTGGTACGCGCGGCCAGGCCGTGGTAGCCCTTGTCATACGCCAGCGAGACCTTGAGCTCGCGGGCCAGGGCGTCCACCCACCAGAAACCAGCGTTGTGGCGGGTGGCCTCGTATTCGGCCCCCGGGTTGCCGAGCCCGACAAACAGCTTGATCATCTGTAAATCTTAAGGTCAAAAAAAGGGCCCGCGACAGCGGGCCCTTGTCTTTCTGCGGGGGCGGGACGTGGACGTCACGTCACACCCGCTGCAGGTCCGTTTACTTCTTGGCGGGCGCCTTGGCGTCCTTGGCCGGTGCCTTGGCGTCGGCCGCGGGGGCGGCTTCAGCGGCAGGCTCTTCGGCCACGGTGGCCACCACGGACACTAGCACGGGGTTGACCTTGCCGCGCGTCACGGCCGTCACGCCCTTGGGCAGCTTGATGTCGTTCAGGTGCAGGGACACGCCCTTCTTCAGGCCGGACAGGTCGACCTCGATGAACTCGGGCAGGTCGCCGGGCAGGCAGGACACATCCAGTTCGGACAGCACATGGTTGACCACGCAGGCTTCGAACTTGACGGCTTGCGATTCCTCGGCCTTCACGTAGTGCAGCGGCACCTTCATGTGCAGCTTGGTCTTGGCGTCCACGCGCTGGAAATCCACGTGCAGCACGAGCTGCTTGAAGGGGTGGTAGTTCACATCGCGCAGCAGGACCTTGGCGACCTTGCCGCCCAGTTCCATTTCGAGGATGGACGAATGGAACGCTTCCTTCTTCAGGGCGTGCCACAGCGCGTTGTGATCGAGTTCGATCAGTTGCGGCTGGCCTTCACCACCGTAGACGATGCCGGGCGTCTTGCCCGAATTGCGCAGACGGCGGCTCGCACCCGTACCCTGCTTGGCGCGCTCAAAAGCGACGAATTTCATGGTTCACTCCAATGGAAGCCCACCGCGACCAGTGTGGCTCCGTTTCAAAAAAGGCCCCGCGGTTCAGTGCGGGGCCGCTCGATGCCTCAGAACAGGGTCCTAGAAAAGATTTTCCTGGTCCGAGAACAAACTCATCACCGACTCGCCCTTGGCAATGCGCTGGATCGTCTCGGCGATCAGCGGCGCCACGGACAGCTGGCGGATCTTGGTGCATGCCTTGGCGGCATCGCTGAGCGGGATGGTGTTGGTCACCACGACCTCGTCCAGCGCCGTGCCCTTGGCGATGCGTTCCATCGCGGGGCCCGAGAAAATGGGGTGCGTGCAGTACGCGTAGACCTTCTTGGCGCCGCGCTCCTTGAGCACCTCGGCCGCCTTCACGAGCGTGCCGGCGGTGTCGATCATGTCGTCCATGATCACGCAGTTGCGGCCGTCGATCTCGCCGATCACGTGCATGACTTCGCTCACGTTGGCCTTGGGGCGGCGCTTGTCGATGATGGCCATGTCGCAGTTCAGCTGCTTGGCCAGCGCCCGGGCGCGCACCACACCGCCCACGTCGGGCGACACGACGATCAGGTCTTCGTAGTTCTTGCTGCGCACGTCGCCCAGCAGCACGGGCGACGCGTAGATGTTGTCCACGGGGATGTCAAAGAAACCCTGGATCTGGTCAGCATGCAGGTCCATGGTCAGCACGCGGGCCACGCCCACGGTCTGCAGCAGGTTGGCCACGACCTTGGCCGAGATCGGCACGCGGGCCGAACGGGGGCGCCGGTCCTGGCGGGCGTAGCCGAAATAGGGGATCACGGCGCTGATGCGTTCAGCCGACGCGCGTTTGAGCGCATCGACCATGATCAGCAGTTCCATGAGGTTTTCGTTCGTGGGCGCGCAGGTGGACTGCACGACGAACACGTCGCGGGCGCGGACGTTCTGGTTGATTTCGACGGTGACCTCGCCGTCAGAAAAACGGCCGACCTGCGCGTTACCGAGCGTGATGCCCAGGTGATCGGCAATCTCGGCGGCCATGCCGGGGTTGGCATTGCCTGTGAAAACCACGAAATCGGGGGACGGAGCAGCCTGCATGAGAGGAAACCCAGCGAATGTTTACGTTGTGCCTGTACGTCGCGCGTCGCGGCCTTGGTGGGCCGCGACGCCGATCATAGTTTGGCAGGGGAGAAAGGATTCGAACCTTTGCATGCCGGAATCAAAATCCGGTGCCTTAACCAGCTTGGCGACTCCCCTACACAGGTTGGCAGCCCGAGAGCTGTCAACCGATCAATCGTCGCTGGGTGCCCAGCCCACAAGGGGATGAACATCCAAATTGCCGCAGATCCTGACCTGCCAGTCCGCCGGAGCGGGCTGCAGGACGCTTTCCTGTGGCATCTGCGCAAACACCGCACTGCCTGACCCGGTCATCCGGCCCTTCAATCCCTGGGTGCCAAGCCAATCAAGGGCCTGGGTCACCGCGGGGCAAAGCCGCTGGGCAACCGGCTGCAGATCGTTATGGCCGTAATCGAACACGTTGCCATATGGGCTTGCAGCAAAGCCTGAAATTATAGCAGTTTCGGTGTCGCGTTTCAGCCCCGGGTCGGTGAATATCAACCGGGTTTCCAGCCCCTGGGGTGGTTTGGCCACCACAAAACGCGCCGCGGGCAGGTCGATGGGGGTGATCTGCTCGCCGATTCCCTCGACCCAGGCATTGCGGCCGCGTAGAAAGAACGGCACGTCGGCGCCCAGCGTCAAACCGATGGCGGCCAGGCGCTGCACGGACAGGTTCAGTCCCCAAAGCCGGTTCAGCGCCAACAGGCACGTGGCTGCGTCGGACGATCCGCCGCCCATGCCGGCCTGCGCCGGCAGGTGTTTCTCGACGCCGATCCAGGCGCCCAGCGTGGTGCCCGTGGCCAACTGGAGCGCCCGCGCGGCGCGCACGATCAGGTCGTCCGCGGGCAGTGGCGTCGTGAGGTCCTGCCGCGTGATGGCGCCGCCGTCGCGGCGTTCAAAGTGCAGAACGTCGCACCAGTCGATCAGCATGAAGGCCGATTGCAGCAGGTGGTAGCCGTCGGCCCGCCGTCCCGTGATGTGCAGGAACAGGTTGAGTTTGGCCGGCGCCGGTACTTCGTACAGGGCGCGCATCAGCGGTCCAGCACCAGGCGCAGTTCTGCCTCGGGGGGCGGGGTCAGCCGGCGGGCCTGCAGCCGCCCGGCGGACGCCAGCTCGGACAGGTCTGCTTCCCAGCCCGCCGCCGCGGTCGGCGTGCCCGCCAGCCAGTCGAACAGCGCCGTCACCGGCAGGGGTGTGCCTGTGGCCTGGACGGCCAGCGCGTCCAGTGACTCGAACTCCTGCAGATCGGAGCCTGACCGCAGGCTGGCCCGGCCGGGCGCCCATGACAGCAGCGCGGCCGTGTTGCCCAGTGGCGTGCGCAGGGCGAGCTCGCCCGCCCCGGCGTGTCCTTTGAGTTCAAAAGCGGCGCTGAAGGATTGGGGTTGCTGGCCTTGGACCCTGACGGCGAGCCGCCCGGTCCACGGACCTTGCGTCGCCGCAGACGGGAGCGACGCAGTCGGGGGCGGCGTGGCACAGCCTGCGGCCAGCAGCGCGCCAGCCAGCGCCACCGCGGCGGCCCAGGGCTTCACAGGCGCACGCCCAGCCGCTTGATGGTTTCCAGCAGCGTCTCGTTTTCGGCGTTGAGCAGCAGGCCTTCTTTCCAGATGGCCTGTGCGCGGTCCCGCTGGCCCATGCTCCACAGCACTTCGCCCAGGTGAGCGGCGATTTCTGCGTCGGGTCGCGTCTTGTAGGCGCCTTCCAGGATCCGCAGCGCTTCGGTCTTGTTGCCCATGCGGAACTCGACCCAGCCCAGGCTGTCGGTGATGAACGGATCGCCCGGGGCGTATTCCAGCGCCTTCTGGATCAGTTGTTTCGCTTCGGGCAGGCGTACGTTGCGCTCTGCCAGCGAGTAGCCGAGCGCGTTGTAGGCGTGGTGGTAGTCGGGCCGCGCCGCGATGAGCTGGCGCAGCAGCCGCTCCATTTCATCCAGGCGGCCAAGCTTTTCGGCCAGCATGCTCTGGTCGTAGATGAGTTCGGCGTCCTTGGGGTCGCGCGCGATGGCGGCCGCCAGCAGGTCGTAGGCGGGCTGGTACTGCTTGTTGTCGCGCAGCAGTTGCACTTCGGCGGTGAGTTTCAGCCGCGCGTCGGCCGCGTTGCGTTCGGGCAGGGCCTGCAGCAGCTTGCGGGCTTCGTCCAGTCGACCCTGGCGCGCCAGGATCGAAGCACGGCGGTTCTGCGCGCCTACCAGGGCCTGGGCATTGTCGATGCGGTCCAGCCATGCTTCAGCCGCGGGGAAGTCGCGCCGGCGCTCGGCAATCTGGGCGAGCGACAGGTAGGCCTGGGCCAGGCCGCGGCTGCGCTCCTCACCTGCCGCCTGCTCGCCCGCCAGCTCGACATAGCGTTTCAGCGAGGCTTCCGCGGCCGGCAACTGGTTGTCCTGCACCTGCAGCGTGCCCAGCACCAGCCAGGCTTCGGCGAAGGTCGGCCGGCTGGTGGTGACGAACTGCAGCTGGCTGGCGGCCTCGGCGTAACGCTGCGCATCCAGCAGCGCGCGTGCATAGCTCATGCGCAGCTCGGGAATGGGCTCGCCTTCCATGTAGCGGCGCACCAGAACCTCGGCCTGCGGCGTCTTGGGGTCCATGAGCTCCAGCGCCAGCAGTGCGGGCCCCTCGGCGCGCGGGTTCGCGGCCTGCCCGCGCCGCGCCGCTTCGAGCGCGCCAGCGGTGTCGGAGGCGGCCAGACGCATGCGCCCCACGGTGGTCCAGGCCGCTGCGCCCGTGCCCGCCTGGGTCAAGTAGGTGGCGAGGGCCTGCTCCACCACGCCGGCGGCGAGCTTGCGGTCGGCGGCGCGCGCATAGTGCCGCGGCACGAGGCTGAGCGCGACATTGCGCTCCGGGGCGGGCGTCAGCGCGATGTCCGCGCGCAGCGGCTCGGCGCTTTCGGCCAGGCGGTTCAGCGCGATGAGGATCTGCATGAGCATGCGGTTGGCTTCGCGCGAGGTCGGCTGGGCCTCCCGCCAGGCGCGCGCCGCCTGCAGCGCCGCATCTCCCGAGCGTGACTGGAACGCGATTTCGACCGCGCGCTGGTACAGCTTGGGGTCGTTGGTCTTGCGCGCAGCATCCAGGATCAACGCATAGCCTGCGCCTGGCTCGCTGCCGCGTGCGTTGAGTTCGCCCAGCAGCAACTGATAGAAGAGTTCGCCATCCAGCGCCGAAGGCGTGGGTGAAGCCGTGGCTGAAGTGGAGGTGCCTGCGGGGTTGCTGCCGGTTTGCGCCAGCGCGGCCACCGGGCCGCATGCAAGGGATAGGGCCAGGGCCAGGGGGATGAATCGCGGGGAGGGTAAGGACCGAGCCTCGCGGCTCGATCCTCCCCTAAGAACCGGACGTGCGCCTTTCGACGCATCCGGCTCACGCACGACCATTGGCTTCGTAGATTCATCGGGCTGCATGACCCTAGTCTACGCCTCCAAATTAAAGTCCCTCATGCCAGGACCGGCTTGGTTACCTCCAAACCCAGGGCGTGTACCCGCCGGTGACAGACCGGGTGCAGTAACACCCGGTTGGCCAGAGCATTACTCCCGCCGTACATCCGATAGACGATGTGGTGATCGTCTGCGTCTTCAGCACTGTCCAGTAACGTCTCACACAAGGCGCAATAGCCGCCCTGCTGCATCCACAGCTTTAGCCGCTGCGCACTCCGGATGTCTTGAGACATCCTTGCCGCTTGCAGCCGTTCGCCGTAGAGCACCCACGCAGGATCAAAGGGGTTGTAGGCCCCCATGACCTTCTGATGCCGCACGATTGGCGTGTCCGCCAGTTTGTCCAGCACGTCCAATGCAGCGTCTCCTCGTTCGTCCAGCGCAGCCGTGGCGAAGCCCCGGCGCGTGCCGAGTTGTCGCCAGTAGTGGTCGTAAACCCACTTGCTGGTCTTTCGAGGATGTCTGCGCTGCCCCCATCGCATCAGGCGCCACCCAATCAGGTGGTCCAACCGCGAGAAGGCAGCTTTGGCGACCACTCCTTTGTGGTACTCAGCCCAGCCGCGAAGGACCGGGTTGAGGTTCTTGATGAGCCGCTCCGTAGGAACTGACAGCGAACCTTCGATCAGCTCCCGCACCTTGTCGTAGAACGCTTTCACGTTTTTCTTACTCGGTTTGATGAGCATCTTTCCGCGGTACTTGCGGAAGTTCCATCCAAGGAAGTCGAAGCCTTCATCAATGTGAACGATCCGGGTTTTCTCCTCGGAAAACGCCAGTCCCCGCTCACGCAGGAAGTGGACGATCCAAGGTTGAACCACTGCTTCCAGCAACTCTTTGGAGTCGCCGGTCACGACAAAATCGTCCGCGTAACGGACCACATTGACTTTTGCCTTCTGGGCTTTCTCGAATCCCAGCGTAGCCACGAGGTGGCGTCGCAGAGTACTTTCGAGCCCGTTCAGGGTGACGTTCGCTAACGTCGGCGAGATGATCCCGCCTTGCGGCGTTCCCATCTCGGTGCGGTGCAGTTGCCCTCTGTCGATGACACCTGCTTTCAACCACTTGCGGAGAACACGTTTGTTCATGTGAACATTCGCTAGCAACCAGTCGTGATTGATGTTGTCGAAAAAGCCCGTGATGTCCGCGTCCAAAATCCATTGCGCGGATGCGCGTTTGGATAGCGACAAGAACAACTGGCTCCGGGCATCGTGCGTGGATCGCCCTTTCCGAAAGCCGTAGCTGTTCGGGTCGGACGCGCACTCTGCTACCGGTTCCAGCGCGAGCAGGTGTAGGGCCTGCATCGCCCGGTCGAACATGGTCGGAATGCCCAGAGGGCGTTCTTTCCCGTTCGCTTTCGGAATCCAGACTCGGCGCAAAGGCTTGGCCCGATATTCCGATTTAACCATCCGACACACCGCGTTCCATTTGGCTTCCGGTGTTGACCAGAGTTCGCGATCGACGCCACTCGTTCGCTTCCCTCGGTTCTCGGTAACTCTCCTGACCGCCAATGCCTTGGCCTGCCAGGATCGAACAAGGCTTCTCTGAAGTCGTTTGACTCTTCGATAGTCCTTGTCCATTTCTGCCTGCGCAATGCGCGTCTGCATCTTCCCGACGAACAGTTGGACCAGTCCCCAGTCAATGAGGTGCCAGTCGTTGGGCTCGCCTGAAGACGCAGCGCGAGGTGCCGGAGCACTTCGCTGTGTTGCCATACCTTCTCCAGTGAGGAGACCCATTGGGCGAAGGTCTGCCCCTGCGGGCAGACTACCCGCAGGGCCATGTTGAAGTTTGCAAAGGCTTTACGCCGTCGCACCTGAAGCAAGTCAGCGCGCTTTCACGCTGGGGCAAATCTTGAACCCCTATGACACCCGTTACGGGCGCCCATTCGCTTTTTGCTTCTTCCTCTGCCCGCTACACCATGGCCGTCGCTTGCGCTTCGGTTGCCACCCCGTACTGGCGGTGGCGATGCATCGGGTTTACCTCGTTTCCCAAGGTGCCCATCCGGCCGGCAGGCCAGACGATGGGGTTAGGGACGTTCTCTCCGCCGTGTGTACTTCGGGAACGGACAAAGGTCGATGATCCTTTGCCCCAGACACAGTGCCTTTTGGCCGCAGCTCCACGGGTCACCCCGCGAAACAAGAGTTAGCTGCACTATGGTTACGACGGTTCAGACGAACGTTCACTTGTGTTTCCCGTACCCTTTACCTCGGCGTTCCTCCCACGTCTTGCTCGTGGAATTCGCTCGACTCACGCCGAACTTATGCGCTTGCGCGCGGGACGTTTATCCGTGGCTCCGCACAACCCAATTACTCTGGATGCACGCACGGACGAGGTCACTTCGTTCCAGAAGTGGTTTCGGTGAAAGAAACAAGGCACCTTGAGCGGTGCCGCTGTATCCGCGCAGAGACGCGGACGACGACAGGCAAATATTTTGCGACTGTCGCGTTCAGGCAACAGAAATCTCAGCCGCGAGGCCGAATTTTGTTGCGAAAGCCATCCGGTAGATGACCTTCAGACGGGAAATTGCGGGGCAACTTCTGCGTCTTTCTGATGGATTTCCGGGGAGGAAACCGTTGCATCTCCCGAGGGAAAACGCACTCTTGAAAAGGCTGTCACTTGAACAGCTAGGAAGCGACTCGAGTCGCACCATCGGCCCATAATAATCCAAGCCTGCCCACGCCATGTATCTGTCCGCCGATGCCTGAATTGCCTGAAGTCGAGGTCACGCGGCGAACCTTTGCCGACCGGATTGCCGGTGCGCGCATCGAGTCCGTCCGTCTGGGCAAACCCCTGCGCTGGCCGCTGGGCTGCGAGCCCTCGGCATTGACGGGGCGTACGGTGACGGGCGTGCGCCGCAGGGGCAAGTACCTGCTGGTCGACCTGGACCGGGGCGTGATTCTGGTGCATCTGGGCATGTCGGGCAGTCTGCTGTTCACGGACCGCCTGCCGGCCGCCGGGGCGCACGACCATTTCGATCTGGTGACGACGCAGGGCGCGTTGCGGCTGAATGATCCGCGCCGGTTCGGGGCCGTGGTGTTTGCCGACGCGCAGGACGCGGCCCCGGCCGTGAAATTGCTGGGCGGTCTGGGCGTGGAGCCCCTGTCCGCCGATTTCGATCCGCTGGATTTTCATGCGGGGCTCAAGCGGCGCAATGCACCCATCAAGCAGGTCTTGCTGGCGGGCGACCTGGTGGTGGGGGTGGGCAATATCTATGCGTCCGAGGCCCTGTTCATCGCTGGTATCCGGCCGACCCTTGCCGCGTCGCGCATCAGCCGCCCGCGCGCCCAGCGGCTGCATGCGGCCGTGCGCGATGTGCTGGCGCGCGCCGTGGAAAAGGGCGGCAGCACGCTGCGTGACTTCTCCAACGCCCAGGGCGAATCGGGGTACTTCCAGCTGGAGGCGATGGTGTATGACCGTGCCGGCCAGCCGTGCCGGCAATGCGGGGGCGCCATCCGCATGATCCGCCAGGGGCAGCGTGCAACTTATTACTGCGCGCATTGCCAAAAGCCCTGAGGGCGTTGCGCGCACGGCGGTGTATATTTGAACGCTATCCGGAGACTGAGTGGGCACTTCCTTCAACGAGCAATTCGACCAGCATGGCGCATGGCGGCGTGAATTCGCGCTGCGCCTGAAGCTGTTGTCCGAATGGATGAAAGATCACGAGCTGCTGGACTCGGCCGTGGAGGAACGGCTGCGCCGTCTGGAGCAGCAGATGCGCTCAGACAAGGTCATGGTGGCTTTTGTCGCGGAGTTTTCGCGCGGCAAGTCCGAGCTCATCAACGCGATTTTCTTTGCGGGCTACAAGCGCCGCATCATGCCGGCCAGCGCGGGCCGCACGACCATGTGCCCGACCGAGCTGGGCTACGACGCCGATGTGCCGCCGTGCCTGCGCCTGTTGCCCATCGAGACGCGCCTGCAGCCGCAGGCCCTGATGGAGTGGCGTGCCGTCCCCGAGAAGTGGACGCGCATCGATCTGGACGTGAACGACCCCAACCAGCTCGCGCAGGCGCTGGAAAAGGTGGCCGAAGTGCGCCACGTGTCCAAGGATGAAGCCCGGGCGCTGGGCTTCTGGCATGACGACGTGCCTGAGGACAACCCCATGGTCGACGCCGACGGCCTGGTGGAGGTGCCCAAATGGCGCCACGCGTTGATCAACATCGCCCATCCGCTGCTCAAGCAGGGGCTGGTGATTCTGGACACGCCGGGCCTGAACGCCATCGGCGCGGAGCCCGAGCTGACCGTCAACCTGATTCCGCAGGCCCATGCTGTGGTGTTCATCCTGGCGGCGGACACCGGCGTGACCAAGTCGGACCTGGCGATCTGGCGCGAGCACCTGATCAGCGAATCGGGCGGCACCGAATCGCGTCTGGTGGTGCTCAACAAGATCGACACCATGTGGGATTCGCTGAGCACGCCGGCCCAGGTGCAGGCGCAGATCGATCGCCAGCGCGCGACGTCGGCCGAGATCCTGGGGCTGCCGCGCGACCAGGTCATTCCGGTGTCGGCCCAGAAGGGTCTGGTGGCCAAGGTCACCGATGACGATGCGCTGTTGCACGCGAGCCAGTTGCCCGTGCTGGAGCGGGCGCTGGGCGATGGCGTGATGGGCCAGCGCCAGAAGATTCTGCGCGCTGCGGTGGCCGCCGGCATTGCCGATCTGCGCATGGAGGCGGCCCGCGCTCTGAACATCCGTCGCCGGGATCTGGCCGAGCAGATGCTGGAGCTCAAAGGCCTGCGCGGCAAGAACACCTCGGTCATCAAGCACATGCGCAGCCGCATCGAGCAGGAGCAGGGTGACTTCGACGTCAGCGGCGCCCGCATCCATGCGGTGCGGTCGGTGCACCTGAAGCTGTTGCGCGAAGTGTTCGCGCTGCTGGGCACCGGCACGCTCAAGATTGAAATGGGCGAGCTCACCAAGGCGCTGCGCCAGCCTGGTATCAAGCTGGGCGTCAAAAAGGCGTATGCGCAGACCTTCGACCGGCTGCGTGACGGCCTGCGCAAGGCGCAGGCCACGAGCGTGGAGATCCAGAACATGCTGGGTGGCACGTTCCGCCAGCTCAATGCAGAGTACGGCTTTTCGCTGCAGGCGCCGCCTGAGCCCGACCTGGCCCGCTACATCCGTGACCTGGACCTGGTCGAACGCAGCCACACCCAGTATCTGGGCGTGGGCAACGCGCTCAAGCTGGCCCAACCGGACTTTGCCGACCGGCTCGTCCGCGCGCTGGCCACGCGGCTCCGCGTGGTGTATGAGTCGGCGCTTGGCGAGGTCGAGCTGTGGAACAAGTCAGCGGCTGCGCAGCTGGATGCGCAGTTGCGCGAACGCCGCCGCAACTTCGGGCGGCGCATCGAAGCGATCGAGCGGATCCAGCAGGCGGCGACCGGCCTGGACGACCGCATTGCCGAAATCGACCAGCAGGAAGACAACCTGAACCAGCTGGATGCCAAGCTAATCGAGTTGACGGCGCACCTGATCGACACGCCCGCCGGTGGCGACGGCGCCCACCAAGAGCCGGCCCTCAAGACCGCATGACGGACTTTGCCGGTCGCGTGGTGCGCTGGCAGCGCACGCACGGGCGCAACAGCCTGCCCTGGCAGAACACCCGCGACCCTTACCGTGTCTGGCTGTCGGAGATCATGCTGCAGCAGACGCAGGTCAGCACCGTGCTGGACTACTACGCGCGTTTCCTGGCCCGCTTCCCCGACGTGGCGGCGCTTGCGGCCGCGCCGCTGGACGACGTGTTGGCCCTGTGGAGCGGGCTGGGCTACTACAGCCGCGCACGCAATCTGCACCGGTGCGCCCAGGATGTGATGGCGTTGCATGGCGGTGCGTTTCCACAGACGGCTGCGCAGTTGCAGACCCTGCCGGGCATCGGGCGGTCGACCGCGGCCGCCATCGCGTCGTTCTGCTTCAGTGAACGCGTGGCCATCCTGGATGGCAATGTCAAACGCGTGCTGACGCGGGCGCTGGGCTTTGGTGACGATCTGGCCGCAGGGGCGAACGAGCGTGCACTGTGGGATCGTGCGACCGGACTGCTGCCGGACGCAGGGCTTGCCGATGCCATGCCGCGCTACACCCAGGGGCTCATGGACCTGGGGGCCACGGTCTGCCTGGCGCGTAACCCGAGCTGCCTGCTGTGCCCTGTGCAACCGATATGCCAGGCTCACGCGCAGGGCACGCCCGAGCGCTATCCGGTCAAGACGCGCAAGCTCAAGCGCACCGCCCAGTCACTGTGGTTGTTGCATGCGGGCACTGCCGATGGCGCTGTCTGGTTGCACAAGCGGCCCACACCGGGCGTGTGGGCCGGGCTGTTCTGCCTGCCGGTGTTCGACAGCCGCGAACAGCTGGAGGCAGCATTGCCGCTGCAGCTTCGCACGCTGCTGCAGGACGATGAACCTTTCGTGCATGTGCTGACGCACAAGGACCTGCATCTGCATCCGGTACGGCTGGACTTGCCGCAACAGGAGGCTGCCTTGCCCGCGGGCGGTGAATGGTTTGGCGCGCAGCATTGGCCCCATCTGGGCCTGCCTGCGCCGGTTCGCCGGCTGCTGGCCCGACGCTAGCGCGCGTCCAGTTCGCGGTGCCGCTTGAGCGTGACCCAGCGTTCGCTGAAGGCTGCGGTGAGCTTTTCCACCAGGTACACCGACCGGTGCTGGCCGCCCGTGCAGCCAATGGCCACCGTGACATAGCTGCGATGGTCGCGTGCGAGCGACCCCAGCCAATGCGAAAGGAACTGCTCGATGTGGTTGAACATCTGCCCGACGTCGGCGCTGTTCGCCAGGAAATCGGCGACCGGCGCGTCGCGGCCGGTCAGCGGCTTGAGCTCGGGTTCGTAGTGCGGATTGGGCAGCATGCGTACGTCGAACACGTAGTCTGCATCCATGGGGATGCCGCGCTTGAACGCGAACGACTCGAACACCAGTGTGAGCTGGCTGGCGCCGGCCGAGATCAGTGACTTCACGTAGCCCTGCAGTTGTGCCGAGCGGATGATGCTGGTGTCGATGACGTGCGCCTGCTCGCGCAGGTCGGCGAGCAGTTCGCGCTCTAGTTCGATCGCATCCACCAACGCATGCTGGTGTTCGGCGGCGTCGCCGCGCACGTCCTTTCGTGACAGCGGGTGCCGCCGGCGCGTCTCCGAAAACCGGTGCACCAGCGTGGAGGTGGTGGCATCCAGAAAGACGGGGCGCAGGTTCACGCCCTGGCTGCGCAGGTCGCCCAGCTGACGCGGCACCAGCGGCAACGACGCGGCGCTGCGCACGTCCATCGCAATGGCCACGCGCGGTGTTTTCTGCTCGACCTGCAGGGCCGCGAACGGCAGCAGCAGCTCGGGCGGCAGGTTGTCCACGCAGTAGTAGCCGGCGTCCTCCAACGCATGCAGCGCCACGGACTTGCCGGAGCCGGACATGCCAGTGATCAGCACGACTTCCAGCGTCATGGCAGCCCCAGCATTTCCTTGGCGTGGGCCATGGTCGTGCCCGACATCCGCTCGCCGCCCAGCATGCGGGCCACTTCGGCCACGCGCTGCTCGCCCAGCACGGCGCTGACCGTGCTGGCGGTGCCGGCCGCATCGCTGTGCTTGGCCACCACCAGATGGTGGTCGGCGCAGGCGGCCACCTGCGGCAGGTGGGTGACGGCCAGCACCTGCCGGTCGCGGCCCAGCTGCTTCATGAGGCGGCCCACGGTGTCGGCCACCGCGCCACCGACGCCGGAATCCACTTCGTCAAAGATCAGGGTCTGCGCGGTGCCCAGCTGGCTCGTGGTGACGGCAATGGCCAGCGCAATGCGCGACAGCTCACCGCCCGACGCCACCTTGCCCACGGGCCGGGGCGTGCTGCCCGCATGCCCGGCGACCAGAAAGGCCACCTCTTCCAGCCCGGCCTGCGCGGGCTGGTCAGACTTGTCCAGTGCGACGTCGAAACGGCCGCCCTGCATGCCCAGGCCCTGCATGGCCTGGGTGATGGCCTTGGCCAGCAGCGGGGCGGCCTTGGCGCGTTGGCGCGACACGCTGCGCGCCTCCGTCATGTAGGCGGCGGCAGCTTTTTGTTCGGCAGCCTCCAGTGCGCCCAGATCGGCCGCGGCGTCCAGCCGGGCGAGCTCGTCCTTCCAGCCGGCCAGCAGGCCCGGCAGCTCCGGCGGTGTGCGCTTGTAGCGGCGTGCGAGCGACATCCACAGCGACAGGCGCTCGTCCAGCTCGGCCAGGCGCTGGGGATCCAGGTCTGCGCGGCGCTGCCAGGCATGCAGCGAATGCAGTGCGTCCTCGGCCTGGGCCAGGCTGGAGGCGAGCACTTCGGACAGCGCAGCGAACTCGGGGGCCACCCGTTCCTGCGCCTGCATCAGGGCAAGCGCCTGCGACAGGCCCTTGAGCGCACCGCCTTCGCCGCTGTCATTGTCGTCCAGCAGATCCACCGCGCCCTGGGCCGCGTCGATCAGTGATTGCGCGTTGGACAGGCGAGTGTGGCTGGTGTTCAGCTCGTCCCACTCGTCGGCGACCGGCGCGAGCTTGTCCACCTCACCGATCTGCCAGGCCAGGCGTTCCCGCTCGCGCTGCAGGGTGTCCTGCGCGTTGCGGGCCTCCGCCAGCGCTTTCTGCGCGTGGCGCCAGTGTTGCCACAGTTGGGTCAGGGCCGCCGTGCTGACGCCTGCATAGCCGTCCAGCAGGCCGCGAACGGCGTCGGGCCGCGTCAGGCTCTGCCAGGCATGCTGGCCGTGGATGTCCACGAGCCGTTCCCCTACCTCCCTGAGCTGCGTGGCGGTGGCCGGGCTGCCGTTGATCCACGCGCGGCTCTTGCCCTGGCTGTCCACCGTGCGGCGCAGCAGCAGTGCGTCGGCTGTGTCGAAGCCCGCTTCTTCCAGCCAGGCGGCCAGCGCGGCGGGCGCGTCGAACTCGGCGCTGACGTCGGCGCGGCCCGCGCCTTCGCGCACGACGCCTGATTCGGCGCGCGCGCCCAGCACGAGCTGCAGCGCGTCGATCAGGATGGATTTGCCGGCGCCGGTCTCACCGGTCAGCACGCTGAACCCGCTGCACAGGTCCAGCTCCAGTTCGCGCACGATGACAAAGTCGCGCAGGGTGATGCGTTTGAGGCTCATGGGTCAGCAATCAGGGAGTCAGGCCACGCCCTCGTTCCAGTGCAGCTTGCGGCGCAGCGTATCGAAATAGCTCCATCCGCGCGGGTGCAGGAAGCGGGCGTGATGCTGCGAACGACGCACGGTGATGCGGTCCCCGTGCAGCAGCGAGGCGAGCGACTGCATGTCGAAATTGGCGCTGGCATCGCGGCCAGCCACGACCTCGATCGCGATTTCGACGGGGTCCGCCAGCACGATGGGCCGGTTGGACAGCGTATGGGGTGCGATCGGCACCAGCACCCAGCCGGGGATGGAGGGGTGCAGCAGCGGGCCACCGGCTGACAGCGCATAGGCCGTGGAGCCTGTGGGTGTGGCGATGATCAGGCCGTCCGCGCGCTGGTTGGCCACGAAATGACCGTCAACCTCCACACGTAGTTCCACCATGCCGGAGGTGGCGCCGCGGTTGACCACTACGTCGTTCATGGCCAGGGCGTCGAACACGCAGTGTCCGTCGCGCCATACCTTGGCGTGCATGAGGCTGCGATGGTCTTCCTCGTATTCGCCCCGCAGCATGGACGGCAACACGTTGCGGTACTGTTCCAGCGCGATGTCGGTGATGAAGCCCAAACGCCCCTGGTTGATGCCGATCAGCGGCACGCCGTACCGCGCCAGCTGGCGGCCGAAGCCCAGCATGGTGCCGTCTCCGCCCACCACCAGCGCCAGGTCGCATTGCGCGCCGATCGCGTCCACGTCCAGCGCCGTGTAGTGCGCGATGCCGCTTGATTGCGCGGTGTCGCGCTCCAGTGCCACGTCGCAGCCCTGCGCCGTCAGGAAATGCGCGATCTCCTCCAGGGTGATGCGCGACGAGCCCGCGTTGGCGCCCTGGTACTTGCCAATGAGCGCGACATGACGGAAACGTGGGTTCATCCGCAAATTACATCATTAAAATGATTCGATGCTCGATGATCGTGCCAGGTTGTTGTTGAAAGCGCTGGTCGAGCGCTACATCGCCGACGGACAGCCGGTGGGTTCGCGCACGCTGTCGCGCGCATCGGGGCTGGAACTGTCCCCGGCCACCATCCGCAACGTCATGTCAGACCTGGAAGAACTGGGCCTGATCGCCAGCCCCCACACGTCGGCCGGGCGCATTCCCACGGCCCGGGGTTACCGGTTGTTCGTGGACACGATGCTGACGGCGCAGCGCGACCAGTTGCGCGCGCCCAGCCTGGCGCCCGACCAGCCGCAGAAGGTGATCGCCAACGCGGCGCAGATGCTGTCCAACCTGTCGCAGTTCGTGGGCGTGGTGATGGCGCCCCGCCGCACCTCCGTGTTCCACCACATTGAATTCCTGCGCCTGTCCGAGCGGCGCGTGTTGGTCATCATCGTTTCGCCCGAAGGCGACGTGCAGAACCGCGTCATCTTCACAGAGACCGACTACACCCAGCCCCAGTTGCTGGAGGCCGCCAATTTCCTGAACGCCAACTACACGGGCCTGGCGATCGAGCAGGTGCGCGAACGGCTCAAGGGCGAAGTGGAGACACTGCGCGGCGAAATTGCGACGCTCATGCAGGCCGCCGTGCAGGTCAGCTCCGAAGCCATCACCCAGGCCCAGGACGAGGTCGTGATCTCCGGCGAGCGAAACCTGCTGGCAGTGAGCGACTTTTCCAGCGACATGGGGCAACTTCGACGAGCATTCGAACTGTTCGAGCAGAAAACGCAGCTCATGCGCCTGCTCGACGTGTCCAGCCGCGCCGAAGGCGTGCGCATCTACATCGGCGGCGAAAGCCAGGTGGTGCCGTTCGAGGAACTGTCGGTTGTGAGCGCGCCCTATGAAGTGGACGGACAGGTCGTGGGCACGCTGGGGGTGATCGGGCCCACACGCATGCCCTATGACCGAATGATCCAGATCGTGGACATAACCTCCCGTCTGGTCAGCAACGCTTTAAGTCACAACAAGTAGCGACCTACAATCCGGGCTCGGCGGGGCGTTAGCTCAGTTGGTTAGAGCAGGGGACTCATAATCC
>JAYRLC010000088.1:0-5602 GCA_041905405.1 Ramlibacter sp. | reverse complement strand
GGCCACCATACCCGTTTACAAAGCGAACAGGAAAGTCAATGAAATCAACGGTCTACCCAGACCACCCCCGCGCCAGTGCTAGCTTTGCGTACCGTCACTTATTGCACTGAAAACGAGGAGACCCCAAGCCGCAGGAGCAGCAGGCCGAGACGCCCGCCAAAGACACCCAGCAGCGCGGCGCGGCGTGGTTCGAGTCCTTGCGCCAGCAGCGGGACGCGGGCCTTGCGAGCAAGACCAAGCAGCACGGAAAGGATGGCCCCGAGCGGTAACCACTTCACCGGACAACCCAGCATGAGCAGACAAGACGACGAACGCGAAGAAGAACAGCGCCGGCAGCGCGAGCAGCAGCTTGAGCAGGAACGCCAGGACCGCGAACGCCTGCGGGAAATCACCCGCCAGGAGGAAGCCGTGCGCGTTGTTCAGCGCGAGGTTTCCCGCCAGATTCAGCGCGCCGGCCATACCGTATCCGCCGACAACCTGCGGCAGATCGCGGACCGCGCAACCCATCATTTCGCCCTGAATCCGGAGGCGATCGACAGAGTTCTAGAGCTGCAGCAGGAACGCCGACGAGACGCGCAGAAGATCGCACGCCCCGAGCTGCGCGAGGTTGCGGCCGACGCTCGACGCGACCACCTGCAGGAGCTGCAGGCGCGAGCGAAGCAACACCAACACCAACGGGAACACGAGCGAGAGCGCCAACGTGGCGGGCGTTGACGATAGCCACGAACAACACAGCCAGGAGACGACATGAGCACCGACGACGAAATCAAGATGCAGAACGAGGAACAGCAGCGCCAGCAGGAGCGCCACCAGTCCATGATCGATGGCGACCAGGACCAGGCCGACGGAGTGCCGCCGCAGCGCCCGCAGCGGGAGCAGAAGCCGCAGGCCTGCCAGATCACGGAGGCGCAGGGCGGCTACGAGGCGCACGCGGCCAACCAGGTGCAGGAAGACGCCGGCACGCAGGCCGAAGCCCAGCAGGAGGCCACCAGCGACGAACCCAACACCGGCGCGGCGTGGTTCGAGTCCTTGCGCCAGCAGCGGGACGCGGGCCTTGCAGCCCGTGAGCAGTCGCATTCCCAGGGCGAGGCCGAGCGTTGAGCCTCCCGCCAGCCGGCAGGGCAATCCTGCCGGCTGGTGATGTGGTGACAGATCCCGCACGCGATCGAGCTGCCGGCGTCACCAATCGCGGTCCGCAATGTACGGTTGGACAATTTAGGTCCGCCGCATGCGCCTAGACAATTTAAGTCGTGCATTTCCTTTTTTGGCCGGCTCCGCTATACTGGACAGGTAGGGTTTACCCAACTAGACCAAGGAGCCGAGCGTGACCGACTACATACTGCTGCAGATCGTCAACAAATCCCGCGACGCCAAGAATGGTGGGTTCGGCGTCCTTTCCACGGGTGAAAAGCTGGCCGCCGCCCTAGTTCTTAATCGGGCTGATTGGCTGGCGGGCATGGATTACACGATGGCCGAGGCCATCGAGCGCGTCGGCGCCGACTGGCTGGCACGCATTCCAGAAGCTGCGCGGCTGCTGGAAAATGAAGACTCAGCCGAAGCCGATGAAGTCGAGTTGTCCAAGCGTCGCGAAGCCGTTGCATACGGCCGCGCCAGCACCGCCCTTGAAGGCTTCCAACCCTCTCCCGAGTACATCGAGGCCGCCGAACGCTTCGCAGCCGGGGAAATGACGCGCGAGCAGTTCGCCGCGATCGCGCCGGCCGGCGCGGGCAAGATCGAGGGCGACCAGGCATGAGCGCACCCAGCCGCGTCGCCCGCGTCTATCTGCGGGTCAGCACCGACGCGCAGGACCTACAGCGGCAAGAGGCCATCGTGATCGAGGCGAAGGCCGCCGGTTACTACATTGCCGGCGTCTACCGCGAGAAGGCATCGGGCGCACGCGCCGACCGGCCCGAGCTGTTGCGGATGATCGAAGACCTGCAGCCGGGGGAAGTCGTCATTGCGGAGAAGATCGACCGCATATCCCGGTTGCCGCTGGAAGACGCGGAACGGCTCATCCAGTCGATACGGGCCAAGGGTGCCCGCCTCGCTGTTCCGGGCGTCGTGGACTTGTCGGAGCTGGCCAGCGCGACCGAAGGCGTCGCCCGTGTCGTGCTGGAAGGCGTGCAAGACATGCTCTTGCGCTTGGCCCTGCAGATGGCCCGAGACGACTACGAGGACCGCCGCGAGCGTCAGCGTCAGGGCATCGCCATCGCGAAGCAGCGCGGCAAGTACGCCGGCCGCAAGCCTGACCGCCGGCAGCATGAGCGCATCGTGGCCCTGCGTTCGGCCGGTAAGAGCATCGCGGAAACCGCCCGCCTCGCCGAGTGCAGCGCCAGCCAGGTCAAGCGGATATGGGCCGAGACGAAGCACGGCAACGCCAGCGCAAGCATGAGCAGCTAGCAAGGCTGGAAAAAGCCGTCTAATCGTGCTTTTGTGCCTTCGTGCTATAAAATTTAACGATTCCGCCGCATGACGTTGCGGCTATCCTGTTCAACACCGAGGGGGAGATATGGCCAGAGGTTCCAAGAAAGCAGACGCAGCACCAGCACAGACCGGTCGCTCACCTTCCCCGATCTACCTGGACGCCGACAAGAGCGAGGACGCCCGCAGCAATGTGGTGTACCTGCGCCCACGCCGTGGGAAGAAGATCGTTTTTGGCTGGTATGGCGGCAAGTTCAGTCACCTGGATTGGCTGCTGCCGCAGCTCCCGAAGTGTCACCACTACTGCGAGCCCTTCGCCGGCTCGGGTGCCGTTCTTCTCAACCGCGACCCGGCGGCCGTCGAGACCTACAACGACATTGACGGCGACGTGGTGAACTTCTTCAAGACCCTGCGAGAGCGGCCCGAAGAACTGCAGCGCGCCATTGCCTTGACGCCCTTCTCGCGCGAGGAATTCCATCGGGCGATCTACGGCAGCACCCGAGGCATTTCCGACCTGGAGCGGGCCCGGCGCTTCTACGTCCGCGCCCGTCAGGCCCGGACCGGGTTGGCGCAGACGGCCACGCTTGGCCGCTGGGCGAACTGCAAGAACACCAGCCGCGCGGGCATGTCCGGCGTCGTCTCGCGGTGGCTTGGCGGCGTCGATGGCCTCGCCGAAATCGGGGAACGCCTCTTGCGCGTGCAGATCGAGAACCGCCCCGCCACGGAGATTCTCGAACTCTACGACTCCCCGACGACCCTCTTCTATTGCGACCCGCCCTATCTGCACTCCACCCGAGGCGATTCCAAAGCCTACGGATACGAGCTGCTGGAGCCGGAACACACCCAGCTCGCCGAAGCGCTTCACCGCGTGAAGGGCAAGGTTGCGTTGTCGGGCTATCGCTCAGCCCTCTATGACAAGCTGTTCAAGGGCTGGCGTCGCTACGACGCGCCGGCCAAACAGATCCACTCCGTGAAGCAGGAACGGCAGGAATGCCTCTGGATGAACTACTGAGGCGGGGGCGATGCCGGTAATTGACTACACGGAGGCTCGCGCCGAGCTGGAACGCCTTTTCGCCGTCGCAGAGGAACGATTCCGGGCGGACCCTACGCCGCAAGGTTCGCCCGAGGCCGTGGAGGCCGTCCGCGTCCTGTTCGCCAGCTCGGTGCAGTCCTACCGCGAAACGCTGCTGGGATGCTGCATTGCGCGGATCATGGACGACAGCATCGACATTCGTCTGCCCTACATGAACCAAGGCGAGGCGGCCTATAACGGCCGCACGCTTGACGAGCGGGTCATCAACCCATTCCTGCATGCGCGAGAGATACCGGCCAGCAAAGGCCCGTACCTGGCGACGTTCCGGCGCAATGTGAGCTTCACCGAGGAAACCCGCCGAGGTCTGCGAGATACCGCCGGCTATGACGCAATGCTCGCCTTCATCGAGCTGCTGCGGGCAGCAGGCACCCAGGACGAACAGCGGGAGCTCGCCATCCTGCTGCTGCACTTCTTCGTCGCCCTTCGCGACGCCTCCAACGTCACGCTGGCCCGCATTGCCCGGCTAAGCCTCGACCAACAGCGGCGGCTTGTCGAAGCCCTGCTAGACACGCCATCGGGCGGCCTGTTGCCCGTCCTCTTGGCGGTCGCCCTGTTCCAGACCTTGAACGAGTGCCACGCCCTGGGCTGGGAAGTCGAATGGCAGGGGATCAACGTCGCCGATCGCGCCAGCGGCGCGGGCGGGGATATCACGATCAAGAAGGACGGCGAGACGCACTTGGCGATCGAGGTCACGGAGCGCACCGTCGAGCGAGCCCGCGTCGTCTCGACCTTCAACACGAAGATTTCCCGGAATGCGATCCGGGATTATCTGTTCCTGGTCACGCGGGAGCCGCCTGCAGACGCGAAGGAAGCGGCCGGCCAGTATTTCGGCCAAGGCCATGACGTGAGCTTTCTCGATATCAAGACCTGGATCGTCCAGGTGCTGGGAACCATCGGAACCGACTGCCGGCAACTGTTCACCCGGAAGTTTCTGGACCTGCTGGATCAGCGCACCGTGCCGGCGGCCCTCAAGGTCCGCTGGAACGCCCTCGTTCAAGGACTGGTGGCGTAAGGCGGGGCGGGCTTGCCCCGCCCTTCCTGCTTAGCTGGCTTGCGTGCTTTTTGCTTCCGGTGTTTGCGTTAATGCGTCCGGCGTGCTATCTTCCTATCTACCTAACCAAATCAGCGAGGAAGTATGAAAGTTCTCGTCCTAGCAAGTCAGAAGGGAGGCGCAGGCAAAACCACGTTGGCCGCACACCTGGCGGTCGCAGCCACGATCGATGGCGCGGGCCCGGCCGTCCTGATCGACACCGACCCGCAAGGCTCGCTGTCGGCATGGTGGAACTCGCGGGAGGCAGACGCGCCCGCCCTGGCGTCCGCCACACTGGCCGAGCTGCCGGCGAAGCTGGCGAGCCTTGCCGATGCCGGCTTCAAGCTCGCAGTGATCGACACGCCCCCGGCCATCACCGCCGCCATTCGCGACGTGGTGAAGCTCGCCGACCTGGTGCTGATCCCGACCCGCCCCAGCCCGCACGACCTGCGCGCCGTGGGCAGCACGGTGGACATTGCCCAGGAGGCCGCCCGCCCGTTCGCCTTCGCCGTCACTCAGGCCAAGCCGACCGCTCGCTTGACCGTGCAGGCCGTTGCCGCCCTGTCCTCGCACGGAGCCGTTGCCCCGGCGATCGTGCATGACCGCGTGGACTATGCCGCCTCAATGGTGGACGGCCGGACCGTCCAGGAAACGGACCCGAAGGGCCGCAGCGCCGAGGAAATCCGCCAGTTGTTTGCTTTCGTGCAGGAACGCATGCACGCTAAGAAGAAATCCACCAAGAAGGAAACCATCTGAAATGGCTACGAAGAAAGCAACCGCCGACCTTTCCGGTCTCGTCGCCACCAAGGGCAAAGCTGCCCCCGTGGCCGACATGCCGCCCCGCTCACCGGCCCCCGTGGACAGCGACGACGCCGCCAACAACGTCCCCCTGAACTTCCGGGTTACTGCCGACCTCCGCCGTCGCTTCCGGATGTTCGCCGCCGCTCATGACCTCAAGCTCAACGAGCTGCTGCGCATGGCCTTCGATGACTACGAGAAACGGCACAAGTAACCTGTCCCGGCCTCCAACGATCGAGGGTTTCCCCATGAGCAAGAAG
>JAYRLC010000030.1:0-47443 GCA_041905405.1 Ramlibacter sp. | reverse complement strand
GCTTGACCATCGAAAAGCCTCCAGCCATGAAGCATGTGCGATTCCACGATAACGCAGTCTGAACCAACATGGAAGACACTGATGTTCTGATATCCGTTGGTTTATGCGGGTATTACCCCGCACAATGCCCGCCATGATCGAGTTGTCAGACATCCAGCAGGCCGCCGCCCGCCTTCAGGGGCAGGTCTTTGACACCCCCTTTGTTGCGTCGCGCACGCTGTCGGAAATCACAGGTGCGCAGATCTTCCTGAAGTTCGAGAACCTGCAGTTCACCGCGTCATTCAAGGAACGCGGCGCCTGCAACAAGCTCGCCCAGCTGACCGACAGCGAACGCGCGCGCGGCGTGATCGCCATGAGCGCGGGCAACCACGCCCAGGGCGTGGCGTACCACGCGCAGCGCCTGGGCCTGCGTGCCGTGATCGTCATGCCGCGCTTTACGCCAGGCGTGAAGGTCGAGCGCACGCGCGGCTTCGGCGCCGAGGTTGTGCTGCACGGCGACACGCTGGACGAGGCGCGCAGCCATGCGCTCAAGCTCGCGGCTGAGCAGCAGCTGACCTTTGTGCACCCCTATGACGACGAAGCCATCGTCGCCGGCCAGGGCACCGTGGGGCTGGAGATGCTGCAGGCCCGGCCCGACCTGGACGTGCTGGTCATTGCCGTGGGCGGGGGCGGGCTGATCGCGGGCATCGCCACGGCGGCCCGCGCGCTCAAGCCTGATATCGATATTGTGGGCGTGCAGACCGTGCGCTTCCCCGCGATGTTCAATGCCATCAAGCACACGCAGCACCCCCAGGGCACGAGCACCATCGCCGAGGGCATCGCGGTGGGGACGCCCGGGCGCATCACGCAGGAGATCATTGCCGCGCGGGTCAACGACCTGGTGCTGGTGGACGAAGGCGACATCGAACACGCCATCGTCATGCTGCTGGAGATCGAAAAGACCTTGGTCGAAGGCGCCGGTGCCGCGGGCCTGGCGGCCCTGGTCAAGCACCCGGACCGCTTTCGCGGCAAGAAGGTCGGGCTGGTGCTGTGCGGCGGCAACATCGACCCGCTACTGCTGGCCGCCATCATCGAGCGCGGCATGGTGCGCGCCGGCCGGCTGGCGCGGGTGCGCGTGGGCGCGCGGGACGTGCCGGGATCGCTGGCTCGCATCACGGGCGTCGTGAGCGAAGCGGGCGCCAACATCGACGAGGTGCACCACCAGCGCGCCTTCACCACGCTGTCGGCGCAGAACGTGGAGATCGAGCTGGTCATCCAGACCCGCGGGCGCGACCATATCGCGGCCGTGCTGGCGGCCCTGCACAATGCCGGCTTCGATGCCCAGGAGCAGAAGTAGATGACGCCCGATACCCTTCAGCCCGCGCTGGCGGAATACTTCGCGCCCTGGGTCCAGGCCCTGAACCTGCGCGTGGACCGCGTGGACGATGACAGCGTGACCCTGCGGCTGCCGCAAAGCGATGCGCTGTCGCGCGTGGGCGGCATGCTGTGCGGCCAGGCCATGATGGCGGCGGCCGATACGGCCATGGTGCTGGCGCTGATCCGGCATTTCGGCGAATTCAGGCCGTGTACGACCGTGCAGCTGAACACCAGCTTCCTGAAACCCCTGTCCGGCCAGGACGCGCTGGTACAGGCGCGCGTGATCCGCGCGGGCAAGTCGCTGGCCTTTGGCGAGATCGACATCCGTGGCGCCAACGACGGCAAAAGCGCCTGCCGCGCCACCACCACCTACGCCCTGCTTTGACGGCGGGCGGGGGCTGCGGGGTAAAATCGTGGCCATTCCCGAATCCAGTTTCTTGAAATTTCCGAGGTTTCAGCCATGTCCAGCCATCACCACGAACCCGCCCAGCAACCCGCCGACGCGGTCGAGGCCATTGTCCCCGCCATGCCCATCGTGCTGCCCGTCGTGGGCGGCGTGCTGATGTTCCTGCTGGCCTTTATCGCCATTTCCATGGCCTGATCACCGCGCCGGTACGCCGGCGCCGGGACTGTTCTCTTCCAAACGCCCGCGTGGTCTCCACGCGGGCGTTTTGCTTTTTGGGCTGCGTCGACCAAGGCCTGCCGCCAATCTTCCGGAAGTATGTACATGACGTCCCTACGCGAAAGTACTATCGAGCAGGCAGACATTGAAGTTACCCGCGAAATGATTGACGCGGGCGTTTCCCGCCTTCGCGAGTTGCAGGAGACCTATCCCGAGGATTTGTTGGCTGTGGAGGTTTATAAAGCCATGGAAATTGCGCGATCTTTTCAAAGGCCGCAGTAACTTTGGCGCTGCGCGGGTTTTCGTCAGGAATGTCGCGCATTAGATAGTCCATATGGACATCTAAAACGGCATAGATGATTAATAGGTCTGCCCTTAAGCAGGAGAGCAATTCTGTGGACATCTCGATTTCTCGCCTGCTTGTTGGGGTGTGAGCGCGGACGTTGTTACTAACGACCATCTTTTTTGTGCGGCGAGCGACATCTCGGTCAAAAGCCCAATGCACAAGCTGATCGCGCGCTGTATTAATGGCTGCGAGTTGATGAAATGCCTCTTTAAGTCGTGTTGGCATTTCCTCAAAGCGCGATTCGTATAGCCGGCCAACAAATTGCATGGCCGATTTGGCCCTGGTGCCAGAAAACAGGGATTGTGCTGTTGCCAAAGAGAGGTCAGCCTCAAGCATCAGCAATAGAAAAAGCTGCTGCTCTACGTCAGAAAAAGCACCGATGAAGTGGCCCAACGAGAGGTAATATTTATCCATGTCCAAAACGACTCCCTCCAAGGATGAGCAGCAACAACCTGCAATGCCCTTCAATGAGGCATTGAAACGAGTATGGGCAGCACCGCCCATGCCAAAGGTGAAACCGAAACCAGCGGCAAAGACCACAAACAAGAAGCCGGCCTAGTGCCGGTTTTTATTTTTGTCTTGGCTTAGCCATTTTGGGACCGATCCATGACCAAACATCCGTGGAGAGATAGCCGCCCTGAATTGTGGCGATCTCTACTAGGAGAAACTCGAAGCGTTCTATTCCGGCGAAATTCCCAAGGCGCGGTTGAATCGCATCAGGTGGTATGGTTGTCTCAAACACGATGGCACAGGTGTGTTCGCCTGCTGACACTACGCGCCAGTTTTTACCAGCGACTGATTCAACGCCAGTCCGTATGTTTCTTAGCGTCGTCGCGTGCTCTCGGACACTTGGATAAAACAAGGTGAGTTGATATAGGGCCATGGTCCCTCCTTTTTTAGGGAGAGACAGCCTATGCCTTGCGCATCAACTGCGCAAGGATACTTTCGAGAGTCGTTTTACGGGGTGACGAAATTAATCCGCCGATAGGTCAGACGCTTGCCGGTGATGCCCTTCAATGCCGCATCTGCGCGGGCAACATCGTTCCAGCCCTGAGACTGGCGCGTGTTCCAGCGGAAATCAAATTCCGTGCAATAGCGTTGCAGGTGCTTTTCAGACACAGCATGGAAGGTGCCATGCAGGCCGCGTTTGAGGATGGCAAAGGACGATTCAACGCTGTTGCTGTGAACGATGCCGCGTGCATATTCGCCCTTGGAGTGGTTCGTGGTGCCGTGGGCTGCAAAGTGCTTTGCGGGCTTCTTGTAGTAGCTGGCTTCGTCCGTCATCAGGTGGGCCGTAGGGGAAACCTGGGCCTTGAGAACCGCGCCCACGGTGGCGGCGTTCACGGTAGGAACGTGGAAGGTGCGCTTGTTGCCGTCACGCTCCACAAGGGACAGAACCTTCATCTTGTGGGCATGGCCGCGCTGGGTGCCCTTGGGGTAGCGGATGCCTTCGTCATCGGTCTGCACGCCCCAAAAGGTCTCGTCAGCCTCAACGATGCCCGAGGAACCGGGACCGCCCAGCAACGTGGCGTTGTCGCCGGTCATGGCTTCACGGATGCGATGGGCCATGAACCAAGCGGTTTTGTAGGTCACGCCAAGCATGCGCTCCAGTTGCTTGGCGGAAATGCCCTTTTTGGACGCGGCCATCAGGTGAACGGCTTGGAGCCACAGGTGAAGGCCAACTTTGGAGCGTTCAAACACGGTGCCCACGGTCACGGTGAAGGGTTCGCGGCAGGCTTGGCACTTGTACAGGCCGGGGCGTGCGGACTTGCCAGACAGCACGTAATGCTCACCGATCACGCCGCAGTGGGGGCAGATACGACCGTTGGGCCAGACCTGAGCTTCCAAGTATTCACGGGCCTTGTCGGCGTCTTGGAAGTGAGGTTGAGAGAGGATGGCGGCCATGTTTTTGCTCCAGTGAATGCACTGTAGGCCTTTTGAGTGGTAACGTCAAGTACATATTTCTGCAATCTTCATGCATAACCCTATGCATGTTTTGCATGACAAAACCTGTGTTCGACAGGTTGCGGGAGGGTTGGGTTCATAAAATTGACACGACCCAGCCGACCGGCAACGCGCCCGCCGACTGAGTAGCGAAAGCCGTTTTTTCAAAAGGCTGCTCTCAGCGAGTCATCCGCCCGTGAGCTTCCTTTTGGAAAAACGTTTTTTCAACTTAGGAGCCTTTGGATGAACTCTCCCGTGATGCAGGGCCTGAATCTCAACACCCCGGCGTTCGTGAAGAACGCGAAACTCATTGCCTGGGTCGCCGACATGGTCGCCCTGTGCAAGCCCGACAACATCTACTGGTGCGACGGCAGCGAAGCCGAATACGACCGCCTGTGCCAGCAGCTGGTCGATGCCGGCACCTTCAAGAAGCTGGACCCCATCAAGCGCCCCAATTCCTACCTGGCCTGGTCCGACCCGAGCGACGTGGCCCGTGTCGAGGACCGCACCTACATCTGCTCCGAAAAGAAGGAAGACGCCGGCCCCACCAACAACTGGATGGCCCCGGCCGAGATGCGCCAGACCCTGCAGCCCCTGTTCGACGGTTGCATGAAGGGCCGCACGATGTACGTGGTGCCGTTCAGCATGGGCCCGCTGGGCTCGCCCATTGCCCACATCGGCATCGAGCTGTCCGACAGCCCGTACGTGGCCGTCAACATGAAGATCATGACCCGCATGGGAAAGGCCGTGTACGACGTGCTGGGCGTGGACGGCGAGTTCGTGCCCTGCGTGCACACGGTCGGCGCGCCGCTGGCCGAAGGCCAGAAGGACGTGTCCTGGCCCTGCAACAAGACCAAGTACATCGTCCACTACCCCGAGACGCGCGAGATCTGGTCGTACGGCTCCGGCTACGGCGGCAACGCCCTGCTGGGCAAGAAGTGCTTTGCGCTGCGCATCGCGTCCACCATGGGCCGCGACGAAGGCTGGCTGGCCGAGCACATGCTGATCCTGGGCGTGACCTCGCCCGAGAACAAGAAATACCACGTGGCCGCCGCTTTCCCCAGCGCCTGCGGCAAGACCAACTTCGCCATGCTGATCCCGCCCGCGGGCTTCGAGGGCTGGAAGGTCACGACCATCGGCGACGACATCGCCTGGATCAAGCCCCAGGCCGACGGCTCGCTGCGCGCGATCAACCCCGAGGCGGGTTATTTCGGCGTTGCCCCCGGCACCAACACGCTGACCAACCCCAACTGCATGGCCAGCCTGGACAAGAACGTGATCTTCACCAACGTCGCGCTGACCGACGACGGCGACGTGTGGTGGGAAGGCATGGGCAATGCGCCCGAGCATGCGATCGACTGGCAGGGCAAGGACTGGACGCCCCAGATCGCCAAGGAAACCGGCGCCAAGGCCGCCCACCCCAATGCGCGTTTCACGGTGTCGGCCATCAACAACCCGGCACTGGACAGCGCCTGGGACGACCCCAAGGGCGTGAAGATCGACGCGTTCATCTTCGGCGGCCGCCGCTCCACCACGGTGCCGCTGGTGACCGAGGCGCGCAACTGGACCGAGGGCGTCTACATGGCCGCCACCATGGGCTCCGAGACCACCGCCGCGGCCTTCGGCCAGCAGGGCGTGGTGCGCCGTGACCCGTTCGCCATGCTGCCGTTCATGGGCTACAACATGAGCGACTATTTCCAGCACTGGCTGAACCTGGGCAAGAAGCTGCAGGCGTCCGGCGCCACGCTGCCGCGCATCTACACGACCAACTGGTTCCGCAAGGGCGATGACGGCAAGTTCGTGTGGCCCGGCTACGGCGAGAACATGCGCGTGCTCAAGTGGATGATCGACCGCATCGAAGGCAAGGCCCAGGGCACCGAGCACGTCTTCGGCGTGAGCCCGGCGTACGAAGAGCTGAACTGGACCGGCCTGAACTTCAGCGCCGAGCAGTTCAAATCGGTCATCAGCATCGACAAGGCTGTCTGGCAAAAGGAGCTGGAACTGCACGCCGAGCTGTTCCAGCAGCTGGCCTACCACCTGCCGGCCGAGCTGACCGAGACCAAGGCGCAGATCGAAAAGCGCCTAGCCGCCTGACGCGACATTCGCCCAAATAAAAAGCCACCGCATGCGGTGGCCTTTTTTGCCTGCCGGCCGGGGGGCCCGGCGCTTCAGTCGCCCCAGCTCGTGGGCCAGCGCGGCGTGGTGGGCACGGCTGTCGGCGCTGCCGGGCGGGCTTGCTGCGACAGCTGGCGGCGGCGCTCGGCCCGGGAGCGGGCAATCGAGTACGACCACGCATTCATCGCCGCCACCAGCCGCCGGCCGATCAAGGCCAGCGGGCTGCGGGATGCAAGGGCTGCCATGGCGGCCACCACTCAGTAGTAGCCGCGCACGTCGCGCATGGTGTCACGCGTCATGGCGCGGCTGATGTCGGCCATCACGCGGGCGTCGGACAGGGCCAGTTCCCACAGCTTCTGGTCTTGCACGGCGGCCTTGCGGCGATCGCTCCAGACACGCAGCGTGGTGCGCAGGACGCTGCCGGCGTTGCGGGCCGGCGCCGCCAGCAAGGCCAGCGCGGCAAAGGCGATGGTCCACATGACGATCCAGGCCATCAGCAGGTGACCTTCGGTCCAGGTGTCCACCACCTGGTTGGCCACGACCAGCAGTGCGGCGACCACCGCCGACAGCAGCAGCGTCGCGGCGCCGCGCGAACCATTGAAGCCGCGCGCAATGCCGGAGATCGCTTCGGCAGCCTTTTCGGCGCGCACCACGCCGGGGTGCTCGGTGGGGTATTCGGTGTGGACAAAGCTGGTCATGGTGATTCCCTCTCAAAAACGCTTGTGGCGGAATTGCCGGGCGCAGACAGATATTAGGGTTGACCCTGATATTTATCCAATTTAGATTGATGATGGATATCATTCATAAGACGTATGGTTAACCGCAATTTCCGCACACTGGACCTGAACCTGCTGAAGGTGTTCGATCAGGTCATGAGTGAGCGCAACCTTACGCGCGCCGCCAGCAATCTGGCCATGACTCAGCCCGCCGTCAGCAATGCCCTGCGCCGGCTGAGAGACGCGTTGGGGGATGAACTGGTGCGCCGCAGCGGCTATGGCGTGGAGCCGACGCCGAAGGCGCTGGCCCTGTGGCCGGCCATTGGGGACGCGCTGCGGCAGATCGAGGCGTCATTGGCGCCCGGCGATTTTGTGGCCGGCACCGCTACCAACACCTTCGTGCTGGCCATGGCCGACGCGACGGCGGCCGAGCTCATGCCGGGGCTGGTGGAGATCATCGAAAAGGACGCGCCGGGCGTGTCCATCCGCGTGCAGCCGCTGACCACGCGCGACCCGCGCCGCCTGCTGGACGAGGGGCAGGTGGACATGGCGGCCGGCTACTTTCCCGCCGTGCTGGCCGACCTGACGGCCCAGGCCCAGGCGGGCGGCAAGGCGGCGTTCGAGCACCAGCGGCTGTACGACGGCGAATACGTGTGCGTCATGCGCAAGGGCCACCCGCTGGCCAGCGGGCCGTTCACGCTCAAGCGTTTTTGCACGGCCCACCACCTGCTGGTGAGCTTTTCGGGCCGGCCCTATGGCTTCATCGACGAGGCGCTGGCCTCGCTGGGCCAGACGCGCCGCGTCGTGGCCACGGTGAACCAGTTTTTCACGGCGGGGCGGGTGGTGTCGGTGTCGGACCTGCTCACGGTGCTGCCGCGCCATTTCGTAAACGTCACCGGCATGGCCAGCGAGCTGATGGTGCGCGACCTGCCATTCGACGTGCCGCCCGTGCACGTGGACTCGCTCTGGCACATCCGCCAGGGCCAGCGCAGCGACCATGCCTGGCTGCAGCTGGCGGTGGCGGCCGCGGCGACCAAGGCGTTTTCGACGCCCAGAAACTAGGATCTGTAACACTGCGTTCTGGTTCCTCCGGGGTGAACCGCCCGTCGGGGCGGGGTGGCGCCCTGTTCGCGCCACCGATCAAGAGCCCGGGCGCGAAGCACGGACCAACGGGGCGAGGCTCATTCCGGCGTGTTGAACGCAGCGATCCCGTTGGGAGTACTGGAGTGGCTCACCACGAAGGGGGCCGGGCTCTGGCGGCGCGAACAGGGCGCCGTCCCGTCAGGCGTTCAGCCGGGGAATGCTGGCGGGCAAGCGCAGCGTTCCGTCCGCCCTATGAGGTGCGCGAGGTGCGCCGGGCCGGCGCCCGCAGCCCCTGCGTGGCATCGGCCGTGCGCGCCACCGCCGACAGCAGCGAGCGCAACCAGGCATGGCCCTGCGAATGGTGCGTGCGGCTGTGCCACAGCTGGTAAAAGCGCATGACCGGAAAGTCGATCGGCGAGCGCACCACGGCCAGCGGCAGCAGCCGTGCGTAGTGTTCGGCGAAATGACGGCTGGTGGTGAAGATCAGGTCCGTGCCGGGGAGCAGGTACGGCGCCATATTGAAGAAC
Organism: Ramlibacter sp.; assembly: GCA_041905405.1. Lineage (GTDB taxonomy): Bacteria > Pseudomonadota > Gammaproteobacteria > Burkholderiales > Burkholderiaceae_C > RAM1. Next base: position 38,734 of record JAYRLC010000030.1, on the reverse strand, counting down.
GGCACCGTGACCGTCGCCTCGCGCGTCATGCGCAGCGCCGCCAGATGCGACTCCACCACGCCGCGCTGGGTCACGCTGTACATGAGCGGCACCACATGGGCGCCGCCCAGGTAGCCGGCCACGGTCAGGGTGCCCCCGGCCGCGGGGTGGTCGCGGCCCACCAGGCAGACGACCTCGTCTTCCAGCAGGATGGCCATGCGCAGGTGTTCGGGCGGCTGCGGCCAGTTGCCGATCACCACGTCCAGTTCACCTTCGGCCAGCGCGGCTTCGTAGTCGTAGTCCGGCCCCAGTGAATGCACGGCCAGCCGCGCGCGCGGCGCCGTCATGCGCAGGTAGCTCACCATGCTGGCCATGAGCGGCGGCGCCAGGTAGTCGGGCGTGCCGATGCGAAAGGTCTGGCGCGTGGTGGCGGGGTCGAAGGCGTCGGCCGGCGCGAGCAGCCCGTCGATTTCGGCCAGCACGATGCGCACCGACGCTTCCAGCTGCAGGGCGCGCTCGGTGGGCACCATGCGCTGCTTGTCCTTGACCAGCAGCGGGTCGCCCAGGATGTCGCGCAGCTTCTTGAGCGCGGCGCTCACGGCGGGCTGCGACTGGTTGAGCCGGGCGGCTGCGCGCGACACGCTGCGCTCGGCCATGAGCATGCTGAACACGCGCAGCAGGTAGGTGTCGAACGGGTCGCTGGCTCGGGTCATGGCTCACCTATGCACAAACCATGCACAACACTGGGGCTCGATCTGCTCGTCAGGCCCCGGTTTTGGCGGGTTTGTTATGCGGCAGATAAGTATGCCGCGATTGGCGCGCCCGCCCCCGCTGCCTATAGTGGACCGTTCCATTGCCCTTTCCGGACGCACCATGAGCCTTCACACCTCCCGCCGCGGCGCCCTGCGCATCCTGGCTGCCGGATCGGCAGCCGCCACCCTGCCCACCTTTGCCGCCTGGCCCGAGAAGACGCTGCGCATCGTCGTGACCTTTCCGGCCGGCGGCGCGAGCGACATCGTCGCCCGCGTCATGGCCGAGCAGCTGGCCAGAAAGCTCGGCCAGCCCGTGGTGGTGGACAACCGCCCCGGTGCGGGCGGCAGCGTGGGCGGCCTGGCCGTGACGCAGGCGCCGGCCGACGGCTACACGCTGATGCTGTCCAACTCCACGCCCATCTCCATTGGCCCGTTCGCCCTGGAAAAACAGCCGTATGACCCGGTGGATGGCTTCAGCCACATTGCGCTGATCGGAACGGCCCCCTGCGTGGTCATGGCCAACCCGGCGGCGCCGGTCAAGACCATCACCGACGTGGAAGCGCAGGCGCGAAAAACCGGGCGGCTGGACTTCGGCTCGGGCGGGCCGGCGTCCATCGGCCACATCTATGGCGAGCTGATGAAGAAGACCATGGGCGTGAACCTGGTGCACGTGCCCTACCGCGGCGGCGCGCCCATGACGACCGACCTGATCGCGGGCGTGGTGCCGCTGGGCATCGACGTGGTGACGGCCTTCGTGCCGTACTTCAAGAGCGGGCAGATCGTGCCGCTGGCGGTGACCTCGGCCAACCGCTCGCCGCTGGTGCCCGACGTGCCCAGCGTGGTGGAGTTCGGCTACCGCCGGCTGGTGCTGGACAACTTCTTCGGCCTGTCGGGTCCGCCCAGGATGCCGGCCGATGTGGTCGCGCGGCTGAATACCGCCTGCAACGAGGTGCTGGCGCAGGCCGACGTGAAGAAGCGCATGGTGGACCTGGGCATCACGGCCTCGACGGCCAGCCCGGCGGCGTTCACCGGGTTCGTGCGCGAGCAGGTCGCGCAGCTTGCACCCACGGTCAAGGGCGCGGGGGTCAAGCTCTGAGGCCTGACGGAAATCAGCGCACGACGCTGAGGTAGGCGCTGGCGGCGCTGCGCAGCTCGCGGGCCTGCTGGGGGTCCAGCCCGGCACGCGCACCGGCGCTTTCCATGAGCTGGTGGGGAACGTCGCTCTGGCGGGCCACGCCAAAGGCGGGCAGCAAACGGTTCCAGGTCTGGGTGAGTTGGGTCAGCAGGGTGTCCACGTCAGGGTCGCCGCCGGGCGGCGAAAAGTTGCGATGAACCAAGAATAGGGGTTAACCCTAGGGTTGCAACCTCAATATGCCCGGTTCCCCATGCGCTTTGTGCATGGATGGGTCCGGCATCGATCATGGGCCCGGCCGGCACCACAACCAAAGTGTGCCCCTGGCGTGACGCGGGTATGCTTGTTACATGCACGCCCCCACACCGCCGTCCCCCGCCTCGCCGCCCCGGCTGGGCGAGGAATGGCTGGTCCAGGTGGCCGAAAACATCGACGAGATGCTGTGGGTCTGGGACCCGGCCACGCAGCGCGTGACGTATTCCAACGCAGCGTTCGAACGGTTCTGGGGGTTTGCCGCCGCCGGCGACAGCGGCCCGCAGGCGCTGATGCAGCACGTGCACGCGGACGACCGGGCGCGGCTGGCGCGGGCGCGCGAGCAGCTCGTGTCGGGCGGATCCGGCGGGTCCGGCGAATCGGGGTACAGCGAGGAATACCGGGTCAACCGGCCACCGCGTCCGGGCGACACCGCGGCGCAGGGCCGTACGGCCTGGCTGCGCGAAAGCGCCTTTCCCGTGCGCGGCGCAGGCGGCACGCTGCTGCGCGTGACGCACATCGCGCGCGACGTGACCTGGCAGATGGACACCACGGCGCGCCTGCGCGCCGAGATCAGCCGGCGCACCGACGCCGAGCGCAACCTGAGCGACGCCACGGCCCGGCTGTCGGCGCTGATCGCCACGGCCAACGACGCGGTGGTGACCATCGACGCGCGCAGCCAGATCATCGACTGGAACAACGCCGCCGAGCGCATGTTCGGCTGGTCGCGCGTGGAGGCGGTCGGCCAGACGCTCACGCAGCTGATCGTCCCCGAGGCGCTGCGACCCATGCATGACATGGGCATCGAGCGGTTCCTGCGCGACGGCTCGTCCAACATCTTCAACCGGCGCGTGGAAACCACGGCACTGCGCCGAAGCGGCGAGGAGTTCGACGCCGAGCTGTCGGTGTGGCCCGTGCGCACGGGCGACCAGTACACATTCAGCTCGTTCATCCGCGACATCTCGCGCCGCAAGACCGCCGAGCGCGCGCTGGCCGATTCCGAGGCCAAGTACCGCACCGTGGTGGAGAACGTGAGCGAGGGCATCCTGGTCACGGCGGGCGGCCGCATCCTGTACGCCAACCCGCGCGCGCTGGCGCTGACCGGCATGACGGAGCACGAGGCGCTGACCAAGCCGTTCATCGAGTTCATCCACCCCGATGACCGCGAACGCGTGCTGGGCAACCACATGCGGCGCCTGCGCGGCGAGACGGTGGAAAACAACTACCAGTTCCGCGTTCTGCACGTGAGCGGCGACGTACGCTGGCTGGAGATCAGCGGCGTGGTGTTCGAGTGGCAGGGCGCGCCGGCCACGCTGAACTTCCTGACCGATGTGACGCTGCGCCGCCAGGTGGAGGACGACATCCGCAGCGCGCTCACGCGCGAGCGCGAGCTGTCGGAGCTGAAGTCGCGCTTCGTCGCGGTGGCATCCCACGAGTTCCGCACGCCGCTGGCGGCCATCCTGTCGTCGGTGGAGCTGCTGGACGACTACGGCGAGCGGCTGCCCGCCGACGAGCGCAAGGAAATGCTCACGCTCATCAAGCAGGCCGTGTCCCGCATGAACGAGATGGTCGACCAGGTGCTTCTGACCAGCAAGCTGGAGTCCGGCAAGTTCAGCTTCAGCCCGCAGCCCCGGCGCATGCCCGACCTGATGGTGCAGATCGCCGCCGAGATGGACCGCGCCCACCCGCAGGCGGCGCGCATCGCCATGGCCTGCGACGGCGTGGACGAGCCGCGCCAGATCGACCCGCACCTGCTGCGCCACATCCTGGTCAACCTGCTGGGCAACGCGCTGAAGTATTCGCCGCCCGACACGCAGGTGACCTGCAGCGCGTCCCCCGCCGACGGCGACCGCCTGCACCTGCGGGTGAGCGACCGCGGCATCGGCATCCCCGCGGCCGACCTGCCGCGCCTGTTCGAGAGCTTTCACCGCGGCACCAACGTGGGCAACATCCAGGGCACAGGCATCGGGCTTCACATCGTGAAGGAATGCGTGAGCCTGCATTGCGGCACGGTCGAGGTGGACAGCCGGCCCGGCGAGGGGACGACGTTTCATGTGTATCTGCACGCCCCGGTTGTCTGAGCCATGCCCCGCATCCTCATCGTCGACGACGACCCCGCGTTGCTGCGGCTGCTGTCGCTGCGCCTGCGGCACGAAGGGCACGAAGTCATCGAGGCCGACAGCGGCGAGGCGGCGCTGGCGCGGCTGGACCATGAGCTGCCGGCGCTGCTGATCACCGACCTGCGCATGGGCGGCATGGACGGGCTGCAGCTGTTCGAGGCCGTGCACCGCCGCCACCCGCTGCTGCCGGTGCTGATGCTGACCGCGCACGGCACCATCCCCGACGCAGTCAAGGCGCTGCAGCGCGGCGTGTTCGGCTACGTCACCAAGCCGTTCGAGGCGCGCGACCTCATGGCCGAAGTGCAGCGCGCGCTGGCGGCGTCGCTGGCACTGGGCGCCGACATGCCCGGCGACGAACCGGGCGAGGCCTGGCGCGAGTCCATCCTCACACGCAGCCCGCGCATGGAGCAGGTGCTGGCCGAGGCGCGGTTGCTCGCGCAGAGCGACGCCTCGGTGCTGATCCATGGCGACAGCGGCACCGGCAAGGAACTGCTGGCCCGCGCCATCCATGCGGCCAGCCCCCGCGGCGCGGCGGCGCTGGTGGCCGTGAACTGCGGCGCCATTCCCGAAAACCTGATGGAGTCCGAACTGTTCGGCCACGTCAAGGGCGCCTTCACCGGCGCCGTGCGCGACAACCCCGGCCTGTTCATGGGCGCGCACCGCGGCACGATTTTTCTGGACGAGATCGCCGACCTGCCGCTGCCCATGCAGGTCAAGCTGCTGCGCGTGCTGCAGGAACGCGAAGTGCGGGCCGTGGGCGCCGCGCGCGCGCAGCGCGTGGACGTGCGCGTGATCTCCGCGTCGCACCGGCGGCTGGAAGACGAGGTCGCCGCGGGCCGCTTCCGCGAGGACCTGTTCTACCGCCTGAACGTCGTGGGCCTGCACCTGCCCGCGCTGGCCGCGCGGCGCGAGGACATTCCCCTGCTCGCGCAGCATTTCATGGTCACGCTCGCGCAGCGCTACGGCAAGGCCGTCAACGGCTGGGCGCCCGGCGCGATGGAGCTGCTGGCCGCCGCGCCCTGGCCCGGCAACGTGCGCCAGCTGCAGAACGTGGTGGAAAAGTGCGTGGTGCTGAGCACCGCCGCGCTCATCCCCGAGGCGCTGGTGCAGCGCGCGCTGTCCAGCCAGGCGGGCGACGCAGGGCACCTGCCGTTTGACGAGGCGCGCCGCCAGTTCGAACGCGACTACCTGACGCAGGTGCTCAAGCTCACCGGCGGCAACGTCACGCAGGCCGCCAAGCTGGCCCAGCGCAACCGCACCGACTTCTACGCCCTGCTCGGGCGCCACCAGATCGACCCGGCCGCCTTCAAGGTGTGATGTATTCACGCCCGCGGGTGTCTGCAAACGCCGACACCGCAAGTCGTTGATTCCAAAGGGTTTGCGGCCGGGCAGCCGGCGCAGGTGTCGGCAAACACAGACGCCCCGCCGCGCGGTGGCGCGCGCAAGTGCTTGATTTCATTGGGTTTGCTGGTTGGCACGCGGCTTGAGATGTCAAAGGCATCTTCAACCGCAAACACACCGACCCATGAAAACCCGCATCCCCATGAGCCTTCGCAACCGCCTGCGCGCCCGCCGCTTCCAGCAGGCCCTGATCAGCGCGCTGGCCGCCATGGCCCTGACCGCCTGCGGCGGCGGCGGCACGGACACTGGCGCCAACGAAGCTGCGTCCGCCGCAGCCGAAGCCGCCCTGGCGCCGCAGGGCGCCACCATCGCCAGCACGGTCACCATGACCAAGGTGCACTTCACCAACGCCGATGGGCAGGCACTGACGGGCTTTCTGTTCCAGGACAGCGCCGCCGCGCCGCGCAACGCCACCGTGGTGATGATGCACGGCTGCGCGGGCGTGTGGTCCAACGGCATCGAGTCGATGGAGCCGCAGCCGCCCCTGAAGGCGCTGTCGCACATCCACAAGCGCTGGGGCGAGACCCTGGCGCGCGCCGGCTACACCGGGCTGCTGGTGGACAGCTTCAGCGAACGCGGGCTGACCAACGAATGCAACAACGGCAGCGCGGGCCTGAACGAGGCCACGGTGCGCCCCCGCGACGCCGCGGCCGGCCGCGCCTGGCTGCTGGCCAACGGCCATGCCACGGCGGGCCGCATCGCGCTCATGGGCTGGAGCAACGGCGCCAGCGCCGTGATGGCCACCATGGACAGGACCAACGAAGGAACGGCCGGCAGCCAGCCGTTTCGCGAAGCGTTCGCGTTCTATCCCGGCTGCGGCCTGATCAACGAGTTCGGCGGCAATGCGTCGTCCACCGACAAGACCACGTGGCTGTCCTACGCGCCCGTCACGATCCACCACGCGGCCACGGACCCGCTGTACACCGACGGCAAATGCGCCAACCGCGTGAGCGTCGCGCAGACGCTGGGAGCGGGCACGGCCAGCGGCAACGCCGTGGCCATGACGGTGCATGCGGGCGCGCGCCACAGCTTCGACCAGGTCGACCTGGCCAAGGCCATCGCCTCACCCTACACGCAGGCCGACAAGGACGCCCAGATCGCCGCCGACGCGGCCGTGATGGACCGCCTGGCCGCCGTGTTCGGCAACTGATCTTCCCCCAATTTTTTCATCCAAGGAGCATTCCATGACCCCCCAGCAGATCACCCTCGTGCAGGCCTCGTTCGCCGACGTCAAGCCCATTGCCGCCACCGCGGCCGAGCTCTTCTACAACCGGCTGTTCACGCTGGACCCGTCGCTGCGCCCGCTGTTCAAGGGCGACATGGGCCAGCAGGGCCAGATGCTCATGAGCATGATCGGCGCAGCCGTCAGCGGGCTGAAGGACCTGGAGCGCCTGGCCCCCGTGGTGCGCCAGCTGGGCGCGCGCCACGTGCGCTACGGCGTGAAGGCGCAGCACTACGCCACCGTGGGCAGCGCGCTGCTGTGGACGCTGGCCCAGGGGCTGGGCCAGCGGTTCACGCCCGACGTGCGCGAGGCCTGGGCCGCGGCGTACACGCTGCTGTCCGACGTGATGCTGCTGGGCGCCATGGAGGAAGAGTCCAGCATGGCCGGCTGAGCCGCAGGTCGGCACGCGACAATGGCCGGGTGAAGATCCAGCTCCTGTCCGACCTGCACCTTGAAACCCAGCCCGGCTTTGAAGCCCGCCCCGCACCGCAGGCCGACCTGCTCGTGCTGGCGGGCGACGTGGGCTCCTACCAGTACGGATCGCGCCTGTCGGGCGCGGACTTCGGGCTGGAACGCTTTTCGCCGCGGCGCGGCTGGCCCGTGCCCGTGCTGTACGTGCCCGGCAACCATGAATACGACGCGGTCGATTTCGACGCCACCCACGCGCGGCTGCGCGAGACCTGCGAGCGGCTGGGCATCACCTGGCTGGAACGTGAAACGGTGGTCATCGCGGGGCGCCGCTTCGTGGGCACCACGCTGTGGAGCGACTTTGACGCGCTGGCCGCGGATGCGGCGCCGGCTAAGCAGCTCAAGGCCCGCGACAAGGCCTTTCGCGCCGCCAACTGGTATCTGCGCACGACCGGCACCACGCGCCACGGCGCGCCCTGGCTGGCCGGGCAGGTGCGCGAGCAGGCGCTGCTGTGCCAGCAGTGGCTGCGCGAGGCGCTGTCGCAGCCCTTTGACGGCACGACCATCGCGGTGACGCACTTCGCGCCCAGCCTGCGCAGCGCGGACCCGCGCTACGGGCTGGTGCCGGGCACCGCGGGTTTCTGCAATTCGCTGGACGACCTGCTGCCGCTGGCGCAGGTGTGGCTGCACGGTCACCTGCACTGCCCGAGCGACTACGTGCACAACGGCTGCCGCGTGATCGCCAACCCGCTGGGCTATGCGGGCAAGGGTGAACAGCTAGGGTATCGCGCCGGCCTGTGCGTGGCCGTCTGAGCTGCGCGGCCCGCCCTTCGATCAAGGCCTGTTCGGGGGGACTTTGGGGCATGCGTTTTGTGACGGCGCTCTTGGCACCGCGCGGCAAAGCCACGTGGGCGGTGTGCGGGGCTGGGGGCTTCACTGTGACGGTCGCCTACGGCGACTTCCCTGCGCTGCTCAGGGATCGGTCGCACCGCAGAACTCACTGCGCGCTACGCGCTCCGTTCAAACAGCTGCGGTGAGTCAGAGCACGAAGCGCGCTGCGCGCGCCGACACTCACCCCTGCGCTGCTCGGCGTCACAGAGGCGCCCCCAGCCCCGCACACCGCCCACGTGGCTTTGCAGAGACGTTGGGGCGCGCCCCTAGTGGACTGACGGGGTTCTGCTTCGCGGCAGGCGGTAGCCGGCGGGGGCGATCTCTGCGGCGGCGAGGAGCACAGGGGGGAGTGTTGGCGCGCGTCAGCGCGCAACGTGCACATGCTCGCCGCGGCTGTTTGAGCGAAGCGCGCAGCGCGTAGCGAGTTCCGCGGCGCAACCGACCCCTGAGCACCGGAGCGGAGTCTGTGCGCAGCACAGACCGCCGCAGCGTGAGCCCCCGCCGGCTACCGCCTGCCGCGAAGCAGCGGGCGATACAACACCATCGTCAGTAAAGCGGAGTGCTAACGGGCCCTAGCGGGTCCGCAGGCCGTCGAAGCAGGTGCCCAGCACGAGTTCGATGATCTGCTCGTCCGTTTGCAGGCCACCGGCCTTCAGGAACTCGAGCACGGGGTCGCAGGCTCGCGCGTACAGCGTGTACAGCACGGCGATGGGCGGCAGCGCCGGGTTGAGTTCGCCATCGGCCTGCGCGGCCTCGATCCATCCGCCCAGGCGGTCGCTGATGGCCATGAGCGCGTCCAGGTAGTCGCGGTTGCCCATGAGCGTGGCGCGCAGGCTGGAGTTCTGGCTGGGCAGCGACGGCATTTCACCGGCCAGCTGCACCTGCAGCATCCAGCGGGTCGCGCCGCGCAGCTTGTTAAGCGGCGTCTGGTCGGCGGCGACGCCGGCCAGGAAGTCCTGCGCGCGGCGCATGACGCGCACCATCGCGGCGGCGGCCAGGTCTTCCTTGCTGGGAAAGTGTTTGTACAGGCTGGCCTTGGCGATGCCAACGGTGGCGGCCACTTCGTCGACCGTCATGGCGTCGAAGCCCTTTTCGGCCAGCAGGCGGTTGACGGTCTGCACGATAGCCTCTTCCCGCGCGCGGAGCATCTGCTCCTTGAACGAGAGTTTCACCACGGTTTCGTTGCGGCCCATGTCGCAATTCTAGCCCGTTACGTCTTCAAACAAATGGCTGGTTTACTTTACAACCGCGCAGTCATTGAACAGACCCGGCGTATGAAAGACTCTGGCTTATCCACCCCCGTTCAATGCCCGCCCCGACTGCCTGCAAGGTGCCCCCATGAAGCCGTCCTGGATGTACACGATCGCCTGGCTGCTGGCCGTGGCGCTTGCTTTGGCCATGGCATTCGCAACGCCGGACGAGCCCGGCCCGGGCGGCTGGCGTTCACCCCTGCGCGCGGTCGTTTAACCCTTCATCGGGCCGGTCTCCCAAAGTAAACCAGAACACCGCGCCCTGACCGGGCGCCGATTCCGCCCAGGCCTGGCCCCCGTGACGCGCGACGATGCGGCGCACGTTGGCCAGCCCCAGGCCAGTGCCGGGAAACTCCCCCGCCGTGTGCAGCCGCTGGAATGCGCCGAACAGCTTGTGGCCGTAGGCCATGTCAAAGCCCACGCCGTTGTCGCGCACGCAGAACGCCTGCGGCACGCCCAGCGGGTGGTCGGCGCGCCCTACAAAGATCTGCGCGCAGGGCCGTGTGGCGGTGAATTTCCAGGCGTTGCCCAGCAGGTTTTCCAGCACGAGCTTGAGCAGCCGCGGATCGCCATGGGCAAGCAGGTCGTCCTGCACCGACACCTGGGCCACACGCCCCGGGTCGCGCTCGCGCAGGTCGTCCAGCACCCCGTGCGCCAGCGCGCTCAGGTCCACCGCCTCCCAGCGCAGGCTGGCGCGCGACAGCTGCGCCAGGTTCAGCAGCGCATCGATCATGTCGCCCATCTGGCGCACGCCCGCGCGCACGCGGCTGCGATAGTGCGCCGCGCGCTGTGGCGTGGGGGGCGGATCGTGTTCCAGCGCGGCGCTGAATCCGTCGATGGCGGCCAGCGGCGCGCGCAGGTCATGCGCGACCGAATACGAGAAGGCCTCGAGCTCGCGGTTGGCTTCTTCCAGCTGGGCGGTGCGCTGGCGCACCCGCTGCTCCAGCAGCGCGTTCAGCCGCAGAATCTCGTTCTGCGATCGCCTGCGCTCGCGGATCGTGACGATGCCGAACGCCAGGTTGTCGGCCAGCTCCTGGAGCAGCCGCACTTCGTCGTCGTTCACGGGGTGCGTCTCGGCCCCATACAACGCCAGCAGCCCGAAGGTATGCGCCTCTTCGCGCAGCGGCAGGCAGATCAGGCTGCGAAAGCCCCGCGCCAGCGCCGCAGCCTGCCAGACAAAGCCGCTTTCCTCGCGTGTGATGTCCTCGCTCACGCTCGCCTGCCCCGTGCGCACCGCGCGGCCTGCGGGACCGCGTCCGCGCGGCTCGTCGTCACGCCAGCTCAGCACGAGCTTGCGCAGGTAGCCCTGCTCGTCGCCCGCATACGCCATCGGCACGATGAGTTTGTCCGGGCCGTCCTGCGCATGGCCGACCCAGGCCATGCGGTAGCCGCCCACGTCTACCGCCAGGCGGCAGACCTCCTCCAGCAGACGCGGCTCATCGTCCTGGCGTATCAGCACCTCATTGCAGCGGCTGAGCATGGTGAGCGAACGGTTGGTCCAGGCCAGACGCAGCTCGGCCTGCTTGCGCTGCGTGACGTCCCGCACCGTGCCCACCACGCGCTCCACGCGGCCGCTGGCGCCCGTGACTGGAAAGGCATCATGGCGCACCCAGCGCTCGCCGCCGTCGGGCCGCACGATGCGCAGTTCCGTCGCCGTCGCACGGCCCCGGCGCTGGCGTACCAGGTCGCGACGCAGCTGGCGCAGGTCCGCGGGGCGAATACCCTCCAGCAGCTTGCGGGGCTGCGCCATCACCGCTTCAGTGGCCAGGCCCCACAGCCGTTCGCAGGCGGGGCTGACGTAGGCCAGGGTGCCGGCGGCCAGGTCGCGCACGTAGAACACGTCGTCGATGGTTTCGGCCAGCTCGCGAAAGCGCGCCTCGCTCGCGCGCATGGCCGCCGCCGCGCGGTCGCGCTCGATGGCGATGCGCACCAGCCGGGCCGCCGTTTCGATCAGCGCCAGCGCCTGCGACCCGGGCCGCAGCACATCGTGGTGGTAGATGGCAAATGTCGCCAGCACCTCGCCCCCCGCGGACAGCACCGGCATGGACCAGCAGGCGCGCAGGCCGAACCCGGCCGCCAGCGCGCGGTAGTTCACCATGAGCGGGTCGGTGACGATGTCCACCACGGTGACCAGTTCTCGCCGTGCCACGGCCGCGCCACAGGCCCCGCCCTGCAGGTCCGCAGGCAGGCCGTCCAGCGCCTCGCGCAACGCCTGCGGCAGGCCCGGCGCCGCCGCCAGGCGCAGCCGCCCACCCTGCACCAGCATGACCGAGCCCAAACCGCCGCCCGCGTGCACCTCCACCATGCCGGCCACGGCCGACAGAACATCGCCCAGCGGTGCGCCGGCCGCGATCAGCTCCAGCACCTGCTCCTGCCGCCGTCGCAAGCGCTGCGCGGCCTTGCGGCCTGTGATGTCGGTGAACACCACCAGCCCGCCCACCGTGCGTTGCGCTTCGTCGCACAGCGCCCGGATGCTGCAACTGAGGATGCGGTCGCTCAGATCCTCAATGCGCACGAGCACCTCCTGGTCGTCGGCGCTTTCGCCGCGCATCGCGCGCTGCAGCGGCTGTTCGGCCAGCGCCAGGGGGGTTGTGCCGTCGGGCTGGTAGAGCTCGTGCCACTGGCGCCAGGTGGACAAGCCGTCGCCGGGATGGTGTGCCTGGAACAGGCGCGCCGCCTGGGTGTTGAAGAGCAGGAAGTTGCCCGTCTGGTCCACCGCGATCACACCGTCCCGCATGCTGTTGATGATCAGCTGCAGCAGCGCCTGGTGCTTGCCGGCCTCGTGCAGGGCCTCGTCCAGGCTGGCCTGGCGCAGCCGCATGACCTGCGTCATGCGGTTCAGCGCGCGCCCCAGCCGGGACAGTTCGTCACGCCGGTGGGGCGGCGCCGCGTCGAACCGCGCGAACAGGTCGCCACCCTGCACCTGTTGCACCACGGCCAGCAGCCCGCGCACCGGCCGCACGAACAGCTGGACACCAACCCACCAGGCGGTCAGCGCGCCGGCCAGCACCGCCAGCCCCAGCGCCAGGGACAGCCTGGCGCTCAGCACGAGCAGACCCAGCAAGGGCGCAAGCGCCACAACCACGAGCAGGATCAGCTGCGCATGCAGCCCCACAGATTTCGGCATCCGTCCTCCCAACTTTTGTCGTGTACGGCACGCGCCGTGTGCGGAGCACAGGATACCCGCTGGCACCGCTTTGTCCAGTACGCGGGCCGACGCAGCTCAGGGCAGCGGCATGGGCGCAGTCTGCGTGGCGTCAGGGTCCTGCGGCTGCGACAGCGGTACACCGTCGGGCGGCTGCGACGGCGGCTGGGAGTCGGCCACGAAGATGTTGCGGCGGTAGTCGGGCGACGCTTCCTTGAGCATGGCGTCCAGGCGGTCCAGCACGTCCTGCGCCTGCTCGCCCTGGGCCGGCACCATCGCCACTGCGATTTTGGGCCGCACGGCCAGCCCCACCGGCATGCGCGAGAACGGCATGATCAGCCGCGCCAGCACCTTGGAGCCGATGGCCGAGCCGCGCCCGGGCGGCAGCGGGCCTTCGATGAGGATGCCGTAGCGCGCCTCGCCGATGCGGGCCACGGTGTCCATGTCACGCACCAGCGAGGTCATGCGCCCCGCCAGGCGCAGCAGCACCTCCAGCACGGCCTTGCGGCCGAATTCCTCACGCAGCTTGTGCAGGTTGGTGAAGTCCACCAGCACCACGGCGCTCTGGCAGTTGAAGCGCCGCGACCGCTCGATCAGGCCGCGCAGGCGGTGGGTGAACACGTCGTCATTGACCAGCCCCGTCAGCGGGTCCACATGGTCCAGGTGGCTGATGCGGCGGCGGTAGTCGCGCCGCTCCTGGCTGCGCAGGATCAGCAGCAGGAACACCGCGGGCAGCGTCACGGCCAGCGACAGCTGCACCGCGTGCTGCGTCCAGAAGTCCAGCGGCGACAGCGACAGCCAGCGCGCCAACGGGAACGGCAGCGCGACCAGCAGCGGCGCAAAGCCCGCCAGGATCCAGCGCGCAAAGCGGTCACCGTGGTACCAGGCCCAGCCCAGGGCCGCGATGCCCGCCGCCGAGAGCAGCACCACGACGCCCAGCAGCACGTGCAGCCGCGCGGGGCTGGACAGCCATGCGCAGCCAGCGGCCGCGCCCGCGGCACCCGCGGCCAGCGCGCAGAACAGCCAGAACACCGGCGCCGAACGCGCGCGCAGCGACGCGGTGATGGCGACAAACAGCATCAGCGGCGCAAAGCTCAACGCAGGCAGGACGTATTCGGCGGCGTCGGCCCACACGGGCGAGTTCGGCCACAGGTGAAGGCCCGCCACACCCACCGACGTGGCCACCGACAGGTTAATGGCGGCCGCGAACAGGCTGAACCACACATAGGCGGCGTCGCGCATGACGGCGGCTGTGGCCAGCGCAAAAATGGCCACCATGCCCAGCAGCCCGAAGTACATGCCGTGCAGCAGGGAGATGCGCTGCTGCTCGGACGACAGGCCGCTTTCGCTGACGAACTGGATGGGCGTGCTGAAGTCGTTGCTCGCCTCGATGCGCAACGCGTACTGCGTGGCATCGGCCGCCGACAGCGCGATCGGCAGCAGAGGGTACAGGTGCGGCAGCGGCCAGTTCGCCACCGGAATATGGTCCCCGGCCGCCTGGAAGGTCCAGCCATGGTCCGTGCGTGTGAACAGCGTGACCCGGTCCAGTCCGGCGTTGGGCAGCTTGATGTACCAGCGCTCCTGGTCAGGCGCGGGCGGCACGGTAAAACGAATCCACAACACGCGCCCGGGCCCCAGTGAGTACAGACCGGCATGCGTGGGCCGCATCGCCGGAATGCCCATCCTGAGCACTGCGTTCAAGTCGGCCCGCCCGGTCGGGTCCACCCAGGCGTCGCCCCAGTCGGCCAGCGCCACGGGTTGCCTTTGCACGTCCAGGTCCAGCACGGTGCGCGCGGCCACACCGCCGCCCAGGCACAGCAGCACGGCAGCCATCAGGATGGCTCTGAGGCGGGTGTCCGACCAACGATACATTTTGTATCGTTTGATTGGATACCCGGCTCAGGGGTTCGTCAAGGCAGTGTTGGCGGCCTGCGTCAGGGCGGCGGTCAGCGCGTCCAGCACGTCGGATTCCAGGTTCCAGCAGTGCCAGTACAGCTGGATCGGCAGCTTGTGGCCGGGGGCGATGTCCACCAGCGTGCCCTGCTCCAGCAGGCCGCGCACCAGCAGCTCGGGCAGGATGCTCACGCCCCAGCCGGCCAGCACGGCGCGCACCTGGCCTTCGGAGCTGGGCACGAACAGCTGGTTCAGCGTCACGCGTTTCAGCCCGAACGCCTTGCCCACAAATTCCGACTGGCCGTCGTCCTTGCGGTTGAACGCGATGAACGGCAGGCCACGGAAGTTGTGCGGCGACAGGCCCTGCGGCACACGCGCCCTGGCGTAGCCGGCCTCGGCGACCGCGACGTAGTCCATGGCGCCCAGCGGCACGACCTTGCAGCCGCGCAGGGCCTGCTTGAGCGTGGTGACGCAGCCCAGCACCTGGCCTTCGCGCAGCCATTCGTGGGTGAAGTCCTGGTCGTCGGTGATGATCTCCAGCGGCAGCCCCTGGCGCGACAGGTCGCCCAAAGCGGGCAGCGCCCAGGTGGCGATGCTGTCGGCGTTGATGGCGATGGACACGCGCTCTTCCTCGCGCGCGCCGCCGGCCGAGCTGGGCGCCAGCTCTTTCAGGTCGCGCTCCAGGTCGGCGCGCAGCAGCCGCAGCTGCTTGGTGTGCTTGAGCAGCAGTTGCCCGGCAGACGTGGGCTTGAGCGGCCGGCTGCGCACGATCAGCACGGTGCCCACCTGCGCCTCCAGGGCGCGCAGCCGCTGCGACACGGCCGACTGGGTAATCGACAGGCGCTGCGCGGCGCGCTCGAAACCGCCTTCTTCAACGATGGCCGCAAGACACTCCAGTGCGTCGGGGTCAAAAGTACTCATGGCGTTTGCTTTTATTTATTAGTTGAACTGATGGTTTCTCTTGGAGTTTAATTTTTCTTTTAATACGCCGCAAGTTGAACCACACTGCGCCCCATGAAAGTTCTTGTTCTGGGCGCCGGCATCATCGGCACGAGCACGGCATGGCATCTGGCCGAACGCGGCCACGACGTGACCGTGGTGGACCGCCAGCCCGACGCCGCGCTGGAAACGAGCTTTGCCAATGCCGCGCAGATTTCGGTGAGCTACTGCGAGCCCTGGGCCAACCGCGACGCGCCGCTGAAGCTGCTGAAATGGATGTTCCGCAACGATGCGCCGCTGCTGTTCCGCCCGCAAATGCCCTTTGGCGACGGCTGGCAGCAATGGCGCTGGGGCCTGCAGTTCCTGTCGCAGTGCAACGACCGCGCGTTCGAGCGCAACGTGCAGCAGCTCGTGGCGCTGGGCGCCTACAGCCATGCGGCGCTGAAGGACGTGGTGCGCGCCACAGGCATCGAGTACAACCGCCTGACGCGCGGTATCGCCCACTACTACACCGACCAGGTGTCCTTTGACGCCGCGGCCGACGCCGCGCGGCTCATGCAGAAGTACGGCGTGCAGCGCCGCGTGGTCAGCCGCGATGAACTGCTGCGGATCGAGCCGGCGTTCAGGCCGTTTGCCCACCGCATCGTGGGCGGCACCTACACCGCCACCGACGAAAGCGGCGACGCGCGCGTCTTCACCCAGGCCCTGGCCGCCCTGTGCGCGCAACGCGGCGTCAAATTCCTTTTCAGCCATGACGTCGAGCGCCTGGACAAGGCCGGCGGCGCGATAGAAGCCGTGCAGGTGCGCGACCGCCTGGGCGGCGACCGCCGCGCGCTGCGCGCTGACGCCGTGGTGGCGGCCTGCGGCAGCTACACGGCGCCGCTGCTGCGCACGGTGGGCGTGGACCTGCCCATCTACCCGGGCAAGGGCTACAGCGCCACGTTCAGGATCCTGCGGCCCGAGCTGGCCCCCAGCGTCAGCACGATCGACGACGAGGTCAAGTGCGCGATCAGCCGCCTGGGCGACGAGCTGCGCGTGGCCGGCACCATCGAGGTGGGCGGCTATGACCTGTCGCTGGACACGCCGCTGGCCCGCGCCCGCTGCCACATGCTGGCGCAGCGCATCGAGGCCGTGCTGCCCGGCGTGTGCGACACGCGCACCGAGGCCGAAGGCGGCGAGCCCCGCTTCTGGACGGGCCTGCGCCCGGCCACGCCCACCAACATCCCCTATATCGGCAAGACGCCGGTTGGCCGCCTGTGGGTCAACGCCGGCCACGGCACGCTGGGCTGGACGCACGGCGCGGGCTCGGGCAAAGCCCTGGCCGAGCTGATCAGCGGGGAACGCCCGGCCATGGATTTCGGCTTTTACGGCCTGCAGCGGCCCCGCCCGAACACCCGGCGCGTGCTGAAAGGCGCCTGACGCCGCGCGGCGCCAGAACGCTGCGGCTACCATCGCCGGCATGAACGACGCCGCAGCACACTTTCTCTTCATCGTCACGTCCACGCGCGAAAGCGGCCACCCGGGCAATACCGAATGGCTGGCCCGCCAGGCCGCCGCTGCATTGCCGGCCAGCGCCACACAGACCTGGCTGTCGCTCGCGGGCGTGAGCCTGCCACCCTTTACCGACCTGCGGCACACGGCGGGCCAGTACCCCGCGCCCACGGGTGACATGGCCACGCTGCTGGACGCCACGCTGGCCGCCACCGACATCGTGTTCGTCTCGCCGGTGTATTGGTACAGCATCCCCGCGCCGCTGAAGACTTACCTGGACCACTGGAGCGCCTGGATGCGCGTGCCCGGCGTGCCGTTCAAGGAGCAGATGGCGAAGAAGACGCTGCGTCTCATCACCACCAGCGGCGACCGCGCCAAGGCGCAGCCCATGATCGACTCCGTGCGGCTGTGTGCGCAGTTCCTGTCCATGGCTTGGGGCGATGCCCTGTGGGGCAAGGGCGGCCCGCCCGGCGCCGTGCAGGCCGATGCGTCGGCCGTGGCAGCGGCGGCCGGCTTTCTGTTGCAGCCGGGCGTGCGCCCGTGAGCGCCCTGGCGAACAGCCAGACGGGCGCCACGCTGGGCATCGACTTCGGCACGTCCAACTCGGCCGCGGCCTGGCGCGAAGGCAGCGGCCCCGCGCAGCCGCTGCGGCTGGAGGGTGACAACTTCGCGCTGCCCACGGCCGTGTTCTTCAACGCCGAGGACCGGCGCGTCCACTTTGGCCGCGACGCCGTGGCCCAGTACCTGACGGGCGCCGAGGGGCGGCTCATGCGCTCGCTCAAGAGCCTGCTGGGCAGCGCGCTGCTGCTGGAGAAGACCGAGGTCAACGGCCGGCCCATGAGCTTCCAGGACATCATCGGCATCTTCCTGAAAGAGATCGTGGCGCGGGCGCGCCGGCAGACCGGGGGCGCCGAGCCCGCGCGCGTGGTGCTGGGGCGGCCCGTGCATTTCGTGGACGACGACCCCGGCCGCGACGCGCTGGCGCAGCAGATGCTGCTGGACGCCGCCCACGCGGCGGGCCTGTCCAATGTGGGCTTCCAGTTCGAGCCGATCGCCGCGGCCTTCGACTACGAGCAGCGCGTGACCCGGGACAGCGTGGTGCTGGTGGCCGACATCGGCGGTGGCACGTCGGACTTCACCGTCGTGCGGCTGGGGCCGCAGCGCGCCCTGCAACCTGCGCACGCGCGCGCGGGCGACGTGCTGGCCACGCGCGGCGTGCACGTGGCGGGCACCGACTTCGACCAGAAGCTGAGCCTGGAGCATGCCATGCCGCTGCTGGGCTTTCGCCATGCGGGCCCCGATGGGCGCGAAGTGCCCAGCGGCGTGTTCTTTGACCTGGCGACCTGGCACCTGATCCACTGGCGCTACGTGCCCCGCGCGATGCGCGAGGCGCAGGCCCTGCGCGTGAACTACACCGACCTGAACCTGCACCGGCGGCTCATGGCGGTGCTGGACCAGCGGCTGGGCCACCAGTTGGCGGGCGACGTGGAGCGCGCCAAGATCGCCACCAGCGACAGCGGCGGCGCGGCCGTGATCGACCTGGGCTACGTCGAGCGCGGACTGCGCAGCGGCTTTGACGCGTTCGCCATGGCGCAGTACCTGGACGCGCTGCTGGCGCGCGTCGTGCAGTGCGCGCGGGACTGCGTAACCCAGGCGGGGCTGGCGCCGCAGGCGCTGGATGCGATCTACCTCACCGGCGGCTCGTCGGCGCTGCGGCCGTTCCAGCAGGCGCTGCAGGCGGCGTTTCCGGGCACGCCGCTGGTGGAAGGCGACCTGTTCGGCGGCGTGGCCGCCGGGCTGGTGTACGGGGCCGCGCCCCAATAGCGTGTCCGGCAACGGCCAGCCGGCCGGCGCCCGCGGCCCGACAGTGGCGGCTCTTGCACCAGGAGCCCCCATGCACATCAGCAGCGAACCCGCGATCCTTTATTTCGGCACACCCGTCGTGCTGGTGTCCACGCTCAACGCCGACGGCAGCGCCAACCTGGCGCCGATCTCGTCCATCTTCTGGCTGGGCTGGCGCTGCATGATCGGCATCGGCGGCGGCTCGCAGACCACGCACAACCTGCTGCGCACCGGCCAGTGCGTGCTGAACCTGCCGTCGCAGGCCGAGGTGGGCGCGGTGGACCGGCTGGCGCTGACCACCGGCAGCGACCCCGTGCCCGCCCGCAAGGCGGTGCGCGGCTACCGCCACGTGAAAGACAAGTTCGCCATCGCAGGCCTCACGCCCATGGCGTCCGAGACGGTTCCCGCGCCGCGGGTGCGCGAATGCCCCGTGCAGCTGGAAGCCGTGCTCGAAGGCCGCCACGGCATGGCCGATGGCGACAAACACCTGCACGGCGCGGCGCTGGCGCTGGAGCTGCGCGTGACGCGCGTGCACCTGTCGCCCGCGATCATCCTGGACGGCCAGCCCGACCGGGTGGACCCCGACAAATGGCGACCGCTGATCATGAGCTTCCAGAAGTTCTACGGCCTGGCACCGCAGCAGCTGCATGCGTCCGCGCTGTCCACCATTGCCGAGGCGATGTACCGCAGCCCCGACGTGGACCGGGCGCGCGCGGCGTGACCGCAATGTCGCGACCGGGGCTTTGAATCTGTTGCGCGGGCTCAGCCGGCCAGCGCGCGCATCTCGCGGATCAGATCGCTCTTGCCCTCAAAGCCGATGCCCGGCAGTTCGGGCAGCACGACGTGGCTGTTGTCCACTTTCACGCCATCCGGGAACCCGCCATAGGGCTGGAAGAGGTCGGGGTAGGACTCGTTGCCGCCCAGGCCCAGGCCCGCCGCAATGTTCAGTGACATCTGGTGGCCGCCGTGCGGCACGCAGCGGCTTGCGGACCAGCCATGCTGCTTGAGCATTTCCAGCGTGCGCAGGTACTCCACCAGCCCGTAGCTGAGGGCGCAGTCGAACTGCAGCCAGTCGCGGTCGGGCCGCATGCCGCCATGGCGGATCAGGTTGCGCGCGTCCTGCATGGAGAACAGGTTCTCGCCGGTTGCCATCGGGTTGGCGTAGTAGTTGCGCAGCGTGGCCTGCAACTCGAAATCCAGCGGGTCGCCCGCCTCCTCGTACCAGAACAGGTCGTACTGCGAGAGCGCCTTGGCATAGGCGATGGCGGTGTCCAGGTCGAAGCGGCCGTTCGCGTCCACGCACAGCTTCTGGCCGTCCTGCAACACCTCCATGATCGCGTCGATGCGGCGCAGGTCTTCTTCCAGGGAGCCGCCGCCGATCTTCTTCTTCACGACCGTGTAGCCGCGATCGATGTAGCTGCGCATCTCGTCCTGCAGCTTGCGCAGGTCCTGCCCGGGGTAGTAGTAGCCGCCGGCCGCGTACACGAAGACCTTGCGGTTGGGCATGCCGTCGCCGTAGCGGTCCGCCAGCAGCTGGAACAGCGGCTTACCCTCGATCTTCGCGACCGCGTCCCAGACCGCCATGTCGATCGTGCCGATGGCAACCGAGCGCTCACCATGGCCCCCCGGCTTCTCGTTGGTGAACATGGCTGCCCAGATCCGGTGCGGATCGAGGTTGCTGCCCGTGTCGTCAAGCAGCGAGGCGGGGTCGGCCTCCATGATGCGGGGGATGAAGCGCTCGCGCATCATGTTGCCCTGGCCGTAGCGGCCGTTGGAGTTGAAGCCGTAGCCAATGACGGGCTTGCCATCGCGAACCACATCGGTCACGACGGCCACGAGGCTCAGGTTCATCTTGCTGAAGTCGATATAGGCATTGCGGATCGACGAGCTGATGGGAACGGTCTTTTCACGAATTTCAACGATCTTCATGGTGCGCAGGGGTCTGGAGAGAGGATCACGATGGTCGTCGCCCCGCGACTTGCGGTCCAATGCTCGTTTTGGATTTTTCGATGCACCGCACGAACCGATGCCCATGAAATTCGAGTTCACCTGGCTGGAAGACTTCCTCGCGCTGGCAAGTACCGGAAACTTCACGCGTGCCGCGCAGGAGCGGCACAGCTCGCAACCCGCATTCAGCCGCCGCATCCGCGCGCTGGAGGAATGGGCCGGCGCGCCCCTGGTGGACCGCAGCACCCAGCCCGCCCAGCTGACCGAGGCCGGCGAATGGCTGCGCGGCGCCGCCGAAGACCTTGTCGCCAGGACGTTGCGCCTGCCCGGCGAGGTCAAGCAGGTGGTCGAGGCCAATGCCGCAACGCTGCGCATCGCCAGCACGCACGCGCTGTCGTTCACCTTCGTCCCGCGCTGGCTGCGCGCACTGGAAGAAGTGCTTTCGCTGGGGCCGGTCGCGTTGACATCCGACGTGCTGGCGCGCTGTGAAGCGCAGATGCAGGAAGGCAACGTCCACTTCGTGCTGGCCCACGCGCACCCACGCACGCCAGGCTCGCTGGACCGCGACCCCTACCTGTCCTCGGTCATCGGGGGCGACCGGCTGGTCCCGGTGTCCAGGCCGGGCCCCCAGGGGGCGCCGCTGCATCGCATTGGCGGCAGCGCCGCGGCGAAAGGCACACCCGTGCTCGGCTACACGGAAGAGTCGGGGCTGGGGCGCGTCGTGCGGGCGGTCCTGGGGCGAAAGCTGGAGGCCGTGCCCGTCAACGTCATCTTCACGGCGCACCTGGCGTCCGTGCTCCGGTCCATGGCGCTGGACGGTCGCGGCATCGCCTGGCTGCCCTGCACGCTGATCGAGGACGACCTCGCGGCCGGCAAGCTGGTCGGCGCGGCGGACGAGGGCTGGAGCGTCGAGCTGGAGATCCGTCTGTACCGGCAGCAACGCAGCGCCGGGCGGGCCGCCGAGGCCGCCTGGAAGGCGTCGACCTCGCTGGCCGCGCCGCGGAAGAACTAGCCCCCGCCGATAATCGGCGCGTGCCTGCTGCTCCGTCCGAATACACCGCCCTGCCCCTGCGCGTGCTGTCCGTCATTCCGCCGATGACGCAGCTGAACACGCCGTACCCGTCCACGGCCTACCTCACGGGCTTTCTGCGTTCGCGCGGCGTGGACGCCGTGCAGGAAGACCTGGCGCTGGCGCTCGTGCTGCGCCTGCTGTCGGCCGACGGCCTGCGCGCGGTGGCCGAACGGGTGGACGCGCTGGAGGGCCAGCACCGCAGCGCCGCGGTGCAGTCGTTTGCCGCGCAGTCTGCCCGCTACCTGGCCACCATCGACCCCGTCATCGCCTTCCTGCAGGGCCGCGACGGCACGCTGGCGCACCGCATCGCGGGCCGCAACTGGCTGCCCGAGGGACCGCGCTTCGAATCGCTGGACGTGTACGTGGACGACGAGGGCGGCGACCCGCTGGGCTGGGCCTTTGGCGCCCTGGGCCTGCAGGACCGCGCGCGGCACCTGGCCACGCTGTACCTGAACGACATTGCCGATGTGCTGCGCGACGCGGTGGACCCGCGCTTCGAGTTCGTGCGCTATGCCGAGTCGCTGGCCGGCAGCCAGCCCACGTTCGACCCGCTGGCCCAGGCGCTGGCAGCAAAGCCCAACCTGGTGGACGACACGTTGCAGACGCTGACGCTGGACGCCATCGCGCGCCACCAGCCCACGGTCGTGCTGCTATCGGTGCCGTTCCCCGGCGCGGTGTACGCGGCGTTGCGCATCGCGCAGACGATCAAGGCGCACCACCCGCGGATCGTCACGGTGCTGGGCGGCGGCTTCGTCAACACCGAGCTGCGCGAGCTGGCCGAGCCGCGCGTGTTCGACTACTTTGACTTCGTCACGCTGGACGCCGGCGAGCGCCCGCTGCTCGCGCTGCTGGAGCATCTGCAGGGCCGGCGCGGACGGCAGCGGCTGGTGCGCACCTTTGTGCGTGAAGAAGGTGCCGTGCATTACATCAACCTGGCCGAGCCCGACGTGCCGTTCGAGGACGTGGGCACGCCCACCTGGGACGGCCTGCCGCTGGACCGCTACCTGTCGCTGCTGGACATGCTCAACCCTATGCACCGGCTGTGGAGCGACGGGCGCTGGAACAAGCTGACGGTCGCGCATGGCTGCTACTGGAAGAAATGCAGCTTCTGCGACGTGGGGCTGGACTACATCGGCCGCTACGAAACCGCGTCGGCCGCTGTGCTGGCCGACCGCATCGACACCATCGTGCGCGAGACGGGGCAGACGGGCTTTCACTTCGTGGACGAGGCCGCGCCGCCCAAGGCGCTGAAGGCGCTGGCCCACGAACTGATCGCGCGCGACGCGGGCATCTCGTGGTGGGGCAACATCCGCTTTGAAAAGTCGTTCAGCCCCGAGCTGTGCCAGCTGCTGGCCGATAGCGGCTGCATCGCGATCTCGGGCGGGCTCGAGGTAGCGTCCGACCGGCTGCTCGCGCTCATGAAAAAAGGCGTGTCGGTGGACCAGGTGGCGCGCGTCACGCGCGCGTTCAGCGACGCGGGCGTGATGGTGCATGCGTACCTGATGTACGGCTTTCCGACGCAGACGGTGCAGGACACTGTGGACGCGCTGGAGTACGTGCGCCAGCTGTTCGAAAACGGCTGCATCCAGAGCGGGTTCTTCCACCGCTTCGTCTGCACGGTGCATTCACCCGTGGGCAAACAGCCGGGCGACTACGGCGTGACGCTGCTGCCGCTGCCACCGGGCGACTTCGCCAAAAACGACGTGGGCTTTCACGACCCCACGGGGGTGGACCATGACGCGCTGGGCGGCGCGCTCAAGAAGGCCATCTACAACTACATGCACGGCATCGGCCTGGACCAGGACGTGCGCAGCTGGTTCCCGTTCAAGGTGCCGAAGACGACGGTGGCGAGGAACCGGATCGAGCGGGCGCTGCGAACAAGCTGACCCGTTTGCGCTCACAAGCGCAGCGCCCTAAAATGCAACCATTTTGGTTTCCAAACGGTTGCAAACATGCCCACCAACCTGACGCTCAAAAACATTCCTGATCTGGTCTATCAAAGGCTCAAGGCTTCTGCTGAAGAGCATCGGCGCAGCCTGAACAGCGAAGCCATCGTGTGCCTGGAAACGGTGTTGCTGGCGGCGAATGCCACGCCGGCGGACAGGCTGGCACGAGCCCGAGCATTGCGCGCCGGGCTGGCCGGCACCTTCAGTGCAAAAGACACGGACACCTTCAAGCGAGAAGGCCGTTCATGATCGTGGTGGACTCGAACATCCTGGCGTATCTCTACCTGCCGGGCGAATTCAACGCGCGGGCCGAAGCATTGCTGCAGCAAGACGCCGAATGGGCAGCGCCCCTGCTGTGGCGCAGCGAGTTCCGCAACATCCTCGCCGGCTATCTGCGGCGTGGCGCCTTGACGTTCGACAACACCGTCGCCATCCAGCAGGAGGCAGATGCCTTGATGCAAGGCGCGGAGTTTGAAGTGAACTCCACGCAGGTACTGGAACTGGTGCGCGCCAGCACGTGCTCAGCCTATGACTGCGAGTTCGTCGCCCTGGCGCAGCAACTCGATACGAAACTGGTCACGATGGACAAGAAAGTACTGCAGGCATTTCAACAGGATGCCGTGGCATTGCCCGGTTGAACGGCGGCAAAGCGTCACCAACCGGCTACGGTCTTGTCGACAACGCACCCCACAGCTTCGCCGCGGTCACCGGCATCTGCAGCGCCGGTGCCAGTTCCGGCCGGCCGGCGCGGGCCAGGGCGTCGGCCACCGCATTCACGATGCTGGGCGTGGCGCCGATGGTGCCCAGCTCGCCCACGCCCTTGACGCCCAGCGGGTTGTTCTTGCACGGCGTGGATTCGTCCATGGACGTGACGAACTCGAAGGCGATCACGTCGGCGCGCGGCGCGCAGTAGTCCATCAGGCTGCCGGTCACGGGCTGGCCGGTGCCTTCGTCGTAGACCATGTGTTCCTGCAGCGCCTGGCCGATGCCCTGCACGGCGCCGCCGTCCAGCTGGCCGCGCACGATCATGGGGTTGACCACGCGGCCCACGTCGTTGACGCTGCTGTACGCGACGATCTGCACCTCGCCCGTGGCCGGGTCCACCTCGACCTCGCTCACGTGGCAGCCGTTGGGCCAGGTGGGGCCGCTCACGGTGCTGGTGCTGTCCATGTGGATGCGGCCCTCGGGCTGCTTGGCCGCAAGCGCGAACAGGTCGATGCCGATGTCGGTGCCCTTCACGCTGAAGCGGCCCGTGGCGTAGGCGATGTCCTCGGCTGAGGCTTCCAGCTCTTTCGCGGCGAGCTGCTTTGCATGGTCGATCGTGCGCTCGGAGCCCACGCGCATGGCCGAGCCGCCGGTGAACAGCGAGCGCGAACCCGCGCTGCCGAAGCCGTCGCCACGGTCGGTGTCGCCCAGCACGACCTTCACGCGCTCGATCGGCACGCCGAACACGTCCACCACCAGCTGCGCCAGCGTGGTGGCGATGCCCTGGCCCATCTGGTTGACGGCGGAATACACCTCGATCGTGCCATCGCCTTTCACATCCACCGTCACGCGTTCCTCGAACACGTTGCCGCCGGTCCATTCCAGGAAGGTGCTGATGCCCAGGCCCCGCAGCTTGCCGTTGGCGCGGCTGCGTGCAGCGCGCGCATCGAACCCGTTCCAGTCGGCCTGCGCCAGTCCGGCGTCCATGACCTTCTCGAACTGGCCCGTGTCGTAGGTCTGGGCCATCGGGTTTTTGTACGGCATCTGCTCGGGCCGGATGAAGTTGCGCCGGCGCAGCGCAATGCGGTCGATGCCGGTCTGGCGCGCGGCCTCGTCCATGAGCCGCTCGATGGTGAAGATCGCCTCGGGCCGGCCCGCGCCGCGGTAGGCGCCGACGGGCGCGGTGTTGGTTAGCACGGCCTTGAAGTGGAAGTCGATGGTCGGTATGTCGTACACGCTGGTCTGCACCCATGGCCCGATCAGCAGCTGGATCGCCACGCCCGTGCCCGTGGCATAGGCGCCCACGTTGGCCAGCGAGCGCAGGCGCAGTGCCAGCACCTTCCCGTCAGCCGCCAGCGCCATCTCGGCCTGCGTCTGCAGGTCGCGGCCGTGGGCGGTGGACAAAAATTCCTCGCTGCGGTCGGCGATCCACTTGACCGGGCGGCGCAGCGTGTGCGCGCACCAGGCGACGGCCGCGTCCTCGGGGTAGATGCCGGTTTTCATGCCAAAGCCGCCGCCCACGTCGCCAACCGTCACGCGCACCTGGTCGCGCGGCAGGCCCAGGATGTCGTTGCACAGCGAGTTACGCACGCCCGACGGCATCTGCGTGCTCATGCGCAAGGTCAGGCGGCCGTCCCCGGCGATCCAGGCCAGCACCGAACGCGGCTCCAGCGTCAGCGCGGCGACGCGCTGGTTGGTGATGTTGAGCGTGACCACGTGCGCGGCCTGATCGAACGCAGCGGCTGCAGCCGCCTCGTTGCCGTGGCGCATTTCGGCGGCGATGTTGTCGGGCGCGGCGTCGCACAGCGCGGGCGCGCCGCCGGCCGTGGCGCCATCCAGCGTCACGACCTGGGGCAGCTCCTCGTACTCAACGTACACCGCTTCCGCCGCGTCGCGGGCCTGCTGCATCGTTTCGGCCACGACCATGGCCACGGCCTCGCCCACGTAGCGCACCCGCTCGTGCGCCAGCACGCGACGCTCGGGCGATGCGCCGGGGGCGCCGCCCGCGCGTTTGAAGTTGGCGTTGCCGGGAATCGGCTTGACCCCCGCCGCCGCCAGGTCCGCGCCGCTGTACACGCCCACCACGCCGGGCATGTCCTTTGCCGCCGCCATGTCCACCGACACGATGCGCGCATGCGGGTACGGCGAGCGCACAAAGCACAGCCGCAGCTGGCCGTCGGGCGCAATGTCATCGGTGTACTCGCCCGTGCCCTTGAGCAAGGCTTCGTCTTCCATGCGCTTGACGGCATGGCCGCTGCCGAAACGGGTGGCGATGTCAGTGGTTGCTGTGCTCATCGTTGGCTCCTTTGTCTTTGTATCGCTCGCGGGGTTCGCGGCGGGCGCAGTGCGGCGGGGCTCATGCTGCAGTGGTTTTTGCTTCGCAAAAACTCCGCTGCGATGCTCGGGGGTCGGTTGCGCCGCGGAACTCGCTGCATTGCGCTTCGCTCCATTCCGCTCAGACAGCCGCGGCGAGCATGTGCACGTTGCGCGCTGCGCGCGCCAACACTCCCCCCTGCGCTTCTCGCCACCGCAGAAATCGCCCCGCCGCACTGCGCCCGCCGCGAACCCCGAACCCAGGCACGCCACCGGGGGCGCGCCAACACTGTCACTGCAAAGCTGCGCCTGCGGGCACACCGCCCTGGGGGCGCCTCTGTGGCGCCGAGCAGCACAGGGGTGAGTGTCGGCGCGCGCCAGCGCGCTTTGTGCTCTGACTCACCGCAGCTGTCTGAGCGCAGCGCGCAGCGCGTAGCGAGTTCTGCGGTGCGACCGAATCCCGAGCAGCGCAGGGCAGTCGCCGCAGGCGACCGCCACAGTGAAGCCCCCAGGGCGGTGTGCCCGCAGGCGCAGCTTTGCCGCGAGGCACAGCAAGACTTCACCGTGCCCCCGGCCCCAGCCGTTCGCTAACCCAGCGCAGCAGATCCACCCACATCTGGCGCGTCTCGCTGTCCAGCGGGGTGCGCATGGCGTTGGGCAGCTCCACGGTCACGACGGGCACGCCCTTGTGCACGCCGCCGTAGTTGCCCAGCGACCCGGGGAAGATGCCGACCTGGTCCAGGTACAGGCGGCCCAGCTTGCTGGGCGGCACCGACGGGCCGTCAAAGTCCAGCACGCCGTAAGGCGCGTGGATGGACACGATCAGGTCCGGCTTGAAATCGACCATCTGCGCGTGCACGAACTTCGTTTCGGGTTCCGACATGGCCTGGGGACCCGGCCAGCGGCGCGGGTCCTTGCGCACGCGCTCGTTCCAGTAAATGGCCGCGTCGCGCTCCCAGTTGGGGGTGGGGAAGTTGCGGTTCAGGTCCACGCCGTTGGCGTTCATGCGGCGCGGCGGCAGGTGGAACAGACCATCGGGGTTCAACACCGGCACAAAGCGCCAGTGGATCGGCTGCGGTGTGGTGATGGCCGGGTCCTGCGCCAGCGCCATCCAGTGGAACGCGACCGATGCCGACGACAGCTCGTCGCCATGGATCGCGCCCAGCACCAGCACGCGCAGCCTGGGCGACTCGGGCCGCAGGTCGCGCGTGTACAGCGGCAGGCCCTTGACCGATTTGGCGCCCGAGTCCTGCAGCTGCGCCTGCATGCACAGCGGCATGCGCAGGTTGGGCAGGCGGCGCACCAGCGCCTGGCATTCGGCGTCGGATGCCAGAACCGGCGGGGGTTTGGCAATTGCCAGTGGGGCCTGCACGGGTGCCGTGGCGCCGGGGCCGGGGGCCTGGTCCGAGCACGCCGACAGGAGAACCAGCACGGCAGCAATGAGGAATGTGTGGCGTCGCATCGGCCTCCATTATTGGCGCAGCCGCCTACACTGCGGGCCATGTCCCGTTCATCCGACCGCGACGGCAGCCTCATGCAGTCGTTCCTGCACTGGCCGCTGTTGAGCTTTCATGAAACAGGGCACGTGGTGTTCATGCCGTTCGGCGAATGGATGACCGTGGCCGGCGCTCAGGCGTCGTCGCGCTCGCCCGGCTCGTACAGCGTCTCGCGGCCCATGCGGTCCACGACCAGCTCGGCCGTCCACGGCAGCATGAGCGAGCCGCAGCGGCTGTCGCGGTAGATGCGCTCCAGCGGCAGGTGCTTCATCATGCTCTGGCCGCCGCAGGTCCGGATGGCCAGGCGCGCGATGTCGTTGGCGCCTTCCATCACGCTGTAATGCGCGGCGTACAGGCGCATCTTTTCGTCTTTGGACGGATTGGGTTTGGCCTCGAGGATGGCGCGGGTGAACAGGCTGCGCATGGCCTCGAGCTGGATGCGCATCTGCGCCACGGCAATCTGCTTGGTGGGGTACATGCGGCGTTTGACGGGGGGTTCGCCAGGCACCTCGCCGCGCAGGTACTTCACCGTGAAGTCGTACGCCGCGTTGGCCAGCCCCAGGTAAGTCGGCGCGAGCGTGAAGAACATGGCCGGCCAGGTCTGCGCGCCCTTGAAGTAGATGCCGCGCGGCATGAGCTGCTCGTCGTCGCTCACGAACACGTCCTTGAAATGCAGGTTGCGGCTCACGGTGCCGCGCATGCCCAGCGGGTTCCAGTCGCCGCTGATGCTGAAGCCGGCTGATGTGGCCGGCACGCTGATGTACAGCGTGTCGCGGGCGTCGGGATGCTCGTCGCCCTTGTCCTCGGTGCACAGCACGCCGTAGTAGTTGGCCGCACCCGACAGACTCGCAAAGATCTTGCGGCCGTTGATGAGCCAGCCGCCGTCCACCTTTTTGGCCGTGGTGCCGAACGGCGCCTTGCCTGCGGCCGCGGCGCTGCCCTCGCTGAACGGCTGGGCGTAGATGGCGCCCTGGTTCACGATGCGCGCAAAGTGCAGCTCGCGCCGCTTCACGTGCTCGGCCCGCTGCGCGTCGGTCATGGCAATGCCGTCGGCCAGCACGCCGGTCCACATGGTGGAGCAGATGTGCATGTTCCACGTGAGCGCCGTGGCGCCGCAATGCCGGCCGATCTCGGCGGCCACCATCATGTAGGTCGCGTAGTCGGCGCCCAGGCCGCCGTGCGATTCGGGCACGCACAGCTTGAGCAGGCCGGCGTCGCGCAGGTCGTCGTAGTTGGCGAACGGAAAGCTCGCCGTCTCGTCCCACTGCGCGGCGCGCGGCGCGAACTTTGTGCGGCCCAGCTCGTGGGCCAGCGACAGCAGCGCGCGCTGTTTCGGCGTCAGCGGCATGTCGCCGACGGCGGGGGTGAAGTTCAGCATGTCGGGGCGTGCACGATCGTTCATGGTTGTCTCCTAATGCAGCACGCGCGGCAGCGCGAGGAAGTTCAGCACCAGCGCGTCGAACTCCTCGGGCGCCTCCAGGTTCTGCAGGTGGCCAATGCCCTTCATCTCGACAAAGGTGCTGTGCGGGATCTGCCCGGCCATCTTCTGCATGACGGCGCTGGGCGCGTTGCGGTCATGCTCGCCCGCGACCAGCAGCGTGGGCACGTGGATGTTGGGCAGGTTGGCGCGGCGGTCGAAGGTGACGATGCATTCCAGCGCGCGGCGGTAGGTGGACGGGTTGACGCCGGCCATGCAGTGCGCGGCGAGCTTCACGCCTTCGGGCAGCGATCCGGGGCCGACCATCTGCGGCACCAGCACCTCGGCCAGCTCGGCCATGGTCTTGCCCGCATCCAGCGGCGCGGTGCGCTGCGCGATGAACTCGCGCTGCCAGTCGCCATCGGGCTTGCCAAACGAGGGCGAGGTGCCGCACAGGATCAGCCGGCTCACCAGCTCGGGGCGGCGCGCCACGACCTCTTGCGCGACCATGCCTCCCATGCTGTGGCCCAGGAGCGTGACGCCGCCGCACTGCAGGCCCTCGATCAGGTTGATGCAGGCCTGCGCCAGGCCCTTGAAGGTGTAGGGCTCGATCGGCGCGCTGCGGCCGTAGCCGGGCATGTCCCAGGCCACGGCGCGGTAGCCCTGCGAGGCCAGGGCCTCGACCTGCGGCGCAAACGCCAGGTGACCGCCGCCGATGCCGTGCAGCATGAGGACGGTGTGGCCCTTGCCCAGCGTCGTGAAGGTCGGCAGCACGCTCATGCGACCACCGTGCCCGCATCGACGACCGCGACACCATCCAGCGCAACCGTGCAATGCCGCAGCGGCAGGTCGAAGTGCCCCGCCGTGTGGCGGCCCGCGACCTCGTTCGCGCCCGTGCTGTACAGGAAGTTGCCGGCGAACGCGCGCAGCTCGGTACCGTTGAAGTCGCGCTTGTCGTACAGCGCCATGCTGTCCCAGCGCGCGGCCCCGTTCAGGCCCCAGCCCACGTGGCTCACGGCGTAAGCCTCTTTGTCACCCCATGCGGCGATGTAGCTGCGCATGAGCTCGGCGTCCACGCCAGTGCCCGCGATGTCCGTGACGTAGTCGTTCGCTATGGTGAGCGTGACGGGTCGCTCGATGTAGCGCTTGAACGTGAGGTTGACGTCGCCTTCGGCCAGCACCAGCGTGCCGTTCACGCTGCCCGCCGCCGGAAAGCACAGCGCCAGG
Source organism: Ramlibacter sp. (assembly GCA_041905405.1). Classification (GTDB taxonomy): domain Bacteria; phylum Pseudomonadota; class Gammaproteobacteria; order Burkholderiales; family Burkholderiaceae_C; genus RAM1. The sequence continues at coordinate 7,894 of JAYRLC010000030.1, read as the reverse complement.
CCGCCCGGCCAGTGCGTCATGGTGCCCGGGCGCGTGGTGTAGCCCCAGTTGCCGCCCGCCACCGCGCCCGTGAGCGCGATGCGCAGGTCGGTGCCCGCGGCGGACGTCACCTGCATTTCCCTGGCGGCGCGCAGGCGCTTGACGTGGTCTTTCACGAGCGCCTCGGTCGTGTCGTCGGGCACCAGGCGCGCCAGCGCCTCGGGGTGCTCGTTGCTCACGTAGATCACACGCGGCTGCGTGCCGTTCACGCCTTTCAGGATGGCGGGCAGTTCGGGCGCGTGCATCAGGCCTTCGACCGTGCAGTCCACCACCAGCGTGCTGCCGGCCAGGGCCGACACCACCGGCGCGAGCTGGCGGATCACGGCGGACGCGCCCGTGGAGCGCGTCACCGGCTGGCCGGGCTCGAACACGCTGGGCAGCGTGACGGTGAAGGGCGTCGCGCCAATGCGCGCGGAGGCCAGCCGCGCCAAGTCCACAAGCACGGGACGGCTTTGGCTTTCGGCCAGAATGGCGACCGTGTCTCCGGTCTTCAGCGCACATCGGCGCAGCACGGATTCAAACGCGTCCAGCCAGGCTGGCTCAATGAGTTCTTGCAGCATCTGGACATTATTCATGAAATTTCATGTAAATTGCATTCTGTGAATTCCCCCCGCAAAGCCCTGCCCCCGGTGTTCTCCGCCATGGAGTTCCGCACCGCCCTGGGCATGTTCGCCACGGGCGTGACCATCGTCACGGCCCGCACGGCCGCGGGCGACCTGATTGGCCTGACGGCCAATTCGTTCAACTCGGTATCGCTGGACCCGCCGCTGGTGCTGTGGAGCCTGGCGCGCGCGGCCGGCTCCATGCCGGCGTTCAGCACGGGCTCGCACTACGCCATCAACATCCTGTCGGCCGACCAGAAAATGCTGGCCGAGCGCTTCGCGCTCAAGGGCGCGGACCGCTGGGTCGGCGTCGCCTTCACCGAAGGCGCGGGCGGCGCACCGCTGCTGGCGGGCGCGGCCGCCACGTTCGAATGCTTCAACCGCAGCCGCTACGAGGAGGGCGACCACGTCATCTTCGTCGGCGAGGTCGAGCGTTGCAGCCACCGCGCGGGCGCATCGCCGCTGCTGTTTCACGGGGGCCGCTTTTTCACGGAGCATCCTCTGTGAGCGCACAACGGTTCGTTGACAGCTACCTGGGCTACCTGCTCGGCCAGGCGAACCATGCGCTCTATAAAGACTTTGACGCCCACGTGCGCGCCGCCGGCCTGAGCAGTATCGAATGGCGCGTGCTGGCCACGCTGCACGACGGCGACCCGCTGACCGTGAGCCAGCTCGCGCATGAAGTGCTCAGCAAACAACCCACCGTCACCAAGCTCGTGCAGCGCATGGCCGAGCAGGGTTGGGTGGTGCTGCAGGCCTGCCCGACCGACCAGCGGCGCACGCTGGTGGCGGTGACGGCCGCGGGACGGCGGCTGGTCAAGCCGCTGGTGGAAGAGGCCAAGGCCCATGAGACGCAGGTGCTGCGCGCGCTGGGCGCCACGGAAAAGGCGGCGCTGCGCAAGCTGCTGGGCAAGCTGGCCGTGAGCGCCGTTTCAAGCCGCTGAAGCGCGCCGGCCCAGCCGCACCGTGGTGACGCCCGGGCGCAGCTGGCGCACCGACGGCATGACCAGCACGCAGTCGTCATACGGCGTGCGCACCGGCTCGCCCGCGTCGTGCGCGATGGGCGTGCCGGCGCGGTGGATGGTTTCGCCGCCGCGATAGTCCTGCACGAATTCAAATTGCATGCTGCGCGCCACCACGCGGTGCGTGACGCTCACCGGCGCGGGCGCGGATGCGTCGGGCAGCAGCCAGCCGAACGGAACGTCCGTGCGCTGCAGCACGCCGCAGCCCACCAGAAAGCGCATGAGCACATTGCGCGCGGCCGAGACCGATGCGCGGTCCCAGTGCTGGCCAGCCTCCAGCAGCAGCGCAATGCGATCGCCCGCCGCGTCGCCAAACGGTCCGTAGTCGCGCATGCGCACGCCGTCGGCATGGCCCGCGTCCACCACGGCCTGCCCGCCCGTGCCCAGCGACTGGGCAAAGGCGATGTTGCGCGGCAAGGTGCCGGTGACCAGCAGTGGCGAACAGGGCTCGTGCATGGAATGCAGGTCCAGCAGGTGCGTGGCGCGGTCCACCAGCGGGCGCAAGGCGCGCGCGCGCCGCAGCTCGGCGCTGTTGCGCGGGCCGTCGAGCACGGCGGGCGACCACACGCGGTTGAAGTCCTCGTCCACGAAGCGCGACGCATCGGGCGTGCGCGGGTCGAACTGCGCAAAGGCCGCGACGTTGCAAAACGCCGCCGTGATGCGCCCGCAGCGCGGCGCCACCCCGCTGCGCAGAAACGCGTCCAGCGCCAGCGCGCCCGCGTATTCGTTGCCGTGCACCAGCGCCGTCAGCAGCACCTCGGGGCCCGACACGCCCGACGCGCGCTCGTGCACATAGGGCTCGCCGGTGGGCGATGCGGCCCAGCACGAGAGGTCCGGCGGCGCGATGTCCACCGGGTGCGGCCGCGCCATCACGAACTGGCACCGGCGGCGACGGCCCGGTTCACCACGCTGCGCACACGCACGGATTCAGCCTTCATGGCGTCGCCCAGCTGCCGCGGCGTGCCGCCGTCGTTGGAGATGCCGGCTTTCTGCAGCTTCTGCCACACGTCCTGGTCGCGCAACAGCTCATTGAGCTCCTTGTTCAGTCGCGCGGTAACGGGTGCGGGCAGCCTGGCCGGACCAAACAGGCCGAACCAGACGTTCATGTCGTAGCCCTTCAGGCGCGGGTTTTCACCCAGCGCCGGTATCTGCGGCGCCGCGCGCGAGCGCGTGGCCGTGGTCACGCCCAAAGCGGTCATCTTGCCGGACTCGATATGCGGCAATGCCGACGTCAGCACAAACACGCTGAACTCCACATTGCCGCCCAGCACGTCCTGCGACATCTGCGCCGCGCCGCGGTACGGGATGTGACGGAACGTGGTGCCCGCCATCAGGTTGATCAGCTCACCCGACACGTGCAGCGCCGTGCCCACACCGGACGAGGCAAAGCTGAGCTTGTTGGGCTCCCGCTTCGATCTGGCCAATGCCTCGTCCAGCGTCTTCACGCCGGCCTTGGGGCCGGCCACAAACACCATGGGCGTGGCGCCCACCATGCCGATGGGGGTGAAGTCGGTCTCGCTCTTGTACTTGATCGCGGTGTTGAACACCGGCGCAATGGAGATCTCGTTGTTGGCGGCCAGCAGCAGCGTGTAGCCATCGGGCGCGGCATTGGCTACTTTCTGCGCGCCAATGGACCCGCCCGCGCCCCCGATGTTCTCGATGATGACCGGCGTGCCCAGCCGTTTGGACAGCGCGTCACCCACGGTACGGGCCACCATGTCGGTGCTGCCGCCGGGCGGGTAACCCACCACCAGCGTGATGGCCTTGCCTGTGGGCCAGGCCTGGGCCAGCGCGTGCGACAGGGGCAGCAGCCCTGCAACGGCGGCTGCGCCCATGCAGGCCACGGCACGGCGGTTCAACAGTTTCTTCATGAGGGCTCCTCGTGTGGTGATGGAGCCAGTCTAGAAACCGGCCCTGCCACGCGCATGCGCAACACGCATACGCCCATGCGAACCTTCAGCCGGCCTGGCTCGCCGTCCAGATGCGCTGCACCAGCGCGTTGCGCGCGCTGCGCGGGCGGTACAGGCGGATCTCGAACCGGATGGCTGTGCCCTTGCGGTCAGCCTCCACCAGCCGACCGGCCTGCAGGTCGTTGCCCACCAGGCCGCGCGGCAGCCAGGCCAGGCCCACGCCCTGCAGCGCCTGTTCGTGCAGGGACTCTGCAAAGTCGGATTCGGTCACGGTGTGCAGGTGCAGCTCGCGCGGGCTGCGGCCCAGGCCGTCCTGCAACACCTGGCTCAACGCCAGCGCGGGTGCGTAGCCCAGCACGGGCACGGGCTTTTTGGCCGTGCCGGGCAGCGCGTGCAGCGGCTTGCCGTCCGGGCGCGGCGCGCTCACGGCCACCAGCTCGTCGGTGCCCAGCGTCATGCCCTCAAAGCGCTGCTCGTCCAGCACCAGCGGCAGCCGCGGGTGCGTGTACGACAGCAGGAAGTCCGCGCCGCCCTGCTCCAGCACCGTGGCGCCTTCGGCGATGGAGCCGGTGAGCAGCCGCAGGCGGAAGTCGCCCGTGGCGCGCTTCACGCGCGTGAGCCAGCCCGGCACCGCCGTGCGCGACAGCGTGCGCCCGGTGGCCAGCGTCACCCAGTCCAGCCCGGTGTGCGCGTGGCGGATGCGCTCGCGCGTGCCGTTCAGGCCGTCCACCGCGCGGCGCGCCACGGGCAGCAGCTCCTCGCCCGCGGGCGTGAGCGACAGCGGCATGCCCGCGCGGTTGATGAGGTCCGCGCCCACCCACAGCTCCAGCGCGCGGATGCGGCGCGAGAACTGCGGCTGCGTCACATGGCGCTGCTCAGCCGCGCGCGAGAAGCTGCGCTCGCGCGCCAGCGCGATGAAGTCCTCCAGCCACTTGTGGTCCACGTCAGCCCAGCCCCTGCGCATGAAAGCGCAGATGATCGTCGATGAAGCTCGCGATGAAGTAATAGCCGTGGTCGTAGCCCGCATGCCGGCGCAGCGTCAGCGGCTGGCCTGCCTTCTGGCAGGCGGCTTCGAACAGGTTCGGGTGCAACTGGTCGGCCAGGAATTTGTCGCCCAGCCCCTGGTCGATCAGGATGCCGCCGGGGTACGGCGCCGCCGTCAGCCGCGACATGAGCTGGGTCGCGTCATGTTCCTTCCACGTCGCGGTGTCGCCACCCAGATACCCGGCGAATGCCTTGTGCCCCCACGGACACTGCGTGGGCGCGCAGATCGGCGCAAAGGCCGACAGTGTCTTGAACGCGCCGGGGTGGCGCAGCGCCAGCGTCAGCGCGCCGTGCCCGCCCATCGAGTGCCCGAAGACGCCGATGCGCCCCCCGTCAATGGGCAGCGAGGACGTCAGCAGCGGCAGCAGCTCCTTCATGAGCCAGCTTTCCATGCGCCAGTGTTTCGCCCACGGTGGCTGCGTCGCATCCAGATAAAAGCCCGCGCCCACGCCGAAGTCCCAGGCGTCTGACTCGCCCGGTACATTCGCGCCGCGCGGGCTGGTGTCGGGCGCGATCAGGGCCAGGCCCAGCTCGGCCGCCAGGCGCTGCGCGCCGGCCTTGATCGCAAAGGTTTCCTCGGTGCAGGTCAGGCCGGCCAGGTACAGCAGCGCGGGGACCTTGCCGCCCTTCAACGCCTGCGGCGGCAGGTAGGCCGAGAACTTCATCGGCAGGCCGGTTTCTGCCGACAGGTGTTTGCAGAACCGCTGCACGCCGCCAAAGCAGGCGTGTTCGCTGATGACGTCCATCGACATCAGTACACCACCACGCCGCGGATCGACTCGCCGCGCTTCATCAGGTCAAAGCCCTTGTTGATGTCCTGAAGCGGCATGGTGTGGGTGATGAGGCTGTCGATGTCGATCTTGCCTTCCATGTACCAGTCCACGATCTTCGGCACGTCGGTGCGGCCCCGCGCGCCGCCAAAGGCCGAGCCCTTCCACTGCCGGCCGGTCACGAGCTGGAACGGGCGCGTGCTGATCTCGGCTCCCGCCTCGGCCACGCCGATGATCACGCTCTGGCCCCAGCCCTTGTGCGTGCATTCCAGCGCCTGGCGCATGACCTGCGTGTTGCCGATGCATTCGAAGCTGTAGTCGGCGCCGCCGTCGGTCAGCTGCACGATGGCATCCACCACGTTCTCAACCTCCTTGGGGTTGATGAAGTGCGTCATGCCGAACTGGCGCGCCATGGCCTCGCGCGCGGGGTTGATGTCCACGCCAATGATCTTGTCGGCGCCCACCATCTTTGCGCCCTGGATCACGTTCAGGCCGATGCCGCCCAGGCCGAACACCACGACGTTGGCGCCGGCCTCGACCTTGGCCGTGAAAATCACTGCGCCGATGCCGGTGGTGACGCCGCAGCCGATGTAGCAGACCTTGTCGAACGGCGCGTCGGGCCGGATCTTGGCCATGGAGATTTCGGGCGCGACCGTGTAGTTGCTGAACGTGCTGGTGCCCATGTAGTGAAAGATCGGCTTGCCGTCCAGGCTGAAGCGCGACGTGGCGTCGGGCATCAGGCCCTTGCCCTGCGTGCCGCGGATCAGCTGGCACAGGTTGGTCTTGCGGCTCAGGCAGAACTTGCACTGGCGGCACTCGGGCGTGTACAGGGGGATGACGTGGTCGCCCTTTTTCAGCGACGTGACGCCCGGCCCCACGTCCACGACGATGCCCGCGCCCTCGTGGCCCAGGATGGCGGGGAAGATGCCCTCGGGGTCGGCGCCGGACAGCGTGTAGTAGTCGGTGTGGCAGATGCCGGTGGCCTTGATCTCGACCAGCACTTCGCCGTGGCGCGGGCCGTCCAGGTCCACGGTTTCGATGGTCAGGGGGGCGCCGGATTTCCAGGCGACTGCTGCTTTGGTTTTCATGGATTGGCCTGTGAGCAAAGGTGAGGCCGCAACGCTACCATCGTTCGCCATGACCGCGCGAAAAGACCACCTGGATTCACTTGCTGTTTCACTGCTGATGGCGTGCTGCCTGTTCTGGGGCCTGCAGCAACTGCTGATCAAAACCATCGTGGGCGAGGTGCCGCCACTGTGGCAGGCCACGCTGCGCTTCGTGGGCGCCACCGCGCTGCTGTGGCTGTGGTGCGTGGCGCGCGGCATCAGGCTGTTTGACAAGGACGGCACGCTGCCTGCGGGCCTGTTCGCCGGCGCGCTGTTCGCGGGTGAATTCGCCTGCATCTACCTGGGGCTGCGCGACACGGCGGCGTCGCGGCTGACGGTGTTTCTGTACACGTCGCCCTTCGTCGTGGCGCTGCTGCTGCCGCGCTTCGTGCCATCGGAAAAGCTGCGCCCCGTCCAATGGGCCGGGCTGGTACTGGCCTTTGCCGGCGTGGCGCTGGCGTTCAGCGAAGGCTTCACCGGCCCCGGCACCGCCCACCAGCTGCGTGGCGACCTGCTGGCGCTGGCGGCGGGCACGCTGTGGGGCCTGACGACCCTGGTCATCCGCAGCACGAAGATGGCCACGGCCGCCGCCGAGAAGACGCTGTTCTACCAGGTGGCCGTCACGTCACTGCTCGCGCCGCTGCTGTCGCTTGCCTTGGGTGAACGCTGGTCGTTCAGCTATTCGACCTGGGCCTGGACATCGCTGGCGCTGCAAACCGTGATCGGCGCGTTTGCCAGCTACCTGGCCTGGATGTGGATGCTGCGCCACTACCCGGCGACCAAGCTGTCGTCGTTCACCTTTCTCACCCCGCTGTTCGCGCTGGTACTGGGCGTGGTGTGGCTGGGCGAACACCTGACGGCGCAGCTGATCGTGGCGCTGACCGGGGTGGCGGTGGGGATTGTGTTGGTCAACCGCAAGCCTGCGGCCTAAGGCCTGCTAGCACTACCTTTGCCTGTTCGAGCGGACTTTGTGACGTCTGTCTTGGCACCGCGCGGCAAAGCCACGTGGGCGGTGTGCGGGGCTGGGGGCTTCACTGTGACGGTCGCCTTCGGCGACTTCCCTGCGCTGCTCAGGGATCGGTCGCACCGCAGAACTCACTGCGCGCTACGCGCTCCGTTCAAACAGCTGCGGTGAGTCAGAACACGAAGCGCGCTGCGCGCGCCGACACTCACCCCTGCGCTGCTCGGCGTCACAGAGGCGCCTCCAGCCCCGCACACCGCCCACGTGGCTTTGCAGTGACATTGCTGGCGCACCACTGTTGGACTGCCACTCTTCTGCTTCGCGGCAGGCGGTAGCCGGCGGGGGCGATCTCTGCGGCGGCGAGGAGCGCAAGGGGGAGTGTTGGCGCGCGCCAGCGCGCAACGTGCACATGCTCGCCGCGGCTGTTTGAGCGAAGCGCG
>JAYRLC010000029.1:0-48199 GCA_041905405.1 Ramlibacter sp. | reverse complement strand
GTGGACGATGCGGCTTTCCAGGTCCTGGACCTTCTGCACGTCGGCGAAGTAGCGCGGCAGTTCCACGAACACGCCCTTGACCACGCCGGGGCCTTTGCCCAGGTCGCACTGCTCCAGCGTCGCGGCCTTCGGGCCGCGCTTTTGCTTCCACAGGTCTTCGCCCTTGGCTTCGAACAGGTCGGCCGGGTTGCCGTCGGCCAGCATGGCGCGGTATTCCTCGATGGCCTGGGTGGCCGATTTGGCCGGGGCCTGCTGCGCCAGCGCGGCGGCAGAAAACAGGGCCGCCGCTGCGGCCATCACGATGGCTGTCTTCCTCATGTTGTCCTCGTGGTTGTTTGTTGTGGATGCACAGGAAAAGGCCGCCTCCCGCCGGTGCGGCACGAAACGCGCGTCAGGAGACAGCGGCTTCGTCGGTACGGGTTTCGCCCTTGTTGTCCTTCCAGGTCACGGCGATCTTGTCGCCGGCCTTGGCGCCCTTGACGGTGAACTGCAGGAACGGGTTCTTGGCGACCGCCGGGCCCCATTCGGCCGAGAACACCGGCTTGCCGTTCAGCGCGGCGGTGACTTCGGTGATGTGCCACGCCGGGATGGTCTTGCCGGCAGCGTCCTTGCGCTGGCCGGTTTCCATTTCGTGGCTCATGAGGACGCGGACGGTGGCGTTGCCGCCGGCGGCTTGGGCGCGGATGCGCATCGGATCTGCCATGGTGAATCTCCTGAATGTCTGTTGCGATGGATGGTGGTCTGGTTGGATGTGCAGGGGCAATCAGCCGCCGCATCCGCCCAGCGTGACCTTCACTTCTTTTTTGGAGAAGAGCGTGCGGCCGTCATTCATGATGGCCACCGCATAGACATCCGAGGACTGGCCCATCTTGGCGCGCGTCTGGAAATTGGGCACCACGGCGTCGTTCACGTTGAACATCGCCACCAGCGCGTTGGGGTTCTTTTCCACCAGGATCAGCAGGTGCTTCACACCGGGCAGCGTGGTCGCCACGCCCAGCGGAACGACAGCGCCGTTTTCAGCGATGTCAGGGCCGGTGAGCTGCACGTCCTTGCTCTCGGTGGGCGCGCCGCCACCGAAAGCCTTGGCGGCATCGGCAATGGACTTGGCGTCGAAGGCGTTCTTGTTGAACGCAAGGGCGTGCTGGGGGAACAGGCCCACGGACGCCAGCAGGCCGGCGACGGCGGCACTGCGCTTGAGGGTCTCGCGACGGGTTTGCATGGATTACTCCTTTGATTAAGCGAATGCTAATGAAAGACGGTTCTAACTGTGATCGGGAATATCCCTGTGGACTTACTGCTTGCCTGCGCCGGCCGCGAGCCACGCGGCAATGGCTTTTGCATCAGCATCCGGCAATGTCTGCGGCGGCATCGGGATCGCGCCCCAGACACCTGTCCCGCCTGATTTGATTTTACCGGCGAGGTAATCCGTACTGCCCGCATGCTTTTTGGCGATGTCGGCCCAGCTCGGTCCCACGAGCTTGCGGTCCGCCGCATGGCAGGCGGTGCAGGTGTGCTTTTGCGCCAGCGCCTGCGCGGCGCGGGCGTCCACGCCGGAGGATGTGGACGGTGTCGCCGCCACGGCGGCCGGCGGGGCCGCCACCGCCGCGCCAGCGCCCACGCGCGCGGCCTCCGGCGCCAGCGTATTGGCGCCGCGCTGCGGCCCCACCATGCGGTTCTGCTCGGCCAGGTTGCCGTGGGCGTTGCGGGCATGTTCCGGCAGGATGGAAGCCACCTTCGGCTCCACGGCGCAGCCGGACATGCAGGCGCTGCCCTGTGTGTCGGGGCGCACCGTGCCGCCCATCTCCCGGCCCGGCCACAGGCCGTGCGCGGCCGACATGCCGTTGCGGTTGGGCATGCGCTTTTGCACGTCAGCGATATTCTTGTCCGACAGCGTGAAGTCGTCCGGCACGATCCCGCCCAGGTTCAGGATGAAGGCGGTGACGGCATAGACCTCCTCGACCGACAGCGACTTGGGCTGGGTCCAGGGCATGGCGCGGTTGATGTAGTCCCACAGCGTGGACACCGTGGGCACTTTCATCAGCGTGGTGCGTCCGGGAAACGCCGTGTCCTTCAGCCGCGCCACACGGCCGGTCTGCACGTCGTCGCGCGTCGTGCCACCCACGATGGGGTTGAACACCTCGTTGGATTCGCCGAACACGCCGTGGCAGGACGCACACTTGCCCTCCCACACTTCCTGCCCTTTGGCGACCGATCCGGCGCCGGCCGGCAGGCCCTTGAAGTCCGGCCGCACGTCGATGTCCCACGCCGCGATCTCCTTGGGCGTGGCGGCGCGGCCGACGCCGGGGTAGGCGCCCTGCCCCTGGGCCATCGCCGCACCGGCCAGGCCCGCCAGCAGGACGGCCAGCAGGGGGTTACGAAAGCTGGACATTCTTGACCTCGCCGTTTTCCTGCACCAGCCAGGTCTGGATGGCGTTGTTGTGATAGATCGACCGGCTGCCGCGCACGGCGCGCAGTTGCCGGTAGGTGGCCTGCACCTGGCCGGTGTCATCGGTTGCGCGGCTCTGGATCAGCGCCGGCTTGCCGTCCCACACCCAGTCCAGGTTGAAGCGCGTGAGGCACTTGGACATCACCGTGCCTTCCAGCCGGGCCTGACGCCAGTTGCGCCCGCCGTCCACCGACACGTCCACGCGCCGCACCTTGCCGCGGCCCGACCAGGCCAGGCCGCTGATGTTGTAGAAGCCCTTGTCCAGCAGCACCTGGCCGCCCGAGGGCGTGGTCACCACGCTCTTGACCTCCTGGATGCTGGTGTACTGCCGGTGGGTGCCGTCGGGCATCAGGTCCACGTAGTGCACGGCCTCGTCCTTGGCGGCCCAGGGCTTGTCGCCCACTTCGATCCGGCGCAGGTACTTGACCCAGCTCACGCCCTGCACGCCGGGCACCACCAGGCGCAGCGGGTAGCCGTTTTCGGGGCGCAGCATTTCGCCGTTCTGGCCGTAGGCCACGAACACTTCGCCCGACGTGATCAGGCTCATGGGAATGGTGCGCGTCATCGACGAGCCGTCGGCACCCTCGGCCAGCACGAATTTGCCGTTCTTCAGGTCCGCGCCGGCCATCTCCAGAAGGCGGATCAGCGGCACGCCGGTGAACTCGCTGCACGAGAGCATGCCGTGCGTGTACTGGCAGGTGGGCACAGCCACGTTGCCCCATTCCATGCCCGTATTGGCGCCGCATTCGATGAAGTGAAAGCGCGACACCGACGGCAGCCGCATGAGTTCGTCCATGGTGAACACCATGGGCCGGCTGACCATGCCGTTGACCATGAAGCGGTGCCTGGACGGGTCGATGTCCCACCAGCCCTGGTGGTGCCGCTCAAAGTGCAGGCCGCTGGGCGTGACGATACCGAACAGCGACTGCAGCGGCGCGAACGACACCGACGCCTGCGTGGTCTGCGTAAGGCCCGGGCTCTGGCGCCGCTGCACGTTGGCCTCGTAGCGGGACGGCTTGCCGTAGCCGTCGGTCACCACGGCCTGGCCCAGGCCCTTGCTGTGCTCGGGCAGCTCCAGGATGTTGGGGTCGCCGCCGTCCGCCGCCACGGGGTTGGCCTGCGCCAGGGCCACGCCGCCCGCCGTCGCGCCGGCCGCCGCCGCGAACGCGTTGCGGATGAAATCGCGCCGGCCGCGCTTGCCTTCGGCAAAAACAGCGCAGATGCCGTCGCGATCCAGGAAGCTTTCTGGCGCCTTCTGCAGCCGGCCGGAATGGATCGGGTCGTCGGGTCTCACAAACTCTCCTTGCCGCGGGCCCCACGATGCGACGGATCCGTGGTGGCTCACACATATATCAAAATATTCAGAATTACGAATATATATGATGGGCAAACCGCGTCATTCAGGGTTTACACCGATCGGGCCGCATGCTGCACACAAAGCTGCGGCCCGTCTCGCGGGCCGCATTTTCACAGTGGCCGCAGCGCGGCCGTGACGACGCCTACTTGGCGCCGCCCAGGATCCAGGCGGCCAGCGTCTTGGCGTCGGCCTCGCTCAGCGCGGCCTGCGCCGGCATGGGCACCGGACCCCATTTGCCGGAGCCGCCGGCCTTGATGCTCTTGATGAGGTTGGCTTCAGCGTCCTTCTGCCCGGCATATTTCTTGGCGATGTCCTGGTAGGCCGGGCCCACCAGCTTCTTGTCCACGCCGTGGCAGGCCATGCACTGGCTCTTCTGCGCAAGCTGCAGGTTGGCCAGCGCGGGGCTGGCGGCAACCGCGGCGGCGGCGAAAACAAGGGCAATCTTCATCATGGGGCTGTCTCCTGTGCTTGAACGCTGGTTGAAAGTCCGGCGGATTCTAATATCAGCAAATTCTGATATTAGAAATACCCCTTCGGACCATGGGTGCTGGCTTTCACGCCGCCGTGTACCCCATGCCCTGTCCTCCAACGAACAGTCAGCCCTTCACGGCTTTCAGCGCCACGTCCAGACGATCATCCAGATACGCACCATAAAAATCGGCCATGAAGCCCGACAGGCGCTGCGCCACTTCGCGCCCGCCGGGGCCGATGAACAGCAGCGTGGGTGCCACGCTCGCGCGCAGCGTGCGGATGAGCGCGCCGTGGGTGGTGGCCGTGCCGTCCAGCGCCACCACCGCCTGCGGGCTGCGCATGTCCAGTTGCACCATGGGCTGGCGCTGCGCGTCGCGCAGCGGGCCCAGGTGGCTGTCGCGGACCTCGCGGCAGAAGGGGCAGCCATCCAGGCTCACCATGACGATCAGCGGCCGCCCCGCGGCCAGCGCACGGGCCAGCTCGCGTGGCAGATCCGTCGCGCGGGCCAGCTCCACCCTGCCCTGCGCCGCTGCCGGCCGCCAGACACCCAGCAGGGCGCCGGCAACGGCGGCTGCGCAGCGGCGGCGCACGGGGTCGTGCTGCACGGAGTGGTAGGGGCGGCTGCTCACCGGGCCTCCCGTTCCATCAGCAGGTAGGTGTTGTAGGCATTCATGCGGTTGGCCACGCCGAACAGCGGCAGCTTCTCAAACGCGGACCAGTCGGCGGCCTTGTAGGCGTCATCAAATGGGTCCAGGTTGCGCGCCGCGTCACCCATGACGCGGCGCAGATGGGCCAGGTAATCGCGCGTGAGCTGCATGTCGCGGCGCGCCTCGGTGGACAGCGGGCCATGCCCCGGAACGATGGCCACGGTGTCGAACGCCAGCAGTTGGTCCAGCGCCCTGATCCACTGGCGGCTGTCGGCCTGGCCCACAAACGGCACGCGGTTGCGGAACACCAGGTCACCCGCGAACAGCACCCTGTCCTGCGGCAGGTAGACCACCAGGTCCTCGGGCGTGTGCGACGGCCCCACCGGCCGGATCTGCAGCGTGACACCGCCCACCACCAGATCGCGCGGACCGTCCAGCCATTCGTCGGCTTCGACCAGATGGGTCTGCGCGTCGACCCAGGGGGCCAGCTCGGTCCGCGACGCTTCCAGCCGCAGGCGCGCCGTGTCGGAGTACAGGTACTCCTTCGCCGCGCGGTGGGCGATGATGCGCGCGCCCGCCGCCTTGAATGCCTGCAGGCCGTAGATGTGGTCGGCGTGGTAGTGCGTGACGATCACGTGGGTGACGGACTTGCCCGTCTGGCGGCGGATGTCCGCTATCAGGCGTTCCGCCAGGGCCGGTGAACCCAGCGCGTCAACCACCACCACGCCTTCGTCCGTGACGATGTAGCCGGCGTTGGAGATGAAGTTCTGGTTGGCGGACGAGCCCAGCGCCGACAGGCCCTCCACGTAGCGCACACGTGCGCTGACCCCCTGCGAAGCCAGCGCCGCGGCTGGCTTCATGGGTGCCACAGCCTGCGCGCGCGCCGCCGGCAAAGCCATGCCCAGAACAGCGGCGAGCCAGCAGGCACGCCAGATGATGGCTGCTTGACGCTTGTCAACGTGCCGGGCGTACCGGTTTCTATCATTCATATAAGCAACATCTTATCTAACAAGGACTGAACATGGAATGGGCTGGCTGGATCGAGCGCTTCGGTGAGCCGGCGCTGCTGGCGGCGGGCGGACTGGGTGTAGGTCTTTTCTTTGGATTTCTGGCCCAGCGATCGCGTTTCTGCCTGCGCGCAGCGGTCATCGAGTTCTGGCGCGGCACGCCGGGCGAACGACTTGCCGTGTGGCTGCTGGCCTTCGCGTCGGCTGTCGTGGCCGTGCAGGGGCTGGTGGTCATGGGCATGCTGGACACCAGTGGCGCTCGGCAACTGGCAACGCGGGGCAGCCTGTCGGGCGCGCTGGTCGGCGGATTGCTATTTGGCGCGGGCATGATCATGACGCGCGGTTGCGCGAGCCGTCTGCTGATCCTGTCGGCCAACGGCAACCTCCGCGCGCTGCTGTCTGGCCTGGTCTTCGCGGTCACGGCACAGGCTTCGCTCAACGGCGCGCTCGCGCCAGCCCGGAACGCGGTCAGCCAGTGGTGGACCGTGGACGCTGGCGCCAGCCGTGACCTGCTGGCGATCACACATGCGGGACATGCAGGTGGCCTTGTGTTCGGCCTGGCATGGCTGGCGGCGGCGCTTTTCTATTCCGTGCGCAGCGGCTGGCAGCCGTGGAAGTGGATCGGGGGCATCGGCACCGGGCTCGCAGTGGCGGCCGCCTGGTGGTGGACGCACCAGATCTCCAGCCAGTCGTTCCAGGTGGTACCGCTGCAGGGCATCACGTTCAGCGGTCCATCCGCGGAATGGCTGATGCGCGTGCTGGCATCCCCGACGCCAGCCATGGGCTTTGACTTCGGGCTCTTGCCCGGTGTTTTTGCCGGCTCATTCATGGCAGCCTGGATGGGCGGTGACCTCCAGCTGGAAAGCTTCGGGGACGGCTACAGCATGCCGCGCTACATTGCCGGCGCGGTGCTCATGGGTTTCGGGGCCATGTTGGCGGGCGGCTGCGCCGTGGGGGCCGGGATCACCGGCGGCGCGGTGTTCGCCCTGACCGCCTGGTTGGCATTGGTGGGTATGTGGTCCGGCGCAGGCATCGCCGACCGCGTGCTGGACGCCGCGCCCTCGCCCCCCTGAAACCCGGTGGGTGCGCAGCACACGGGGGGGGTTTGTCCTAATGGGATAGTTCGACTATTTCTTTAAATTTGCACTCACAAATATAAGCAAAAGCAAATTTTAAGATCCTTAACCGAGAGGAGACAGTCCATGCCCCGTTCCCTGATCCAGTCGGCTTTGGCGGCCAGTGTCATGCTCGCCGCTGCCAGCGCAGGCGCCCAGGACGCGTCCCGGCGCCTGCACATCCAGGCCACGGCCGCCACCTGCGCCAATTGCCATGGCACCAACGGGCGCACCGTCGATGGATCGGCCATTCCGGCGCTGGCCGGGATGCCGCGCGCCTACATGCTGATGCAGATGCAGGCATTCCGAGACGGCAGCCGGCCGGCCACGGTCATGCACCAGATCACCAAGGGACTGACACAGGAACAGGTCGACCAGGTGGCGGACTATTTTGCAGCCGCCAAGCGTTGAAAGGAAAGCGCCATGCAAAGACGACAAATCATCGGGTCCGCCATCGCTCTGGGCTCACTGTCCGCGCTGGCGGGTTGCGCTACCACCGGCCAGATCCCCGCGCGCGCAAAGGTCGTGGTCGTGGGTGGGGGCTATGGGGGCGCAACGGCGGCCAAGTATGTTCGGATGCTGTCCGACTACAGGATCGACGTGGTACTGGTGGAACCCAACAGCGCTTTCGTGTCGTGCCCCATCTCCAATCTCGTGATCGGCGGCTCGCGGTCCATGGGCGATATCACCACGCCTTACGACGCACTGGCGTCCCGGCATGGCGTGAAGGTGGTTCGCGACATGGTGTCGCGGATCGATCCGAAGGCCAAGTCAGTCACACTGGCCGGCGGCGCGAGCATCGGCTATGACAAGCTGATCCTGTCGCCCGGCATCGACATGATGTGGGACTCGGTTGAGGACTTGAAAGCCGCCAGCGACAGCGGTCAGATTCTGCAGGCCTGGAAAGCCGGCCCGGAAACGATGGCCCTGCGCCGCCAGCTCGAAGCCATGCCCGATGGCGGCGTCTATGCCATCAGCATTCCCGAGGCGCCCTACCGCTGCCCGCCCGGGCCCTACGAGCGCGCCAGCCAGGTGGCCAGCTATTTCAAGAAGGCCAAGCCCCGTTCCAAGGTGCTCATCCTGGATGCCAACGCCGACGTCACGTCCAAAGGCCCGCTGTTCAAGAAGTTCTGGGCCGACAACTATGCGGGCATGCTCGAGTACCGGGGCTCACACAAGGTGACCGGCGTGGACGCGCGCACCAGAACGCTCAAGTTCGACGTGCACAACGACCTGAAGGCCGACGTGCTGAACGTGCTGCCGTCCATGCGGGCCGGCGCCATCGCCGTCAACACCGGACTGGCGAACATCAACGGCCGCTGGTGCGGCGTGGACTACCTCAACTTCGAATCCACCGTCGCACGTGACATTCATGTGGTCGGCGACTCGATCCAGCTTGCACCGCTGATGCCCAAGTCAGGGCACATGGCGAACTCGCACGGCAAGGTCGCCGCTGCGGCCGTCGTGGCGCAGCTCAGCGGGCTGACGGTCAATCCGGCACCGTTGCTCACCAATACCTGCTACAGCTTCGTGAACGACAAGCTCGTGGTGCACGTCGCTTCGGTCCATCAGTACGACGCCAAAGACAAGACCTACAAGACAGTGCCGGGCTCTGGCGGCGTGTCCACCGCGCCCAATGAACTGGAAGGCGTGTACGCCTGGAACTGGGCGCAAAATATCTGGGCGGACAGCCTGCTCTAAGCCGCAAGGACGATCCACCACCCCACATCCCACAGGAGCCCTGCCATGCGCCGCCGCCTTGCCCTTCATCTCATCGCCGTGGCCACGGCAGCCCTGACCGGATGCGCGTCGGTGTCGGGCGGATCCGGCAAAACCGTGTACCACATCAACACGGGCGTGGACACGGCCGCCGCCGCGATGAACAACATCCGCAATCACCTGAATGCGGACCCCAAGGCAAAAATCGTTGTCGTCACGCACGGTCCCGGTATCGACTTCCTGCTGCAGGGGGCCAAGGACAGCCGAGGCCGCGAGTTCAGCGCTTCCGTCAGCGAACTGGCGGGTCGAAACGTGGAGTTCCGCGTGTGCAACAACACACTCACGACCCGCAACATCGACCCCAACCAGTTGCTGATGGAAACGAAGATCGTCCAGTCGGGCGTGGCTGAAGTGGCGCGTCTGCAGGCCCAGGAAGGTTTCGTCTACCTCAAACCCTGATCCAGCCAGGCCGGGCTTCAGTGCTGCTGAAGGTCGGTTTCAATGGCGATCTGGGTGCACACGGCCCTGCACAGCGTGACCACGCGGTCGTTGATGATGCGGTAGTAGATCTGCACGCCATCGCGGCGCTTGCCCAGCACGCCCGCCTGGTACAGCGTCGCCAGGTGCTGGGACATATTGGGCTGGGTGGTGTCGATTTCCGAGAGCAGCTCGCCCACGTTCTTTTCGCCGTTGCACAGGCTGCTGATGATCTTCAGCCGCATGGGCGCGGACATGACGCGAAACACCTCGGCGGCCAGCTCGAACACCTCGTCGGACTCGACTGGACCGGTCGGCGCGAGGGCGGGTGTTGGCGCGGGGACGGGAGCCGGAGCGTTACGTTTGACCATGGACGCTATGGTAACTATTTCCTATAAATCAATCTCCATGAATATACGCCGACGCTTGTAGAAGTCACCCGCCTTTAACGCGCCATCTGGTCGCGGATCTGCTGCAGCGCGGCGGGGTCCTCAATGGTCGTGAGGTCACCCGCGTCGCGGCCTTCGCACACGGCCTGGATCGCGCGGCGCAGCAGCTTGCCGCTGCGCGTCTTGGGCAGCGCGGTGACGAAGCGCACGCGCGCGGGCCGCGCCACGGCGCCCAGTTGCTCGTCCACCACCTTCATGATGGCGCCTTCCAGCGCGAGCCAGCCCGCGTCACCGGCGATGCCGGTGGCGTCGCGTGGCACCACGAAGGCCATGGCCACCTGCCCCTTGAGCTGGTCGGCCACGCCCACCACCGCCACCTCGGCCACATTGGGGTGGCTGGAGATGCTTTCCTCGATCTCGCGCGTGCCCAGCCGGTGGCCGGCCACGTTGATCACGTCGTCGGTGCGGCCCAGGATGTAGTAGTAGCCGTCCTGGTCGCGGATGCCCCAGTCGAACGTGGAATACACGAGCTTGCCAGGGATGCTTTTCCAGTAGGTGTTGACGAAGCGTGCGTCGTCGCGCCACACGGTCTGCATGAAACCGGGCGGCGTGGGTCCCTCGATCACGACCACGCCTTTCTCATTCGCGCCGGTCAGCTCCTCGCCCGTGCTTTCGTGCAGCAGCTTGACGTTGTAGCCGTACATGGGCACGCCAGGGCTGCCGAAGCGGCTGGGCTTCGCCTCGATGCCATTGGCAATCGTCAGGATGGGCCAGCCCGATTCGGTCTGCCAGTAGTTGTCGATGATGGGCACGCCCAGCGAATCGCTGATCCAGCGCGCCGTGGGTTCATCCAGCGGTTCGCCGGCCAGGAACAGCGCCTTCAGGCTGGACAGGTCGTATTTTTTGAGGAACGCGGGGTCCTGCTTCTTGAGCACGCGCACGGCCGTGGGCGCGCTGAACATCGCCGTGACCTTGTATTTTTCGACCAGGCTCCACCAGATGCCGGCGTCCGGGCGGATCGGCAGCCCCTCATACATGATGGTCGCCATGCCGGCCAGCAACGGCCCGTAGACGATGTAGCTGTGGCCCACCACCCAGCCGATGTCGCTGGTGGAAAAATAGGTTTCGCCGGGCTCGCCCATGAAGATGTGCTTCATGCTGGCGGCCAGCGCCACGGCATAGCCGCCCACGTCACGCTGCACGCCCTTGGGCCGGCCGGTCGTGCCGCTGGTGTAGATCGTGTAGCTGATGTCGGTGGCGTCCAGCCATTCGCAGGGCACCTGGGCGCCGCGGTGCTGCTCGCCCAGGCCCAGCCACGAATGATCGCGGCCCGGCTGCATGCTCATGGGCGCCAGGCCCCGGTTGACCATGAGGATGGATTCCGGCTTGTGGCTGGACAGGCGCACCGCCTCGTCCAGCAGCGGCTTGTATTCCACCACCTTGCCGCCGCGCGAGCCGGCGTCCGCGCTGACGATGACCCGGGGCTGCGCATCCTCGATGCGCGACGCCAGCGACACGCTGGCAAAGCCGCCGAACACGACGGAATGGATGGCGCCGATGCGTGCGCAGGCCAGCATGGTGAACGCCGCCTCGGCGATCATGGGCATGTAGATGAGCACACGGTCGCCGCGGCCAACGCCCAACCCCTTCAGCATGGCAGCGGCCTGCTGGACCTCCACATGCAGTTCCCGGAACGTGTACGTGCGCTCCTGGCCTGTCTCGGTGGACACGTAGATCAGCGCGGGCTGGTCGGCGCGGTCCTTCAGGTGGCGGTCCACCGCGTTGTGGCACAGGTTGGTGGTCCCGCCCACGAACCAGCGCGCAAACGGCGGGTTGCTCCAGTCACACACCGTCTGCGGCGGCGTTTTCCATTCGATCAGCTTTGCCTGCTCCGCCCAGAAGGCGTCGGGGTTGTCCAATGACTGGCGGTGGACGTCTGCAAACCGGCTCATTCGCTTGTCTCCTCTGTCGCTTTGAATCCGCCCATTATTCCGGCTGGACTTGCGACAGGCTGACTCGCAATTGGCGGCGCGGCGACTTTTCGGACCGCCACGCCGTATCGCTGGGCCTACTTCACCAGATCCAGAATGGCCTTGAACTGCGGATGCTCCGCGGTACGCAGCCATTCGAAGGCCACCATCTCTGTCGTCACGAGCTCCACGCCCGCACCCGCCAGCCGGTCAAAGGCCGCGTCACGGTTGCGTTCGCTGCGGGAGCCGCAGGCGTCAGTGACCACGCATACATCGAACTCTTCGTCCAGCAGGTCCAGCGCCGTCTGCAGCAGGCACACATGCGCTTCGCAGCCCGCGATCAGCACGGTGTTGCGTCCCTGCGCCGCCGGCTGAGGCTCGCGCTTCTGCAAATGCCGGGGCAGACTGCGCGCATTGCCGCCCTGGGGCCGCGCGGGCGGGCGGAGCCAGTCCTTCAGGCCATCCGGCACGGCGCTGAAATGCATCTTGGCCAGCGTGCGGCTGCACAACGCCCGCAGCGCCGGATCGTTCGGCCCCAGGCCCGCGGGGTTTTGTTCGGTGCCGAACACCGGCACGTCCATCAGGGCCGCCAGACGGGCCAGCCGCATGGCATTGGCCAGCGCCAGCGCGCCGTCGTGGATGGCTGGCATCAGCCGGGCCTGGTAGTCCACCAGCACCAGTTGGGAATCGTCAGGGTCAAGCAGCATGGGTCATCTCTCGGGATGGCCCGATTATTCCCTGCCCGCGGCCTTCGCCGCGCGCCAGCGGGATTCGAGCGCCGGCGCCAGCGGCGAGGGCATGGTGGCTGGCAGCGCGGCCAGCGGCGCCGGCCTGGAATAGCGCTCGCGCTCCAGCCGCAGGTAAAGCTCGTGCGCGGCCTGGTCCTGCAGCCGCTGCTGCAGGGCCGCGCGCTGGCGCGCATAGGCCGTGTGCAGGTCCTGCGCTGTGCAATCCAGTTCCTGCACGCTGACGTTGGGGACCATGACGATTTCACTGTCGCCCGCGTCGTATTCGATGTGCCCAGCTTGCGGACCAGGCACCCCATGACCCGGCGGCTAATATCGCGGCCATAGATGGTACGCACCTCCTGCAGGTCGGCGCAGTCAAACACCACCCGGCAGGCGGGCTTGCGCTCCTGGGCGCACACCTGCAGGGTCTGCTGACCTTGCGCGAGCAGGCCTTCCAGGTTGTGCAGGCCGGTGCTGGCGTCGCTCCATGGCTTCGTCCGATCGGCGCATGGCCACCCCGAAACGCATGGCCCCACCCAGCGGAAAGATCGCAATGAACTCCAGTCAGAACACGAACAGTCTCACGCCAGCCCAGGGCTTTCGGCGGACCGGTCTGGGCAACTTGCTGAAGACCGAGTGCGACGCGGGCATCAGGACCGCGTGCCCGTGACGGGTTCGTGCACAAGCAGCCAGTACACCTGCAGACGCTGCACCTGCTCGATGAAGCGTCCGAAGTCCACCGGCTTGCGGACATAGCTGTTCGCCCCGTTCTCAAGGCTGGCGACGATGTCTTCTTCTTCGCTGGACGAGGTGAGGATCACCACAGGCACCAGCCGGGTGCGCGGGTCTTCGCGGATGCGGCGCAGCACGTCGATACCGTTCAGGCGCGGCAGCTTCAGGTCCAGCAGCACCAGCGCCGGCACCTCCCGCGGATCGCGCCCTGCGTATTCGCCGGTGCCGAACAGGTAGTCCAGCGCCTGCACCCCGTCGCTGGTGACGACGACTTCGTTAAGCACATTGTTCTCGGCCAACGTCATCAGGGTGAGTTCCTGGTGATCCGGGTTGTCTTCAACCAGCAGAATTCGGCTGCTCTTCATGGGCCGGCCCTCCTTTCAGTGTGAACAAGAACGTGGCGCCCTGGCCCACCGCCGACTGCGCCCAGACCCGCCCGCCATGCCGCGTGATGATCCGGTGTACGGTGGCCAGTCCGATACCCGTGCCCGGGAACTCCGACGCGGCATGCAGTCGCTGAAACGCCTTGAACAGCTTGTCGGCATAAGCCATGTCAAAGCCCGCACCGTTGTCAGCAACATAAAAAGCGGTTTCGCCGTGCTCTTCGCGGCTGCCGATGCGGATGCGCGGAGATTCTGCCTTGCTGCTGAACTTCCAGGCGTTGCCGATCAGGTTTTCCAGCACGATGGTCAGAAGCCTGGCATCGCCGACGCATGGCATGGCGGCGTCGATTTCCACCTCCACGGTCACGTCCGGTTCCAGTGCGCGCAGTTGCTCCACGACGTTGTGCGCCCGCGCGGCCAGGTCCAGGGGCTCGGCCGTGATGTCCGTGCGCGTCACGTGCGCCAGCGAGAGCAGGTCATCGATCAGCTGGCTCATCTGGCGGGTATTGATCCGTATGCGGTTCAAATAATGATGGGCTTGTTCATCCAGAGCTCCCGCGTACCGTGACGACAGCGCGCGGCCGAAGCCGTCAATCACCTGAAGCGGCGCACGCAGGTCATGCGAGACAGAGTACGAGAACGACTCCAGCTCGCGATTGGCCAGGGCAAGCTCCGATGTGCGCTCCTGTACGCGCTGCTCCAGCGTCTCATTCAGGTGCCGCAGGGCCTCTTGCGCGCGTGTGCGCTGCGTGATGTCATTCGCCAGCACGATGCGGGCCGGCCTGCCGTCGAACTCCAGCAAATGCGAGGACATTTCCACCACGATGACCGAGCCGTCCTTGAGCCGGTGGCGCCATTCGCGCGGGGGGCTGAGCGCCGGCGATTCCGGACCGATCAGGGCCGGCGACCGGGTGAGAACGTCCTCGGTCGGCAGGATGTCGTCCAGCGTCATCGCCAGAAATTCGTCGCGCGTGTAGCCATAGTGCGCCACAGCGGCATCGTTCACAGTCAGGAAATACCGGGTCTGCAGGTCGTAGACCCACATGGGGTGGGGATTGGATTCAAACAGGTTGCGGTAGCGGCGCTCGCTGTCGCGCAGCGCCTGCTCTGCCCGCCAGGCAGCTGTGATGTCCGAGATGACCAGCACCGCCCCCACGACCACACCATCCTCGCCACGCAGGGGTCGGGCGCTGCACTGTGCGATCTTTTCCTGGCCATCCGTCCAGATGCCCCGGAATACGACCTTGAAGGCATCAACATGCTCGCCTCGCAGCGCCCTCGCCGTGGGCCGCTCGGCGGAGGCAACCGGCGTCAAACCATCCAGGTGATAGAAGCCATACTCGCGCGGGTTGACGTCCAGCGGATCCCTTTCGCGATTAATGCGCGCAATGCCGGGTGCGATGCGAAGTGCCGCCGCGTTGGTGTGGATGTAAAAACCGCGCGCATCACTCACCAGCACACCTTCAGCCAGGCTGTCGAACACCAGGGTCAGCAGATTGCGCTGGGCGCTCATTTCGGTCATGGCGGCGTCACGCATCACCGACCGCTCCATCAATGAGCGCGCCATTTCGTTGAAACGCTGCTCGAGTTCACGCAGTTCTCGCGGACCACGCGGCGCCGGCATGGCGTCCAGCCGCAGCTCTTCGCGCTGAAGGGCTCCGACCCGCCGCAGAAGTTGGTTGATGGGCGCGGTCAGCACCCGGTCACCGAATACCCAGGCGCCGGCCGCAGCAAGGATAGAGATGATCAGCAATGCGATCAGTTGCTGGCGCAGCCGGTCCCGGGATGCTGCCAGCAGTTCGTCACGCGACATGCGGGCCGCCACCACCACGCCGCCCTCCTCGCGCTGGCCCACGGGGTGCACCGCATAGAGCCAACGACCGCTGTGGGCATCGTCGACCCGGTCAAATCGCGGATCATGAAGATTCAGGCTGGCTTGCAGATACTCGTCACTGATGACGGAGCCTGTGGCGGGCGTAGACCTGCCGGCCGACGCCAGCACCGTACCTTTGAGATCCAGAACCAGCAGTGTCGATTCCGGGGGAATGGTCAGTTTGTGCAGTTGTTCATCTGCCGCCGCAAGATCCAGTGCGGCAAAAATGACACCCCGCAGGGAGCCATCCTCGCTGAAGGCAGGCATGCCAAACGCCAATGCGGCCTTGCCCGTTGCGCGGCCAATGATGAAGTGTCCAACAGCGAAACGCCCCGTCCGTACAGCGTCGCGGAAATAGGACCGATCGCCTGCATACACCTGCCCTTCGGTGCGCTCTGCGCGACAGACCAGGTAGCCCTGGGGGTTCAGCAGTCCAAAGTTGGAATAGCGCCTGTAGCGATCCTCGAGCATGCGAAAGTACGCCTCGCAATCACCGCTTCCATTGCGGTAGATGGGTGCCGCCAGAGAGACCGCCGTCAGCATCTGGCGAGCGCCTTCGATGTACTGCTCCTGGTGTGCTGCGGCCAGCCCGGCCAGCGAGCGCAGGCTCGCCTCGGCGCGCTCCAGTCGATTGGCCTGCTCATCCAGCGATGCCTGGATCACTACGCCAAAAACCGGCACCACCGCGATGAGCACCAGCAGGATCAACGCAGCGCGCAGCCCGAACATTCGTGTCATTGTTTCTCCCGTTGGGTACACCCGGTCCGTAAAGACCGCCGCACCGCCACAGATCTTTGCCCGAGGTCGGCACCAGCAACGACGCCAGACAAGTGTGTTCCCGCTGCAGAGCGCATGTCAAGTCAGCCGTACCTTCCATGACTGCGCTGAATCAAGGGATGACATGCATATCTTGTGGGAGGTACAGTGGCACGGCTAAACTGAACCCATCTTCCTACAGGCCCGCTGCTCCAGGACCCCCGTGACGCCGCATGAACCGCCCGCCGCCCAGACCATCCGCCTGCTTTGCGTGGAGGACAACCCAGACGATCTGGAGTTGATGGGGCTTGCGCTGGAGCGCGCCGATCCGTCCCGCCACTACCTGCTCCAGCGGGTGGAAGAGGCCGGCGCATTTACCCAGGCCCTGGACGAGGGCCCCGACGTTATTCTTTGCGACTACAACCTGCCGCGCTTCTCCCCCTATGCGGCGCTGCAATTGCTGATCGCGCGGCGCAGCACGGTGCCGCTGGTGGTGGTCACCCGCGCCATCGGCGAGGAAGCCGCCGTGCACGTGCTGCGCTGCGGCGCCAAGGACTACCTGACCAAGGACAAGCTGGGCACGCTGCCGCAGATCATCGACCGCGTGATGGCAGAGCGCGCGCGCATCCTGGAGCGCGAGCGCATGGCGCAGGAAATCGAAGCCGCCAACCAGCGGCTGCGCATCCTGTCGGCGCGGCTGGTCGTGGCGCAGGAGCGGGAACGCACGCTGATTTCACGCGAGCTGCACGATGTACTGGGCCAAAACCTGACCGGCATGATGATCCACCTGCACGCGGCGCGCCGCTGCGAGGATCCCGCAGACGCGGCCAAATACACCGAAACGGCCATGCAGATGGCCCAGGAAGCAGTAAACCAGGTCCGCACCCTGTCGTTCTCGCTGCGGCCGGCGCAACTGGACCTGCTGGGCCTGGTGGTGGCCGTACAGACGGCGGCGCAGCGCATCGCCGAGCCGGCGGGCCTGGCCTGCCGGGTCACCAGCCGCGGCACCGAGCCCAAGCCGCTGCGCGAAACGGCCTCGGTCGTGGTGCGGCTGGTGCAGGAGGCGCTGACCAACGTCGTGAGGCACGCCGAAGCCACCGCCGTGCAGGTGCGCGTGCGCTTTCTGCCGGGTGACCGCATCAGCCTGCTGGTGGCCGACGACGGCAAGGGATTCGACAAGGACGACATCCTGGACGGCCACCCCAGCGAGCGCAACGTGGGCCTGTACGGCATGATCGAACGTACCGAACTGGCCGGAGGCCGGCTTGCCATCCGTACAAAGCCGGGGACTGGCGTCATCCTGCGCGCGATACTATGAAAGCACGGCCAATGAACAACACAGCGCTCGCCGGCCACCCGCCGGCGCACGGAGGACCCATGACAGAGAGGGAAGGATGAATACTTCTGCTTCCAAAAAGCCGGTGCGCGTTGTCCTTGCGGACGACCATGACCTGGTGCGTTCGGGCATCAAGGCGTTGCTGTCCATGATCAAGGAAGTGGAGGTGATCGCCGAAGCCCGCGACGGCCAGGAGCTGATCACGCTGGTGGAAAGCCTCACGCCGGACGTCGTGATGACCGACATCTCCATGCCCGGCATGGACGGCATCGCGGCCATCGCCCATCTGCACAAAAGCCGCCCGCAGGTGCGGCTGCTGGTGCTGTCGATGTACGACACGGTGGACTTCGTCAAACGCGCGGTGGCCAGCGGCGCGTGCGGCTACCTCATGAAGGATGCGCCCCCGTTCGAGCTGGAGCAGGCCATCCGCAGCGTGATGGCCACGGGCAGCTACTTCAGCCCCGTGATCGCGCAGCGCCTGTTGCAGCCGTCCGAGCCCACGGCCAGCGACGAGCTGACCGAGCGCCAGATCGAAATCCTGCGCCTGATCGCGCAGGGCAAGGCGTCCAAGGAAATCGCCTACGAACTGGGCCTGAGCCCCAAGACCGTGGACGTGCACCGCGCGCGCATCATGGAGCGGCTGCAGCTGAGCGACATCGCGAGCCTGACGCTGTACGCCGTGCGCAAGGGGCTGATCAAACCCTGATCATGGCGTGAGCCGCAGCAGGCGGCCAGGGTTGTTGTCGGTCAGCACGTACAGCAGCCCGTCAGGGCCCTGCTTGACGTCGCGGACCCGCTCGCCGATGTCCATCCGGTGCTCGCGCGCAACCTTGCCGCCGACTATTTCAATACGGTCCAGGTACTGGAATTTCAGGGAACCGATGAACAGGTTGCCTTTCCACGCCGCTCCGTAGCGGTCGCTGGTCAGGAACGCCATGCCCGATGGCGCGATCGACGGCACCCAGTAGTGCAATGGCTGCTCCATGCCGACCTTGGCCGTGCCCTCACCGATCTTGCCGCCGCCGTAGTTCTCGCCGTGCGTGATCACGGGCCAGCCGTAGTTCAGGCCGGCCTTGGGCCGATTGATCTCGTCGCCGCCCTGGGCGCCATGCTCGTGGGTCCACAGTTCGCCGTCTGGCGCCAGCGTCGCGCCCTGCATATTGCGGTGGCCGTAGCTCCAGATTTCGGGCAGCGCGCCCGCGCGCTTCACGAACGGGTTGTCGCGCGGCACGGTGCCGTCCTTGGCGATACGCACAACCTTGCCATGGTGGTTATCCAGCGTCTGCGCGTTGGCCATGTAGCTGAAGCGGTCGCCAAGCGTGAGAAACAGCGTCCCGTCACGCGCCTCGACAACGCGGCATCCCCAATGGTTGCCGCCGCCCACCTTGGGCTTCTGGCTGAAGATCACCTTCACGTCTTCCAGCCGCTTGAGGTCGGCGGCCAGCTTCGCACTGGCCAATGCGGTCCCGGCCCCGCCCTGCCCCGGTTCGCTGAAACAGAAATAGATGGTCCGGTTTCGTGCGAAGCCGGTGTCGGCTGCCACGTCCAGCAGGCCGCCCTGCCCACCCGAACGGATCTCTGGCAGCCCGGTCACTGGCTCGCCGAGCTTGCCATCGGCCTCGACCACACGCAGCCGCCCGGGCCGCTCGGTCACCAGAAACCGGCCCTCCGGCAGGAAAGTCACGCCCCAGGGGTTTTCCAGGTTTCCGGTCACGGTCTGCACTTTGGGGACCTGCGCGCCAGCCATGCCGCACAGCAACGTTGCCGTGAGCATCAACGGGAACCTGACCATCACGATCTCCTTGAAAGTATTGGCAAAACCCATCGACTTTAGACCGCCGGCCAGTCTTCGTGGGGTGATCACCCCGCTTCGACGACCCGACTTTTACATTTTTTCAATCAACGGGGCGACGAACTCAATGTAAATCAACAAGTTACAAGACAAATCTAACTTGACTTCTAGATACCGGATCATTAACCTCCCTCCCCATGTCCAGATGGTTGCCCGTACTTCTGCTTGTTTGCGCCAGCGCCGCCCATGCGGTCCCCGGTGCCCCGGCTGAAGACGACATGGGCAAGTTCATGGCCGACAAGGGCCTGCTGCAAAAGCTGGAACAGGTCCGCCACAACGTGCAGGACCGCGCGTCGGACCTGGTGGTCACGGCCATGGGCTTTCTGGGCGTTCCCTACCGCCGCGGCGGCAACACCGCCGAAACAGGCTTTGACTGCAGCGGCTTCGTGAAGGCCATGTACGAGCAGACCATCGGCCTGGTCCTGCCGCGCCGCGCCAACGAACAGGCCGCCGCCACGCAGACCATCGACAAGAAAGACCTGCAACCGGGCGACCTGGTGTTCTTCAACACCATGCGCCGCGCGTTCAGCCACGTGGGCATCTACGTGGGCAACGGCAAGTTCATCCATTCGCCCAAGCCCGGCGCCGAAGTGCGGGTCGAGGACATGGGCGTGAGCTACTGGGCCCGCCGCTTCGACGGCGCCCGCCGCGTCAGCGCCGTCGAAGCGCCCGACGGCCAGACCACCGCCACGCGCTGACCACCCGGGTCAGTCGGGCTTGACGCCCGCCTCCTTGATCACCTTGGCCCACTTGGCCGTCTCGGCCGAGATATAGGCGTCGAACTCCTCGGGCGTGCCACCTGCTGCGAACGTGCCCATGCCGTCCAGCCGCGCGCGCGTCTCGTCGCTGCGGATGATCTTGGCCACCTCCTCGGACATGCGCCGCACGATGGCGGGCGGCGTGCCCGCCGGCGCCAGCATGCCGGCCCAGGTGCTGCCGGTGAAGCCGGCAAAGCCCTGCTCGATGAAGGTCGGCACATCGGGCACCGCCGGTAGCCGCCGGTCGGCCGACACACCGATCAGCCGCACGCGGCCCGCCTTGCCGGGGTTGATGAGGCCCGTGGCCGCATCGAAGAACAGCTGGATCTGGCCGCCCAGCAGGTCCGTGAGCGCCGGCGCCGCGCCCCGGTACGGGATGTGGACCATGTAGGTTTTGGTGATGGCCTTGAGCAACTCTGTCGTGAGGTGCGCGGCGGAGCCGTTGCCCGACGAGCCGAAGCTCACCTTGCCCGGGTTGCGGCGCGCGTAGTCGACCATCTCGCGCGCGGTCTTGAACGGCGCATCGTTGTTGATGGCGGCCAAAAGCGGCGACACGCCCAGCAGCGATACCCCCACCAGATCCTTCCTGGGGTCGTAGGGCAGCTTGGGGTACAGCGTGGTGTTGGCCGCGTACGCCGCGATCACCACGCCAAAGGTCGTGCCGTCGGGTGCGGCCTTGGCCACGGCGTCCACACCGATGATGCTGTTGGCGCCGGGCTTGTTGTCGATGGTCACGGTCTGGTTCAGGTTCTTCTGCAGGCCGATCTGCACGATGCGCGCCATCTGGTCGGTGAAGCCGCCGGGTGTGTACGGCACGACGATGCGGATGGGTCGCGACGGCCAGGCGGGCTGCGCCAACGCCGGCAACCCCACCATCGCAGCGGCGCCGGCCGCGCCCTGCACGAATCTGCGCCGTGTCACGGAACTAACGTTCATCGCTATCACTCCTCATCGTTCAGGGGATTCTGCGGCGGCAGCCGCTTGCGCAGCACGGGGCTTTCACCAGCCCCCAATTCCACTGTGCAAGACAAGCCACACGTTGCGGCGTAACATCCACGCGCGTTCCCGGACCCCATTGCAACAATTTCAGAGGAGCAACCAGGTATGGCGAAACTCAATGTCAACGGCGCAGTGCGCGATTTCGAGGCAGAGGGTGATACGCCCCTGTTGTGGGTGCTGCGCGAGCAACTCGGCCTGACGGGCACCAAGTACGGCTGCGGCATCGCTGCCTGCGGCGCCTGCACCGTGCACATCGACGGCGTTCCCACACGCAGCTGCGTGCGGCCCGTGTCCACGGTCGGCCCCGCCGAAAAGATCGTCACCATCGAAGGCCTGTCTCCCGATGGTTCGCACCCCGTGCAAAAAGCCTGGGTCGCGCTGGACGTGCCGCAGTGCGGCTACTGCCAGTGCGGCATGGTCATGACGGCCACGGCGCTGCTGCGCGACAAGCCCCAGCCCACCGACAAGGACATCGACGAGGCCATCACCAACATCTGCCGCTGCGGCACGTACAACCGAATCCGCGCGGCCATCAAAGTCGTGGCGGCCGGGGGCAACACCAAGACGGCAGGCCTGGCGATCCAGCACACCGACGGGAGCACGACATGAGCGCCGCCACCTCCGTCAAGGTTTCCCGCCGCACCTTCCTGTCCACCGCCGCGGCCGGCGGCCTGGTCGTGAGCTTCCATGTGCCGTTCGCCGGCGTGGCCGCGGCGCAAGGCACGGCACCCGAAGTCAACGCCTGGGTCGTCGTGCGGCCCGACGACACGGTGGTCATCCGCATCGCCCGGTCCGAAATGGGCCAGGGCACGCTGACCGGTCTGGCGCAACTGGTGGCCGAGGAGCTGGAATGCAACTGGGCCAAGGTCACGACCGAATACCCCACGCCCGGCCAGAACCTGGCGCGCAACCGCGCCTGGGGCAACTTTTCCACCGGCGGCAGCCGGGGCATCCGCGAGTCGCACGACTATGTGCGCAAGGGCGGCGCCACGGCACGCGCCATGCTGGTTCAGGCCGCGGCCAATGAATGGAAAGTGCCCGTGGCCGAATGCCGCGCGGCCAACAGCGTCATCACGCACACGCCGACCGGCCGCACCGTGACCTATGGCAAGGTGGCCGATGCCGCCGGCAAGCTCACCGCGCCCGCCGACGTGCCGCTAAAGGACCCCAAGGACTGGAAGCTCGTGGGCAAGCGCCTGGCGCGCCTGGACACCGTCGACAAGGTGACCGGCAAGCAGATCTACGGCGCCGACCTGGTGCTGCCCGGCATGCTGAACGCCGCGATCAAGGACTGCCCCGTCTTCGGCGGGAAGGTCAAGAGCTTCAATGCGGCTGCCATCGACAAGCGCCCCGGGGTGAAGAAGGTCGTGCGTGTGGGCGACAGTGCCGTGGCCGTCATCGCCGACACCTGGTGGCGCGCCAAGACCGCGCTGGACGCGCTGCCCATCGAGTGGGACCTGGGTGAGCATGCCAAGGCGTCGAGCGAGGAGTTTGCCAAGGTGCTCAAGGCCGCGCTGGACGCGCCCGAGGCTGCGGTGGGCAACAGCAACGGCGATGCGAAAGCCGCACTGGCATCGGCCGCGCGCAAGGTGGAGGCGGTGTATTCGTACCCGCACCAGAACCACGCGACGATGGAGCCGATGAACGCGACGGCACGGTACACCCCCGAGCGCTGCGAAGTCTGGACCCCCACGCAGAACGGCGAAGCGGCGCTGGCCGCCGCGTCCGAGGCATCGGGCCTGCCGGCCAACAAATGCGAGGTCTACAAGCTGCACCTGGGCGGCGGCTTCGGTCGGCGCGGCGCCGTGCACGACTGGGTGCGCCAGGCGGTGGAAATCGCCAAGCAGATGCCTGGCGTTCCGGTCAAGCTGCTGTGGAGCCGTGAAGAAGACATGCTCCATGGCCGCTACCACCCCGTCACGCAGTGCAAACTGACGGCGGGGCTGGATGCGCAGAACAACATCACGGCGTTGCACATGCGCATCGCGGGCCAGTCCATCCTGGCGGGCGTGTTCCCGCAGAACATCCGCAACGGCATCGACCCCGTGCAGTTCCAGGGCCTGAACGCGGGCGGGCCTGAAGCCGCCATCGGCTACACCTTCCCGAACCTGCTGGTGGACCACGCGATGCGCAACCCGCACGTGCCGCCGGGCTTCTGGCGCGGCGTGAACCTGAACCAGAACACGGTCTACCTGGAATGCTTCATCGACGAGATGGCCGCCGCCACGCGCCAGGACCCGCTGGCGCTGCGCCGCAAGCTCATGGACAAAACGCCCAAGCACCTGGCCGTGCTGAATGCGGTGGCCGAACGCGTCAAATGGGGCACGCCCGCGCCGGACATGAACGGGCAGAAGGTGTTCCGCGGCCTGGCGCAGACGCATGGCTTCGGCAGCTACGTGGCGGCCTGCGCCGAGGTGTCGGTCAGCGCCGAGGGCGAACTCACCATCCACCGCATCGTCGCGGCGACCGACCCCGGCTACGCCGTGAACCCGCAGCAGATCGAGGCCCAGGTGGAGGGCTCGTTCGTCTACGGCCTGTCGGCGGCGCTGTTCGGCTCGTGCACGGTCAAGGACGGGCGCATCGAACAGGACAACTTCAGCACCTACCCCGTCATGCACATGCGCCACATGCCCAAGGTCGAGACCATCGTCGTTGCCTCGGGCGGCTTCTGGGGCGGTGTGGGCGAGCCGACCATCGCGGTGGCCGCGCCGGCCGTGCTGAACGCGATCTTCGCGGCCACGGGCAAGCGCATCCGCGACCTGCCGCTGAAGGACCAGAGCCTCAAGCGGGCCTGACACCCCACCGATGCCTATGCCCCCTGCTGCTTGCCGCGCCGCTTTGGCCATCACCTTGCCGCTGATCGCGGGCGGGGTGGTAGCGCAGGCGGTGAGCTGGCAGGCCACAGACGGCGGCATCGCGCAGGCCCTGAGCGCCGAGCCCGGCGATGCAACGCGCGGACGGGCCATCGTGGCCAACCGGCAGGTGGGGCTGTGCCTGCTGTGCCATACCGGCCCGATTCCTGAGGAGCGCTTCCAGGGCAATCTGGCGCCGCCGCTGGACGGAGCCGGCAAGCGCTACACGGCGGCGCAGTTGCGGCTGCGCATCGCCGACTCACGCCGCATCAACCCCGAGTCACTCATGCCGCCGTACCACCACACGGGCGGCCTCACGCAGGTGGGCCGTGCGTTTGCCGGGCAACCCGTGCTGACGGCGCAGCAGGTCGAGGACGTGGTGGCGTACCTGGTGACCCTGCAATGACGGCAACACGACGCCGGGCGTTGTCGGCCGGTGCCGCGTTGGCCGGGCTAGTGCTGGTGCGCCCTGCCCTGGCGCAGAGCACGGACCCGGGTGGTGAACTGGCCGCCGCGGTCCGCCAGTTCACCGGCGGTGCGCCGGTGCAGACCGGCCGCGTGCGGCTGGACATTGCCCAGCTCGTGGACAACGGCAACACGGTGCCCATGACGGTGTCGGTCGACTCACCCATGACGGCCGCCGACCATGTGGTGGCCCTGGCCGTCTTCAACGAACGCAACCCGCAGCGCGAAGTGATCAAGGCCACGCTAGGCCCGCGCGCCGGCAAGGCCCAGGTCGCCACACGCATCCGGCTGGCCACGTCGCAGAAGCTGGTGGCGGTCGCGCGCATGTCGGACGGCTCGCACTGGCAACACACGGCCGACGTCATCGTCACGCTGGCAGCATGTATCGAAGGGGACGTGGTCCAGTGAGCACGCGCACCCTCATCAACATGCCTAAGACCGCGCGGCGCGGCGAGGTGATCGAGATCCGCGTCACCATCGGCCACCCCATGGAGACGGGTTACCGCCCCGGCATGGACGGCAAGCGCCTGCCGCGCGACATCATCCAGCGCTTCAGCTGCCGGTACGACGGCGCCACCGTATTCACCGCCGAGCTGTACCCCGCCATCTCGGCCAACCCGTACATCGCCTTTCACACCGTCGCCACGCAAAGCGGCACGCTGGAGTTTCGCTGGGAGGGCGACAACGGCTTTTCGCACACCGAAAGCGTGGCGCTCGCCGTGACATGAAAAGCTGGCTCGCCGCCGCGCTGCTGCTGGCCGCCACCGGGGCAGTCGCGCAGCGCGCCCCCGACGCGCGTCGCTCGGGCTTCGAGGACATGCGACCGGCCACGCAGGCCATGCAGCGCGACGACAGCCAGAACCCCGCCATGCTCTGGGTGGCCGAAGGCGAAGCGCTGTTCCAGCGCCCGCCGCTGCCGCAGAGCAAGGCCTGCATTGCCTGCCACAGTGCGGCCAGCCTGAAGGGCGTGGCCGCCCGCTACCCTGCGTTCGACAGCCAGCTCAACCGCCCCGTCAACCTGGCGCACCGCATCAACCTGTGCCGCGAACGGCACCAGCAGGCGCCAGCACTGGCCCCCGAAAGCCAGCCGCTGCTGGCGCTGGAGACCTGGGTGGCCCACCAGTCGCGCGGCGAGCCCATCGCACCGCCTGACGACGCGCGCCTGGCGCCGTTCCGCGCGCGCGGCGCGCAGTTGTTCACCACGCGCATCGGGCAACTCAACCTGTCCTGCGCGCAGTGCCATGACGAGCGCGCCGGTGGGCGGCTGGCCGGCAGCGTCATTCCCCAGGGGCACGCCACGGGCTACCCGCTGTACCGGCTCGAATGGCAGGGCATGGGCACGCTGGCCCGCCGCCTGCGCGGCTGCATGACGGGCGTGCGCGCCGAGCCGTTCGCCACCGGCAGCGTCGAGATGGTAGAAATCGAACTGCACCTGGCGACGCGCGCCATGGGCATGCCACTCGAAACGCCGGCCGTCAGGCCCTGAGGAGAAACAATGTCCATCTCTTTGTGCCGCGCAGGCCGGCGCCTGGCGCTGGCCGCCCTGTGTGCCGCCACTGCGGCGGCCACAACCGGCGCATTCGCCCAAACCCCACCATCGCTGGACCCCGCCCTGCTCGTCCTCGCCGAGCAGGAAACCCCCGCCGTCATCGAGACGCTGCGCATGCTGACCTCGCACGACACTGGCACCATGCAGGGGGCGGGCCTGCTCGCACTGGCCACAGACATCGAACGCTTCGCCAAAGGCCTGGGCGCCGAGGCCGATCGCGTGACGCCGGCCGCCAACGTGCCCGGCGCCAACCTCGTCATCACGTTCAAGGGCACGGGCAAGCGAAAGATCATGCTGATGGCCCACATGGACACGGTCTACCCCGCCGGCACGGCGGCCGCCAAGCCCCTGCGCGTGGAGGGCAACCGCGCGATCGCGCCCGGTATCGCCGACGACAAGGGCGGCATCGCCGTGTTCCTGCATGCCATGAAGCTGCTGAAGGCGCGCGGCTTCAATGACTATGAACGCGTCACCATGGTCTTCAACGTGGACGAGGAGCGCGGCTCCGCCGGCTCGCGCGAGCTGATCCGCCGCCAGGCCGGCGCGCACGACTACATCCTGAGCGGCGAACCCACCGGCGCCACCGAAAACATCGTCCTGGCCACCTCGGGCGTGGGCCAGCTCGCGGCGCGGCTGCGCGTGGGCGGCCTGTTCGCTGCAGCCGACGCGCGGCCCATCGAGGAACTCGCTGACCTGATCCTGCGCACGAAGGACGTGCAGCAACAGGTGGCCAATACACGCATGAACTGGACCATTGCCCGCGCCGGCGAGCCCCGCGCGCTCGACAAGCTGCCGGCCGCCGAATGGCGGTTCGCCACCCTCACCTGGCGCATCAAGGGCCGCGCCGCGCATGCCGGCAACAATCCCGGTGCCGGCGTCAACGCCGTGGTCGAAATGGCGTCGCTCGTGCGCCGCGTGACCGAAGCCGCAAGCCAGGCACCGGGCGCGCGGCTGCAATGGCGCATCGCCTCGGGCGGGATGATCGGCAACGTGATCCCAGACCGGGGACTGGCTGTGGCCGAAATCGCAGTACCTCAGGGCACAGATGCGGCGCCGGTACTCGAGTCGCTGGCCAAAACGGGCGCGCAGCCCTTCGTTGCGGGCTCGGAAATCACGGCGGAAACGGCTGACGGGCTGACCGCCAACCTCGACGGGCCCGGTGAAGCCTTCGCCTCGGCCGACCAGCGCGTCCCCGACCAGGCCACTCACGCGGCTCTGGGCCAGGCGGTGCGGCAACTGGTGGCGCGGCAAAAGTTCGCCTCGTCCAGCATCACCGTGACCGACGGCTTGGGCTTTCCGGCCTTCAACGCCACCGATGAGGGTCGGCGCATGGCCGAGATGGCGCGCGACATCTACACCGCGCTGGGCGGCACGCTGACGCTCAACCCGCGCACCTGGGGCGGCACCGACGCCGTGTGGGCCGCGCAGTCGGGCAAGCCCGTGATGGAAAGCATGGGCCTGCCGGGTGGCAACTACCATTCGTCGGACGAAGAGTTCATCCTCATTGACCGCATCCCCCGGCGCGTCGCGCTGGCGGCCGAAATGATCCGCGCGCTGTCGCGCTGAACCATCGAACACACCATGAGCAAACCCGAACCGCAGTACTGGCTGATGAAGTCCGAACCCGACGAGGTGTCCATCGACGACGCGCTGGCGGCCCCCAAAGCGACCGTCGCCTGGACCGGCGTGCGCAACTACCAGGCGCGCAACTTCATGCGCGACGGCATGCAGGTGGGCGACGGCGTGCTGTTCTATCACTCCAGTTGCCCGGAGCCGGGCATCGCCGGCATTGCGCGCGTCGTGTCAGGAACACGGCCCGATCCGACGCAGTTCGACCCCGAGTCGCCTTACTACGACCCCAAGTCAAAACCCGAAGACCCGCGCTGGCTGCTGCTGGACGTGCAGGCTGTGCGCAAGACGCGCCTGCTGGGCCTGCCTGAGCTGCGCGCCGACACCGCCCTGGCCGACCTGCGCATCCTGCAGCGCGGCAACCGGCTGTCGATCACCCCCGTCGACGCAGCGCACTGGAAGCGCATCGTCGACGGTTTGCTCAAAGACTGAGGGCCCGCGAGGGCCCTCAAGACAGGTTACTTGCGCGCCGGCGGCACGTCCGTGCACGACCCGTGCGCCACTTCCGCCGCCATGCCGATGCTTTCGCCCAGCGTGGGGTGCGGATGGATGGTCTTGCCGATGTCCACGGCGTCGGCGCCCATTTCGATCGCCAGCGCAATCTCGCCGATCATGTCGCCCGCGTGCGTGCCCACGATGCCGCCGCCGAGGATCTTGCCGTGGCCATGTGCCTCGGGCGAATCGTCGAACAGCAGCTTGGTGAAGCCTTCGTCGCGGCCGTTGGCAATGGCGCGGCCCGAGGCGGTCCAGGGGAACAGGCCCTTCTTGACCTTGATGCCCTGCGCCTTGGCCTGGTCCTCGGTCAGGCCCACCCACGCGACCTCGGGGTCGGTGTAGGCCACGCTGGGGATCACGCGGGCGTTGAACGCCGCGCTGGCCAAGGTCTTGTCGCCCTGCAGTTCACCCACGGCCACCTCGGCGGCCACGTGCGCTTCGTGCACGGCCTTGTGCGCCAGCATGGGCTGACCCACGATGTCGCCGATGGCGAAGATGTTGGGCACGTTGGTGCGCATCTGGATGTTGACGTCGATGAAGCCACGGTCCGTCACGGCCACGCCGGCCTTGTCGGCGCCAATCTTCTTGCCGTTGGGGCTGCGGCCCACGGCTTGCAGCACCATGTCGTACAGCTGCGGTTCCTTGGGCGCGTTCTCACCTTCGAACGTGACCTTGATGCCGTCCTTGGTCGCCTCGGCACCCACGGTCTTGGTCTTCAGCATGATGTTGTCGAAGCGCGGCGCGTTCATCTTCTGCCAGACCTTGACCAGGTCGCGGTCGGCGCCCTGCATCAGGCCGTCCAGCATCTCCACCACGTCCAGGCGCGCGCCCAGGCTGCTGTACACCGTGCCCATTTCCAGGCCGATGATGCCGCCGCCCAGGATCAGCATGCGCTTGGGTGCGCTGCCCAGTGCCAGCGCGCCGGTGGAGTCCACCACGCGCGGGTCGTCGGGCATGAACGGCAGGCGCACGGCCTGCGAACCGGCCGCGATGATGGCCTTGGCGAACTGGATGGTCTGCTTCTTGCCGGTCTTTTCCTGCGCGGTGCCGGTGGTCTCTTCGACCTGCAGGTGATTGGCGCTGATAAAGCTGCCGTAACCGCGCACCACGGTCACCTTGCGCATCTTGGCCATGGCGCTCAGGCCGCCTGTCAGCTTGCCCACGACCTTGTTCTTGTGTCCGAGCAGCTTGGCACGGTCCAAGGCCGGCTCGCCATAGCTCACGCCCAGGTCGGCGAAGTGCTTGACCTCGTCCATCACGGCGGCCACGTGCAGCAGCGCTTTGGACGGGATGCAGCCCACGTTCAGGCAGACGCCGCCCAGCGTGGAATAACGCTCGACCAGCACCACCTTGGCGCCCAGGTCGGCCGCGCGGAACGCGGCGCTGTAGCCGCCGGGGCCGCCACCGAGCACGAGCACATCGCACTGCAGGTCGGCACCGCCGGCGTAGCTGGCGGCTTGCGGGGCGGGCGTGGCAGCAGGCGGCGTTGCTGCGGCAGGAGCCGCAGCGGGTGCCGGCGCCGGAGCAGAAGCCGCACCACCGGCCGCTTCCAGCGCCAGGATCACCGAGCCCTGCTTGACCTTGTCACCCAGCTTGACTTTCAGTTCCTTCACCACGCCGGCGGCCGACGACGGGATTTCCATCGATGCTTTGTCCGACTCCACGGTGATCAGGCTCTGTTCGGCCTTGACCGTGTCACCCACCTTGACGAGCACCTCGATCACGGCAACCTCGTCGAAGTCACCGATGTCCGGCACCTTGATTTCTGTCAGGCTCATTTGGCCCCCTTCAGCTTGATCGTGTAGATGTCCGCGGGTCCGGACGAATTGCGGTCGAACTCGCAGCCGGCCGAAAGGCCTGCTTCGGCGATTTCGCGCGCGGTCTTGGCCTTGGCGTAGCTGGCGTGCATGGCGCCCAGCGCAAAGCTGCGCCCTGAGCCAATGCCCCAGAATTCCTTGAACTCGAAGACCTCGCGGTAGCTGTACAGCCCGTAGATGCCGGTCTGGTTGGCCAGCAGCACGCTGAACTGGCTCGACTCGTACGGGTCGTTGTCCTCTTCCTTGGTCTGCAGGAAGAAGTTTTCCTTCAGGAAGCCATGCAGCTTGGTGAAGGTGTCGAAGATCTCGTCCTTGCTGCCCAGCAGCAACATGTCCTTGGGCATGGACTGCATGGCCTTGCGCAGCACCGGGAAGTGCGCCACGGTGCCCGACATGCCCACATAGGTCACGCCCGCGGCCGAGTCCAGCTTGAAGATTTTCGTGTTGGACTCGAAGCGGTTGCCCAGGCGCGTGTCGCCAAAGGTGACGAGCGTGTCCGCAGCGATGGCGACCTGCCCCGCCTTGCGGACCACGACGACCGTTGTCACAGCAGGACCCGGCGGAAGTCGCCGAGGATCTGGCCGAGATAAGCGTTGAAGCGCGCGGCCGAAGCGCCGTCGATCACGCGGTGGTCCCAGCTCAGCGACAGCGGCAGCATCAGGCGCGGCTGGAATGCCTTGCCGTCCCACACCGGTTCGGTCGTGCTCTTGCACACGCCCAGGATCGCCACCTCGGGCGCATTGATGATGGGCGTGAAGTAACGCCCGCCAATGCCGCCCAGGCTGCTGATCGTGAAGCACGCGCCGCTCATGTCGGCGGGGCTGAGCTTGCCCTCGCGTGCCTTGGCAGCGAGTTCGCCCATTTCCTTGCTGATCTGCAGCACGCCCTTCTTGTCGGCGTCCTTGATGACCGGCACGACCAGCCCGTTGGGCGTGTCGGCCGCAAAGCCGATGTGGAAGTACTGCTTGAGCACCAGTTGCTCACCGTCCAGTGAGCTGTTGAACTCGGGGAATTTCTTGAGCGCGGCGACGCAGGCCTTGATCAGGAACGCGAGCATCGTGACCTTGACGCCGGACTTCTCGTTTTCCTTGTTCGTGGACACGCGGAAGGCTTCGAGCTCGGTGATGTCCGCGTCGTCGTGGTTGGTAACGTGCGGGATCATGACCCAGTTGCGGTGCAGGTTGGCGCCGCTGATCTTCTTGATGCGCGACAGGTCCTTGCGCTCCACCGCGCCGAACTTGGTGAAGTCGACCTTGGGCCAGGGCAGCAGGCCCAGCGCCTCGCCGCCACCGCCCCCTGCGGGCGCTTTCGCGGCCGATGCCTTGGTGGACGCCTGGCCGCTCATCACGGCCTTGGTGAAGTTCTGGATGTCGTCCTGCGTGATGCGGCCCTTGGGGCCGGAGCCCTTGACCTCGTCCAGCGGCACGCCGAGTTCGCGGGCGAACTTGCGCACGGAGGGCGATGCGTGCGGCAGGCCAGCTGCGGGCGTGCCGGGCTGGTGGGCGGGAACGGATGCGGCAGCAGCCACAGCGGGTGCAGGAGCGGCTTTGGCTCCCTCGCCCCCCTGGGGAGAGGGCTGGGGTGAGGGGCTCGCAGCCGGCGCAGCAGCAGTTGCTGCAGCAACGCCCTCCAGCACCGCCACCAGGTCACCGATGTTGACCTTGTCACCTACCTTGACCTTGAGTTCCTTCAGCGTGCCGGCGGCCGACGACGGGATTTCCATCGACGCCTTGTCCGATTCCACGGTGATCAGGCTCTGCTCGACCTTGATCGCGTCGCCGGGTTTGACCAGCACTTCGATCACGGCCACGTCCTTGAAGTCGCCGATGTCGGGAACGCGGACTTCGACCGGACCGGAAGCAGCAGCGGGCGCTGCGGCGGGTGCAGGAGCAGCCGCCTGCGGGGCCGGCGCAGGCGCTGCGGCCTGCTGCGGCGCGGGCGCCGGTGCGGCAGCCGCATCACCCGCAGCCTCCACCACCAGCACGACCGAGCCTTCCTTGACCTTGTCGCCCAGCTTGACCTTGAGCTCCTTGACCACGCCGGCGGTGGACGACGGGATTTCCATCGACGCCTTGTCCGACTCCACGGTGATCAGGCTCTGCTCGGCCTTGACCGTGTCACCGGGCTTGACCAGCACTTCAATGACCGCGACTTCGTCGAAGTCCCCGATGTCGGGAACCTTCACTTCAACCAATGCCATGGGTTTGTCTCCGTCTTATGCGTACAGCGGGTTGATCTTGTCGGCCTTGATGCCGTACTTCTGGATGGCCTCGGCCAGCTTGGCCGCAGGCACCTTGCCGTCGTCGGCCAGCGCGCGCAGCGCGGCCAGCACGATGTAGTGGCGGTTTACCTCGAAGTGCTCACGCAGCTTGCTGCGGAAGTCGCTGCGGCCGAAGCCGTCGGTGCCCAGCACGCGGTAGGTGCGGTCCTTGGGGATGAACGGGCGGATCTGCTCGGCATAGGCCTTCATGTAGTCGGTGGACGCGACCACGGGGCCGGTGGTGCTACCCAGCTGCTGCGCCACGAAGGGCACGCGCGGCGTGTCGGTCGGGTGCAGCAGGTTCCAGCGGTCGGCGTCCTGGCCGTCGCGCGTCAGCTCGTTGAAGCTCGGGCAGCTCCAGACGCTGGCGGCCACGCCCCAGTCTTTTTCCAACAGCTCCTGCGCCGCGATGCTCTCGCGCAGGATGGTGCCGCTGCCCAGCAGTTGCACCGTGGGCACATCTTTCCCATCCTGCTTCTTGAGCGCGGGCGCCTGCTTGCACAGGTACATGCCCTTGATGATCTGCTCTTCGGTGCCGGGCTGCAGGCCGGGCATGGCGTAGTTTTCGTTCAGCAGCGTCAGGTAGTAGAAGACGTTGTCCTGCTTCTCGACCATGCGCTTCAAGCCATGGTGAATGATGACGCCCACTTCGTGCGCGAAGGTCGGGTCGTAGCTCACGCAGTTGGGGATGGTGCCAGCCAGGATGTGGCTGTGGCCGTCCTCGTGCTGCAGGCCTTCGCCGTTCAGCGTGGTGCGGCCCGACGTGCCGCCCAAGAGGAAGCCGCGCGCCTGCATGTCACCGGCCGCCCAGGCCAGGTCGCCGATGCGCTGGAAGCCGAACATCGAGTAGTACACATAGAACGGAACCATGATGCGGTTGCTCGTGCTGTAGCTCGTGGCGGCGGCGATCCAGCTGGACATGCCACCGGCTTCATTGATGCCTTCCTGCAGGATCTGGCCGGCCTTGTCTTCCTTGTAGTACATGACCTGGTCCTTGTCTACCGGCGTGTACTGCTGACCATGCGGGTTGTAGATGCCAACCTGACGGAACAGCCCTTCCATCCCGAAGGTACGCGCCTCGTCCACCAGAATGGGCACGATGCGCGGGCCCAGGGCCTGGTCGCGCAGCAGCTGCGTCAGGAAGCGCACGTAGGCCTGCGTCGTGGAGATCTCGCGCCCCTCGGCGGTAGGCTCCAGCACGGCCTTGAAGGTGTCCAGCGACGGCACGGTGAAGCTCTCGTCGGCCTTGGTCCGGCGGTGCGGCAGGTAGCCGCCCAGCGCCTTGCGGCGTTCGTGCAGGTACTGCATTTCGGGCGTATCGTCGGCCGGCTTGTAGAACGGCAGCTTGGGCAGTTCGCTGTCGGGAATGGGAATGTTGAAGCGGTCGCGGAAGGCCTTGATGTCCTCGTCGCTGAGCTTCTTGGTCTGGTGGACGGTGTTCTTGCCTTCGCCGATCTTGCCCATGCCGAAGCCCTTGACGGTCTTGATCAGCAACACGGTGGGCTGGCCCTTGTGGTTCACGGCCTTGTGGAAGGCGGCATACACCTTCTGCGGGTCATGGCCGCCACGGCGCAGATTCCAGATGTCGTCGTCGCTCATCTTGGCGACCATCTCCAGCGTGCGCGGGTCGCGGCCGAAGAAATGCTTGCGGACATAGGCGCCGTCATTGGCCTTGAAGGCCTGGTAGTCACCGTCGTTGGTGTCCATCATGATCTTGCGCAGCGCCCCGTCCTTGTCGCGCGCGAGCAGCGGGTCCCAGTTGCTGCCCCACAGCAGCTTGATGACGTTCCAGCCGGAGCCGCGGAACTCGCCCTCGAGCTCCTGGATGATCTTGCCGTTGCCGCGCACCGGGCCGTCCAGACGCTGCAGGTTGCAGTTGACGACGAAGACCAGGTTGTCCAGGTTCTCGCGCGCGGCCAGGCTGATCGCGCCCAGGCTTTCGACCTCGTCCATTTCGCCGTCGCCGCAGAACACCCAGACCTTGCGGTTGGCCGTGTCGGCAATGCCGCGGGCATGCAGGTACTTGAGGAAGCGCGCCTGGTAGATCGCCATCAGCGGGCCCAGG
Organism: Ramlibacter sp.; assembly: GCA_041905405.1. Classification (GTDB taxonomy): domain Bacteria; phylum Pseudomonadota; class Gammaproteobacteria; order Burkholderiales; family Burkholderiaceae_C; genus RAM1. The sequence continues at coordinate 14,052 of JAYRLC010000029.1, read as the reverse complement.
CCCATGGACACCGTGGGGAACTGCCAGAACTCGGGCATGAGTTTGGGGTGCGGGTAGCTGGACAGGCCCTTGCCGTCCACTTCCTGGCGGAAGTTCAGGAGCTGCTCTTCGGTCAGGCGGCCTTCAAGATAAGCGCGGGCATAGACACCGGGCGACACGTGGCCCTGGATGTAAATGCAGTCGCCGCCGTGCTTTTCGCTTTCGGCATGCCAGAAATGGTTGAAGCCGGCGCCGAACAGGTTGGCCAGCGAGGCGAATGAGCCGATGTGGCCCCCCAGGTCACCACCGTCGGCGGGGTTGTGGCGGTTGGCCTTGACCACCATGGCCATGGCGTTCCAGCGCATGTAGGCGCGCAGCCGTTCTTCGATCTCGAGATTTCCGGGGCAGCGCTCTTCCTGGTCGGGCTCGATGGTGTTGACGTAGCCCGTCGTGGCGGAAAACGGCATGTCGATGCTGTGTTCGCGGGCATGTTCGAGCAGTTGTTCGAGCAGGAAGTGGGCGCGGGCCCGGCCCTCGTCGTCGTTCGGGCTGTTGGCGATGACGGCGCTCAGCGCGTCGAGCCATTCACGGGTTTCCTGGGCGTCGGAATCATTGGCGGCCGAGCCGAACAGTTTGTCGGGCAGTGCTGACATGGCTTGTCTCCTTGTGGTTGACGTAATTTAGTACCGTGGCTCTAAGTTTCTCACAACTCTTTTTAAATTTCAAATGGCGCCAGATGTTTTCATAATGTGAATTTCAAGAAGGGGCTGCCAAACCCGGATCAGGCAGGCGGATTCAGGGGAACAGCCCAAGCATGCGCCTACACTTGACGGCTTCATGCAAGCACCTGTTTCCGCCCCACCCGACAGCGTTACGCATACCGTGCCGGCCTGGTGGCGGCGCTGGTGGCGGCGTCAGACGCCCGGCCGACAGGACCGCTTCGCCATGCTCGCGCCGCTGGCGGCCGTGCTGCTTTTTCTGGCGGCCATCGTTTCTGCGTTCTGGTACCTGCGCCTTGAAGAAGTCGACCGCGAACAGGAGGCCGTCAAGCGCGATGTCGAGTACGCGCAGCAACGTGTGCGGCTACGTCTGCTGGAGCGGCAGGAGCAGATCATGCGGGTGGCCCGCGACGCGTCCAACAAGGAAATCGACCTGGACGAGTTCATGGGCCGGGCCGAATCGCTGGTCAACCAGTATCCGGAGCTGCAGGCCCTGACCTGGATCGATGACCGCCGGCGCATTCGCGCAAGCTATGCCGCCCCCAGTGTTTCCAGCAGCCAGTTGCGCATTCCCGGCAATGTGCTGCGCGTCGGCGAAACCGAAAGCACCTACAGCCTGGCGCGCGACCTGCAGCAGCCGGTCTACTCGCAACCGGCGGCGGGGACCGACAGTACCGGGCTGCTGCAGTTGCACATCCCATTGTCCGACCAAGGCCGCTTTTCGGGCGTGGTGCTGGGAGAGTATTCGATCGACAGCCTGTTGCGCTACGGGGTGCCGGCCGAGGTGTCGGCCAAATACGCCGTGGCATTCCTGGACGGCAAGGGCCGCCTGCTGGCAGGGTCGTCGGTGCCCGCACGCAGCCCGGCATCCAGCCTGCTGAGCTTTGCCAGCCAGTCCAACGAGTTCGAGGTGCCCGTATCCCCTGTGGGCAACGGCCTGGTGCTGCGTGCCCAGGCCTACCGGGCGTCCCTTGGCGTGGTGGGCAGCGGCCTGTTCTGGCTGGTCAGCGCGCTGAGCGCCATGACGGCCTGGATGCTGATCGGCAACTGGCGCCACACCCGCAGGCGCAACCAGGCCCAGCAGGCGCTGGTGTCCGAAACCAACTTTCGCCGCGCCATGGAAAACTCCATGCTCACCGGCATGCGCGCCCTGGACATGCAGGGACGCATCACCTACGTGAATGCGGCCTTCTGCCAGATGACCGGCTGGTCCGAGGCAGAGCTCGTGGGCCGCACACCCCCTTTCCCGTACTGGCCCGAAGCCGACCGTGAGCAACTCGCCGCGCGGCTGGACGACGAGCTGAACGGCCGCACCACGCCGGGGGGCTTCCAGGTGCGTGTCAAGCGCAAGGACGGCACGCTGTTTGACGCGCGGCTGTACGTGTCGCCGCTGATCGATGCCGTGGGCAAGCAGACCGGCTGGATGACGTCCATGACTGACATCACCGAGCCCAACCGCATCCGCGAACAGCTGTCGGCGTCGTATGAGCGCTTCACCACGGTGCTGGAGGCCCTGGACGCCTCCGTGTCGGTCGCGCCACTGGGCAGCGAAGAACTGCTGTTCGCCAACAAGCTGTACCGCCTGTGGTTCGGCACGCACACTGTGGGTCACCTGCAGATGGTCGCACAGGCCGGCATGCCTGACCGGCCCCCCACCGACGAGTCCATGGACGAGGTGGACTCCTTCGTCGGCCTGCCAACTGACACGCTCATGACGGCCCAGACCGGCAACGCAGAAATTTTCGTGCCCGAGCTGGGCAAGTGGCTCGAGGTGCGATCGCGCTACCTGAACTGGGTGGACGGCCGGCTGGCGCAGATGGTGATCGCGTCCGACATCACGCCGCGCCGCCACGCCGAGGAGCAATCCGCTGCCCAAGCCGAACGCGCGCAGTCGGCCAGCCGCCTGATCACCATGGGCGAGATGGCGTCCAGCGTCGCCCACGAGCTGAACCAGCCGCTGACCGCGATCAACAACTACTGCAACGGCATGATCTCGCGCATCAAGGGCAAGCAGATCAACGAAGACGACCTGCTGGCCGCGCTGGACAAGACCGCCCGGCAGGCCCAGCGCGCCGGCCAGATCATCCAGCGCATCCGTTCGTTCGTGAAACGCAGCGAGCCCAACCGCACCCCCTCGGATGTCGCCATCATGGTCAGCGAGGCCGTCGAGCTGGCCGAGATCGAACTGCGCCGGCGCAACGTGCGGCTGTCGCACTACGTCGCGGCGCGGCTGCCCAAGCTGCTGGTGGACCCGATCCTGATCGAGCAGGTGCTGGTCAACCTGATGAAGAACGCTGCCGAATCCATCGACCACGCCAAGCGCGCGACGGCCCGGCGCAGCGTGGAGCTGCGTGTGATCCCGCGGCAGCTGGACGGGCAATCGGTGGTGGAGTTTTCGGTCATGGATTCGGGCCAGGGTCTTGCGCCCGAGGTGATGGAGCGCCTGTACGAGGCGTTCTTCTCGACCAAGGCCGAAGGCATGGGCATCGGCCTGAACCTGTGCCGCACCATCGTGGAGTCGCACCAGGGCCGGATGCAGGCCGAGAACATCTACAATGGCCTGGATGTGATCGGCTGCCGTTTTTCCTTCTGGATTCCGCTGTCCGATGCTACAAATTCGATAGTGACGCCCAACAGTTCGGGCGCTGGAGTGTCTGCATGAGCTTGATTCCGAAGAAGGGCACCGTCTACGTCGTGGACGACGACGAGGCGGTACGCGATTCACTCCAATGGCTGCTGGAAGGCAAGGACTACCGGGTCCGCTGCTTCGAGTCGGCAGAGTCCTTCCTCTCGCGCTACGACCCCCGCGAGGTCGCCTGCCTGATCGTGGACATCCGCATGGGCGGCATGACCGGCCTGGAACTGCAGGACCGCCTGATCGAGCGCAAATCGCCGCTGCCCATCGTGTTCATCACCGGCCATGGCGACGTGCCCATGGCCGTGAACACCATGAAAAAAGGCGCGATGGACTTCATCCAGAAGCCCTTCAAGGAAGACGAGCTCGTGGGCCTGGTCGAGCGCATGCTGGACCACGCCAAGGGCGCGTTCGCCGAATACCAGAGCGCTGCCAGCCGCGACGCGCTTCTGTCCAAGCTGACCAGCCGCGAGGCGCAGGTGCTGGAGCGCATCGTCGCTGGCCGGCTGAACAAGCAGATCGCCGACGACCTGGGCATCAGCATCAAGACAGTGGAGGCGCACCGCGCCAACATCATGGAAAAGCTCAACGCCAACACGGTCGCCGACCTGCTGAAAATCGCGTTGGGCCAGAACGCTCCGAAAACCTGACACTTTTTAAAACGGACATCCGTACGCAAAGGGCGCAGAGGCTTCGCAGAGAACGCAGAAGAAAACCAAAAAAAGAATTTGGTATTTTTTCTGCGCCCTCTGCGTAATCTCTGCGCCCTCTGCGTACGGATGTCCGCTTTCTTTCTTACAGACCCAACATGACAGCACAGCTCATCGACGGCAACGCCCTTGCCAAGCAGATTCGCGCCGAAGTAGCCGGCCGCACCCAGGCCCTGAAGGACCGCGGCGTCCAGCCGTACCTGGCCATCCTGCTGGTGGGTGAGGACCCCGCCAGCCAGGTCTACACCAAACACAAGGTCAACGACAGCACTGAAACCGGTCTGCGCGCCACGCTGGAAACACTGCCTGCCGATACGCCCGAAGCTGCCCTGCTCGCGCGCATCCGCGCGCTCAACGACGACGCGTCGGTGCACGGCATCCTGGTGCAACTGCCGTTGCCCAAGCACATGGATTCGCAGAAGGTCATCGAAACCATTAGTCCCGCCAAGGACGTCGACGGCTTTCACGTGGCCAGCGCGGGCGCGCTGATGGTCGGCCGCCGGGGCTTCTGGCCCTGCACGCCCTACGGCTGCATGAAGATGCTGGAATCCATCGGCTACGACCTGCGCGGCAAGCATGCGGTCGTGATCGGCCGCAGCAACATCGTGGGCAAGCCCATGGCCATGATGCTGCTGGCGCAGAACGCCACCGTGACCATCTGCCACAGCGCCACGGCCGACCTGAAAGCCATGACACTGCAGGCGGACGTGGTCGTGGCCGCCGTGGGCAAGCGCAATGTGCTCACAGCCGACATGGTCAAGCCGGGTGCGGTGGTCATTGACGTGGGCATGAACCGCAACGACGCGGGCAAGTTGTGCGGCGATGTCGACTTTGACGGGGTCAAAGAGGTCGCCGGCTGGATCACGCCCGTGCCCGGCGGCGTGGGGCCGATGACCCGCGCCATGCTGCTGGTCAACACGCTGGAAGCGGCCGAGCGGTCCGCCCGCTGACACTGCCAATGGCGCAGATAGGCAGGTTCAATGACCCTGCGGCCCGCCAACCCGGTTGAAATGCTCGCGCGTGCCGCAAAATGGCACGCATGAGCAATCCCCTCCTCGATTTCAACGACCTCCCTCTCTTCGACGCCATCCAGCCGGCCCATGTAACGCCTGCGGTGGAACAGTTGCTGGCCGAAGCCGATGCCGCGCTGGAAGCCGTCACGAAACCCGGCTTTCCGGCTCGCTGGGAGGCGATGGCCGGCTCATTGGACGTGGCCACCGAACGCCTGGGCCGCGCCTGGGGCGCCGTGAGCCACCTGAACGCGGTGGCCGACACGCCCGAACTGCGCGCCGCCTACAACGAGGCCCTGCCCCGCGTGACCGAGTTCTGGACCCGGCTGGGCGCCGATGAGCGCCTGTACGCCAAGTACAAGGCCATCGATCCCGCCACGCTCAACGCCGAGCAGCGCCAGGCGCACGCCAATGCCGTTCGCAACTTCGTGCTGTCGGGCGCGGAACTGCAAGGCCCGGCCAGGGAGCGGTTTGCAAAGATCCAGGAACGGCAGGCCGAGCTCAGCCAGAAGTTCAGCGAAAACGCCCTGGACGCCACCGATGCCTGGTCGTACTACGCGATGGCTGAAGAACTCCAGGGGGTGCCCGACGACGTGGTGCAGACTGCGCGGGCCAATGCGCAGGCCGACGGCAAGGACGGCCACAAGCTCACGCTCAAGATGCCCTGCTACCTTCCGGTCATGCAGTTCGCGCTGAGCAGTGCACTGCGTGAAAAGCTGTACCGCGCCTATGTCACCCGGGCCAGCGACCAGGCGCCCGAGGAACTCCGCAAATTCGACAACACCGGGCTGGTCCGTGAAATCCTCGCGCTGCGCCAGGAAGAGTCTCGCCTGCTGGGCTACCGCAACTTCGGCGAAGTATCCGTGGTGCCCAAGATGGCCCACTCCCCGGACCAGGTGATCAAGTTCCTGCGCGACCTGGCGGTGCGCGCCAAGCCGTACGGGCGCAAGGACGTGGAGGAAATGCGCGAGTTCGCTGCACGCGAACTCAAGCTCGTGGACCCGCAGGCCTGGGACTGGCCGTACATCGGTGAAAAGCTCAAGGAAGCGCGCTACGCCTTCAGCGAGCAGGAGGTCAAGCAGTACTTCCCGGCGCCCAAGGTGCTGGCAGGGTTGTTCAAGATCGTCGAGACGCTGTTCGAGGTGTCCATCCACCGCGACCACGCACCCGTGTGGCACCCGTCGGTCGAGTTCTACCGGATCGAGCGGGGCGGCATGCTGGTCGGACAGTTCTACCTGGACCCGTCCGCCCGGGCAGGCAAGCGCGGCGGCGCCTGGATGGACGACGTCCGCGCGCGCTGGCTGAGGCCCGACACGGGCAAGCTGCAGACGCCCGTGGCACACCTGGTCTGCAATTTCGCCGAAGGCGTGGGCGGCAAGCCGCCGCTGCTGACCCATGACGATGTCACAACGCTGTTCCACGAATTCGGCCACGGCCTGCACCACATGCTCACGCAGGTCAACGAGCGCGACGTGTCGGGTATCAGCGGCGTGGAATGGGACGCCGTGGAGCTGCCCAGCCAGTTCATGGAAAACTTCTGCTGGGAATGGAACGTGCTGCGCCACATGACCGCGCACGTGGAGACCGGCGCACCGCTGCCGCGCGAGCTGTTCGACAAGATGACGGCAGCCAAGAATTTCCAGAGCGGCATGCAGACGCTGCGCCAGATCGAGTTCGCGCTGTTCGACATGCTGCTGCACACGCAACACGATCCAGCGCAGGATTTCATGCCCTTGCTGACCCAGGTCCGTGAAGAAGTCGCGGTGATCCTTCCTCCGGCATTCAGCCGCACGGCGCACACCTTCAGCCACATCTTTGCAGGTGGATACGCCGCCGGCTACTACAGTTACAAGTGGGCCGAGGTGCTGAGCGCCGACGCATACGCCGCCTTCGAGGAAACCGCGGGTAAAGACGGTGAGGCAAGCATTGAAACCGGTAGAAAATACCGGCAGGCCATCCTCGAGGCCGGCGGCAGCCGGCCCGCCATGGAGTCGTTCAAGGCATTCCGGGGCCGCGAACCCACGCTGGATGCATTGCTGCGCCATCAAGGCATGGCCTGAAGATCACGACTCGCTGGAATCTGGAGATACAACCCATGTCGCTTGCCATCCGTTTTGCCGCTGTCGGACTGTCGGGCCTGCTTGCCGCAGGTCTGTTGACGCCGCTGCATGCGCAACAGGTCTATCGCATCGTCGGGCCAGACGGCAAGGTGACCTTCTCCGACAAGCCACCGGCGGATGCCGCCACGGCACGGGTGGCGACGCCTTCCGGCGGCGCCGGCGGTGGCGGTGGCGCCCTTCCCTTCGAACTGCGCAGCGTGGCCGGCAAATACCCCGTGACGCTTTACAGCGGCAACAATTGCAATCCCTGCGGCGCGGCGCGCGCCTTCCTGTCCAGCCGCGGCATTCCCTTCAGCGAGCGCACTGTTACGACCAGTGAAGATATCGACGCCCTGCAACGCCTGAGCGGCTCCACGAACCTGCCGCTGGTGACCATCGGTGGCCAGCAGCTCAAGGGCTTCTCGGAAGTCGAATGGAGCCAGTTCCTGGATGCGGCGGGCTATCCCAGGACATCGCAGCTTCCGGCCGGCTACCGCAATGGTGTTGCGTCGCCGCTGGTCGCTGCCCAGGCGCCTCGTCCAGCAGCGGCAGCGCCCGCGCCTGCTCCAGCCCCCGCGCAGCAGGCCGCGCCCGCCCCCGCCGCGGGCCCCAGCTCCGACAACCCCGCGGGCATCCGTTTCTGAAGGCGCTGCGTCAGAACGTCAGCGTCCTGACGCCGTCTGCCGTCCCCAGCAGACAGACCGATGCCTTCTGGTGGGCAAACACGCCCACCGTGACCACGCCGGGCCACTGGTTTACGTCGGATTCAAACGCCAGCGCGTCCGTGATGCGCAGGCCCGTCACGTCCAGGATGTGCTGACCGTTGTCGGTCACCAGGGGTTGACCGTCCTTTTGCCGGATGCGCGCGGTGCCGCCCAGCGCCGCGAACTGGCGCGTGATCCGCTGCGTGGCCATGGGAATCACCTCGACCGGCAACGGGAATGCGCCCAGCGCGTCCACGAGCTTGGATTCGTCGGCGATGCAGACGAACTTGCGGGACTGGGCGGCCACGATCTTCTCGCGGGTGAGCGCCGCGCCGCCGCCCTTGACCATGCAGCCGCTGCGATCGATCTCATCCGCGCCGTCGATGTAGACCGCCAGTTCCTGCACCTCGTTGCTGTCGAACACGGGGATGCCGATGGCACGCAGCCGCTCGGTGGACGCGACCGAGCTGGACACGGCGCCCTTGATCCGGTCCTTCATGGACGCCAGCGCGTCAATGAATTTGTTGACGGTGGAGCCGGTGCCGACACCGACGATTTCGCCGGGCACCACGTATTGCAGGGCCGCCTGGCCGACCAGTGTTTTGAGTTCGTCTTGGGTCATCTGGGAAAATCCTGGTAGTTCACGGAATTATCCAATGTCGCTTCTGCCCTATGCCCTGGCCCGCCCCTTTCTCTTCGGGCTCGATCCTGAAACCGCCCACGAACTGACGCTGCACTCGCTGGCCCGGCTGCAAGGCACGCCGCTGGAATGGGCGTACTGCAACCGCCTGGTCCACGACCCCATCGAGCTGGCCGGCCTGACATTCCCCAACCGCGTGGGCCTGGCCGCGGGGCTGGACAAAAACGCCCGCGCGATCGACGGCCTGGGCGCACTGGGCTTTGGGTTTGTGGAGGTCGGCACCGTGACGCCCAAGGGGCAGCCCGGCAACCCCAAGCCGCGCATGTTCCGGCTGCCGCAGGCGAATGCGCTCATCAACCGGCTCGGATTCAACAACGACGGGCTCGATGCCTTCCTGTCCAATGTGCAGCGCTCGCGGTTTCGCGGCAAGGGACGCATCCTGGGCCTGAACATCGGCAAGAACGCCGCCACGCCGATCGAACGCGCGACGGACGACTACCTCGCCTGCCTGGACGGCGTGTACCCGCACGCCGACTACGTGACCGTCAACATCTCCAGCCCCAACACCAAGAACCTGCGCGCCCTGCAAAGCGACGAGGCGCTGGACGGGCTGCTGGGCGCCGTCGCACAGCGCAGCCAGACACTGGCCACACAGCATGGCCGCCGCGTGCCGGTGTTCGTCAAGATCGCGCCCGACCTGGACGAAGCGCAGGTCGACGTGATTGCGGCAACGCTCAAGCGGCACGGCATGGACGGCGTGGTAGCCACCAACACGACGATCAGCCGCGACGCGGTCAAAGGCATGGCACATGCCGAAGAAACCGGCGGCCTGAGCGGCGCGCCCGTACTGGCTGCCAGCAACCGCGTGATTGCCCAACTGCGCTCACAACTGGGAAGCGGCTTTCCCATCATCGGCGTGGGCGGCATCCTGAGCGCCGAAGACGCGGTGTCCAAGATCCGGGCCGGCGCCGACGTGGTGCAGATCTACACGGGCCTGATCTACAAGGGACCCGACCTGGTAAGCGACGCGGCGCAGGCCATCAAGCGCCTGCGCGCGTGAGCCGCCTTTAGGGCTGCAACAGGGCGGCGACATGCTCGCCAATCGCCATCGAACTGGTCAGCCCTGGCGATTCGATGCCAAACAGATTGACCAGCCCCGCCACGCCATGCTGCGCCGGCCCCTGGATCAGAAAGTCGGCCGCGGGTTCCGTGGGCCCGCTGATCTTGGGGCGCATGCCGGCATACCCGGGCAGCAGCGCGCCATCGGCGAGCGCCGGCCAATAGCGCCGCACTTCGGCATAGAACGCGTCGCCGCGCCGTGGGTCCACCACCAGGTCATCGGGTGAATCCACCCACTGCACGTCGGGCCCGAACTTGGCCTGGCCCCCCAGGTCCAGCGTCAGGTGCACGCCCAGCCCGGCCGCCTCGGGCACGGGGTAGATCAGGCGCGAGAACGGCGCGCGTCCGGCCAGGGTGAAATAGTTGCCCTTGGCGTAGTGAGCCTGCGGCACATGCCGCGCATCCAGCCCCTGCATGCGCCGCGCCAACGCTGGGGCATTCAGGCCTGCCGCGTTCACGACCGTGGTGGCCAGCAGTTGCGTGCCGTCATGGGAGGTCAGCGCAATTCCGCCCTGCCCCTGCACGACCGCCGCCGCCACGCCCGAGCCCAGCGCCACCAGGCCGCCGGCATGTTCCAGGTCGCCCTGCAGCGCCAGCATGAGCGCATGGCTGTCCACGATGCCCGTGCTGGGGGAATGGATGGCTGCCACGCAATCCAGCTGCGGCTCCAGGGCCCGCGCCTCGTCGCGCGTGAGCAGCACCAGGTCGTTGACGCCGTTGGCGGCGGCCCTGGCCACGATGCCCTGCAGCGCCGCGACCTGCGCCTGCGACGTCGCAACAATCAGTTTGCCGCAGCGCCGGTGGCCGATGCCGCGCGCCGCGCAGTAGTCGTACAGCATCTGCTTGCCCTGGACGCACAGCCTGGCCTTGAGCGAGCCTTGCGCGTAGTAAATGCCGGCGTGGATCACCTCGCTGTTGCGCGAACTGGTGCCGGTGCCAATGGCATTGGCCTCTTCCAGCACCAGAACCTCGCGGCCGCGCAACGCAAGCGCCCGCGCAACAGCCAGGCCCACGACGCCCGCGCCGATGACGACACACTCCACGCGGTCCATCACAGCGTGCGCGGATCGGTCGCCAGCAGCATCTTCACCAGCGACTGCAGGCTGTCCTGCAGCGCACTGAAGCCCGCGGTCGGCTCCAGCGTCTGCTCGTCCATGTACAGGCGGCGGTTGATCTCCAGCTGAACGCTGTGGCGGTGCGTCGCCGGATGGCTGTGGCGGCGGACCAGCTCCACGCCCTTGTACGGGTGGTTGTAGCTCACGCTGTAGCCCAGGCCCCGCAGATGCTGCGCCACACGCTGCGACAACCGCGGGTCGGCCGTGCTGCCGTCGCGGTCGCCCACCACGAAATCGTCGTGGACCAGCCCCGGAAACTCCGTGGCGTGGCTGGATGCCACGGCCGGCATGGAATGGCAGTTGATGTGGATGCTGTAGCCGTGGCGCGCGTGCGCCGCGTCAATGGCCTGCGTGACCGCGTCGTGGTAGGGCACCCAGCAGCGCGCAATGCGCGATTCCACTTCGGCGACCCCCAGGACACGGTCGTAAATGGGCTGGCCCTCATCGGTCAGGCGCCAGATCAGGCCCTTGCCCAGGCGCACCTTGGACAGCACACGCTCGTCGGTAGCCAGTGCCCCGGTCCAGCGCGCATCCAGCATGTCCGGGTCCACCTCGGTCACGTCGCGGTTGGCGTCCAGGTAGCTGCGCGGGAACAGCGCCTCGACCCAGGCCACGCCCAGACCGGGCGCAAACCCGTACAGACGCTCGACGTGCGTGTCCTCGGCCCGGCGCAACTCCAGCGGGTCCCGGGCATGCGCGAAATCGGCCGGATACTGCGTGCCGCTGTGCGGCGAGTCCAGCACCAGCGGCGTGCTGCCCGGCACGGTTCGGATCATCGAAGTCATGCCGTCCATTGTGGCGCAACGCGCGTACCCACGGGGCCCGGAACGCAGGCGCAACAGCCGCAATACAGCGCTCAAGACAGCCCCTCAATCCAGCTTGATCTGCGCAAAGCGGCTGATGCGCTGCATCTTGTCGATCTCCTTGCGGATCTGCGCACCGAATTCATCCGGCAGGCTGCCCGACGGGTACAGGCCCTGGCTAGCCAGCCGCTCGCGCACGGCCGGCTCGCGCAGCGCACGCGCCACGGCATCCTGGATGCGGCGCACCGCGGCAGGCGCCGTGGCGGCCGGCGCCACCAGCCCGAACCATGACGGATCATTGTTGGAAAACAGGCTCAGCTCCGCATAGGTCGGCACCGACGGCAGCACGGGCAGGCGCTGGTTCCAGGACACCGCGAGCGCACGCAGCTTGCCCGACTGGATGTGCGGCAGCGACGACGCCACCTGGTCAAAATGCGCCTGCACCTGCCCGCCGATCAGGTCGTTCAGCGCCGGGCCCGCACCGCGGTAAGGGATGTGGACCATGAAGGTATTGGTCGTGCTCTTGAACAGCTCGCCCCACATGTGGCCAATGGTGCCGTTGCCGGGCGACGCGTAGGTCACCTTGCCGGGGTTGGCCTTGAGGTAGCGGATGAACTCGCTGAAATCACGCACGGGCAGCGCCGCGTTGACGGCCAGCACACCCGGCGCCTTGACGATCTCGGTCACGGCCGCGAAATCCTTCAGCGGGTCGTAGGGCAGCTTGCCGTACACCGCAGGGTTCACGCCGTGGGTGGACAGCGTGGCGACACCCAGCGTGAGCCCGTCGGGCGCGGCCCTGGCCACCTCGGCCATGCCGATGGAGCCGCCCGCGCCTGCGCGGTTGTCCACCACCACGGGTTGCTCCAGCAGCCGCGCCAGCGGCTCCGTCAGCGCCCGCGCCGTGATGTCGGTTGCTCCGCCAGGCGGAAACGGAACGACCAGACGCAGCGGCTTGCCCTGCGCCCGGAGCAGTCCCGGGAGTAATGAAGTTCCTGCCAATGCCATCAGGTGTCGTCGTTTCATCTGCAAACTCCTCAGTTGAATTGCAGCGGATTCTGGTTCCGCAAGCCTGCAAAGCCAAACGAAAAGCGCGCCTGATAACATTCCATCAAGGAATGAAAATTCATGCGCAAGCTCAGCCCACCCCTGCATCTGCTGCGCGCGTTCGCCACCACGGCGCGCTTCGGCAGCATCTCGCGCGCGGCCGAAGCGCTGCACCTGACCCAGAGCGCAGTAAGCAAACAGGTGCAGGAGCTGGAACGCTGGACGGGCGTCCCCCTGTTCGAGCGGGTGCGCAAACGCCTGAGCCTGACACCCGCGGGCCAGCGCTATGAGGCCGCCCTGCGCCCTGTGCTGGCCGGACTGGAGGCTGCGACCCTGGAACTCATCACCAGCGGCGACGGCGGCGGCGCGCTGAACCTGTCGACGCTGCCCACCTTCGGCGCCAAATGGCTGATCCCGCGCCTGCCCGCCTTCCAGCACCTGCATCCGCAGATCGCGCTGCACTTCGTACCGTATGTGCAGGGCTACGATTTTCACCGGCCGGACCTGGACTGCTCCATCCTGTTTGGTGACGGCCACTGGCCGGGCGCCGTCGCCGACTACCTTACGGGCCGCGACGTGGTGCTGATCGCGCCGCCCGCGCCGCGCAGCCGCCCGTTGCTGCGCAAGCCGGCGGATGTCGCGAAATTTCCGCTGCTGCAGCATGTGTCGGCACCGCATGCGTGGACGCTGTGGTGCGACGCACATGGGGTACAGGGCATCAACCCGCTGGCCGGCCCGCAGCTGGACCAGTTCCACAGCCTGATCCGCGCCGTGGCGGCTGGCATGGGCCTGGCGCTGGTGCCGCAATGCCTGGTCCGCGACGACATCGCGCTGGGCACCGTGTCGGCGCCGCTGGACGACGGCTATGTGGACCCGCTGGGCTACTACCTGTGCTATCCCGAGGCTCGGGCCCACCTGGGGCCGCTGGAGAAATTCCGCGCCTGGCTGCTGGACGAATGCACCGCTGGTGCAAAGCCATCCAAAAGTGATAATCCGCCAAAGCCACTTCGACCCGCACCATGAGCCTGTCTTTCCTGAAGCCCAAGAAGCATGACGTCACGCCGCTGGTCGCCGCCATTGCCGCCAACACGCGCGACGACACGCTCAAGCACTTCCTGCCCCAGGAAACCTGGCCCGTCCTGGCAGGCTACCTGTCGCCCGAGGACATGCAGCGCGGCCACGTGCTGATCTCGCAGGGCGCGCTGGACCGCACGCTGTACTTCATCGAATCGGGCTCTCTGCGCGTGCACTACGGCGACCGCAACGGCCAGGTTCATGTGGCCACACTGGGCGCAGGGTCGGTGGTGGGCGAAGGTGCCTTCTTCTCGCACATCGAGCGAAATGCGACCGTACAGGCGCTGGAGCCCACGCGCGTGTGGGGCCTGACACCTGAGCGCTTCGCCCAGATGTCCAAGGAAAACACCGCCGCGGCCCTGTCACTGTCCATGACGCTGGGCGCCATTTTGTCCACGCGG
>JAYRLC010000087.1:0-5915 GCA_041905405.1 Ramlibacter sp. | reverse complement strand
GAGCGCACGGCTGCCCTGGACTACTGGAATCACCACTACAACTGGCATCGCCCTCACCAGGGCATCGGCGGCATCTCTCCCATGTCCAGACTCAAGCGGTCACGCAACAACCTCTTGACTCTTCACAACTAGTCCAGCAGGTACCCGCCTGCAAACGCCTTGTCCGGGTCCTCGAAGATCGCCATGGCCGTGGCCATGCGGCGAAAGCCGAGCTTGCGGTAGAAGCCCTCTTTGCCGGGCACGGCGTACAGGATGATCTTGCGGTGGCCGTGCGAGCTTTGCACCAGCCGCGCAATGACCTCGCGCCCCAGGCCGCTGCCCTGGTAGCTGGGCCGCACGGCCACGTCGCAAATGTAGGAGCAGTCCACGCCGTCGGCCACGGCCCGGCCCGATGCCACCAGCCGGCCGCCGTCGCGCACGAAGCAGCGGAACATGCTGTTGCCAAACGCCGTGGCCAGCCATTGCGGGCTTTTGTCGCCCAGTGGGGCGGTCCGGTACAGGTCGGACAGTTCCTGCCAGTCCATGCCGTCCGTACTGTCGGACCAGGCAAGCGGTGCGGGTGGGGTCATGCAGATACTCCTTGGGATGAGCGTTGGGCCCGGCTGCGAGGACAATCCTCGCATGTGTCGCATGTTCGCGTTGCTACGCACCTATTCCTGGCAGGAGCTTCGCCGCCACCCCTGGCGCAACGCGGCCGCTGTGCTGGCGGTCATGCTGGGGGTGGCGCTGGCGCTGTCGGTGCACCTGATCAACGCATCGGCGCTGAGCGAGTTTTCCAGCGCGGTGCGTTCGGTCAACGGCCAGCCCGACCTGGAGCTGCGCGCCGTGCGCGGCGGGTTCGACGAAAAGCTTTATGCCCGTGTGGCAACGCACCCCGGCGTGGCGCTGGCCAGCCCCGTGCTGGAGGCGCAGACACTCATGGCGCTGCCCGACGGCACGCGGCGCGCCCTGCGCATCGTGGGCGTCGATGCGCTGGTGGTGGCCGCCGTCGCGCCAGGCCTGATGCCGGTGCCAGATGCGGATGCGGACCGCCTGGCGCTGTTTGCACCGGGCACGGTGTTCCTGAACCCGGCGGCCCGGACTGTGCTGACGGGAGCTTCAACAGGCTCAGCCCGAACGGGCGGGGATGCGCTGCAACTCCAGGTCGGCCAGCAACTGCGCACCGTGCAGATCGGCGGCAGCGTGGCCGCTGGCGGCGGGCCGCTGGCCGTCATGGACATTGGCGCGGCGCAGGACCTGCTGGGCCGCGGCGGGCAGCTGTCACGCATCGACCTGCGGCTGGCCGCGGGCGCAGACCGCGCCCAGGTGACGCGCGCGCTGCAGTTGCCGCCCGACGTGACCGCCGCCACACCCGGCGACGCCGCGCAGCGCGTCAGCAACCTGTCGCGCGCCTACCGCGTGAACCTCACGGTGCTGGCGCTGGTGGCGCTGTTCACCGGCGCGTTCCTCGTGTTCTCCGTACTGTCGCTCAGCGTGGCACGGCGCGCGCAGCAGTTCGCCCTGCTGGGCGTGCTGGGCCTGACGGCGCGCCAGCGCCTGCAGCTGGTGCTGGCCGAGTCCGCGCTGCTGGGCGCCGTGGGCAGCGCGGCCGGCGTGGCACTGGGCACGGGGCTGGCCGTGCTGGCGCTGCGCTTTCTGGGCGGCGACCTGGGCGGTGGTTACTTTCCGGGCGCGACGCCATCGCTGCAGTGGGACGCCTGGGGCGCGCTGGCCTATGGGGTGCTGGGCATCATGGCCGCGCTGGCGGGAGGCTGGTGGCCGGCGCGGGCCGCCCAGCAGTTGCCGCTGGCGCAGACGCTCAAGGGGCTGGGCAGCGCAGCGCCACGCGCACGCAGCCATAGGCTGAGCCTGGCGCTGGCGGGCGCGGGTGCGCTGCTGGCCCTGCTGCCGCCCGTGGCGGGCATCCCCGTCGCGGCCTATGTGTCGGTCGCACTGCTGCTGGTGGGCGGCATCACCGCCCTGCCCTGGGCGGTGGGCCTGCTGTACGACCGGCTCGCGCCCCGTGTCGCGCAGCGCGCGCTGCCGCTGCTGGCCGTGGAGCGCGCGCGCCGCGTGCGCGAAAGCGCGGCGGTAGCCGTCAGCGGCGTGGTGGCGTCGCTGAGCCTGGCGGTGGCGCTGACGGTCATGGTGGCAAGCTTTCGGGGCAGCGTGACCGAGTGGCTGGACGCCGTGCTGCCCGCCAGCCTGTACCTGCGCACGGCCAACGCGCCGGGCACGGGCGATTCGGCGTTCCTGGAGCCGGCGTTCGTGCAGGCGGCCGCGCAGGTGCCGGGTGTCGAGCGCGTGGCCACGCTGCGTGCGATGCCGCTGCTGCTGGATGCGGCGCGGCCCACGGTAGCGCTGATCGCGCGGCCGCTGGACGGGCCGCATTCACTGCCGCTAGTAGGCGACGTGGCGGCCGTGCCGCCGGGACACATCGCCATCTACGTGAGCGAGGCCGTGGTGGACCTGTACGGCGCGCGCACGGGCCAGGTGTTCGCGCCGCTGGCCGCGGCCTTTCGTCCCGGCACGAGTTTCTTTGTCGCGGGGGTGTGGCGCGACTATGTGCGCCAGAGCGGCGCCATCGTCATGGCGCAGGGCGACTTTGAACGGCTCACGGGCGACCGCCGCGTGAACGACCTGGCGCTGTGGCTCGCGCCCGGCGCGGACGCCGCAGCTGTGCAGCAGGCGCTGCGTGCGCGGGCCGATGCGGTGTCGCCGGGCGGCGGCGCGCTGATCGACTTTTCATCGGCGGCCGAATTGCGCGCGACGTCCCTGCGCATCTTCGACCGCAGCTTTGCCGTGACCTACTGGCTGCAGGCTGTGGCGATTGCCATCGGCCTGTTCGGCGTGGCGGCCAGCTTCAGCGCCCAGGTGCTGGCGCGGCGCAAGGAATTTGGCCTGCTTGCGCACCTGGGCCTGACGCGCCGGCAGATCCTGGCCGTGGTGGCGGGCGAAGGCGCTGCCTGGACCCTGATCGGCTCGCTCGCGGGGCTGGCGCTGGGCCTGGCCGTGAGCGTGGTGCTGGTGCACGTGGTCAATCCACAGAGCTTTCACTGGACCATGGACCTGGCCGTGCCCTGGCCGCGCCTGCTGACGCTGTGCGCGGCGGTGGTGGCCGCGGGCACCGTCACGGCCTGGCTCGCGGGCCGCGCAGCGGCCGGGCGCGATGCAGTGCTGGCGGTCAAAGAGGACTGGTAGCGGGTGAAGGACAATGCGCCGATGCAGCACGCCACGCCCTCACACGCCGGGTTTCGCGCCTGGGAACACGACGCCATCGCCCGCATCGAGGCAGACTTCCAGCGCAGCGCCGACACGCACCTGATCGCCCTGCCGCTGCCCGGCCTGGCCGCGCACGGCATCGACCTGTACCTGAAGGACGAGTCCACCCACCCCACGGGCAGCCTCAAGCACCGCCTGGCGCGTTCGCTGTTTCTCTATGCGCTGTGCAACGGCTGGCTGCGCGAAGGCTCCACGGTGGTCGAGGCGTCCAGCGGCTCCACCGCCGTGAGCGAGGCGTATTTCGCGCGCCTGCTGGGCCTGCCGTTCGTGGCCGTGATGCCGCGCAGCACCTCGCCCGAGAAGATCGCGCTGATCGAGTTCTACGGCGGGCGCTGCCACCTGGTGGACAGCGCCGCCCAGGTCTACGACGAAGCACGCGCCGTGGCGCAGGCCACTGGCGGCCACTACATGGACCAGTTCACCCACGCCGAGCGCGCGACCGACTGGCGCGGCAACAACAACATCGCGCAGAGCATGTTCCAGCAGATGGCGCGCGAGCGGCACCCGGTCCCGCGCTGGGTCGTGGTAGGCGCGGGCACGGGCGGCACCAGCGCCACCATTGGCCGCTTCGTGCGCTACCAGCAGCACGCCACGCAGCTGTGCGTGGCCGACCCGCAGGGCAGCGTGTTCGCTGCCTACCACGCGTCGGGCGACGCGGCCATCACCGGCGCCGGCTCGCGCATCGAAGGCATCGGCCGCCCGCGCGTGGAGCCCAGCTTCATCCGCGAGCTGGTGGACCGCATGGTGGTCGTGGACAACGTGGACTCGGTCGCCGCCATGCGCGCGCTGTCGGCGCTGCTGGGGCGCAAGGTGGGTCCGTCCACCGGCACCAACTTCACGGCCATGCTGATGCTGGCGCACGACATGCGCGCGCGCGGCGAACGCGGCGCCATCCTGTCGCTGCTGTGCGATGCGGGCGAGCGCTACCTGCCCACGTACCACGACGATGCGTGGGTGCGCGACCAGTTGGGCGACTGCGCGGCCGCGCACGAGCGGCTGTCGGCACTGGCCGCCTGAGGCACCGGTCCATGTCACCCTTCTCGCGCCGCAGTCTGCTTGCCGCGGCGCTGGGCGCGGGCGTTGGTAGCACTCATCTGCCAGGCGCAGCCTTGCCGCGCAAGCCTCTGCAGTTCCCGCGCGACCACGGCGCGCACCCGGACTTTCGCACCGAGTGGTGGTACGTCACGGGACACGCCAGCACGGCCGCAGGGCGCGCGTTCGGCTTCCAGGTGACGTTCTTCCGTTCGCGCGTGGACGCGGCGCAGGGCATGCAGTCGGCGTTCGCCGCGAAGCAGCTCGTGTTCGCGCATGCCGCCGTAACCGACGTGCAGGGCAACAAGCTGCTGCATGACCAGCGCATCGCGCGCGAGGGTTTTGACATCGCCACGGCGGGCACGGCCGACACGCAGCTCAAGCTGCGCGACTGGTCGCTGGTGCGCGAAGGCCCCGCCTACCGTGCCCGCATCTCTGCGCAGGACTTCACGCTGGACTTCACGTTCGCACCGACCCAGGCCGTGCTGCTGCAAGGCGACCAGGGCCTGTCGCGCAAGGGGCCTGACGCCAGGCAGGCCAGCTACTACTACAGCCAGCCGCAGCTGAAGACGCAGGGCACGCTGACGCTGCGTGGCGACCCCCTGGCCGTCACCGGTACGGCCTGGCTGGACCATGAATGGAGCGAGGAGCTCATGCACCCCGAAGCGGTAGGCTGGGACTGGATCGGCATGAACTTCATGGACGGCAGCGCGCTCACGGCGTTCCGCCTGCGCCGGCGTGACGGCAGCACGCTATGGGACGGCGGCTCGTTCCGCACGGCCGCGGGCACGCCCTACATCGCGTCGCCCGGCGAGACGCAGTTCCGTCCGCAGCGCACCTGGAAAAGCCCGCTGTCGCAGGCCGTCTACCCCGTCGAATGGATGGTGCGCACGCCGGCCGATTTCTACACCGTGCGCGCCGTCATCGACAACCAGGAGCTGGACAGCCGCAACTCCACCGGCGCGATCTACTGGGAAGGCCTGAGCGACCTGATCGACAGCAACGGCCGCAAGGTCGCGCGCGGCTATCTGGAAATGACGGGATACGCGGGGAAACTGCGCCTGTAGCGCCGGGCCTTATATGTACCTGCACGTGCACGTTTCTTCGTCATCGACGCTCGAAGACCGTGCGGCAAAGCCCCGCGTGCGGGCCCAGCGGCCCGGGGGCTTCACTGCAGCGATCGCCTGCGGCGACTCCCCTGTGCTGCTCAGGGATCGGTCGCACCGCAGAACTCACTGCGCGCTGCGCGCGCCGACACTCACCCTTGCGCTGCTCGGCGCCGCAGAGGCGCCCCCAGGCCGCTGGGCCCGCACGCGGGGCTTTGCAGTGACGTGGTGGCGTACCTGCCATCAATCGCAACGAGCGGCACGACTGCGGCTTCGCGGCGGGCGGTGTGCGGCGGTCGCGACCCCTGGGGCGGTGAGACGCGCAGGGGGGAGTGTCGAGCGCGCCGCAGGCGTGCGCCGTCACATGCTCGCTGCGGCTGTCTGAGCGCAGCGCGCAGCGCGTAGATACTGTCATCGTTGTCAAGCCGAATGCAGGGTCGGGTCAAAAGATTTTCCCGTGCGCAGGATGGCGTATGCAATTTGGACGAGCTTTCTCATGAGGGCGCCCAACACGAC
>JAYRLC010000086.1:0-5931 GCA_041905405.1 Ramlibacter sp. | reverse complement strand
CCCCACCTCAGCAGCCGCCACCGAATCAGATGGTCGAGACGCGAGAAGGTCGCTTTGGCAACTACGCCCTTGTGGTACTCCGCCCAGCCCCGAAGGACCGGATTGAGTCTGTTGATAAGCACTCCCGTTGGAACTGACAACGAACTGTCGATGACATCCCTCACCTTGCCGTATAACGCCTTGACGTTTTTCCTGCTCGGTTTGATCAGCATCTTTCCGCCGTACTTGCGGAAGTTCCACCCTAAGAAGTCGAACCCTTCGTCAATATGCACGATCTTGGTTTTCTCCTCAGAGAACTGCAGCCCCCGCTCACGCAGGAACTCAGCAATCCAAGGTTTAACCAGCGCTTCCAGAAGCTCTTTCGAGTCCCCGGTTACGACAAAGTCATCGGCATATCGCACCAGATTCACCTTCGCCCGGGCCGATGCGCGAGACCCCAGTTCTCTTTGAAGGAACTGTTTCAGCCCGCGCTCCAACCCGTTCAGGGTGATGTTCGCCAATGTCGGCGAAATGATCCCGCCTTGCGGCGTTCCCATTTCGGTTCGGTGCAGTTGTCCTCTGTCGACGACACCTGCTTTCAACCACTTTCGGAGAACGCGTTTGTTCATGTGAACATTCGCTAGCAACCAGTCGTGATTGATGTTGTCGAAAAAGCCCGTGATGTCCGCGTCCAGAATCCATTGGGCCGAAGCCCGCTGAGATAACGACACAAACAACTGGCTCCTGGCATCGTGCGTTGAACGTCCTTTCCGAAAGCCGTAGCTGTTCGGATCAGACGCACACTCAGACACCGGTTCCAGCGCGAGCAGGTGTAGTGCCTGCATCGCCCGGTCGAACATGGTCGGAATGCCCAGAGGGCGCTCTTTCCCGTTCGCCTTCGGAATCCAGACTCGCCGCAAAGGCTTGGCCCGATATCCCGATTTACCCATCCGACACACCGCGTTCCATTTGGCCGTCGGTGACGGCCAGAGTTCGCGGTCGACGCCACTCGTCCGCTTCCCTTGGTTCTCGGTAACTTTCCTGACTGCCAATGCCTTGGCCTGCCAGGATCGCACAAGGCTTCTTTGAAGTCGTTTGACCCTTCGATAGTCCTTGTCCATTTCTGCCTGCGCAATGCGCGTCTGCATCTTCCCGACAAACATTTGGACCAGTCCCCAATCTATGAGGTGCCAATCCATTTGCTCGCCTGAAGACGCAGCGCGAGGTGCCGAAGCACTTCGCTGTGTTGCCATACCTTCTCCAGTGAGGAGACCCATTGGGCGAAGGTCTGCCCCTGCGGGCAGACTACCCGCAGGGCCATGTTGAAGTTTGCAAAGGCTTTACGCCGTCGCACCTGAAGCAAGTCAGCACGCTTTCACGTTGGGGCAAATCTTGAACCCCTATGACGTCCATTACAGACGCCCTTTCGCTTTTTGCTTCTTCCTCTGCCCGCTACACCATGGCCGTCGCTTGCGCTTCGGTTGCCACCCCGTACTAGCGGTGGCGATGCATCGGGTTTACCTCGTTTCCTTTGGTGCCCATCCGGCCGGCAGGCCAGACGATGGGGTTAGGGACGTTCTTTCCGCCGTGCGTTCTTGTTGGGAACGGACCACCATCCATGACAGTTGGTCCCTGACGCATTACCGTTTTGGTCACAGCTCGCTGGTTGCCCAGCAGACAAGAGTTAGCTGTTGCTTGTTACGGCGGTTCTGACGAACGTTCACTTGTGTTTCCCATACCCTCTACCTCGACCACCCTCCCACGTCTTGCTCGTGAGATTCATCCGGCTCACGCCGGATTTGTGCGCTCGCGCGCGGGTCGTTTATCCGTGGCTCCGCACAACTCAGTTACCCGAGATGCACGCACAGGCGAGGTCACTTCGTTCCAGAAGTGGTTTCGGTGAAAGAAACAAGGCACCAAAAGCGGTGCCGCTTTGTTGGCCGCCAGGAGAGGCGGCGGCTGCAGTACTTTATTTTGTAACTGTAGCGTTCAGGCAACAGAAATCCCTGCCGTGAGGCCGAATTTTGTTGCGAGGAGGCCCAAGGCGGGCCCCTCCGGTCGAAGAATGCGTGGCATTTATTCGACCATTTCTGAGTGATTTCCGGGGAGGAAACCGTTGCGCTCCCAGAGGAAAACGCACTCCTATGAAGGCTGATTAGTTCAGCTACAAGAGCGACTTCGAGTCGCACCATGGGCTCAAGCATAGCGGCACCACGCAAACCGTCAGGTTTTGCCAGAATCAACCCCATGACCACGCCCTATTCCGAAGCCGCCCCCACCCGCGCCGAAGTCGACGCCCTGTCCGGCGCCACGGTGCTGGAGTTCGGCGCCAATTGGTGCGGCATCTGCCGCGGCGCCCAACCCGTCATCACTGAGGTGCTGGCCGGCCAGGCCATCCGCCATCTGAAGATCGAGGACGGTTCGGGCCGGCCGCTGGGCCGGTCGTTTGGCGTCAAGCTGTGGCCCACGCTGGTGTTCCTGAGCGACGGCAAGGAAGCCGCCCGTGTGGTCCGTCCCGTTAGCGCGCAGGACGTGCGGGACGCACTGGCCCGCATCACCCCCGACGCCTGAGCCCCCCTGAATGGGGTGTCTGCGGGTATCCCCAACTGTGCGGACGCTTACAGGCCGTTACTATTGTCCGCATGAACAAGCTCGCGTTGGTGCTGCTCTGGTGCCTGGCCTGCCTTGCACCGGCGGCTCAGGCCCAGGTGTGTGCGGCGCCGGGCAGGGACGCACCAGGTACGGTGGGAGGTGTGGTTAACCGCTACCACCAGGGCAACGGCAACCGTGCGGTGGGCAACACCACACTCACCCTGGGCGCGGCCTCCGGCGCGGCCGGCGCGGTGGCCGTAGGCGACCTGCTGCTGATCATCCAGATGCAGGCCGTCACGCTGAACACCAGCAATGACGAGCGCTACGGCGACGGCGTGGGCACGGCCAACAGCCGTCCCGGCAGCAGCATTTCGCAGGCCAACGGCTACACGGCGCTGAACAACGCGGGCGCCTACCAGTTCCTGCGGGTCACCGCTGCGGCGGGCAACAACATCACCTTCACACCCCCACTGACAAGCGCCTATACGCAGAACGCCACCAGCACCACGCGGCGCACGTATCAGGTCATTCGCGTGCCGCAGTATCCGAGCGTCACCATCGACGGCGGCAATCCGGTGACGCCACTGCCATGGAACGGGTTGGTGGGCGGGGTGGCCGTGATCGACGTGGCCGGCCAGCTGACATTCACCGGCGGCGGTCCGCACATCGACGCTTCCAACCGCGGCTTTCGGGGTGGCGTACAGGGCGTGAACAACTCGGCATCGCCTTCCGGGACCCTTTTCTACCGCAACGCCAATACGGCAGAAGGCGGGAGCAAGGGCGAAGGCATCGGCGGCACACCGCGGTACGTGCAAACCTCCGTGGCGGGCGGCTACAACAACGGCACGCGCTTCAGCGACGGGGCGCCCACGTCGGTGGACAACGGCACGACGGGTGGCTATCCGAACGGCAATTTCCAGCGCGGGGCGCCCGCCAATGCCGGCGGCGGCGGCAATTCACACAACGCGGCTGGCGGCGGCGGCGGCAACGGCGGCGCGGGCGGCAACGGCGGGCAGACCTACAACGGCGACGGGTTGCTGGACACCGGCGGCTACGGAGGTTCGCGCGCGCCGCAGGACGGCGTGCTGCTGGCCACCAATATTTTCATGGGCGGCGGCGGCGGCTCGGGCAGCCTGAACGACGGCATCAGCCCCCGCGGGGCGGGGGGTAACGGCGGCGGCATCATCATGGTCCGCGCCGGCAGCTTCAGCGGCAGCGGCCTGCTGCGCGCCGACGGTCAACGCGGCTGGGACTCCAACGTGTCCAACGACGCGGGCGGCGGCGGGGGCGCGGGCGGCTCGGTGCTGGTGGTCGCCGGCGCAGGGCACGGCAACGTCACCGTGCAGGCGCGAGGCGGCGACGGCGCCGACTCCAACCTGAACAACACCAACACCAGCATTCCCAGCCCGACCGGCGTGCAGGGCAATTGCTGCAACGGCGAGCGCGAAGGGCCGGGCGGCGGCGGCGGCGGTGGGGCCGTGTACGCCAACGCCGCCCCGGGCTCGATGGCGCTGGACGGCGGGCTGAACGGCAAATCGCGCGAGGACCTTTTCCAGGGCTTTTCCGGCAACATGCAGGCCAACCCCGGCAACACCGGCACCAGCAACACCTCGTTCGCGTCCAGCGCCATCGAGGGTGTGCGTCCCGGGTACGAATGCCTGCCGGCGCTGACCGTCAGCAAGCGCACCAGCACGCCCGCACGCACGGTGCCGCCCGACACCACGGCGGCCTACGTCATCCGCGTGGACAACGCCGCCGCTTCGGGCATCGCCTATGGCGTATCGTTGGGCGACGCCCTGCCCCCGCCATTCGCGCTGAGCGGCACCACCGCCGTGGTGACCTACGGCGCAGGCGCCAGCGGGCCGGCGTCGCCCGTGACGGTCTCGGGGACGTCCACGCTGGTGATCGGCGCCGCGGGCAATCCCTCCACGGGCTTCACACTGGACAGCGGCGCGGGCCTGACACTGAGCTTCAATGTGAGCCTGAACGCGGCAACCTCGGGCACGTACAACAACCCCGCCACCGCCGACTACACCGATCCGGCCAGGCTGACCGGCGTGGCGGCGCTGGCGGGCGTCAACCCCACGGTCAGCCCGGGCAGTCCCGATGCCGTGGGCAACGTGGCCCCAGGCAGCAACTATGCGGCCGGTTCGAGCACGCAGGAGGATGTGGTGATCGCTGGTGCGCCACCGGTCACGGCCGAACTGGCGCTCAGCAAGAGCGGCCCCGCGGCCGCCGACGTGGGGGCACCGGTGCAGTATGTGCTGACCTTGTCCAATGCCGGACCGGCCAATCTGGCGGGCAGCACCACGGTCAGCGACCTCGTGCCGGCGGCCATCGGCAGCGTCACCTGGGTTTGCACGGTCACCAGCGGCAGCGCCGACTGCGACACGGCCGGCGCCGGCACGGGCGCGGCTGGCAGCGGCAACACCGTGACGCTGCCACGCATCCAGATCGCCAGCGGCGCTGAAATCCGCATCCAGATCGACGGCACCGCCGTAAGCGCCGGCACCGTCACCAATACCGCGACGGCCACGATCACGCCGGGCTTAACCGACCCGTCCACGGCCAACAACACGGCCACCGCCACCACCGTGATCTCCGTGCCCGTCGCGGACCTGTCGGTGACCAAAACCAATGACACGGGCACGGTGACCGCGGGTGGCGTCACGGCCTACCAGATCACGGTGGCCAACCCCGGGCCATCGTCCGCCGACGGCACCACGGTCGCCGACGCAGCCGCTGCGGGGCTGGCCAAGCTCAGCGTCAACTGCTCGGCCACGGGCGGTGCCATCTGCCCCGGTGGGCTGACCACCACCACCTTCCAGGCAGGCGTGCAGATACCCACCCTGCCCGCCGGCAGCTCGGTCACGTTCGAACTGAATGCGCAGGTCACGGCCGGCAGCGGCACGGTGGTGAACACGGCCGTGATCACGCCGCCACCGGCGCTGAACGACCCCAACACCGGCAACAACAGCGCGAGCGACACCGACGCCGTGGGCGTGGCCAACACCACGGTGCTCACGGCCGCGGGCATCTGTCCCGCAGGCACCACCGAGCAGCCGGCCAACCTGGTGACCAATGGCGACTTCGCCGACACGGCAGCCGCCCTGGGCGCCGCCGTCAGCCAGTACCCGCTGAACACCAACGTGCCCGACACAGGTGTGGGCATCCAGTCCGGCTCGCGCAACTACGGCGGGCTGATCGTGCAGAACCCGTTCCCCGGCGACGTCAGCCGCAGCGTCGCGGGCGCGTCCACCTGGCTGTACAACAACGGCAACGACACCGGGGCCGCCTACCGCTACTGGTCGCAGACGGTCAACGGCCTGACCGTGGGCCGCACCTACACCTGGCTGTACT
>JAYRLC010000118.1:0-1136 GCA_041905405.1 Ramlibacter sp. | reverse complement strand
CGCGGCGACATTGCCGACAGCGCGCTGGTGACGCAGCTGCTGCAGACACACCAACCCCGCGCCATTGTCCACTTCGCCGCGGAATCCCATGTGGACCGGTCCATCTCGGGACCGCTGGCGTTCACACAGACGAACGTGGTCGGCACGCTAAAACTGCTGGACGCGGTGCTCGCCTACTGGAAGGCGCTGCCGCCAGAACGGGCCAACACCTTCCGCTTCCTGAATGTGTCCACCGACGAGGTCTACGGATCGCTGGGCCCACAGGACGCTGCCTTCAGCGAACAGCATCGCTATGAACCCAACAGCCCCTATTCCGCGTCCAAGGCCGGGGCAGATCACCTTGTGCGCGCCTGGCACCACACCTATGGCCTGCCCACCATCACAACGCATTGCTCCAACAACTATGGCCCGCGCCAGTTCCCTGAAAAACTGATCCCCCTGGTCACCCACAACGCACTGCACGGCAAACCCTTGCCGGTGTACGGCGACGGCCTGCAGGTGCGCGACTGGCTGCACGTCAACGACCACTGCGCGGCCCTGCGCGCCGTCCTGGACCGTGGCACGCCCGGCGAGACCTACAACATCGGCGGCAGGTCCGAGCGGACCAACCTGGCCGTGGTCCATGCCATCTGCGAGACCCTGGACTCGGCCAGGCCCCTGCCCGGCGGCCAGCCCCATGCGTCGCTCATCACCCACGTCAAGGACCGCCCCGGGCACGACCGGCGCTATGCCATTGACGACCGCAAGCTCGAAGGCGCCCTGGGCTGGAAGCCAACGGTCGGCTTCGAAGACGGCATCCGCCAGACCGTGGCCTGGTACCTGGACAACGCCGACTGGGTGGCGTCGGTCACCAGCGGCAGCTACCGCCAGTGGGTGGATCAGCAGTACGCGCAGCCCCTTTCCCCGGCCGGCGCCGCATGAAAATCCTGCTGCTGGGCGGCAACGGCCAGGTGGGCTGGCAGCTTCGGCGCAGCCTGGCGCCAGTGGGCGACGTCGTTGTAGCGCCATCGCGCGGCGACGGCGGACCGGACATGGCCCAGCCCGACAGCCTGCGTGCGGCCCTGCGCGCCGCGCAGCCGCAGCTCATCGTCAATGCCGCCGCGTACACGGCCGTGGACCGGGCCGAGGACGAGCCC
>JAYRLC010000085.1:0-6033 GCA_041905405.1 Ramlibacter sp. | reverse complement strand
GAGCGCACGGCTGCCCTGGACTACTGGAATCACCACTACAACTGGCATCGCCCTCACCAGGGCATCGGCGGCATCTCTCCCATGTCCAGACTCAAGCGGTCACGCAACAACCTCTTGACTCTTCACAGCTAGAGCATCATCCCCATTCCGCTGCTGCGGGCAGCGGCCCACAATCCACCCGCAGGCATTCCAACCCGAACGCAGGAGACAACCATGGACAAGAGACACTTCCTCAAGACTGCCGCGGCCGCCGCCGCCGTGGGCGCAGCCGGCCCCGTGCTGGCCCAGCAAACGGTGACGCTGCGCCTGCACCAGATGCTGCCGCAGCAGGCCACCATCCCGGCCCGCGCGCTGATCCCCTGGGCGCAGAAGGTCGAGAAAGACTCCGGCGGCCGCATCAAGGTCCAGCTGTTCCACGCCATGCAGCTGGGCGGCACGCCGCCGCAGCTTTACGACCAGGCCCGCGACGGTGTGGTGGACTTCACCTGGACGGTGCTGGGCTACACGCCGGGCCGCTTCAACAAGTCCGAAGTGTTCGAGCTGCCCTTTATGAGCGGCAGCGCCGAGCAGTCGTCGCGCGCGTTCTGGGAATACGTGGAGAAGAACGCCGCCGACGAGTTCAAGGACGTCAAGCTGATTGCCGTGCACACGCACGGCCCCGGCCTGTTCCACACCAAGACCCCGGTGACCGGCCTGGAAAGCCTGCGCGGCATGAAGATCCGCGGCGGCTCGCGCGTGATCAGCAACATGCTGACCAAGCTGGGCGCCACGCCCGTGGGCATGCCCGTGCCGGCCGTGACCGACGCGCTGTCCAAGGGCGTGATCGACGGCACCACAATTCCGTGGGAGGTGACCCCCGCGCTCAAGGTCAGCGAGCTGGTGAAGAATCACACGACCTTCGCCGGCAAGGAAGGTCTGTACACGCAGACCTTTGCGTTCTCGATGAACAAGGCCGCCTACGAGAAGCTGCCGGCTGACCTCAAGAAGGTGATTGACGCCAACTCCGGCATCGACACCGCGGCCTTCTTCGGCAAGGCGATGGATGACGGCGACAAGGCGGGCCGAGACATCGCCGTGAAGGCCGGCAACAACATCGTCGCACTGGACGTGGCCGAGACGCAGCGCTGGCGCCGTACTGCCAGCACGGTCGAAACCGACTGGATCAACGAAATGAAGGGCAAGAACATCGACGGCGCGAAACTCGTCGCCGATGCGCGCGCGTTGATTGCCAAATACCAGAAGTGATGGATCGGGGGCGCAGCTCCCCGATAATCCGCCGACACCCACAGACAACATGGTGGAGATCCATTGAAAGTCCTTTCCCTACTGGCCAGACTCTGCGCAGTGCTGGCGGGCGTGATTCTCACGGGCATCACGCTGGTGACCTGTGTGAGTCTTATCGGGCGCAACACCATCGGCACCACCCTGGTCGGTGACTACGAGCTCACGGCCGCCGCGGCTGGCGCGGCCGTGGCGCTGTTCCTGCCGTGGTGCCAGCTGCGGCGCGAAAACATCATCGTGGACTTCTTCACCTCGCGCCTGTCGGCGGGCGCCAACGCGGGGCTGGACCGCTTTGGCGCGCTGCTGCTGGCCCTGACGCTGTTCCTGCTGGCCTGGCGCACGGGCATGGGCGGCATCAGCGCCTACAAATCCAACTCGTCCACCATGATGCTGGGCTTTCCCGAATGGATCATCTACACGGCCATGGTGCCGCCCATGGTGCTGACCGGCGTGATCGGGCTGGCGCAGACCTTCTTCGGTGACAAGGTGGAGAAGCCCGAATGAGTGCGTTGATGTTGGCAGGCCTGATCTTTGCCTGCATGCTGGTGCTGATGGCCGTGCGCGTGCCCATCGCAATTTCCATGTTCATTGCGGGCTGCTTCGGCTACCTGTACCAGGTGGGTTTGCCGCCGTTCCTGAACAACCTGAACGGCCTGGCCTATGCGCGTTTCGCGAGCTACGACCTGTCGGTGATCCCGCTGTTCATCCTGATGGGCAACTTTGCCACGCAGGGCGGCATCTCCAAGGCGCTGTTCGAGTTCGCCGCGGCCGTGATGTCGCGCTTTCGTGGCGGGCTGGCCATGGCGGCCGTGCTGGCCAGCGCCGCGTTCGGCGCCATCTGCGGCTCGTCCATCGCCACGGCGGCCACCATCACGTCGGTAGCGCTGCCCGAGATGAAGCGCCATGGCTATTCCGGGCGGCTGTCCACCGGCACGCTGGCCGCCGGCGGCACGCTGGGCATCCTGATCCCGCCGTCGGTGCCGCTGGTGATTTACGCCATCCTGACCGAGCAGAACATCGCCAAGCTGTTTGCCGCCGCCACCGTCCCCGGCATCATCGCCATGTGCGGCTATCTGATTGCCATCGCGGTGTATGTGCGGCTGTTCCCCCAGCATGCGCCGGACGGGGGGGCAAGCGTGCGCGTGGAACTGCGCGCTGCGCTGGCCATCATGCCGATTGCGGTGATCTTCCTGATCGTGTTTGGCGGCATCTATGGCGGCCTGTTCACCCCGACCGAAGGGGCGGGCGTGGGCGCGGCGGCGACGTTCATTGCCGCGCTGCTCAAGCGCGAGCTGACCTGGAAGAAGATCGGCCACTGCTTCTACGCCACGGCCGGCGCCAGCGCCATGATCTTCATGATCTTCATCGGCGCGGACATGATGAACGCGGCCCTGGCACTGACCCAGGTTCCTGGCCAACTGGCCGAGGTCATCAAGGGCTGGAACGTCGCACCCGTGATAGTCGTCACCGGCATCCTGCTGTTCTACGTGATCCTGGGCGCGGTGATGGACGAGCTGTCCATGATCCTGCTGACCATTCCCATCTTCTTCCCGGTCGTCATGGGGCTGGACTTCGGCATGCCCAAGGAGTCCGTGGCGATCTGGTTTGGCGTGATGGTGCTGATGACCGTGGGCTTCGGCCTGCTGGCGCCGCCCGTGGGGCTGAACGTGTACGTCGTGAACGGCATGGCCAAGGACGTACCCATCGGCGAAAGCTACAAGGGCGTCATGCCTTTCCTGGCCAGCGACGTGATCCGCACCACCCTGTTGCTGCTGTTCCCGTCGATCACGCTGTGGCTCGTCAAATACGTGGGCTAGCGCGATGACCGCAAACGGCATGCAACGGCACGTGGGGCTCGTCGGCTACGGCGAGGTGGGCCGCACCTTCACGGCCGGGCTGAAGGGCTGCGAGGGCGTGGCGTCCATGGGCGCCTGGGACCTGAAGTTTGCCGCGCCTGCGGTGCGCGACGCCGAGCTGGCCCACGCGGCGCAGCACGGCATCACGGCGCATGACTCCATGGCGGACCTGTGCGGCGCCTGCGACCTCATCATTTCGGCGGTAACGGCGTCCAATACGCTGGCCGTCGCGCAAGAAGCCGCGCAGCACATCCGCCCCGGCACGCTGTTCCTGGACCTGAACTCCGCGTCGCCCGGCACCAAGCAGCAGGCAGCCGCGCTGATCGACGCGGCCGGCGGCCACTATGTGGAAGCCGGCGTCATGACGTCCGTGCCGCCCTATGGCGTGCGCGTGCCCATGCTGCTGGGCGGCGCGCAGGCGCACGCACTGGCCGTGGTGCTGACGGGCTGGGGCATGGATGCCCGCGCCGTGAGCGACCGCCTGGGCGTGGCCAGCGCCATCAAGATGAGCCGCAGCGTGATGATCAAGGGACTGGAGGCGCTGGTGATCGAAAGCTACGCCACGGCCCGCGCCTATGGTGTGGAAGACCACGTGCTGCCCACGCTGAAGGAAACCTTCCCCTCCATCGACTGGGACACGCAGGGCGCGTATTTCTTCAGCCGCGTGGTGCAGCACGGCAGGCGCCGCGCCGAAGAGATGCGCGAAGCCGCCAACACCGTGAAAGAGGCCGGGTTTGAACCCGGCCTGACGGCTGCCATCGCGGCCAAGCAGCAGTGGGTGGCCGACCAGGCCGCGGCCGGCGTGTTCAGCGGCGTGGGCAAGGGCGCGCCCTGGCAGGCCTATGCCGACGCGCTGCTGGCCGCGCGCAAAAAGCCCTGACGCGCCGCGCGCACGCCGCTTGCCCATGCTGCAGATACTGGCCATTACCGGGCCGATCTACCTGTTGATCGCCGCAGGCTTTCTGACCACGCGCGCCGGCCTGTTCGCGCGCGCGGACATGCGCGTGTTCGGCAAGTTCGTGATCAACCTGGCGCTGCCGGCACTGCTGTTCAACGCGCTGTCGCAAAGGCCGGTCGCCGAAATCCTGAACCCGGTGTTCATCGCGGCGTATGCGCTGGGATCGCTGCTGGTCATGGCGCTGGGCGTGCTGTGGGCATGCAAGCTGGCGGGCAAGCGGCTGTCGGCGGCGGCGTTCGTGGGCATGGGCATGTCGTGTTCCAACAGCGGCTTCATCGGCTTTCCGCTGGTGTCGCAGGTCCTGGGGCCGGCTACGGCGGGAATCGGCCTGGCACTGGCCATGGTGGTGGAGAACTTCGTGCTGCTGCCGCTGGCCCTGGCGCTGGCCGACAGCGACGTGGACGGCGCGCCCGGCGGCCGCGGTGAAAGGTTGCGGCGCGCCTTCGCGCAGTCGCTGCGCGGCGTGGTGACCAACCCCATGATCTGGGGCATCGTCGCGGGCTTTGTTTTCGCGCTGCTCGACTGGCGCCTGCCCGCGCCGCTGGGCCGCGCGGTGGACCTGCTGGCGCAGTCCTGCGCGGCGCTGTCGCTGTTCGTCATCGGTGGCTCGCTGGTGGGCGTGGCTGCCGGCGGCCTGCGCGGCGACATGGCGCGCGATGTCGCCGCCATCGCCGTGGGCAAGCTGCTGTTGCACCCGTTGGCGGTGGGGCTGCTGGTGTGGCTGCTGCCGCCCATGGCACGCGAACTGCAGGTGGCGGTGGTGATTATGTCGGCTGTGCCCATGCTGGGCATCTACCCCATCCTGGCGCAAAAGCACGGCCACGACGGCCCGGCGGCGGCGGCGCAGATGGGCACAACGGTGGCGTCGTTCGTGACGCTCAATCTGTTGCTGCTGGCGCTGGCGCGCTGAGAAGCAGGCTGCCCGCTCAGCGCAGCAGTTCGCGCGCCGTCTGCTGGATCAGCTCCAGCATGGCCTGCTGCGTGAGCGTGGTGGGGCGCTGTGAGCTCACGGCCACGTACAGGCGGCTTCGCAGTTTCGGGCTGATGGGCCGCAAGGCATAGGCCTGCGGCCGGCCCGAGGTGGCCACCGCATTGCGCGACAGCACGGCGCTGCCGGCGCCGTCGGCCACCAGTTCCAGAATGGCGGCCACACCGTCGATCTCCAGGGCGATGTCGGGCTTCAGGCCCTGCGCGGCCAGGCCCGTTTCGACCAGCATGCGTATCGCGTTGGGCCGGCTGGGAATGACCAGGGGCAGGGCGGCCAGGTCCTTCAGCGCGGCGGCCCGTGACAGCGCCTGGGATGCCTTGCCGGCTTTGCGCTGGACCAGAAAGAGTTCTTCCTCCAGCAGCGGCGTAATGTCCATGTCGGCGCCGGCCGTGGCGTTGTACAGCAGCGCAATGTCCAGCCGGCCGTTGGCGAGCGACTCCTGCATGCCCACCGAAAGGCCCTCGGTGATGGACAGCGTGGCCTCGGGCATACGCTGGCGGAATTCACGGATCAGCGGCACCGTCAGCACCTTGGCCACGCTGGGCGGCAGGCCAATGGCCACGCGCCCGGCCAGCGCGCCGCGCACGCGGCCCAGCTCCTCGCGCGCGCGCTCGACCTGGTGCAGGATGCCGCGGCCATGCTCGAGCAGCAGCTTGCCGGCCTCGGTCGGCGTGGCGCCGCGGCCGTTGCGCGCCAGCAGGTTCTGGCGCAGCTCGACCTCCAGCAGGCGCACCTGGCGGCTCAGGGCGGGCTGGGCCACATCCAGCGCGATGGCGGCGCGCGTGAAGCTACCCATTTCGGCTACGCGGACGAAGTATTCGAGCTGTTTCAGGTCCATGGTGGGGCTACTCAGGTTGAATAACTTGGTTGCAATTATGCTGAATTGCTATAGCTGGTAGTGGGCGCCAAGCCTTCCCCGGTGGCGGGCCGCTCACCACAATGCGCGCATG
>JAYRLC010000003.1:0-252990 GCA_041905405.1 Ramlibacter sp. | reverse complement strand
CGTACAGGCGCTGGAGCCCACGCGCGTGTGGGGCCTGACACCTGAGCGCTTCGCCCAGATGTCCAAGGAAAACACCGCCGCGGCCCTGTCACTGTCCATGACGCTGGGCGCCATTTTGTCCACGCGGATGCTGGACATCAGCAAGCGCATTGCCGTGACCTGATGAGTCGTGCGGAAAAGCAAAACGGCGCCCTGAAGGCGCCGTTTTGCTTGAATCTGGTGGGTGATACATGGATCGAACATGTGACCCCTGCCGTGTGAAGGCAGTGCTCTACCGCTGAGCTAATCACCCGTTTCGCGCGACTTCTGTCTGCTCATTTGAATTTGCAGCCAGCGTGTCCCGGAAAGCCTTGGATTATGCCACAGAAGCCGCCGCGGATTCCCGAGCTCGCCACAGCGTCTTGCCGCCGCTGGCCTTGTCCAGCTGCTTGAGCACTTCGTCGTGCGCGGCCGCCTCCTGGTCGTTGGCGGCGATGACCGGCAGGTCGAACTGCGAAAGGTCCACGCGCACTGCCACCACGCCCGCGGTATCCTGCGCGGCCACGTCGATCAGCAGCGCGTCCTGTCCGCGCGTGAGGTTGATGTACACGTCGGCCAGCAGCTCGGCGTCCAGCAAGGCGCCGTGCAAGGTGCGGCCCGAGTTGTCCACGCCCAGCCGGTCGCACAGCGCGTCCAGGCTGTTGCGCTTGCCCGGGTACATCTCCTTGGCCATGACGAGCGTGTCGGTCACGCTGCCCACGAACGTCTTGAACGCCGGCCGGCCGATCAGCTCAAGCTCCTTGTTCAGAAAGCCCACGTCGAACGCCGCGTTGTGGATGATGATCTCGGCGCCCTGCAGGTAGTCCATGAGTTCGTCCGCCACTTCGATGAATTTGGGCTTGTCGCGCAGGAACTCATTGCTGATGCCGTGGACCTTGAGCGCATCCTCGTGGCTGTCCCGTTCCGGGTTCAGGTAGAAGTGCTTGTTGTTGCCCGTGAGCTTGCGGTTGAGCAGTTCCACGCAACCCACTTCAATGATGCGGTCGCCGCCTTCGGCGGACAGGCCCGTGGTTTCGGTGTCAAGGACGATCTGGCGCATGGCGGGCATTATGCTTGAGCCCCTTTGTGCACAAGGAGCGCGGGCATGTTCGATCTGGGCGGGAAAGTCGCTGTGGTCACCGGCGGCAACGGAGGCATCGGCCTGGGCATGGCGCGCGGGCTCGCACGGGCCGGCGCCATGGTCGTGCTGGCGGGGCGCAATGCGGCCAAGTCCGCCGACGCCGTGGCGCAGTTACAGGCGGAAGGCCTGCACGCAGACGCCCTGCAGGCGGACGTGACCAGTGAACCGGGCGTCGCCGCGCTGTTCGATGAAACAGCCGCGCGCCATGGCCGCATCGACATCCTGGTGAACAACGCCGGCACCACCGTGCGCAAGCTGCCCCAGGACCTGTCCCTGGATGAATGGCGCCAGGTCATGGACACCAACCTGACCAGCGCATTCCTGTGCAGCAAGGCTGCGCACCCGCACTTCGTGCGCGCGGGCGGCGGCAAGGTGATCAACATCGGCTCGATGCTGTCGATCTTTGGCGCGCCCTACACGGCGGCCTACGGCGCGAGCAAGGGCGGCATCGTCCAGCTCACCCGCTCGCAGGCCACGGCCTGGGCCGCGCAGAACATCCAGGTGAACGCCGTGCTCCCGGGCTGGATAGACACCGAGCTGACGCAGGGCGCGCGCCAGCACGTGGCCGGGCTTTACGAGCGGGTGCTGGCACGCACGCCTGCAGGGCGCTGGGGTGTTCCAGCGGACCTCGCGGGGGTGGCGGTGTTTCTGGCCAGCTCTGCGTCGGACTTCATCACCGGCACGGCCATTCCGGTGGATGGCGGCTACTCGGTGAGCTGACCGGTCAGTGGTTTTCCTTGGCGTGGTTGATCGAGTACTTGGGTATCTCGACCACCAGGTCCTGCTGCGCCACGATGGCCTGGCAGCTCAGGCGTGAGTTGGGCTCCAGGCCCCAGGCGCGGTCCAGCAGGTCTTCCTCGTTCTCGTCCATCTCGTTCATGGACCGGAAGCCTTCGCGCACGATCACGTGACAGGTCGTGCAGGCACAGCTCATGTCGCAGGCGTGCTCGATCTTGATGCCGTTGTCCAGCAGCGCCTCGCAGATGGAGTCGCCCACGGCCGCAGGGATCTGCGCGCCCGCGGGGCAGTATTCAGGGTGGGGCAGGATTTTGATGACGGGCATCAGATGGTTTCCACGTTCTTGCCGGCCAGGGCTTTCTGGATGCTCTGGTTCATGCGTTCGGCCGCAAAGGCTTCGGTGCCCTTGGCCAGCGCCTGGGTAGCGGCCTCGATTGCAGCGGCGTCCTGGCTGTCCGCCGCCGTCTGTCGCAGTTGGGCCATGAGCGCGTCCACCTCAGCACGCTGCGCCGCTGACAGCAGTTGTCCGTCGGCATCCAGCGCGCCTTGTGTTGCCAACAGCATGCGGTCGGCATCCAGCCGCGCTTCGGCCAGCGCACGGGCTTTCATGTCGGCTTCGGCCGTCGCAAAGCTGTCCTTGAGCATGGCGGCGATCTGCTCGTCGCTCAGGCCGTAGGACGGCTTGACGTCGATGCTTGCTTCAACGCCGCTGCCCTGCTCTTTCGCGCTGACGCTGAGCAGGCCATCGGCGTCCACCGTGAACGTCACGCGGATGCGCGCCGCGCCGGCCGCCATGGGCGGTATGCCGCGCAACTCGAACCGCGCCAGGCTGCGGCAGTCAGCCACCAGGTCGCGCTCGCCCTGCACCACGTGCAGCGCCATGGCGGTCTGGCCGTCCTTGTAAGTGGTGAAGTCCTGGGCCTTGGCCGTGGGAATGGTTTCGTTGCGGTGGACGATCCGCTCGACCAGCCCGCCCATGGTTTCGATGCCCAGCGACAGCGGGATGACGTCCAGCAGCAGCAGGTCGCCCGCCGCGTCGTTACCGGCAAGCTGGTTGGCCTGGATGGCGGCGCCCAGCGCAACGACTTCATCTGGGTTCAGGTTGATGAGCGGCTCTGCGCTGAAGAAGCCGCGCACGGCCTGCTGAACCTGCGGCATGCGGGTGGAGCCGCCGACCATGACAACGCCCTGCACGTCCTGCGGCCCCAGGCGCGCATCACGCAGGGCCTTGCGTACGGCGGCCAGCGTCCGGGCCGTGAGCGCAGCGGTGGCTGCCTCGAACTGTTCACGCGTGACCTGGACGCACAGCGCCTGCCCGTCCATATCGGCCTCAAGCATCGTCTGCGGCTGGGCCGACAGCGCCTCCTTGGCGGCGCGGGCCGCGACCTTGACGGCGGCCTTGGCCGCGGCGGACCCGGCCTGCAGGCCGGCCTGCGCGAGCGCCCAGTCGGCCAGCGCGCGGTCGTAGTCGTCGCCCCCCAGGGCCGAATCGCCGCCCGTGGCGATCACTTCGAACACACCGCGGCTCATGCGCAGAATCGAGATATCGAACGTGCCGCCGCCCAGGTCGTACACGGCGTAGACACCCTCGCTGCCATTGTCCAGCCCGTAGGCGATGGCCGCCGCCGTGGGTTCGTTGATCAGGCGCAGCACGTTGATGCCGGCCAATTGGGCAGCGTCCTTGGTGGCCTGGCGCTGCGCGTCGTCAAAGTACGCCGGCACGGTCACGACGGCGCCGTACAGGTCGTCGTTGAACGTGTCTTCGGCGCGGTAACGCAAGGTGGCCAGGATCTCCGCGCTGACTTCCACCGGGGACTTCTCGCCGGCACGGGTGGCCAGCGCCACCATGCCGGGCTTGTCGATGAACCGGTAGGGCAGCCGGTCAGCGTTGGCGATGTCGGCAAGGCCGCGGCCCATGAAGCGCTTGACCGAGGCAACGGTGTTTTCGGGGTCGGCAGCCAGCGCCGCCTGCGCATCGTGGCCGATCTGCCGCCCGTTGTTGTCCAGGTAGCGCACCACCGACGGCAGGATCACGCGGCCCTGCGCATCCGGCAGGCATTCGGCCACGCCGTTGCGCACGGCGGCCACGAGGGAATGCGTGGTGCCCAGGTCTATGCCGACCGCAATGCGCCGCTGGTGCGGATCAGGGGACTGGCCGGGTTCGGAAATCTGTAGAAGTGCCATGACGAGCCGTCATTGTCCCAGTTGGTCGAAGCGGGCCTCGACGTCCTGGCCAAATCGCTCAATAAACATGAGGGCTCTGACCTGCTGGGCGGCCGCGGCCGCGTCATTCTGCTCGTCAAGCAGTCGCCCCACGCGGTCAAGCGTCGCGGCGCGGGCGGTGCGCAACTGCGCATCCACTGCGTCCAGGTCGGCCTGCGATGTGGCATCGTCCAGCGCCTCACGCCACGCCATCTGCTCCATGAGGAAATCCGCCGGCATCGCCGTATTGCTTTCCGCGTTGATCGGCGCGCCGCGCAGTTCGCACAGGTAGGCGGCGCGGCGCAGCGGGTCTTTGAGGCGCTGGTAAGCCTCGTTGATGCGCACCGACCATTGCATGGCGACGCGCTGGGCTGCCGCGCCCTGGGTGGCGAAACGGTCGGGGTGCGCTTCGCGCTGGAGCTCCTTCCAGCGCTGATCGACCGCGGCGCGGTCCTGCTCAAACCGGGCCGGCAGGCCGAACAGTTCGAAATCGTCCGACTGGAGATTCACACGCGGAAGGATTCGCCACACCCACAGCGGTCGCGCTCGTTGGGGTTGTTGAACTTGAAGCCTTCGTTCAGGCCCTCGCGCACGAAGTCCAGTTGCGTGCCGTCGATGTAGGCCAGGCTCTTGGGGTCGATCAACACCTTGACGCCATGGTCTTCAAACACGATGTCCTCGGGCGCGGCCTCGTCCACGTATTCCAGCTTGTACGCCAGGCCGGAGCATCCGGTGGTCTTGACCCCCAGCCGCACGCCCAGCCCCTTGCCGCGCTTGGCCAGGTAGCGGTTGACGTGCCGCGCGGCCGCCTCTGTCAGCGAAATTGCCATGTCCGTCAGTGCGTCGCCGGGGCGTGCTTTTTCTTGTAGTCGTCCACTGCGGCCTTGATCGCGTCTTCGGCCAGGATGGAGCAATGGATCTTCACGGGGGGCAGCGCCAGCTCTTCGGCGATCTGGCTGTTCTTCAGCGCCGCGGCCTCGTCCAGTGTCTTGCCCTTGACCCATTCGGTCACGAGCGAGCTGGACGCGATGGCCGAGCCGCAGCCATAGGTCTTGAAGCGCGCGTCCTCGATCACGCCGGTCTGCGGGTTCACCTTGATCTGCAGCTTCATGACGTCGCCACAGGCCGGCGCGCCGACCATGCCGGTGCCTACCGTATCGTCGCCCTTGTCAAAAGAGCCGACGTTGCGCGGGTTTTCGTAGTGGTCTACGACTTTTTCGGAATAAGCCATTTCGGGTGCCTCAAATACTTAATGTGCGGTCCACTGGATGGTGCTCAGGTCGACGCCGTCCTTGAACATTTCCCACAGCGGGCTCAGGTCACGCAGCTTGGCGACGTTGAGCTTGATGGTGGTGATCGCGTAATCGATTTCCTCTTCGGTCGTGAAGCGGCCGATGGTCATGCGCAGGCTGCTGTGCGCCAGCTCGTCGCTGCGGCCCAGCGCGCGCAGCACATAGCTGGGCTCCAGCGACGCCGACGTGCAGGCAGACCCCGACGATACCGCCAGGCCCTTGATGCCCATGATCAGCGATTCGCCTTCGACGAAGTTGAAGCTCATGTTCAGGTTGTGCGGCACGCGCTGCGTGGCATGACCGTTCAGGAACACCTGCTCAACGTCTTTCAGGCCGTCCCGCAGTTTGTCGTGCAGCTTGCGCGCGTGGGCCAGGTCCTGCGCCATTTCAAGGCGGGCCAGGCGGAACGCCTCGCCCATGCCCACGATCTGGTGCGTGGGCAGCGTGCCGGAACGCATGCCACGCTCATGCCCGCCGCCGTGCATCTGCGCTTCCAGGCGCACGCGGGGCTTGCGGCGCACGTACAGCGCGCCGATGCCCTTGGGGCCATAGATCTTGTGCGAGGCCAGGCTCATCAGGTCCACCGGCAGCGTCTTCAGGTCGATCTCGACCTTGCCCGTGGCCTGGGCCGCATCCACGTGAAAGATGATGCCCTTTTCGCGGCACATCGCGCCAATGGCCGGGATGTCCTGGATCACGCCGATTTCGTTGTTCACGAACATCACGCTGATCACAATGGTGTCGGGACGGACCGCAGCCTGCAGCGCCGCAAAATCAATGAGGCCGTCTTCCTGCACGTCCAGATAAGTCACCTCGAAGCCCTGGCGCTCCAGCTCGCGCATGGTGTCCAGCACGGCCTTGTGTTCGGTCTTGACCGTGATCAGGTGCTTGCCGCGGCTCTTGTAGAAGTGGGCCGCGCCCTTGAGCGCCAGGTTGTTGGACTCGGTCGCGCCAGAGGTCCAGACGATTTCACGCGGGTCGGCGCCGATCAGTTCGGCAACCTCGCCACGGGCCTTTTCAACGGCGGCTTCAGCCTCCCACCCCCACGCATGGCTGCGCGATGCGGGATTCCCGAAGTGCTCGCGCAACCAGGGGATCATCGCGTCAACGACGCGCGGGTCCACGGGCGTCGTGGCGCCGTAGTCCATGTAAATCGGAAAGTGCGGGGTCATGTCCATGGCTGGCTATTCAAGCTGGCGAACGGCGGCGGGCCGGCGAACGCGGGGAGATCAGGATTTGGAGAACGCGGTTCCCAGCGCAAAGACGGAGTTGGGCGCGTTGACGCGGATGGGCTTGACCACTGGCTGGCTGGAGATGGCGCGCTTGACGGCGGGCTTGTCCTCGATCTGAACGCCCTTGGCCAGCTGCTCGTCCACCAGCTTTTGCAGCGTGACCGAGTCCAGGAATTCGACCATGCGCTGGTTCAGCGACGCCCACAGCTCGTGCGTCATGCAACGGCCAGCTTCGCCCAGGCAGTTTTCCTTGCCGCCGCACTGGGTGGCGTCGATCGGTTCGTCCACCGACACGATGATGTCGGCCACGGTGATGTCAGCAGCCTTGCGGCCCAGCGTGTAGCCACCGCCGGGACCCCGGGTGGACTCCACCAGCTCATGGCGGCGCAGCTTGCCGAACAGTTGCTCCAGATACGACAGGGAAATCTGCTGGCGCTGGCTGATGGCAGCCAGGGTGACGGGGCCATTGTTCTGGCGAAGGGCCAGGTCGATCATGGCGGTGACCGCAAAGCGGCCTTTGGTTGTGAGACGCATCGCTAGCTCCTTGTTGCTTGGCTGCTTTTTCCACACCCTGCAGGCAACCCGCAGGGACCGTCTCCGCCCTTACCCGGCGTGCTGTCCGGGCCCCTGCCGGCGCCATCGCGGGCCGGCATTTCATCGTTTTGATGTGTTGTTGAGTGTTTGCGTCAAGTATACCCTAAAGCCTATCGATTCGCTCGGGTAACTAGACTCAACAGTCACAAAGTAGTACAGCGCCGGCCATGGTGTCAGGCGGCCTTGCCGCCCAGCGGTACGACGTTGTCCTGCCCATGCGCGCCGAAAGCCTGCTCCTTGAGTAGTGCAAGCTGGTCCCGCACGCGCGCTGCTTTTTCGAAATCGAGGTTCCGGGCGTGCTCCAGCATGAGTTTTTCGAGCCGCTTGATTTCCCTGGCCACGTCCTTTTCGGACATGTCCTCAACCTTGGCCCGCGCCATCTCCAGCTTCTCGGCCTCGCGCCCTGCCTTTTCGCTGTAGACACCATCGATCAGGTCACGCACCTGCTTGACGATGCTGCGCGGCGTGATGCCATGCGCCTCGTTGTGGGCCATCTGTTTGGCGCGGCGCCGCTCGGTCTCGCCAATGGCCTTTTTCATCGACTCGGTCATGTTGTCGGCATACAGGATGGCGCGGCCGTGCAGGTTGCGCGCCGCCCGGCCGATGGTCTGGATCAGGCTGCGCTCCGCGCGCAGAAAGCCTTCCTTGTCGGCGTCGAGGATGGCGACCAGCGATACCTCGGGAATGTCCAGGCCCTCGCGCAGCAGGTTGATGCCCACCAGCACGTCAAAGGCACCCAGCCGCAGGTCCCGCAGGATTTCCACGCGCTCGACCGTGTCCACGTCGCTGTGCAGGTAGCGCACCTTGACGCCGTTGTCGCCCAGGTAATCCGTGAGCTGCTCGGCCATGCGCTTGGTGAGCGTGGTGATCAGCACGCGCTCGTTCTTTTCCACACGGATGCGGATCTCCTGCAGCACGTCGTCGACCTGGTGCGTGGCGGGGCGCACCTCGACCTCGGGATCGACCAGGCCCGTGGGCCGCACGAGCTGCTCAACCACCTGGCCGGCATGCTGCTGCTCATACGCTGCGGGTGTGGCCGACACGAAGACGCACTGGCGCATGCGACGCTCGAACTCCTCGAACTTCAGCGGCCGATTGTCCAGCGCGCTGGGCAGGCGAAAGCCGTATTCCACCAGCGTGGTCTTGCGTGCGCGGTCACCGTTGTACATGGCGCTGAGCTGGCCGATCATCTGGTGGCTTTCATCCAGGAACATGACCGCGTCCTTGGGCAGGTAGTCGGTCAGCGTGCTGGGGGGGTCGCCAGGCGCGGCGCCCGACAGATGGCGCGTGTAGTTCTCGATGCCCTTGCAGTGGCCGACTTCGCTCAGCATTTCCAGGTCGAAGCGCGTGCGCTGCTCCAGCCGCTGCGCCTCCACGAGCTTGCCCATGCCGACCAGTTCCTTCAGGCGCTGGTCCAGTTCCAGCTTGATGGTTTCCACCGCCGTCATCACTTTGTCGCGCGGCGTCACGTAGTGGCTGGACGGGTAGATGGTGAAACGCGGGATCTTCTGGCGGATGCGGCCCGTCAGCGGGTCGAACAGCTGCAGCGATTCGATCTCGTCGTCGAACAGTTCGATGCGGATGGCCAGCTCGGAATGTTCGGCCGGAAACACGTCGATGGTGTCGCCGCGCACGCGGAACTTGCCGCGCGTGAAGTCCTGCTCGTTGCGCTGGTACTGCATGCGGATGAGCTGCGCGATCACGTCGCGCTGGTTCATCTTGTCGCCCGCGCGCAGCGTCATGACCATGCGGTGGTAGCTCTCGGGCTCGCCGATACCGTAGATCGCGGACACGGTCGCCACGATCACCACGTCGCGCCGCTCCAGGATGCTCTTGGTGCAGGAAAGGCGCATCTGCTCAATGTGCTCGTTGATCGAACTGTCCTTTTCGATGAACAGGTCGCGCTGCGGCACGTAGGCCTCGGGCTGGTAGTAGTCGTAGTAGCTGACGAAGTACTCCACGGCGTTCTTCGGAAAGAACTCGCGGAATTCGCTGTACAGTTGGGCGGCCAGCGTCTTGTTGGGTGCGAACACGATGGCGGGCCGGCCCAGCCGCGCGATCACGTTGGCCATGGTGAAGGTCTTGCCCGACCCCGTCACACCCAGCAGGGTCTGGAACACTTCGCCGTCGCGCACGCCCTCCACCAGCTTGGCGATCGCGGCCGGCTGATCACCCGCGGGGGGGTACGGCAGGAACAGCTCATACGGCGAATCGGGAAAGCTCACGAACTCGCCGGCCTTCTTTTCCGGTATGACTTCAGCAATTTCTGGCATGGAAACGTCCTGGGCGGCCTTCTGGGCGCCGGGTAAAATCAGGGATAACCCGCAAGGCTACAACAGCCCCGGGCAACACGCTACTGACAACTCTCCAGAGGAATTTCATGTCTTTGTTTACCGCCGTTGAAATGGCCCCGCGCGACCCGATCCTGGGCCTGAACGAAGCCTTTGCCGCAGACACCAATCCCAACAAGGTGAACCTGGGCGTCGGCGTGTATTTCGACGACAACGGCAAGCTGCCCCTCCTCAAATGCGTCCAGACCGCCGAAAAGCAAATGGTCGAAGCGCCCAAGCCGCGCGGCTACCTGCCCATGGACGGCGTTGCCGCCTATGACGCAGCCGTCAAGGGCCTGGTCTTCGGCGCCGACAGCGAACCGGTCAAGAGCGGCCGCGTGGTGACGGCCCAGGGCATCGGCGGCACCGGCGGCCTGAAGATTGGCGCCGACTTCCTCAAGAAGCTCAGCCCCAACGCCAAGGTCCTGATCAGCGACCCCAGCTGGGAAAACCACCGCGCCCTGTTCACGGCGGCCGGCTTCGTGGTCGAGTCCTACCCCTACTACGACTCCGC
This sequence comes from Ramlibacter sp., assembly GCA_041905405.1. GTDB lineage: Bacteria > Pseudomonadota > Gammaproteobacteria > Burkholderiales > Burkholderiaceae_C > RAM1. The sequence goes on along the minus strand of JAYRLC010000003.1, from coordinate 242,929 downwards.
CACCCGCAGCATCAACTTCGACGGCATGCTGGCCGCGCTGAACGCCGCGCCCGAAGGCACCATCGTCGTACTGCACGCCTGCTGCCACAACCCCACGGGCTATGACATAACCGCCGCGCAGTGGGACCAGGTCGTCGCCACGGTCAAGGCCCGCAAACTCACCCCGTTCCTGGACATGGCCTACCAGGGCTTCGGCCACGGCATCAAGGAAGACGGCGCGGTGATCGGCAAGTTCGTGGCGGCTGGTCTGGAGTTCTTCGTCTCCACCTCGTTCTCCAAGAGCTTCAGCCTGTACGGCGAGCGCGTGGGCGCCCTGAGCGTGCTATGCGCCAGCAAAGAGGACGCTGACCGCGTCATGAGCCAGATCAAGATCGTGATCCGCACCAACTACAGCAACCCGCAGATCCACGGCGCTACCGTGGTGGCCACGGTGCTGAACACGCCCGAGCTGCGCGCCCAGTGGGAAGAAGAGCTTGCCGAGATGCGCGTGCGCATCAAGGCCATGCGCCAGGCGCTGGTCGACGGACTGAAGGCCGCCGGCGTCAAGAAGGACATGAGCTTCATCACCGACCAGATCGGCATGTTCAGCTATTCGGGCCTGTCCAAGGACCAGATGGTGCGCCTGCGCAGCGAGTTCGGGGTGTACGGCACTGACACCGGCCGCATGTGCGTGGCCGCGCTGAACAGCAAGAACGTGGGCTATGTCTGCGAATCCATCGCCCAGGTGATGTGATCGCCCTGATGCAGCCGTACAAAGCCGCCCCCGCCGGGCGGCTTTTTTCATGCCGGCATCATGCCTTTGCCTGATCTTTCCACGCTGCTGCTGGCCGAACCCACGCTGGTCGTCGCCTACCTCGTCTTCGGCATGGTGGGCTTCGGCACCACGCTCGTGGCGGCGCCCGTCCTGGCTCACGTCCTGCCCGTGTCCACCGTGGTGCCGGCGCTGGCGCTGACCGATTTCATCGCGGCCAGCAGCAGCGGATTCCGGCTGGGGCCGCAGGTGCAGCGCGCGGAAGTCTGGCGGCTGGCGCCGGCCATGCTCATCGGCAGTGCCCTGGGCGCATGGATTCTGTTCGCCGTGCCCGTAAACACTCTGATGCTGCTGCTGGGTGTGTTTGTCGTGCTCTATGCGCTAAACGGGCTGCGTCCAAAGGCACCTGCCCCTGCATTGAGCCCGCGATGGGCCTGGTGGTTCGGCGGCGCAGGTGGCGTGCTGAGCGCGCTGTTCGGCGCGGGCGGCTGGGTGTATTCGATGTATCTGGTGCGCCGGCTGGACGATCCGCAACAGATCCGCGCCACGCAAAACGCGGTGCTGACGATCAGCTCGTTCATCCGCGTGGCGCTGTTCGCCGCCGCCGGGCGCTTCTTCGACCTGAGCCTGCTGCTGCTCGTGGTATGCCTGCTGCCGGCCATGGCGCTGGGTCTGTACCTGGGGCATCGCATCACGCTGCGCATGGAACGTCAGCGGTTCATGCAGGTGCTTTACGGTGTGTTGCTGTGCACGGGGGCCAGCCTGATCCTGCGGGCGCTGGCCTGAACTGCGGGTTACGCACAACAGTCGCGACGCCATCCAATCGTATAAGACACTCTGCCATTGGCACTGTCACAGCTTGCGATACTTCACCGGCGTAGTGCATGAATCTCCGCGCAGGTGCATTTTTTTGGCACAGATGGCCCATCACGCACGTCGCCTGTGCATGAAGGAGGCCGGCCGTGAACCAAGGCAACCGGCTGAAACGGGGTCGATGCTTTGGTCTTGTCGATCCGTGCTGCGACGAACCCTACGATGCTTGCACAGGGAGTCAGCCAAGGCGCACGGAGCGCCGCAATGTGAGGCCATCGAACATGAATGCACAGACCTATGACCGGGTGATCCATGAGTGGTGCAATGCCACGGGCATGCAGCCCTGGGCTACCGGCGCCGACATGCACGTAGAAGTCGGCGACGCCGTTGTCGGCATGCTCTACGACGAAGAGAACGCGCCCCAGTTGCTGCACCTCTACGTCGATCTGGGTCACGTCCAGTCATACGGACTGCACACGCGACTGCTGCAGCACAACATTGCACTGGTTTCACCTGGCTCGGGTTACTTCGCCTTGCACCCCGAAGAGGGAAATGTCGTCTACAGGGTCAGCCTGCCGCTGACCGAGCAAACGTGCGGAGCCCTGCTGCCCCAGCAGTTGGCAGACCTGATCGCCCACGCGCGCGCGCGGCTGTTTCACTGAGGGAGCGACCCATGCAGACCCTCATCTCGAAACTGGCGCACAAGGTGTCCAGACAACCGCCTGCCCGGATGAACCGGAGCGCCTCGGTACTCGTGACCGAATCGGACCGCAGAACCTTCCAGCGAAGCAGCCTGCATACCTGTGCACCCTCAAGTCGGCCTCCTGCAATGACACGACAGGGGATAGGCTTTGCCGGTTGCCGGCCCCTGTTCACCAGCGCGCCGAGGAGAGTACTCCCCCTTGATACGGGCATAGGCGTGAACGGCGGTCGCGAAAACGGCGGATTCGACTTCCACCCCCCCATTCACGGCGAAAAAAACGTGGCCCAGATGGCGGCGCACTACGAGTACTCGATCGACCGGCCGTTCAAGGATGTCCAGCACGCGGAGTGGTGCGCGGATGAGGGGCGCGCCAAAAACAACATCGAGCTGGCAGCCAGGTTCGAACAGGCCCGGATTGACATACAAAAGGGAAGCTGGGACAAGCCGGACAACACGTTCCGGTCGTCCATGGCACGGCAACTTCTGCACGTGCCCTGCGAGCGGCAGGACCTTTTCGGTAGCCGGTTCGAGCCCATCTACAGCACGTACTCCCGACCGCTGGCGGAAACCGCGCTGAAGCGCAACGGCACGTACAGCATGCACACGGGCTACATGTGCATGCTCCAGCACTTTCGCAGCATCGCCGATGCCAGCTTGCACCAGGACGGAAAGAACCCGGTGTCGCTCATTTCCACCTGTTCGACCCGCCGGCTGACGGCCGCAGGACTGTCCATCACAAGCGCTGAACTGATGGACAGCCTCGAAGGGCCGCTTCGCGACACGCTGGACAAGGAACAGGAGCGCCGCAACGCCACGGGCAACAAGGTGCCGGCCATCAGGATCACGGACGCCTCGGGCCACCCCCTGAATACGCAGACCTTCCAGGCCAGGCACCGACGGGCCTTCGAGGCCACGATATCGCGGGAGAACCTGGACAGCTACAAGGACACCGGCAAATTCACGCCTGAGGCCCGCAAAGCCGTGCAGGAGGTACAACAGCTCGTCCGAGGAACGACCGCAGGCCTGCCGGAAGAGGCCTCGCTGCGTCGGGACCCGACGCTGGGGCACGAAGGCCAGCGGCACCGCTGGCCAACCGGGGTCATCTAGGCGCTGACCACAGCCCCCTTCAGCCCCACACCACCGAGCGCATCGAGATCGACGCGCTCTGGTAGTTGGCGTTGAAGAACCGCACGGGGTCTTTCGCGTCGGCCGCCCCGGCCGCGTGCAGCAGCGGCAGGTAATGGTCCCAGGTGGGGTGCGCCATCTGGGCCACCGTTCCCATCGACTGGAAGCCGGAAAGCGCCGCCAGCTGGCCCTTTTCCAGCTGGCCGGCCACCACGCGGTCGAACTCGAAGGCCCAGTCATAGGCCTGCATGGCCGGCGTGCCGCGGCGCGTCATGCGCAGGTTGTGCACGATGTTGCCGCTGCCCACGATCAGCACGCCGCGCTCGCGCAGGCCCTTGAGCTGCTGGCCCAGTACATAGTGCTCGGCCGGCGGACGGCTGTAGTCCATGCTGAGCTGGATGACGGGAATGTCGGCCCTGGGGAACATGGGCTTGAGCACCGACCAGGTCCCGTGGTCGTAGCCCCATTCGTCCTTGTCCAGGCCGACGGGCGGCGCGGCAATGGTGCGGCTGATCGCCTGCGCCACGGCAGGTGCCCCCGGCGCCGGGTACTGCTGGTCAAACAGCGCCTGCGGAAAACCGCCGAAGTCATGGATGGTCTTGGGCTTGTCCATGCCCGTGAGCCACCAGCCGCGGGTGATCCAGTGGGCAGAAATGCACAGGATGAGCTGGGGCTTGGGGTATTTGGCGCCAGGTGCCGCACCAAACTCCGCACCCAGCGCCTGCCAGCTGCGCCGGTATTCGTTGTCCTCGATGGCATTCATGGGGCTGCCATGGCCCAGGAACAGCACCGGCAAGCGCGGGCTTTTCTGCAGGGGCAGCGCATCCAGCGCCGAGGCGGTGGCTTCGGCCGGGGTCATGGCCGCGCCCCAAAGGCTGGCCGCGCCCGCGGCGCCGGCCAGGAGAGTCCGTCTGTGCATGTCAATTGATTTTTCTTTATAACGAGTGGGTGGAGCGCCAAGGCTGCGGCAAGTTCCCGCCCCGATCTTTCGCCAACGTGACAGATACCACCTGAAAGTCGGTGTTTTCACCCGAAGCACCCGCGCTGGAACACTGTTATATTGCATTGCAACATTTCCAGCGAAGACCCTGCGATGCTCTACCAGATCTATGAAACCCAGCGCTCCCTCATGGAGCCGTTTGCGGATTTTGCGCAGGCAGCCGCCAAGCTCTACAGCAATCCCCTGTCGCCGTTCGGCCAGAATCCGTTTGCCCAGCGCGTGTCCGCCAGCTACGACCTGATGTACAGGTTGTGGAAAGACTACGAAAAGCCCGAGTTCGGCATCAAGTCCGTCAACGCCGACGGCACGGACGTGGTGATCCATGAAGGGGTTGAGATCGACAAGCCGTTCTGCGAGCTGCGGCGCTTCAAGCGTTTCACCGACAACGCCGCCGTGCTGGACCGCATGAAGAAGCAGCCCGCGGTGCTGGTCGTCGCGCCGCTGTCGGGCCACTACGCCACGCTGCTGCGCGACACCGTGCGCACCATGCTGCAGGACCACAAGGTCTACATCACCGACTGGAAAAACGCGCGCACCGTGCCGCTGGAAGACGGCGAATTCCACCTGGACGACTACGTCAACTACGTGCAGGAGTTCATCCGCCACCTGCAGAAGCAGTACGGCAACTGCCATGTCGTGAGCGTCTGCCAGCCCACCGTGCCGGTGCTGGCGGCCGTGTCGCTGATGGCCAGCCGCGGCGAAACCACGCCGCTGTCCATGACCATGATGGGCGGCCCCATCGACGCGCGCAAATCGCCCACGGCCGTGAACAACCTGGCCATGAACAAGAGCTTCGAGTGGTTCGAGAACAACGTGATCTACCGCGTGCCCAGCAACTTCCCCGGCGCGGGCCGCCGCGTGTACCCGGGCTTTCTGCAGCACACGGGCTTCGTCGCGATGAACCCCGACCGCCACCTGTCCAGTCACTACGACTATTTCAAGAACCTGATCAAGGGCGACGACGCCAGCACCGAGGCCCACCGCAAGTTCTATGACGAGTACAACGCCGTGCTCGACATGGACGCCGACTACTACCTGGAAACCATCCGCACGGTGTTCCAGGAGTTTGCGCTGGTCAACGGCACCTGGGACGTGAAAAGCCCCGCCGGCAAGGTCGAGCGCGTGCGCCCGCAGGACATCACCACCACGGCCCATTTCACGGTCGAAGGCGAGCTGGACGACATCTCGGGCTCGGGCCAGACCGAAGCCGCCCACGGCCTGTGCCACAACGTGCCCAAGGCGCGCCAGAAGCACCTGGAGGTCAAGGGCGCGGGCCACTACGGCATCTTCAGCGGCCGCCGCTGGCGCGACATCGTCTACCCGCAGGTCAAGGCGTTCATCCTGGCACACAACGAGCCGGTGAAGCCGGCGCCAAAAGCAGCCCCTGCCAGGCCCGCCATCGCCAAGGCCGCCGCGAAGAAAGCCACGCCGGCCAAAAAGGCGCCGGCCCGCCGTACCGCGCGCGCCTGAACGTACCTGAACGCCCGGCCGTGCCGTGACTCCGCTGGCCGAGCGCATCAATGACGCATTGCCGCAGACGCAGTGCACACGCTGCGGCTACCCTGACTGCGCCGGCTACGCCCAGGCCATCGCGGCTGGCGAGGCCCCCATCAACCAGTGCCCGCCCGGCGGCGAGCAAGGCGTCGTGCGGCTGGCCGCGCTGACCGGCCAGGCCGCTGCGGCGCTGAACCCCGTCCATGGCGCCGAGGGCCCGCGCTTTCTGGCCGTGATCGACGAGGCCTGGTGCATCGGCTGCACGCTGTGCCTGGACGCCTGTCCGACCGACGCCATCCTGGGCAGCAACAAGCGCATGCACACCGTGATCGAGCCGTACTGCACGGGCTGCGAGCTGTGCATTCCCGTCTGCCCGGTGGACTGCATCAGCCTGGAAAATGCCTCGGGCGATGCCACCGGCTGGGCCGCATGGTCCGATGCAAAGGCGCAGGAAGCCCGCCAGCGCTACGACTTTCACCGCATGCGCCTGGCGCGCGACGCACGCGAAAACGAGGCCAGGCTGGAAGCCAAGGCCCTGGCCAAGCTGGCCGACCTGCCAGCCCACACCAAGGACGCCGAAGGGGCCGAAGCACAGCGCAAGCGCGCGGTGATCGAAGCCGCGCTGGCACGAGCCCGCGCGCGGCGCGACAATGGCTGAACCCCGCCCCATTCAGCCCGCCCTTGAACGACACGCCGACCCCACCGCCCCGCACCCTGACGCTGGTGCCCGCCGCCCTGCTCAGCCCTGCGCGCCGGCTCATGGACCGGCTGACCTATCCGCGCAAGTTCCTGCTGATCCTGCTGCTGTTCGCGTTGCCCCTGGGGCTGACGCTGTATCTGCTGGTGGGGGAAATCAACCATTCCATCCGCTTTGCCGAAAAGGAAATTGCAGGCGCCCATTACCTGCGGCCGTTGCGGGCACTGCAGGAGCAGGTGGCACGCAGCCGCCTGCTGGCGGCGGCCTACCGCGCGGGCCAGCCCAACCTGCGGCCCGAACTCGTGCGGGCGCAGGCGGGCATCCAGTCGGCCCTGGGCGAAGTGGACGCGGTCGACGCGCGCAGCGGCGCCGAGCTGCAGTCCACCCAGAAGCTGGGTGTGCTCAAGGAAAACGCCGCGTTCCTGTCCACGCGCCTGCTGGCCGTTCCGCCGGTGGACACCGACACGCTGCATGCCAAGCTGCAGGACGACATTGGCGCGCTCATGGCGCTGGTGGGCGACCAGTCCAACCTGATCCTGGACCCGGACCTGGACGCCTACTACATGATGGAAGGCGTGCTGCTGAAGCTGCCCGACGCGGCCGACCTGCTGCTGCAGGCCCGCCTGCTCACCCAGGCCAAGGCCCAGCCACAGGCGGTGCCCGGCGCGTTCAACGCGGACCTGATCCGCCTGTCCGGGCTGATCGAATCCAACCTGGCGCGCACCCGCTACGGCGCCGAAACGGCGTTCAAAAGCGAAAAGACCGGCCGGCTCAAGCTGCGTCTGGTGGACCCGGTGCAGGCCTACGACACCGCCATCCGCGAAGCCGTGGCCGCCTTGCGCAACCTCACGCAGCCCGGCGGCAGCTCGTCGCAGGCCGTGGAGGCGGCGGGCCAGCTGCTGGCGCGCGCGCAGGCGGCCAACTACACGCTGAACGAGCGCGAGTCGGCCGAGCTGCAGAACCTGCTGGAGTCGCGCATCCGCGGCTTCGAGCAGCGCATGACCATCGTCATCGCCTTCGTGGCGGCCGTGCTGGTGGCGGTGCTGTACCTGCTGGCCGCGTTCTACGCGGGCGTGATGCGCACCGTGACGCGCCTGCGCGAAGCGTCCGAGCGCATGCAGGACGGCCGCGAAGGCCCCGCCGTCACGCTGGACACGCGTGACGAGCTGGGCGAGGTCGTGCTGGCCTTCAACCGCGTGGCCGACCAGTTGCGCACCGAAAAGACCCAGGCCGAAAACGAAAGCCGCCGCGCGCGGACCGCCGAAGAAGAAGTCCGCGCCCGCGAAAGCGAGCTCGTGCGCGCCCGCGAGGCGGCCGAGGAAGCCGTGCGCGCCAAGGCGGCGTTCCTGGCCACCATGAGCCACGAGATCCGCACGCCACTGAACGGTGTGGTGGGCATGAGCGCCCTGCTGGCCGAAACGTCGCTGGACGCCGAGCAGCGCGACTTCCTGCAGACCATCCGCCTGTCCAGCGACCAGTTGCTGGCGGTCATCAACGACATCCTTGATTTCTCCAAGATCGAGTCCGGCCGCTTCGACCTGGAGCACGAGCCGCTGAGCGTGCGCAACGTCATGGAGGAGGCCAGCGACATTGCCGCCCCAAGGGCCCGCGAGAAGGGCCTGGAGCTGATCGTGGACGTGCCCGAGCCCGGCGCGGGCGGGCCGCCCGCCGCGATCCTGGGCGACGTGACGCGCCTGCGGCAGATCCTCATCAACCTCATCAACAACGCCGTCAAGTTCACCGAGCGCGGCGCCGTGTCGGTGCACGCGCGCCTGGCCGCGGCGCCGGGCGCGGACGGGCTGGCCACGCTGGAGTTCAGCGTGCAGGACACGGGCATCGGCATCCCCTCCGAGCGCATCGGCGCGCTGTTCCAGGCGTTCACGCAGGTGGACGCGTCCACCACGCGCAAATACGGCGGCACGGGCCTGGGCCTGGCCATCTGCAAGCGGCTGGTGAACCTGATGGGCGGGGAGATCGGCGTGCGCAGCGAACCGGGCCGGGGCTCGGTCTTTTCGTTCACCGTGCGCGCGCCGCTGGCCGACCTGCCCAAGGCGCTGACGCCGCCGGATGTGACCGCCCTGCAGGGCCACCGCGTGCTGGTGGTGGACGACCACCCGGTCAACGTGCGCGTGCTCACGCGCCAGCTTCGCCAGTGGGGGCTGCGGGTGGCCACGGCCGACTCCGGCGCCGCGGCACTGGACGTTCTGGCCCAGGGCGCGCTGCCCGACATCATCGTGACCGACATGCACATGCCCGGCATGGACGGCCTGGACCTGGCGCGCCACGTGCGCGAGCTGCCCGGCGGTGGCGCCGTGCCCATGGTGCTGCTCAGCTCCGGCTTCATGCCGTCGGGCACCGACGGCACCCGCCTGTTCAACGCGCGCCTGCTCAAGCCCGCGCGCCAGCTCCAGCTGTTTGAAACGCTGGCGCGCTGCCTTGCGCCGCAGGCGGCGTCCGCGCCACAGCCCGCCAGCCACGCGGACGAGCGCAAGCACGTGACGGTTCTGGTGGTGGACGATAACGCCGTGAACCTGAAGGTCGCCTGCGGCATGCTGGCGCGGCTGGGCTACGACACCGTGACCGCCGCCGACGGCGTGGACGCCGTGGCCGAGGTTGCCGCCGCCATGGCGGCCGGCCGCAGCTTCGGCGCCGTGCTGATGGACCTGCACATGCCGCGCATGGACGGCCTGGAGGCCACGCGCGTGCTGCAACAGCGCTTTGGTGGCGCGGCCCCGCCGGTGATCGCGCTCACGGCCGATGCGTCCGCCGAGGACCGGGAACGCTGCGCGGCCGCCGGCATGGACGACTACCTGACCAAGCCGCTGCAGGTCGCTGCGCTGGCCCAGGTGCTGGACCGCTGGACAGGACCTGCCACGGGCCGCGTAGCGCGTACTGAACCGGCGGCGCCGGCCCGGGTGGATATGGCCCGACTGGACACCATTCGCGAACTGGATCCGACCCTGGAAGTGTCGCGAACAATCATCCATCTGTTTCTGGCGGACACTCCCCGCCAGCTCAACGCACTGGTGCAGGCCCAGGCGGGCGGCGATGCGACGGCCAGCGCCCGACTCGCCCATGCGTTACGCGGCGCTGCGGCAAATCTGGGCGCAGTCACACTGGCCACCGGTGCACAGGAGATCGAATCACTGGCATCGCGGGGCCAGATGGCAGGCGCTGCGGCGCTGGCAGCGCGGATGCAGTCGCACGACTGGCCGTCAACGCGGTCGCAGTTGTTGCAGTGGCTCGAAGACGCTGCCGTGCGGGCTTCCTGAACCTCAGGCGGCCTGGCGCTGCACCAGGCTCTTGTACACGCCGCAGCCCACATACAGGTTGCCCAGGCGCATGACATACGACATCTTGGACTGGACGGTGCGCGTCGTGGGGTTGGTGATGTCGTATTCGGCCCAGCCGGGCTGTGCATCCGCCTGGTTAATGATGGCGGCGAGCAGCGCATCGCCCTGAACGCCGGGTATATCGTGCACGCGCGTACCGACCTTGGCCGGGTTGCCACCAAAGGCCAGATACTGGCCCGCCCCATCGAGCACGAACACATACATGTCGCGATCGTGGAACCCGTTGGCTGCACCGGTAATGTGGGCCAGAAAAGCTTCACCCCCACCCAGCTGTCCATGGGCGGTAGCAGCTTTCTCGACCAGCCTCACGGCTTCATCCGCCGTGCCCTGCATCAGGTGGAAATGCGCCACCGACCGTGACAACGTGGCCGCGCGTTCGCGCAGGTACTGCGCCTGGTTGGCGGCTTCGTCCACCAGCCCGGCGTTGGATTGGGTGATGCGGTCCAGTTCCTCGACCGCGGCGGAAATCTGCCGCAGCCCGCTGCTCTGGTCCCCGCTGGCGCTGGAGATGCGCGACATGTTGCCCGCCACGCCACGCACGCCGTCCACGATGCGGGTGATGTCCTCGCCGGCAGCGCGGATGCGCCGCACGCCGTCCTCCACGTGCCCGGTGGACGTGGCGATCAGCTCGCGGATCTGGCGCGCCTCGTCGCCGCTGCGCTGCGCGAGCCGGCGCACCTCGGTCGCCACGACGGCAAAGCCCCGGCCCTGCTCGCCCGCGCGCGCGGCTTCCACGGCGGCATTCAGCGCGAGAAGATTCGTCTGCAAGGCGATGGCATCGATCATGCCCACGATTTCGCCCATGCGCTGCGTGCCGTCCTGGATGGCGCCAACCGTCTGCACGGCCTGCGCCATGGAGCGCGCCTGGTCCTCGGCCGAAGCCCGCACGGCCGATGCACGCGCATCGGCCTGGCCGGCGGCGTCCGCATTGTCGGCGACGGTGGCGGCCAGCTGGCGCACGCTCGCGGCTGTTTCCTGCAGGCTGGACGCCTGGCTTTCGGTTCGGTCGCGCAGTTCGTTGTAGCCCTTGGCCAACTGGTGGCCGGCCTGCTCGACCAGCGCCGAGCTGCTGCGCACGTCGGCCACGATGGCCGACAGCCGCACCGACAGCCGCGCAGCGGCCTGCATCACGCACGACCATTCGTCACGGCCTGCTGCACCGTCGGCCAGGGCCAGCTCGCCGGTTTCCATGGCCTGTAGCCGCGCCATGGCCCGCGTGAACCCGTGGATCAGCCCGACATGCAGCGCGGCCAGCAGGTACACCTGCGCCAGCACGGCAGCCGCCAGTGCCCAGGGCATCCAAGAAGACGCCGCCCAAGCCGCGGCAATGCCGGCAGGCGCCAACGCCACCAGCGACAGTAGCACGAACTTGGCGCGCAGCCCGAGCAGGCGCATCAACCATGCGCCGGGGAAAAGCATCCGATCCAGCAAAGCCGGTCTCCTTTGAAATCCGGGAAAGGCCTGCTCTCAGAGCAGGTGAGGCAAGCCGGATTGGCGGCGCTCGAAAAAGCGGAACAGTTCCATGGCCAGGTCGCGCAGATCGTCATCGGCCAGCGAATGGGCGTGGCTCAACTGCTCCAGCGCGTAGCAGCGGTCGCCCAGCATCATGCTGCTGCTCACGCACAGGCCATGCGACGCCATGCGCAGCGTAAAGGCCTGCAGGGCGCTGGGCGGCCAGTAGCCGCCCTCGGCGGGCGGTTCGTAGACGGACGGGGGAACGGCGCGGGCGCTGCCGCCCCGGGATGGGTCAAGGTATGCCATGGTGGGCCTCCTGTAGGGTGACCCAAGCTTAGGCGGCGCCTACCCTGCCCGATCGCGCGATAAGCGGGCCAAAAACGGGCCAAAAGCCGGCTAAACGCCGGCCAGCCCGTCCTGCAGCCTCAGGGAATCAGCCGGAAATGGCCGCCGCCGTTGGGCCAGACCTCGCGCGCCTCGATCACCCAGTACTTGGCCGTGTCGCGCGGATCGGTGGTGCGCCTGCGGTAGTTGAAGACGCCGTTCTTCTGCAGCCAGAACGACCAGCTGTTGCCGTCCTTGAAGCCCAGCACGGCGCCGAACGGCTGGTAGTCGGTGACGCGGTTGACCGGTACGCCGTGGGCATTGGCAAAGGCCGTCTTGACCTGCAGCAGCTCGACCGGGTCGTCGGCGATGTAGTGGGGCCGCTCCACGACGGCCGCCGCCGCCTTGCGCAGATGGCCGTAGCCGGTGTCCATATGGGTGATCTTGGCCTGGATCTTGATCTGCTTGGCCGCCCAGCTGTCCGTGGTGCGCGTGGGCTGCACGGCCTGCGCGTTGGCGTGCGACACCTTGGGGGTGGCGCCCGGCCCTTCGATGTAGACCGAGCAGCCGTCGATCATGGCTGTGGTGAAAAAGCGCACGGGCGGGCCGTTGTAGGTGCCGGGCTCGGACAACTTCATGCGGGCGATGTTGTTGCGCTGGTAGGGCAGGTAGAACAGGGGCCGCAACGTCTTGGCATTGCGACCGGAGCGGAACTGGGTGGACACCTGGACGTCTTCCACGAACAACTGGAGATGATCGGACGGCCAGTTTTCGGGGCGGATGTCAAAGTAGGCGATGCGGTTCGCCTTGGCCACGTGCAGGTAGTCGAACTGGCCACCCATGGGAATGGCCACCTGTTTGTCTTCCAGCAGGTCCTTGCGCAGGTCGCCGGTGCGGATGGGCAGCGTCCGTATCACCGCTCCCCGTTTGGCCGGGTCCAGCAACTTTTTGACATAGCCATCGGACATTCGCTCCCCCAGTCGGACACCGCGTTGCGCGGCAACAGGGGGCGACTGTAGGAACCCGGCCGCGGCCGGTCAATCCTGTCAAGATTGACAGCGGCGCGCCGCAGGTCAGGACAGGTGCGGCAGGCCCGACTGGCGGCGCTCGAAATGCCGGAACAGTTCCATGGCCAGGCCGCGCAGCTCGTCGTCAGCCAGCGCATGCGCATGCGCGAGCTGTTCCAGCGCGTAGCAGCGGTCGCCCAGCATCATGCTGCTGCTCACGCACAGGCCGTGCGACGCCATGCGCAGCGTAAAGGCCTGCAGGGCGTGGCGCGGCCAGTAGCTGTCGTCGTGATCGACGGCGGCGGCAGCGAATGAAGCCGGATGGGCGGTTGCCGGGGCAAATTCCAGTCGATCCATGACGGGTCTCCTGTAACGAACGGTAAGTCCAGTCTAGGCACGGCGGCACGGCAATACAGCCCCTACTTCGGTCTAGGGGCCTGCTGACACTACGTTTGCCTGTTCGGGCGGACTTGGTGACGCGGGTTGTCGTGACGTCGATCTTGGCACCTCGCGGCAAAGCCACGGGGGCGGTGTGCGGGGCTGGGGGCTTCACTGTGACGGTCGCCTGCGGCGACTTCCCTGTGCTGCTCAGGGTTCGGTCGCACCGCAGAACTCGCTACGCGCGCTGCGCGCGCCGACACTCACCCTTGCGCTGCTCGGCGTCACAGAGGCGCCCCCAGCCCCGCACACCGCCTGCCGCGAAGCAGCGAGCGATACAACATCAGCGCAGGCTGGCGTTGAGCTTGTCCAGCGCAGCGCGGCCCGGGCACAGCTCGGCCGCGCCCAGCGCATTCAGCGGCCGGGCGCTTGTGTTCAGCGCCGTGTGCAGGTCGGTAGCATCGGGCTCCAGGTACAGCAGGCCGGTCACCACCTCGCCCTGCGCCTGGCGTTCCTGCACGAAGTTCATGGCCGCCACGCGGCGCGTGGGGTCGTAGCCTTCGTGCAGCTTGCGCAGGCGCAGCACGGTGCCGTCGTGCTGTTCGACGTCCACCATTTCGCCGGGGGCGTAGCCGGTGGTGATCTCGTCACGCGGGGTGATGAAATCGATGCGGCTCACGGCTTCGTTGTGCTCGCGCACATAGTCGTAGCTCTTGGTGCTGCCGGCATGGTTGTTGAACGCCACGCAGGGGCTGATCACGTCGATGAACGCCGCGCCGCCGTGGCCGATGGCGCCCTTGATCAGCGGCACGAGCTGCGCCTTGTCGCCCGAAAAGCCACGCGCCACGTAGGTCGCGCCCAGCTGCAACGCCATGCCCACCAGGTCGATCGCGCTGTCGGCATTGAGCACGCCCTTCTTGCTCTTGCTGCCACGGTCGGCCGTGGCGCTGAACTGCCCCTTGGTCAACCCGTAGACGCCGTTGTTCTCCACGATGTAGACCATGTTCACGCCGCGCCGCATGGCGTGGGCGAACTGCCCCAGGCCGATGGACGCCGAATCCCCGTCGCCCGACACGCCCAGGTACAGCAGGTCGCGGTTGGCCAGGTTGGCGCCGGTCAACACGCTGGGCATGCGCCCGTGCACGGTGTTGAAGCCGTGACTGGCGCCCAGGAAATAGTCCGGCGTCTTGGAACTGCAGCCGATGCCCGACAGCTTGGCCACGCGGTGTGGCTCGATGTCCAGCTCCCAGCAGGCCTGGATGATGGCCGCGCTGATGCTGTCGTGGCCGCAGCCCGCGCACAGCGTGCTGATCTTGCCCTCGTAGTCGCGGCGGGTGTAGCCGACCTTGTTGGTTTGCAGCGTCGGGTGGTGCAGGCGCGGCTTGGCGATGTAGGTCATGCGGTTTTCTCCCGGCTCTTGCTGGAGCGCGTTTTGGGCGTGACGACTTCGGCGTGCACGTGGCCCACGATGGCCTGCGTGATGAAGCGCGCCGTGACCGGCGTGCCGTCGTAGTGCAGCACTGGCACCAGCCGCGCCGGGTCGGTGCCCAGCTCGTTGACCAACAGGCTGCGCATCTGCGCGTCGCGGTTCTGTTCCACCACGAACACCTCGTCGTGCCCGTCGATGAATTCACCCACCGCGTCGGGGAACGGGTAGGCCCGCAGGCGCAGCGCGTCCAGGTGGATACCCAGGTCCGACAGCGCGTCCAGCGCCTCGTCCATGGCCGGGCTGGTGGAGCCGAAGTAGATGACGCCCAGCCGCGTCTTGCACGACGCCTTGCGCCACACAGGCTTGGGCACCAGCGTCGCCGCCGTGCGGAACTTCTTCAGCAGCCGCTCCACGTTGTAGATGTAGTCGGGCCCCCGCTCCGAATAGCGCGCATACGCGTCGCGCGTGGTGCCGCGCGTGAAGTAGCTGCCTTTGGACGGGTGTGTGGCCGGCAGCGTGCGCCACGGGATACCGTCGCCGTCCACGTCCTTGTAGCGGCCGAAGTCACGGCCCGCCTCCAGCTCCTGCGCGGTCATGACCTTGCCGCGGTCGTAGTCGCGGCCCTCTTCCCACGTGAACGGCGCGCACAGGCGCTGGTTCATGCCGATGTCCAGGTCGGTCATGACGAACACGGGTGTTTGCAGCCGGTCCGCCAGGTCCAGCGCGCAGGCGGCATGCTCGAAGCATTCGGCCGGGTCCTCGGGGAACAGCAGCACGTGTTTGGTGTCGCCGTGCGACGCATAGGCGCAGGCCAGGATGTCGGCCTGCTGCGTGCGCGTGGGCATGCCAGTGGACGGCCCGCCGCGCTGCACGTTGATGATGGTCACGGGGATTTCGGCGAAGTACGCGAGGCCGATGAACTCGGTCATCAGCGACACGCCCGGCCCCGATGTGGCGGTGAACGCGCGCGCGCCGTTCCACCCTGCCCCCACCACCATGCCGATGGAGGCGATCTCGTCCTCGGCCTGCACGATTGCAAAGTTGTTCTGCCCGGTGGCCGGGTCCACGCGGTACTTGGCGCAGTATTTCTGGAACGCCTCGGCCACCGACGACGACGGCGTGATCGGGTACCAGGCCGCCACGCTGGCGCCGCCGTACACGCAGCCCAGCGCCGCGGCCGAGTTGCCGTCCACGAAGATGCGCTCGCCCACGCGGTCGGCGCGCCGCACGCGGATGGGCAGCGGCGCATTCAGGTGCTCTTTGGCAAAGTCGCGCCCCAGGTGCAGCGCCTGCACGTTGGACGCAAGCAGCTTCTCCTTGCCCTTGTACTGCTCGCCGAACAGCTTTTCGATCACCTCGGGCTCGATCTGAAGCAGCACCGACAGCGCGCCGACATAGACGATGTTCTTGAACAGCTGGCGCTGGCGCGGGTCGGTGTAGACGGCGTTGCAGATCTCGGTCAGCGGCATGCCGATCACGTGCACGTCATCGCGGAATTTTTCGGGCGGCAGCGGCCGCGTGCTGTCGTAGAACAGGTAGCCACCCGGCTCCAGCTCGGCCACGTCGGCGTCCCAGGTCTGCGGGTTCATGGCGACCATCATGTCGATGCCGCCGCGCCGCCCCAGCCAGCCGCGCTCGGTCACGCGCACCTCGTACCAGGTGGGCAGGCCCTGGATGTTGCTGGGAAAGATGTTGCGCGGGCTGACCGGCACGCCCATGCGCAGGATCGCCTTGGCAAACAGCTCGTTGGCGCTGGCCGAGCCCGAGCCGTTGACGTTGGCGAACTTGATGACGAAATCGTTGACGGCTTCGATCTGCTTCATGCGGCTACCCCCTGGCGCTGGCCGGCCTTGTCGCGGCACGCCGGTCCCGCCTGCGTCGTGTTCAACAGGAATTTCTGCATGTCCCATGCGCCCGTGGGGCAACGCTCGGCACACAGCCCGCAGTGCAGGCAGACGTCCTCGTCCTTGACCATCACGCGGCCGGTCCTGAGGTCGTGCGACACGTACAGGTCCTGCGATTCGTTCAGCGCCGGCGCCTTCAGCCGCGTTCGCAGCTCGGCCTCATCGCCATTGGTGGTGAAGGTGATGCAGTCCATGGGACAGATGTCCACGCAGGCGTCGCATTCGATGCAGGCACTCTCGGTAAACACCGTCTGTACGTCGCAGTTCAGGCAGCGCTGCGCCTCCTTGAAGGCCGTGGCGGCGTCAAAGCCCAGCTCCACCTCGACCTTGATGCTGGCCAGCGCCTTTTCGGCCTGCGCCCAGGGTACCTTGAAGCGCAGGTCGTTGGAAGTGTCATTGTCGTAGCTCCATTCGTGGATGCCCATCTTCTGGGACATCAGGTTGGTCATGGGGTCGGGGCGCTGCGCCACGTCCTCGCCGTTCAGCAGGCGGTCGATGGACACCGCTGCCTCATGGCCATGCGCCACGGCCGTGATGATGTTCTTGGGCCCGAACGCCGCGTCACCGCCGAAGAACACGTTGGGCAGGCTCGACTGGTGGGTTTCCTTGCCCAGCAGCGGCAAACCCCATTCGTCGAAGGCGATGCCGCAATCACGCTCGATCCACGGAAACGCGTTCTCCTGTCCCACGGCCACCAGCACCTCGTCGCATTCAAAGAACGCGTCGGCCTCGCCCGTGGGCACCAGGCTGCGCTTGCCCTTGCTGTCGTACACAGCCTTCACGACCTCGAACGTCATGCCCAGCAGCTTGCCGCCCTGCTGGACGAAGGCCTTGGGCACGTGGAAGTTGATGATGGGAATGCCCTCGTGCTGCGCGTCCTCTTTCTCCCAGGGCGACGCCTTCATCTCGTCGAAGCCGCTGCGCACGATGACCTTCACGTCCGTGCCACCCAGGCGCCGCGCCGAACGGCAGCAGTCCATGGCCGTGTTGCCGCCGCCCAGCACGATGACCCGTTTGCCGATGCCGGTGATGTGGCCGAACGACACCGATGCGAGCCAGTCGATGCCGATGTGGATGCTGGCTGCCGCCTCCTTGCGGCCCGGCAGATCCAGGTCGCGTCCGCGCGGCGCGCCGCAGCCCACGAAGACCGCGTCGTAGTCCTGGGCCAGCAGCGCCTTCATGGACCCGATGCGCTCGCCGCTTCTGAACGTGACGCCCAGGTCCAGGATGTAGCCCGTTTCTTCGTCGATCACCGACTCGGGCAGGCGAAAGCGCGGGATCTGCGTGCGGATGAAGCCGCCCGCCTTGGCTTCGCCGTCGAACACCGTCACGTCGTAGCCCAGCGGCGCCAGGTCGCGCGCGACTGTCAGCGACGCGGGCCCCGCGCCGATGCAGGCCACGCGCCTGCCGTTCTTCTTGCGGGCCGGCTTGGGCATGCGTGCGCCGACGTCTTCTTTCATATCGGCCGCCACACGCTTGAGCCGGCAGATCGCCACGGGCTCAGGCTGCTGCGCGTTCGCCTCCTCCACCCTGCCCCGCCGGCAGGCCGGCTCGCAGGGCCGGTCGCAGGTGCGGCCCAGGATGCCGGGGAACACGTTGGACACCCAGTTGACCATGTAGGCGTCGCCGTAGCGCCGCTGCGCGATCAGGCGGATGTATTCCGGCACGGGCGTATGGGCGGGGCAGGCGTACTGGCAGTCGACGACCTTGTGGAAATAGGCCGGGCTGGCAATGTTGGATGGCTGCAAAGCTGTCTCCTTGCCTTGAGGCGCTGCGGGACGGCGCCGTGGGAGAGTTCAGTCTAAGCCTGTGGGGGATACGGGGGACTTCGGGTTAATCCCCACCCCGAGACACGCGGCCCCGTGTGTTCAGGCTGCGGCCTGCACAACCGGCCGCAGCCACCGCTGGCCGAACTCCAGCGCCGGCATGGGGTTGTTGAACAGCTTGCCCTGGCACTGGTCGGCGCCCTGGTTCTTCAGGAAGGCGAGCTGCTGGGGGGTATGCACACCGGTGGCCACCAGGGTCAGCCCGGCGCCGCGCGCCAGGGTGATCAGGCCCTGCATGATCGCAGCGTTGACGGGGTTTTCGTCCACCTTCCACATGAAGGCCGGGTCGGTCTTGATCTCGTGAACCCTCAGATGGCCCAGATGCGCCAGGTTGGTGCCCGCCGTGCCGAACTGGTCCAGCGCAATGCGCAGCCCCCATTCGCCGAACCGGCTCAGCACGCGCGCGGCGATCTCGGTGTCCTCGGCCGCCGACACGTCATTGAGTTCCAGGCACAGGCAGTCGGGTTGCGCCTTGGTGCGCAGCGCGGTGGCCACGATTTCCATCAGCTGGGGCAGTGGGCACTGGCGCAGCGACAGGTTGATGCCCAGCGGCGGCACGTGCAGGCGGCCAGCCTGCCACACGCGGGTCTGGTAGGTGACCTGCTCGAACATCCACTCGGCCAGCACCATGTTCATCTCGGACGTGGCGGCCATTTCCAGCAGCTTCCCTCCTTCGACCACCGCACCGTCCGGCTGCGTCCAGCGCGGCACGGCCTCGGCGCCCATGAGCGCGCCGGTGCGCACGTCGATCTTGGGCTGGTAGAAGATGCTCACCTCGTCACGGCCCAGCGCGCGGCGCAGGTCGCCGCCCAGGCGCAGCGTGTTGACCGCGCGTTCGTTGAGCCCGCGCGAGAAGAATTCATAGGTGTTGCGCCCGTTCTGCTTGGCCTGGCGCATGGCCAGGCCGGCGTTGGTCACGAGCTGGTTGGCCTCGCGCCCGTCCAGCGGAAACACCGCCACGCCCAGGCTGGCGGTGACGAACACCTCGCGGTCGCCCGCCCGGAAGGTAGCCGACGCAGCCTCCAGCAGGCTGGTGATGAAGCCCGCAGCGGATTCGATCTCGTCCAGGAACGGCACCAGCACGGCAAATTCGTCGCCATCAAAGCGGAACAGGCTGGGGTGCTGGTCCTGCAGCTGGCCCAGCTCCCCACCCTGGGCGCTTTCCACGCAGTGCCGCAGCCGCCGTGACAGGCGTTGCAGCAGCGCGTCGCCCGCGGCGCGGCCCAGTGCGTCATTGACCTGCGACAGCCGGTCCACGCCGATATGGATGACCGCGCAGCCATGGCGGCGTTCGGTCGCCGTCGCGATCGCGGCCTGCACCCGCTCCGTGTAGGACACGCGGTTGGACAGGCCCGTGAGCGGGTCATGCTGGGCCAGCCAGTCGCGGTGGGCGCGCGCGGCCAGGGTGTTGCGTAGCCGCAGTCCCAGCTCGCTCGGGTCCACTGGCTTGGCCAGGAAGTCCATGGCGCCCAGGCTCAGCGCCTTCAGCCGCGTGGGCGCGTCGGTGTTGCTGGTCAGCACGATGACCGGGATGTGGCGCAGTTCCGGGTCGTCGCGCAGCACGGCCAGGATGTCCATGCCGCTCACCTTGGGCATGCTCAGGTCCAGCAGCAGCACGTGCGGCTTTTCGGCGCGCATCATCTCGACGGCGTTTTCGGATTCGTGCGTGGAGATGAAGTTGCGGTAGCCCGCGTCTTCCAGGAACGCCTGCGTCATCTCGATGTTGAGCAGCTCGTCGTCCACCATCATGATGCGCGCGTCGACCGCATCGAACGCGGTCTGGCGGTGGAAGGTGTCTTCGCTGACGGCCACGTCCTTCAGGCTTTTGCCGGCCAGCATGTGGCCGCCGTCGACGAATGTGGCGCTCGGCGCGCTTGCGGTGAAGTCAGCCATTCATCTGCTTTCTGAGTTCCTTGGCGGCTCGCAGCACCGCCCCAACATTGCGATCAATTGTCATGCCACCCCTGCCGCTTGTCCAACGCCGGCGGCAGGCAGTTCAACCCGCTTTGCCATATTGCGCAACCCCGCCATCGACTCGTTCACGCCCGCGGTGTCGCCCTGCAACGCCCGCTGTTCCAGCTCGCGCGCCGGCTCGGTGAACGCGTCATAGCCCACGGTGCCGGCGGCACCCGCCAGCCAGTGGCCGAAACGCGCCACTTCGGCGGCGTCCCCACCCGCCCAGGCCTGCTCTGCCGCGCCCAACTGCTCCTGCAGCCGCGCCGCGAACTTGCGCACGATCGGGGCGAAACGCGGGCTGGTGGCAAAGCGCGAAACAATGGGCTCGGCCGGCGCCTGCACCGCCTCAGGGACCACGGCGGCGGGCTCCACCGCCGGCGCTTCGGCGGCCGGCACTTCGGCGGCCGGCGCGTCGGCTACCGGCGCCTGCACCTGCTGCCCGCCCAGCAGCCGCGCCAGCTCGGCCAGCAGCACGTCGATGTCCACCGGCTTGGTGACGTAGGCGGTGCAGCCAGCGGCCAGCACTTCCTGCTCGAAGCCTTTCATGGCGTTGGCCGTCAGCGCCACGATGGGCGCAGTGACGCCGCGCGCACGCAGCGTGCGGGTAGCCGCAAAGCCGTCCATCACCGGCATCTGCATGTCCATCAGGATCAGGTCGAAGCTGCCGCCAGCGGCCACTTTGTCCACGGCGATCTGGCCGTTTTCAGCCTCTTCGACCCACAGGCCCTGTTCGGCCAGCACCAGCGACAGCAGTTCACGGTTCTCGGCCCCGTCGTCCACCACCAGAAGGCGCGACGGCGGCAACTGCCAGCGCACGCGCTGCGCGGCGCCTTGCGCGTCCTGCGCCGTGAGCAGTTGCGCGCCGGACGCCAGCGGCACGCCGTGAAGCGGTCCGGTGGCGAACGTGAGCGTCATGGTGCTGCCCTGCCCCGGCACGCTGGTCGCCACGATGTCCCCGCCCATGGCGCGGGCGAATTTGCGGCTGATCGCCAGGCCCAGGCCCGTGCCGCCGAAGCGGCGCGTGATGGACGCATCGGCCTGGGTGAACGGGTCGAACATGGACTCCAGCTTGTCGGGCGCAATGCCGATGCCCGAGTCGTGGACTTCCACGGTGTAGGTGCCGTCGGCGCCCGAGGCAACGCAGCGCAGCACCACGCGCACGCCGCCTTTCTCAGTGAATTTGACGGCGTTGCTCAGCAGGTTCAGCACGATCTGGCGCATGCGGGCCGGGTCGGAGCTGACCGATTCGGGCAGGTCGCCGCCCGCCTGCAGCGTGAGCGCAATGCCTTTCTCCTGCGCCTTGACCTGCAGCTCGGCCACGGCCTGGCGCACCACGGCATGCGGCGCGCAGGCAATGCTTTCGATGTCCAGATGGCCCGCCTCGACCTTGGACAGGTCCAGGATGTCGTTGATCAGCGCCAGCAGGTGCCGCCCGCTGGTGTGGATGGTGTCCAGGTAGCGCGTGGACTCGCGCTCGCTCTTGCTGTAGCCGCGCTTGAGCAGTTCGGTGAACCCCAGGATCGCGTTCATGGGGGTGCGGATTTCGTGGCTCATGTTGGCCAGGAAGTCGCTCTTGGCGCGGTTGGCGGCCTCGGCCTCGTCGCGCGCTTCCTGCAGCTGCACGCGGCTTTCCTCCAGCAGCGTGATGTCCTCCAGGCTGATCAGCACCCCGCCCGGCTGGCCGGCCGTGCCGAGCACGGGCGAGCAGTTGACGACAAAGGTACGGTCGCGCCCGTCGGGCCCCGCCAGGCGCAGCGTGACGCCGCGCTGCACGGCGCCCTCTTTCAGCGCGCGCTCCCAGGGGTAGTCTTCGGCGGCCAGCGGCTGCCCGGTGGCATCCAGCCAGCCGATCAGCGACGCCTGCGTTCCCATGAGCTGCTCGTTGCTGCGGCCCACCAGGGCCACGAATGCCTCGTTGGCCAGCACCACGTTGCGCCGCTGGTCGATCACCAGCAGGCCCTCGGTCAGCGAATCGAGCGCCGAACGCACCCGGCCCGGAATGGCCTGCTGGGGGTCCAGGTGGCGCAGCACGCGGCTGAGATAAATCTGGAAGCCCACGAAGCACAACAGGGAGCAGAACGCGATGAGCTGCACCAGCGGCAACTGCAGGATGCCCAGCAGGCCCGGCGCGTAAAGCGGGGCAAAGCGGAATTCCACCTCGCCCCAGGGCTGGCTCCCCGCGAAAACCGGGACATGAATCTGAGTATCGGGCAACGCAGGCGTGCCGGGCATCCGCCACTGCCGGGCATGGTCGCCAACGGTCAGGGCGAGCTTGCCATCCAGCGCCCGCATGCCGACGGAAAGCAGTTCAGTGTTGCGCAGCTGCACGAAGCGCAGAAGCGTTTCGACGCGCGAGGTATCCCCCCCGCTCATCAAGGCCGTTGCCGAAGCCGCCACCGACTCGGCCAATGCCAGGCGGCCCGAACGTTCGGCCGTCACCCGGTCCGGCAACAGTCCCAGGAACGACGCTGCCAGCAGCGCGCTGCTGACCAGGGACACCAGGCCCAGGGCGATGTAGGTACGGGTGCCGATGAAACGCCGCAGCATCAATAACCCCTGAGGCTGGCCAGAGGATCGCCAGCGGACGGACCTTCGGCCAGCGCATCGTCGTCGGGGTCGTCCCCCGCCGCCCCGCCACCCGCCTGGGACAGGACTGGCAGCGGATCCAGCACGCGCCAGGCAGGCAGCGCCGACAAATAGCTGCCCATGAGCACGCCCCCGCGTATCAGCCACAGCACATAGATCACCGACGCACCAAAGCCCACCCCCGCCGCCGACACCGCCACGGTGCGGTCCAGGTTGAATTCGGCGCGGATCTGCTCGCGCGCGCGGTCCATTTCCTCCACGAACGTCGGCGAACGAAGGGCACGCTGCAGTTGGTCGGCGGACACCGCCACGCCGCGCAGCGCGCCGGCCGCCCCCGGGGCTGAAAGCTCCAGCGGCGTTTCGGCCGTAGCCTGCACCAGCCCGCCAACACGCCTGTCCAGCGGCAGCGCGCTGAGCAATTGCGGCACAACGTCGGTCCCCCCGAGCACCGGCGCGCGCAGGTTGACGGTGACGGCCGCGGGTACGCCCAGCGCCGACGCGAGCTGCTGCTGCGTCGCGTCAGGAATGCCGACACCCGCGTCGCCGCTGCCCGAATCGCCCGCACCGCCGTCGGCGTCGGCGCCACGCGAGCCTGCGGCAGTGGGTGCTGGCGTAGCGGGTGGCGGTGCGGCTGGACCGTCGGCCGGCCGCGGCGCGGCAGGCGGTGCGACCGCCGCTGCCACGGGTGCGGGCGATGGTGGTGGTTCTGGCGATGGCGCCGCAGGTGGCTCGACGGCCGGCGGCACCACAACAACGGGAATTTGCGGCAAAGAATCTGGTGGTGTGGGGGCTGGCGCCGGTGCCTCGGCCGGTGACGGCGCCGGCGGCGCGGGAGCCGGCGGCGGCTCGGGCACAGGACCGGGCGCGCCCGACGGTGCGGGCGCTGGTGCGGGCGTTGGTGCGGGCGCTGGTGGGGCGGGTGGTGCCGGCGGCGCGGGAGCCGGTGGTGCCGGGGCGGGTGGCGGTGGTGCCGGTACCGGTGCGGGTGGTGCGGGGGTCGGGGCCGGCGCGTTGACCGTCACCGTCAGGCTGGCGGTGCGGCTGTCCTGCCCGCCGCCAGCGGTGCCACCGCTGTCCTGCACACTCCAGCTGAAGGTCTGCGGCCCGCCAGACGAACCGGTGGCCGTACGGAACTGCATGCCCTGCAGCTCGGTCAGCGTGTAGGCCGTGCTTGCCGTGACCACCGTTGCCCCATCGGCCAGCACGATGTCGCCCAGCGTCGCCGCCGGCACCGCTGTCACCGTGTAGGTCAGCGTCTGCCCGGCTTCGTCGGTGCCACCGCCCGGTCCATAGCCCAGCGACCCCAGGCCCAGCGACGTGGTGCCCGCGTTCTGGGCGACGGCCAGATTGTTCACGGTGCCGCCGGTCTGGACGGGCGCGTCGTTCACTGCCGTCACCGTGATGCCGCTGGCGGCCGTGGCCGTGCTGAACGCCGTGGCGCCCCCGTTGGTGCTGGTGTCGGCTGTCGCGGCCGCCGCGCCGCTGGTCTGGTCCCAGGCGCGGAAGGTGATGCCACTGGCCATGCTGCCATTCCAGTCGGCCGCCGGCACGAAACGCAGGCGCGTGTTCGCATCGGCCGCCAGCAGCAGTGCCGACGTGTTGCTGACCGTGCCCACGGCCGTCCAGTTGGTGCCGTTGTTGGTGCTGTACTGCCAGCTGCCGTTGGCTGTGCTGGCGGCCGTGATCGCGATGCCAATGGCCGCATTGCTGTTGGCATCGGTGATCTGGCCCGACACCAGCGCCGACACCAGCGTTCCGCCGTTGGTGGCAGCGTCCTCGGCGATCGTGCCGAACGCGTTGGCGCCGCCCAGCACCGGCGCCTGGTTGGTGGTGCTGATCGTGACGGTGAGGCTTTCGCTCAGCGTATCAGCGCCGCCATTGGCCGTGCCGCCACTGTCCTGCACGCTCCAGCGGAAAGTCAGTGGCCCCCCGGTCGCATTGGCCAGCGCGCGGAACTGCATGCCCTGCAACTGGGCCAGCGTGTAGGTGGTGTTGGCCGTGACCACCGTGGTGTTGTCCGCCAGCACGATGTCGCCCAGCGTCGATGCGGGCACCGCCGTCACCCTGATCGTCAACGTCTGGCCGTTCTCGTCCGTGCCGCCGCCGTTGCCGTAGCCCACAGACCCAAGGCCCAGTCCCGTCGCGCCCGAGTTCTCCAGCACCGTCAGGTTGCCCACCGTGCCTGCCGTGCGCACCGGCGCGTCGTTCACCGCCGTCACCGTGATGCTGCTGCTGGCCGTTGCCGTGCTGAACGCGCTGGTGCCGCCGTTGGCGCTGGCATCGGCCGTGTTGCCTGCCACGCCGCTCGTATGGTCCCAGGCCCGGAACGTGATGCCGTTGCTCACTGTCCCGTTCCAGTTGGCGTTGGGCACGAAGCGCACGCGCGTGTTGGCGTCCGCCGCCAGCAGCCGCGCTGTGGTGTCGCTGGGCGTGCCGAACGCCGTCCAGCTCGTGCCGCCGTTGGTGCTGTACTGCCAGGCGCCGTTCGCGTTGTCCACCGCCGTCACCGCGATGCCGGCTGACGCGTTGCTGTTGCCGTCGGTGATCTGCCCCGCGATCAGCGTGGACACCAGCGTGCCTGTGTTGGGCGACGCGTCTTCGTTGATGCCCGCCAGGTTGGCCGCGCCCGCCAGCACCGGCGCCTGGTTGGCCCCGCTGATGGTGATCGTCAGGCTTTCGCTCAGCGTGTCAGCGCCGCCATTGGCTGTGCCCCCGCTGTCCTGTACGTTCCAGCTGAAGGTCGCCGGGCCGCCCGTCTGGTTGGCCGCCGCGCGGAACTGCATGCCCTGCAACTGGGCCAGCGTGTAGGTGGTGTTGGCCGTGACCACCGTAGCGTTGTCCGCCAGCACGATGTCGCCCAGCGTCGATGCGGGCACCGCCGTCACTGTGATGGTGCGTGTCTGGCCGTTCTCGTCCGTGCCACCGCCGTTGCCGTAGCTCACAGACCCCAGCCCCAGGCCCGTCGTGCCCGAGTTCTCCAGCACCGTCAGGTTGCTCACCGTGCCTGCCGTGCGCACCGGCGCGTCGTTCACTGCCGTCACCGTGATGCTGCTGCTGGCCGTCGCCGTGCTGAACGCCGTCGCGCCGCCGTTGGTGCTCGTGTCGGCCGCGCCCGCCGCCGCCCCGCTCGTACGGTCCCAGGCCCGGAACGTGATGCCGTTGCTCACCGTTCCGTTCCAGTTGGCGTTGGGCACGAAGCGCACCCGCGTGTTGGCGTCCGCCGCCAGCAGCCGCGTCGTCGTGTCGCTGGGCGTGCCGAATGCCGTCCACGTCGTGCCGCCGTTGGTGCTGAACTGCCACGCGCCGTTGGTGTTGTCCACCGCTGTCACCGCAATGCCGGCTGACGCGTTGCTGTTGCCGTCGGTGATCTGCCCCGCGATCAGCGTGGACACCAGCGTGCCGGTGTTCGGCGACGCGTCTTCGTTGATGCCCGCCAGGTTGGCCGCGCCCGACAGCACCGGCGCCTGGTTGGCCGCGCTGATGGTGACGGTGACGCTTTCGCTCAGCGTGTCAGCGCCGCCATTGGCCGTGCCCCCGCTGTCCTGCACGCTCCAGCTGAAGGTCGCCGGGCCGCCCGTCTGGTTTGCCGCCGCGCGGAACTGCATGCCCTGCAACTGGGCCAGCGTGTAGGTGGTGTTGGCCGTGACCACCGTGGTCCCGTTGGCCAGCACCACATCGCCCAGCGTGGCCGCCGGCACCGCCGTCACTGTGATGGTGCGTGTCTGCCCGGCCTCGTCCGTGCCGCCGCCGTTGCCGTAGGTCACAGACCCAAGACCCAGTCCCGTTGTGCCCGAGTTCTCCAGCACCGTCAGGTTGCTGACCGTGCCTGCCGTGCGCACCGGCGCGTCGTTCACCGCCGTCACCGTGATGCTGCTGCTGGCCGTTGCCGTGCTGAACGCCGTCGCGCCGCCGTTGGTGCTCGTGTCCGCCGTGCCCGCCGCCGCCCCGCTCGTGCGGTCCCAGGCCCGGAACGTGAAGCCGTTGCTCACGGTCCCGTTCCAGTTCGCATTGGGCACGAAGCGCACCCGCGTGTTGGCGTCCGCTGCCAGCAGCCGCGCCGTCGTTTCGCTGGGCGTGCCGAACGCCGTCCAGCTCGTGCCACCGTTGGTGCTGAACTGCCAGGCGCCGTTGGCGTTGTCCACCGCTGTCACCGCAATGCCGGTTGACGCGTTGCTGTTGCCGTCGGTGATCTGCCCGGCGATCAGCGTGGACACCAGCGTGCCGGTGTTGGGCGACGGGTCCTCGTTGATGCCGGCCAGGTTGGCCGCGCCCGACAGCACCGGCGCCTGGTTGGTCGTGCTGATCGTGACGGTCAGGCTTTCGCTCAGCGAGTCCTGCCCGCCGCTGGCCGTGCCCCCGCTGTCCTGCACGCTCCAGCTGAAGGTCGCCGGGCCGCCCGTCTGGTTTGCCGCCGCGCGGAACTGCATGCCCTGCAACTGGGCCAGCGTGTAGGTGGTGTTGGCCGTGACCACCGTGGTCCCGTTGGCCAGCACCACATCGCCCAGCGTGGCCGCCGGCACCGCCGTCACTGTGATGGTGCGTGTCTGCCCGGCCTCGTCCGTGCCGCCGCCGTTGCCGTAGGTCACAGACCCAAGACCCAGTCCCGTTGTGCCCGAGTTCTCCAGCACCGTCAGGTTGCTGACCGTGCCTGCCGTGCGCACCGGCGCGTCGTTCACCGCCGTCACCGTGATGCTGCTGCTGGCCGTTGCCGTGCTGAACGCCGTCGCGCCGCCGTTGGTGCTCGTGTCCGCCGTGCCCGCCGCCGCCCCGCTCGTGCGGTCCCAGGCCCGGAACGTGAAGCCGTTGCTCACGGTCCCGTTCCAGTTCGCATTGGGCACGAAGCGCACCCGCGTGTTGGCGTCCGCTGCCAGCAGCCGCGCCGTCGTTTCGCTGGGCGTGCCGAACGCCGTCCAGCTCGTGCCACCGTTGGTGCTGAACTGCCAGGCGCCGTTGGCGTTGTCCACCGCTGTCACCGCAATGCCGGTTGACGCGTTGCTGTTGCCGTCGGTGATCTGCCCGGCGATCAGCGTGGACACCAGCGTGCCGGTGTTGGGCGACGGGTCCTCGTTGATGCCGGCCAGGTTGGCCGCGCCCGACAGCACCGGCGCCTGGTTGGTCGTGCCTATGCTGACGTCCAGGCTCTCGGCCAGGGTGTTCACGCCGCCATTGGCGGTGCCGCCGCTGTCGGTCACGGTCCAGCTGAAGGCCAGCGGCCCGCCATTGGCGCCCGCGGCGGCGCGGAACAGCATGCCTTGCAACTGGTTCAACGTATAGGCCGTGTTCACGGTGACCACGGTCGTGTTGTCCGCCAGCACGATGTCACCCAGCGTCGCCGACGGCACCGCCGTGACCGTGAACGTCAACGTCTGACCGGTCTCGTCCGCCCCACCGCCGTTGCCGTAGGCCAATGCGCCCAGGCTCAGGCCCGTAGTGCCCGAGTTCTCCAGCACCGTCAGGTTGGCCACCGTGCCTGCCGTGCGCACCGGCGCATCATTCACCGCCGTCACCGTCAGGCTGCTGCCGGCCGTTGCCGTGCTGAACGCCGTGGCGCCGCCGTTCGTGCTGGTGTCGGCGGTGTTGCCGGCCGTGCCGCTCGTGCGGTCCCAGGCCCGGAAGGTCAGCGCGTTGGCCACCGTGCCGTTCCAGTCGGCGTTGGGCACGAAGCGCACGCGCGTGTTGGTGTCCGCCGCCAGCAGCAGCGCCGCCGTGTCGCTGACCGCGCCCACCGCCGTCCAGGTCATGCCGCCATTGGTGGTGTACTGCCAGTTGCCGTTGGCGGTGTTCACCGCCGTGATCGCGATGCCGCTCAGCGGGTTGCTGTTGCCGTCGGTGATGCGCCCCGTGACCAGCGACGACACCAGCGTGCCGGTGTGGGTGGTTGCGTCTTCCGGCACGTTGTCCAGCGCGTTGGCACCCGACAGAACCGGCGCCTGGTTGGCCGGGCTGATGGTGACGGTGAGGCTTTCGCTCAAGGTGTCCTGACCGCCATTGGCCACGCCGCCGTTGTCCTGCACGGTCCAGGTGAAGGTCTGCGGGCCGCCGGTACCGTTCACCGCCGCGCGGAACTGCATACCCTGCAATTGCGCGAGCGTGTACGTCGTGCTGGCGGTTACGACGGTCGTTCCATCCGCCAGCACGATGTCGCCCAGCGCCGCCGCTGGCACCATCGTCACGGTGATGGTCCGTGTCTGGCCCGCCTCGTCCGTGCCACCGCCATTTCCATATGTCACGGCCCCCAGGCCCAGACCCGTCGTGCCCGAGTTCTCCAGCACCGTCAGGTTGGCTACCGTGCCGCCCGTGCGCACCGGCGCGTCGTTTACCGCCGTCACCGCGATGCTGCTGCTGGCCGTGGCCGTGCTGAACGCCGCGCTGCCGCCATTCGTGCTGGTGTCGGCCGTGTTGCCCGCCGTGCCGCTCGTGCGGTCCCAGGCCCGGAACGTGATGCCGCCGCTCACCGTGCCGTTCCAGTCGGCATTGGGCACAAAGCGCACCCGCGTGTTCGCGTCAGTGGCCAGCAGCCGCGCCGACGCGTTGCCGGGCGAACCGAACGCCGTCCAGTTCGTGCCGCCGTCGGTCGTGTACTGCCACGCGCCGTTGGTGTTGTCCACCGCCGTCACCGCGATGCCGGTCTGTGCGTTGCTGTTGTTGTCGGTGATCTGGCCCGACACCAGCGCTGACATCAGTGTTCCCGCGTTGGTGGCAGCGTCCTCCAGGATCGTGGTCAGCGCATTCGCCCCCGCCAGCACCGGCGCCTGGTTGGCCGTGCTGATCGTGATCTGAAGGCTTTCGCCGGCCAGCGTGTTCTGCCCGGCATTGGCCGTGCCGCCGTTGTCCTGCACGCTCCAGCTGAAGGCCTGCGGGCCGCCCGTCGCGTTGGCCGCGGCACGAAAGCGCATGCCCTGCAATTCGCTCAGGGTGTAGGCCGTGTTGACCGTGACCACAGTGGTTCCGTTGGCCAGCACGATGTCGCCCAGCGTCGCAGCTGGCACTGCCGTGACCGTGTAGGTGAAGGTCTGCCCGCTTTCGTCCGCGCCGCCGCCCGCGCCGTAGGCAAGCGACCCCAGGCCCAGCGACGTGGTGCCGGAATTTTCAAGCACCGTCAGGTTCGCCACCGTCCCCGCCGTGCGCACCGGCGCGTCGTTCACCGCCGTCACTGTGATGCTGCTGCTGGCCGTCGCCGTGCTGAACGCCGTGCCGCCACCGTGGGTACTGGCGTCCGCCGTGCCGCCGGCCACGCCGCTCGTGCGGTCCCAGGCCCGGAACGTTAGGCCGCCGGCCACGGTGCCGGCCCAGTCGGCGCCGGGCACAAAGCGCACCCGCGTGTTCGCGTCCGTCGCCAGCAGCCGCGCCGTGGTGTTGCCCGGCGCGCCGAACGCCGTCCAGGTCGTGCCCCCGTCGGTCGTGTACTGCCACGCGCCGTTGGTGTTGTCCACCGCCGTCACCGCGATGCCCGTGACGGCGTTGCTGTTGTTGTCGGTGATCTGGCCCGACACCAGCGCCGACACCAGCGTGCCGGTGTTCGTCGCCGCGTCCTCCAGGATCGTGGTCAGCGCATTGGCGCCCGCCAGCACCGGTGCCTGGTTGGCCGTGCTGATCGTGACGGTGAGGCTTTCGCTCAGCGTGTCCTGGCCGCCGCCGGCCGTGCCGCCGTTGTCCTTCAAGGTCCAGCTGAAGGTCTCGGGCCCGCCCGTGGTGTTGGCGGCCGCGCGGAACCGCATGCCCTGCAGGTCGTTGAGCGAGTACGCGGTGCCCGCGCTGACAACCGTCGTTCCGTTCGCCAGCACGATGTCGCCCAGGGACGCCGCGGGCACCGCTGTGACCGTGAAGGTCAGCGTCTGGCTGTTCTCGTCGGCCCCGCCGCCGTTGCTGTAGGCCAGCAAGCCCAGGCCCAGCGAGGTGGTGCCGGCGTTCTCCAGTACCGTGAGGTTGGCCACCGTGCCGCCCGTGCGCACCGGCGCGTCGTTGACGCCGGTGACGGTGATGCCGGCCGATGCCGTCGTGGCGCTGAAGGCCGTGTTGCCGCTGTTCACCGTGGTGCTGGCCGTGCCGCCGGCCGTGCCGCTGGTCCGGTCCCACGCACGGAACGTGAGGCCCGCGATGATCGTGCCCGCGAAATTGGCGGCCGGCACGAAGCGCACGCGCGTGAGCGTGTCGGCCGCCAGCAGCAGCGCGCTGGCAGCGGTGGGCGTCCCCATGGCCGTCCAGTTCGTGCCGCCGTCGGTCGAGTACTGCCAGGCGCCGTTGGCCGTGTCCGTCGCGGTGACCGCAATGCCCTTGAGCGGCACCGCGTTGTCGTCGGTGATCTGACCGCTCACGATGTCGCTGACCAGGGTGCCGGCGGGCGCGGTGACATCCTCCGTCACGGCCGCCAGGTGGTTGGCGCCGGCCAGCACGGGCGCCACGTTGTACAGCGTGAAGCCCGCCACCAGCGCGTCGCTGCCCGACGGCGCCGTGCGGTACGCGCCCGT
The DNA here is from genome assembly GCA_041905405.1 of Ramlibacter sp. Taxonomy (GTDB): domain Bacteria; phylum Pseudomonadota; class Gammaproteobacteria; order Burkholderiales; family Burkholderiaceae_C; genus RAM1. The sequence continues at coordinate 211,660 of JAYRLC010000003.1, read as the reverse complement.
GGTGGCCAGCCCCGTGGTGGACGTGCTGCCCACGACATAGGCCTGCGTGCCACGCACGGCGATGCCGCCCGATTCCATGCCCGTGCCGTAGAACGTGCTGTACACCCGGTCGGCCGTGCCGCCGCCCGCCGGATTGATGATGACCAGGAACAGGCTGGTGCCGGTGTTGGTGGATTGCACCGCGTCGCCCGTTACCGGGAAGTTGGCAGAGTTGGTCTGCCCCGTCACCACCACACGGCCCTGGCCGTCGATGCCCACGCCCTGCGGCGTGTTGTCGGACCCACTGCCCGAGATGTAGGTGGAATACACCAGCGTCGCCGCACCTGACAGGCTCAGGTCGTACACCTGCAGGTAACCCGCGGCCGTGCTGTTGGCGGCCGTGGTCTGCATGGCGCCGCTCGTCGTGGTGAAGCTGGTGCTGCCCGTCACGTGGGTGGTGCCCACCACGTACACCTTGCCCGACGCGTCCAGCGCGACAGCCAGCGCCGTGTCGGTCTGGCTGGAGCCGATGTAGGTCGAATACAGGATCGTCGCGCCGGTCGTGCCCAGCTTGGCCAGGAAGCCGTCGGACGTGCCGCCACGCGAACTGTCGGCGGCGTTGGTGGTGTCCAGGTTGCTGGACTCGGTGTAGCCGACGATGTAGGCGTTGCCGGCCGAATCCACCGCGATGCCGTTGATGCCATCGGTGCCGTCGCCGCCAAACGCCACGTTGTACTGCTGGGCGCCGGCCGAATTGAGCTTGAGCACGAAGGCGTCGTCGGGCCCTCCGCCCAGCAGACCGCCCACCAGCACACCGAGGCCCGTGGCGCCCGAGCCGCGCGATGCCTGGCCCGCGGCATAGACGTTGTTGGAGCCATCCACCGCGATGGCGTTGCCCGTGGTGATGCCCGTGGCGCCCAGGGCCGTGCCGCCATAGTAGGTGGAGAACGTGAGCGCTGAGCCGGCCGCGTTGAGCTTGAACACCACGGCGTTCTGGGTGCCGGACAGCGACGTGTCCAGCGCCGCCGCCGTCGGGAAATTGGTTGATTTGGTCCACCCCGCGACAGCCGCCGCGCCCGTGCTGTCGATGGCGATGGCGTTGCCCTGCTCGTCGCCGGTGCCGCCGATTCGCGTGGAATAGACGAGCGTGGCCAGGTCGGCGCTGTACTTGGCCACGAAGATGTCGCCGCCCGACGCGCCCCCGCTGCCCGCGATCAGCGTGTTCAGCGATGCCGTGGTGCGCCCCGTGATGTACACCGAGCCCGCCGAATCCACGGCAATGCCCAGGCCCGTATCCGTGCCAGCGCCGGCGCTGCCGAAATACGTGGCGTAGTCCAGCAACGGGTCGATCACGAGCGCACGCGACGTATCCCATGCGCCCAGCGTGAAGCCGATGCTGCCGTCGGCGTGGACGGCGTAAGCACTCTGAACGGCCTCGCGCCCGTTGGGCCCCTCCTGCCAGCTCACGGGCGCCTTGAAGCGCAGCGTCTCCTCGCGCCCGGCCAGCGCCAGCACCAGGTCACCGCTACCGTCCACCCGCGCCGACGCGACGCCTTCGAAGTTCAGCCGGATGGCTGCGGCGTTGGCGGCAGCACTGGAGCCCGCCGCGACGATGAAGTCGTATTCCAGCTGGCGCTGCGTGCCGTAATAGCGCAGGTCCACGCCTGCCCACACGTTGCGGTAGGCCACGGCCTCGTAGTTGGCAATGCCGGTGCGCCAGGCGCTCGCGTCGTTGCCCAGCAGGTAGTTGCTGCGCGCGCCCAGCAGGCCCTGGCCTTCGGCCTGCACGCCGGCATTCGCGCCGACCAGGTTGAGCCGCACGGTGTGGGCGCCCTCGCCCGAGCCCAGCGTGATCGCCGCGTTGCCGCCCGACAGCGCAATGTCGTAGCCGCTGCCGCGCGACAGGAAGTCGATGCCGGACCGCGCCTGGCCCGCGTTGGCCTCGAAGTTGAGCGCGACGTTCGCATACGCCGCCGCCACCGAAGCTGGCGTTTGCGCGGCGGCCGACTGCGGCTGCGCGGCGTACTCGCCACTGGCATCCAACGTGCGGTGCTCTGCTGCGCTGGCCGCCGAACTGGCCTGCTGGCCCAGCAACAGCCCGCCCGCGATATCGGCCGAATACAGGATGCGCGGCTCCATGGCCTCGGCCACGGGTCGCAGGGCCTGCGGCGCGCGGGCTGGACCATGCGCCGTGGCGCGTTGCCGGAGGGAGCGCAGCCACCGCATGCCGTGTGGCCGTCAGGGCTTGGGCGGGGCCTTGGGCAACTGGCCCAGACCCGCGTCCATGCGCAGCGGCAGGCCGTCGGCCGACACGGCGGCGCGCGGCGCGGGGGTGCGTGGCCTGGCGGACGGCGTGGATGCCGGCGCAGGCGCAGCGGTGGCCGAGCCCAGGTCCGCCTTGCAGCGCAGCCCCGCCGGCAGCGCCAGATTGGCGTTGGGCAGTTCCAGCCGCACGCGGAAGGTATTGCTCGCGCCGTCGATGACCCGGTCCACCAGCACCACCCGGGCCTGCCGCGGCGACGCGCCTGGCAGCTCGGGCGTGACGTTCAGGCTCATGCCGGTGCGAAGCTGGCCGTACAGCTGCGCGGGCAGCACGACCTCGACCCGCAGCGGGTCCACCACGGCAATGCGGAAGACGGCCTTTTCCTCCACGCGCTCGCCCACGGACAGATAGCGGTCGGCCACCACGCCGGTACTGGGGCTGCGGATGGTGCGCAGCGCGAGCTGCGCGCGGCTCAGGTCTGCTTCACGCGCCAGGATGTCGCGCTGCTCACGCGCCTGCACGAGCCGGTTCTCGGCCACCGCCGCTTCGGCGCGCGCCTGCTCCAGCGCCTGCGGCGAAATGAACTGCTGGTCGGCCAGGTCCTTGGCACGGGCGAGCTTCTGGCGCGCGAGCTCGGCGTTGTTGGACGCGGCGTTGAACTCACCGATCGCCTGGGCACGGCCAGCGGCCACCTGCACGGACGCACGCTCCACGTCGGCGCGCAGCGTGGCCAGCGGCTGGCCTGCCGTGACGCGGTCACCGCGCTCGGCGTGCAGTTGCTCGATCACGCCGATGACCGGGCTGCCCACGTCAGCCACGCGGTGCGGCTCGATCAGGCAACCCAGCGGCTGGGCCCTGGGTGCGGGGTTGGGCGGGCTGGCCGGCATGCCCGCCGGCTGGGCGGCCAGGCCGGCGCACACGCCGGCCAAGGTGAGCGCCAGGGCGGCGCGGCAAAGGCGTCGTCGGGTCATGAAAACTTCTCGCGATCAAAGATCAGGGCGCGTTCGGTTTCCTCGTCGACGCGGCTCAGGCTCTGGCGGTTCTGGCGGCCAGTATAGGCGGCGCACCACTGCGGCCACCACACCGTGAGGCGGACCAGCGCCGCCGGCAGGCCGCCCCGGCGCGCCAGCGCCAGCCAGGGCGCCGGCAGCCAGCGCACGAACAGGGGAAAGTCCAGCGCCAGCATGCGCCGCACCGAGCCGGGCTCGCCGCGCCGGCCGGCGCGGCCGGTGAACTGGCGGTCGATGCGCGGTGACGCGTTGTGCTGGCACAGCACCACATGCAGGCCGCCCAGCGCCGCCACGCCCTCGCCCAGCGCGATGTCGGTGCCGCGCCCCGCCATGCTGGTGGCCACGGTGATGCGCCCGCGCCGGCCGGCTTCGGCCACCACGGACTCTTCGGCGGTGTCCTGCCGCGCATTGAGCACGGCATGCGACAGCCCGGCGGCGGCCAGCGCGCCCGACAGCGCGTCGGACTGGGCCACGCTCTGCACGCCCACCAGCACGGGCCGGCCCGTGGCATGCTCGGCGGCAACTTCCGCCGCCACGGCCCGCCACAGCGCGGCCGAATCGGGCAGCAGGGCCGTGGGCCAGACGGCGCGGCGGGACGGCAGGCGCAGCGGCACGGCCACGGTCTCCAGCCCATAGACCGCCCGCATTTCGGCGGCCGACGCGCCCACGGTGCCGCTCATGCCGCCCAGGCGCAGGTAGCGCGGAAAAAACCGCTGGTAGGTGATCTGCGCCGCCGACGCATTGCGCGCGGTGAAGGCGCAGCCTTCTTTCAGTTCCACCAGCTGGTGCAGCCCGCGCGACCAGGCACGGCCCGCGGCGGCGCGGCCCGTGGTGTCGTCCACAATGACGACGCGGCCGCCCTGCACCACATAGTCGCGGTCGCGTCGCAGGCCGTGCGCGGCCACCAGCGCCAGCGCCACGGTGTCCTCGCGGTGGCGGCGGTTGTTGTGCAGCGCGACCGGGCCGTTCGGCCAGCCGGCCAGCTGCTGCTGCCCCGCCGGCAGCAGGCGGGCCTGCCGGCGGCCGTCGAGCATTTCAAAATCGGCGCCCTCGCGCAGCGCGGCGGCGCGCCGGGCCGCCTCGGCCAGAAAGCCCTGTTCAGCCGCCGAACCGTCGGCGCGCGACAACACCAGCGGCACGCCGGCCTCGTCGATCAGCACGGTGTCGGCCTCGTCCACCAGCGCCAGACACAGGCCGCGCAGCAGCGGCGCCCAGGCAGCGCCACCTGCCAGCCGGAGCGCGCGCTGTTCCAGGTCGCCCAGCGCCTGCGGCCGCGCCATGCCGTCGCGCAGGTAATCGAACACCAGCTCCTTGGCCGTGCAGTACGCAATGGCGCAGCCCCACGCAGCGCGGCGCGCCGCCTGGTCCATGGGCTGTGTGACGCTGGCGCAGGACAGCCCGAGGGACGCGTAGAACGGGGCCATGGCGGCCGCATCCCGCGTGGCCAGGTAATCGTTAGCCGTGATGACGTGCACCGGTGTGTTTCCCAACGCGGCCACGGCGGCGGCCAGCGCGATCGCAACCGTCTTGCCTTCCCCCGTGGCCATCTCCGCCAGGCGGCCGTCCAGCAGGATGCGGGCCGCCATAATCTGCTCAGGGTACGGGCGCAGGCCCAAAGTGGATTCAAGCGCGCGACTGGCCAGCGCGAACGCCTGTGCAAGCGCGGCGCCGTCCCAGGCCCGCCCCGACTGGCGCAAGCGCAGCGCCTGCACGGCGGTGTCCAGCGGTTCGGCGTGGGCCGTGTCCGCCAGCGCAACCACCTGCCGCGCGAACGCCGCATACGGCGCCTGCCGCGGCCCGCCACCCAGCGCGCGCAGCCCGGCGGCGCCGCGCGCCAGCCAGTCGGGCCCGGCGGCATCGCCCGGGCGCTGCGGATAGCTGCCCCAGGCCACACCTGGCGATACGCCCGGCAACATACCCGGCGGCATACCCGGCGACAGGGCGCTGCGCACGCCGCCGCTCATGCCTGCCCCACCGGGTTGAACTGGCGCAGCAGCAGCTGGCGCAGCCGCCGTGCCCACTGCCAGCCCAGCGGCTCGTGGCCCAGGTCAAACCGCACCCAGGCCCGCGCGCCGATGCGCCCGGCCGGCTGCTGCGGCAGCGCCACGTCCATCAGGAACACCGGCGCCAGCGTGCGCAGGCCGTCCTTGTCGGCCGGGTCCACGGCAATGGCGCCGCCACGGCCCTGCCCCAGCGCGGCGCTGGGCAGGGCGCGCACGCCGCCGGGCGCGTCGCGCGCCAGCGTGGCCGGCAGCGCGGCGCCGGGCGCGTCGGCCAGGCGCACGTCGATCGCGCGGATGCGGTTGCGCATGCGCAGCACGTCCTCTTCATGGAGCACGGCGCGCACGTTGGCCGGCGCATCGCCCAGGATGTAGCCCAGCATGGCGCCCCGCGCGGCGTAGCTGCCCGGCAGGTCACCGGGCCGCGGCAGCACCAGCACGCCGTCCACGCCGCCGCGCACCGACAGGCGGGCGAGCTGCTCGTCGGCGCGGGCGATCTCGGCCTCGCTGCGCTCGATGTCGCCGGCCAGGCCGGCCGCGCGTGCCGGCTCGGCCAGCAGCGCCTGGTACTGGCGCGCCTGCAAACCCGCCAGCTCGGCGGCGCGGCGCTCGCGCTCGGCGGCCAGTGCGGGATCGTCCAGCGTCAGCAGCACGTCGCCAGCCCTCACGCGCGTGCCGTCGGCCACCGGCGTGCCTTGAACGAAGCCGGCCACTTCGGGGCGCAGCTGCGCCCCTTCGGGCGGCCAGACCACGCCCCGCGCCACCACCACCGCCGGCGCCGGCACGGCCAGCAGCGCCACGGCCAGCGCCGCACCCGCGCACGCCAGCACCGCCACGGCACGCCGCCGCGCCGGCCCGGCACCCGCCACGCGCAGCAGCCACCCACCCGCCTGCCAGCCCACCCAGCCCGTGAAGGCCGCGGCCAGCAGCCAGCCCATCAGCCACGACTGCCCGCCCACCCAGCCGACCAGCGCGGCCAGCAGCACGATGCGGTATCCCCACGACAGCGGCGCATAGGCCATGAGCCATTTGCGCTCGCCGGCGGCCAGCGCCACGGGCGGCGGCGCGTCGCGCCCGTGCAGCACGCGCATGGCCAGCGCCGCCCACCAGGCGCTGCTGCGCGCGGCCAGGTTGGGCAGGTTCAGCGCGTCGGCCATCACGTGGTAGCCATCCAGGCGCAGGAGCGGGTTGCCATTGAAGACGATCGTGGACACCGAGCAGATCAGCAGCACCGTGAGCGCCAGGTCGCGCACCAGCCCCGGCTGCACCGCGAACCACACGGCGGCAGCCCCCGCCGCCAGCACCAGCTCCACCGCGATACCGGCTGCGCTCACCCGCACGCGGTCGCGCCGCCGCTCAAAGCCGTTGGCGGCCGACGCGTCCACATAGGGCGCCGGCGTAAAGAACAGCAGCGTGACGCCCATCTCATGCACGGCGCCGCCCGCGCGGCGCACGGCCAGCGCATGGCCGAACTCATGCAGCGCCTTGATGAACGGGTAGCTGAGCCAGGCCATCCACAGCCCGCGCTGGGACGACGCGAGCGTGGCGGCATCGGCCTTGAGCGCGGGGAAGCTCACCAAGCAAGCCAGCGCCGCCAGCACCACGGCCACCAGCCACAGCAGCCCGGCCGCCGGGCTGAACAGCAGGCGGCCCAGCGGCGCCAGCCGGTCCAGCAGCCGCGTGGGGTCCAGCAGCCGCATGCGCAGCGCCAGCGGGTTGATCCAGGCCCGCGCGGCGGCGCGCCGGTCTTCGCTGCGCTGCGTGAACAGCATGGACAGGTGCGGCGCGGCGTCGAACTGGACCATGCCCGCGCGGTACAGCTGGGTCAGCAGGCGCATCACGTCGTCCTGCGACGGCGCGGCGTCGCCCATGCTCGCGACCAGTTGCTGCCACAGCGCGTCCACCGTGTGGGCGCCGTCCAGCCGGCCGGCAAAGGCCCAGGCCGAAGGGTTCAGCCGCAGCTGGCGGCCCGAGCCGGGCTCGGACAGCACCTGCCAGACCTGGTCGCGCACCGGCTGGCGCACCACGGCCAGGTGCGGCGCCAGACGCGGGCGCAGGTCTGCCACGCGATACCAGGAGCCACTGAACAAGGGGTCGGCCATGCGGGTGCTTGCGTCACAACCCGGCCGACCACAGGGTCAGGCGCAGCCAGTTCAGCGCGCGGTGGGTGACGATCCAGGCCAGGCTGCGCTCGCCCGCGGCGATGCGCGCGACGCCCGACAGGCCTGGTCGCAGGTTGGCCGCCGGCGCCAGCAGCGCGGCCTCGACCTCGAAATAGTTGCGCTCCTGCGCCGACGTGGCCACCGGCACGATGCGTTGCGTGGTGAAGGCCAGCGCCCGGTCGGGCACGGCGGCCAGGGCCAGCTCGCCGCGCTGGCCGGCGCGGATGGCGGCGATGTCGGCCTCGTCCACTTCGACGATCAGGCGGAAGCTGTCGCCCGGCGCCAGCGTCAGCAGCACCTCGCCGCGCTGCACGGGCGCGCCCAGCGTCTGCGACAGGTCGCCCTTGATCACCACGCCGTCAAACGGCGCGACGATGCGGGCGCGCTCGATCTGGCTTTCGGTCAGCGCCAGCAGGGCCTGGGCCTCGCCCGCGCGCGACTGGCTCACGACCAACTGCGCGCGGTCGTTGTGCGCCAGCGCGGCGCGGTAGGCGTTTTCGTGCTGGGCCAGCTCGCTCTCGCGGCGGCGGCGCTCCAGCAGCAGGTCCTGCGACGCGAGCTCGGCCAGCACCTGGCCGGCCTTGACCGTGTCGCCCGCGCGCACATTGGCCTGCTGCAGGTAGCCGTCGGCCGACGCGGCGATGGCGCGCTGCACCGACCCTTCCAGCCGGGCCGGGGCGCTCACCCGGTAGGGCAGCGGCACGGTGCAGGCCAGCACCAGCCCCACGGCCAGCACGCCAGCGGCGATGCGCAGGCCGCGCTTTCCCGGCGCCGTCGCCCAGGCCCTGCCGGCCCGCACGGCGCGGCGCCAGGCCGGCAGCGCCGCCTGCTCCTTGAGCTGCAGCACCGGGCCCGCAAAGCTGGCAATGTCCTCGCACAGCAGCAGCTCGTCGGACGTGAACGGCGTGTCGCGCTCCAGCGTCAGCGCGCCGGCCAGCAGGGGCGCCGCGCCGCCGTCATGCGCGCCGTCGCCGGTCCCCTTGAGCGGCACGGTGCAGGCAGCGCCCTGCAGGGCAAGCTGTGAATGGGCATAGGCCACCAGGGGAACGGCCTGAGGGTTCGCCGGCACCGCCACCGTAGCGGCCTGGTCCAGCGATTCGTTCATGGCGGCGGCCAGAAGCGCCGCCGCGCCCAGCCGGGCATCGACCTCGCGCCCCAGCGACGTGGCGACGATGCGCACCGTCGCGCCGTCGCGCAGCCCCACGCTCACACGGCGGCAGCCCAGCAGTTGCGCCAGTTCGGCGGCCAGCGCCGTGCCCGCCTCGGACAAACCGGGGCGGGACAACAAGGCGGCTTGGGCGCGCAGGACGGCCGGTGCGGCGTCCACTGTCACGAAAGGCGGGAATCAGGCGGCATTGCGCCGATTCTCGCCTCCGTCACATATTGTTACCAACAGGAACCCCACGGCGTCTCAGGGATTGAGGCTGATCTCGCCAAGAACTTCACGCTCATAGGCATGCAGGGACGGCAGGCCGCCGGTGTGCAGGAACAACACGTTCTCCCCGGCGTTGAATTCGCCCGCACGCGCCAGCCCGATCAGGCCGGCCATGATCTTGCCGGTGTAGACCGGGTCCAGCGGAATGCCTTCGGTACGGGCCAGCATCTGCACGGCCTCGACCATGCGGGCGTTGGGAATGGAGTATTTGGGCTGCCAGTAGCCGCCCACACAGACCACGTCCGCGGGCTTGACGGTAATGTCCAGCTCCAGCAGGTCGCACACGGCCTGGGCCTCTTTCAGCACCAGCGGCGCCTGGTTGTCGGGATCGCGGCTGACGCCAATGCCGGTGATGGGGATGTGGATGCGGTTGCCCAGAAAGCCCGCCACCAGACCGCCGTGCGTGCCCGAGCTGCCCGAGCCCACCACCAGCCGGTCGATGCGCAGGCCCTGCTCGAACAGTTGCTGCTGCAGCTCCTGCGCGCAGGCCACGTAGCCCAGGCCGCCAATGGCGTTGGAGCCGCCGCCGGGAATGATGTAGGCCTTGCGCCCCAGCGCCGCCACCTCGTCGGCCACCTGCTGCATGGCCTGCGCCATGTTGCTGCCGCCGGGCACGACGGTGACGGCCTCCACGCCCATCAGGCGGAACATGAAGTTGTTGCCGCTGGCCGATTCGTCATAGCTGTCGGGCACGCGCTCCTCGATCACGAAGCGGCACTTCAGCCCCTCTTTCACCGCGGCGGCCAGCGTGATGCGGCAATGGTTGGACTGCGGCGCCCCGCAGGTCACCAGCGTGTCGGCCCCCTGCGCCAGCGCGTCGGCGACCAGGAATTCGAGCTTGCGCGTCTTGTTGCCGCCGGGGAACAGGCCCAGCATGTCGTCGCGCTTGATCCAGATGTTGGGCCCCTGCCCGCCCGGACAGCTTTGCGCCAGCGCGCGGCTGAAACGGGGCAGGAATTCCAGGGGGGTGGCGAACGGCGTGTAACGCCGGCGGGGAAAGCGGGAGAGGTCCATCCCCTCATTGTGCCGCGAGGGCGGCAAATGCCTTGACTACCTCGGGAGGCGCCTGCACCAGCTCGATCAGCACGCCTTCGCCGCCGATGGGCAACTCGTCGCTGCCCTTGGGGTGAACGAAACAGATGTCAAAGCCCGCCGCGCCCTTGCGGATGCCGCCGGGGGCAAAGCGCACGCCCTGCTTGCCGAGCCAGTCCACGGCCGTGGGCAGGTCGTCGATCCACAGGCCCACATGGTTCAGCGGCGTCGTGTGCACAGCCGGCTTTTTTTCAGGGTCCAGCGGCTGCATCAGGTCGACCTCGACCTTGAACGGGCCGCTGCCGATGGCGCAGATGTCCTCGTCCACGTTTTCACGCTCGCTCTTGAACGTGCCGGTGACCTCCAGTCCGAACATGTCGACCCAGAGCTTTTGCAGGCGTGACTTGTCAGGGCCCCCGATGGCGATCTGCTGGATACCGAGGACTTTGAAGGGTCGTTGCATGGCGCGGTTCCTCAAGCGAACTCAACGATCGGCTGGTCCACCGTGAGCGATTCGCCCTTGGCCGCCAGCACCTTGCCCACCACGCCGTCCGCAGCGGCGAACAGCACGTTTTCCATCTTCATGGCTTCGATCACGGCCACGCGTTCGCCGGCCTGGACCTTCTGGCCGGGCTGCACGGCCACCTCGACCAGCAGGCCGGGCATGGGCGACAGCACGTAGCGGCTCATGTCGGGCGGCGCCTTGTACGGCATGAGCGCATGCAGTTCGGCCGTGCGCGGCGACAGCACCAGCGCATCCAGCCGCGTGCCGTTGTGCGCGATGCGGATGGCCAGCGGGTTCTTGCCCACGCCGCGCTCCACCTGCGCGGCAAACAGCTTGCCGTTGACGGTGCCGCGGATGCGTGCGCCGCCCAGGTGCCATTCGCTATGGATTTCATAGCGTTTGCCGTTCGTTTCCACCAGGCCGTCGTCGTTGACCGTGGCGGCCTGCTGCTGGTGCTGTCCATCAGCGGCCAGCCTGACCACGACGAACTGCTGTCCCACCTTGAACTCGTGTCCGCGCAGCTGCCCGCTGATGCCGGCCGAGCGCAGCAGCGCGCGGCGGTTGACCCAGGCGGCCAGCGCGGCCAGGAAGTCGGGGTCGTCATGCGCCACGTCCTCGGCCTTGAAGCCACCCGCATAGTTCTCGGCGATGAAACCGGTGTTGAAGTCGCCACGCGCGAACTTGGGGTGGGCCAGCAGCGCCGCCTGGAACGGGATGTTGCTGCTGATGCCGCGGATGACGAACGCGTTGAGCGCCTCGCGCATCTTGGCAATCGCGTCGTTGCGGTCGGTGCCGTGCACGATGAGCTTGGCGATCATCGAGTCGTAGTACATGGGGATCTCGCCGCCCTCGGCCACGCCGGTATCGACCCGCACGCCCTGCAGGTGCTGCGTGTTGGACGCCCACATGCTTTCCTTCGGCGGCTGGAAGCGCACCAGGCGCCCCGTGCTCGGCAGGAAGTTGCGGAACGGGTCCTCGGCGTTGATGCGGCATTCGATCGCCCAGCCGTCGCGCTTGACGTCGGCCTGCGTGAGCGGCAGTTTTTCGCCGGCGGCCACGCGGATCATCAGCTCCACCAGGTCCAGGCCCGTGATGCACTCGGTCACCGGGTGCTCGACCTGCAGGCGCGTGTTCATTTCCAGGAAGTAGAAGTCCTGGTCCTTGCCGACCACGAATTCGACCGTGCCGGCGCTCTGGTACTTCACGGCCTTGGCCAGGGCCACGGCCTGCTCGCCCATGGCCTTGCGCGTGGCGTCGCTGATGAAAGGCGACGGGGCTTCCTCGATCACCTTCTGGTGGCGGCGCTGGATCGAGCATTCACGCTCGTTCAGGTAGATCACGTTGCCGTGCGAATCACCCAGCACCTGGATCTCGATGTGGCGCGGCTCCTGCACGAACTTCTCGATGAAGATGCGGTCGTCGCCGAAGCTGTTGCGCGCCTCGTTGCGGCAGGACGTGAAGCCTTCCAGCGCTTCCTTGTCGTTGAAGGCCACACGCAGGCCCTTGCCGCCACCGCCGGCCGACGCCTTGATCATCACGGGGTAGCCGATGTCCTTGGCGATCTCCACGGCGCGCTCGGCCGATTCGATGGCGTCGTTCCATCCGGGGATGGTGCTGACCTTGGCCTCGTTGGCGAGCTTCTTGGACGCGATCTTGTCGCCCATGGCCGCGATCGAGTAGTGCTTGGGGCCGATGAAGGTGATGCCTTCTTCCTCGACCTTCTTGGCAAACGCTTCGTTCTCGGACAAAAAGCCGTAGCCGGGGTGCACGGCCTGTGCACCGGTCTGCTTGCAGGCCGCGATGATGCGGTCGGCCTGCAGGTAGCTTTCACGGCTGGGCGCGGCGCCGATGTGCACGGCCTCGTCGGCCAGGGCCACATGGCGTGCATCGCGGTCGGCGTCGGAATAAACGGCCACGGTCTTGATGCCCATCTTGCGGGCGGTCAGGATGACGCGGCAGGCGATTTCGCCGCGGTTGGCTATGAGGATTTTTGTGAACATGTTGGGGCCTTGAAATCGGGGGCGGACTTCCGTACGCAGAGGACGCAAAGGTTACGCAGAGGGCGCAGAAAAGAATTCAAAAAAATTTGTTCTTCTTTTGCGTTCTCTGCGTAATTTCTGCGTCCTCTGCGTACGGATGTTCATCTCACAGAGGAATGTTGCCGTGCTTGCGCCACGGGTTTTCGAGCTTCTTGTCACGCAGCATCACCAGCGACCGGCAGATGCGCTTGCGAGTCTCGTGCGGCTGGATCACGTCGTCGATGAAACCGCGCGCGCCCGCCACGAACGGGTTGGCGAAGCGGGCTTTGTATTCGGCCTCTCGCGCGGCGAGCTTGGCCGGGTCGTTCTTGTCCTCGCGGAAGATGATTTCCACCGCGCCCTTGGCGCCCATCACGGCGATCTCGGCATTGGGCCAGGCAAAGTTCACGTCGCCGCGCAGGTGCTTGGACGCCATCACGTCGTACGCGCCGCCATAGGCCTTGCGGGTGATGACGGTGATCTTGGGCACGGTGCACTCGGCGTATGCGTACAGCAGCTTGGCGCCGTGCTTGATGATGCCGCCGTATTCCTGCGCCGTGCCGGGCATGAAGCCGGGCACGTCCACGAAGGTCACCACGGGGATGTTGAACGCATCGCAGAAACGCACGAAGCGCGCCGCCTTGATGCTGCTCTTGATGTCCAGGCAGCCGGCCAGCACCAGCGGCTGGTTGGCGACGATGCCCACGGTCTGCCCTTCCATGCGGCCGAAGCCGATGATGATGTTTTTGGCGTATTCGGGCTGCAGTTCGAAGAAGTCGCCGTCGTCCACCGTTTTGACGATCAGCTCCTTCATGTCGTAGGGCTTGTTGGCGTTCTCGGGCACCAGCGTGTCCAGCGAGAAATCGAGCCGGTCGGCCGGGTCCTTGCTGGGGCGAACCGGCGGCTTTTCGCGGTTGTTCAGCGGCAGGTAGTTGTACAGGCGGCGCAGCATGACCAGCGCCTCCACGTCGTTGTCGAACGCCAGGTCGGCCACGCCGCTCTTGCCGGTGTGGGTGATGGCGCCGCCCAGTTCCTCGGCCGTGACGCTCTCGTGCGTGACGGTCTTGACCACGTCGGGGCCGGTCACGAACATGTAGCTGCTGTCCTTGACCATGAAGATGAAGTCCGTCATGGCCGGGCTGTACACAGCGCCACCGGCGCACGGCCCCATGATCATGCTGATCTGCGGCACCACGCCGGACGCCATGACGTTGCGCTGGAACACGTCGGCATAGCCGCCCAGCGACGCCACGCCCTCCTGGATGCGCGCGCCGCCCGAGTCGTTCAGGCCGATCACCGGCGCGCCGACCTTCATGGCCTGGTCCATGACCTTGCAGATTTTTTCGGCATGCGCTTCGCTCAGCGCCCCGCCGAACACCGTGAAGTCCTGGCTGAACACGAACACCAGGCGGCCGTTGATCATGCCGTAGCCGGTCACCACGCCGTCGCCCGGCGGCTTGTTGGCCTCCATGCCGAAGTCCGTGCAGCGGTGCTCGACGAACATGTCCCACTCTTCGAACGTGCCGTCGTCCAGCAGGATCTCCAGCCGTTCGCGCGCCGTGAGCTTGCCTTTGGCGTGCTGCGCGTCGATGCGCTTCTGTCCGCCACCCAGTCGGGCCGCGGCGCGTTTCTTTTCCAGTTGTTCAAGGATGTCTTGCATTGCTCTCTCCAAAACCTGTCATGGCCGCCAGCAGCTGGCGCGCCGCAGTGGACGCGGCCACCGAACCGTTGGCCACCTGGGCCGTCAACCCCGGCAGCAGCTCACGCACCCCGCCGTCCTGGCGGAACGCCTGTTTGAGTCCGGCGTCGATGCGTTCCCACATCCACGCCAGCGCCTGCTGGCGGCGGCGCTCGTCGATCTGCCCACTGCTCTGCCTGGCGTTACGAAACTGGGTGACGGATGCCCAGAAGCGGTCCACCCCGTCGCCGGTCAACGCACTGAGCTGAATCACCTGCGGGGACCACACCCCATCCCGCCCATGCTGCGTCAACAACCGCAGCGCACTCGTGATCTGCGCCTGCGCCCGCGTCGCCGCGTCCACATCAATATCCGCCTTGTTGATGACCACCAGGTCGGCCAGCTCCATCACGCCCTTCTTGATCGCCTGCAGGTCGTCGCCCGCGTTGGGCAGCTGCATCAACACGAACATGTCGGTCATGCCGGCCACGGCCGTCTCGCTCTGGCCCACGCCCACGGTCTCGACGATCACCACGTCGTAGCCCGCGGCCTCGCAGACCAGCATGGCCTCGCGCGTCTTTTCGGCCACGCCGCCCAGCGTGCCGCTGGACGGGCTGGGGCGGATGTAGGCACGCTCGTGCACCGACAGCTTTTCCATGCGCGTCTTGTCGCCCAGGATGGAGCCGCCCGACACGGTGCTGGACGGGTCGATGGTGAGCACGGCCACACGGTGGCCCTGGCCGATCAGGAACAGGCCCAGCGCCTCGATGAAGGTGGACTTGCCCACGCCCGGCACGCCGCTGATGCCCAGGCGGAACGATTTGCCCGTGTGCGGCAGCAGGCTCGTCAGCAGCGCGTCGGCCTGCACGCGGTGGTCGGCCCGCGTCGATTCGAGCAGCGTGATCGCCTTGGCAATCGCGCGGCGCTGGGCCAGGCCGTCCGTGCCGAGAATCTGCGTCATCGTGGGCTGGAAGTCCGTCATGCCAGGCTCAGAGAATCTCGAACGCCCGGCCGTCCGGCAGGCGGTAGCGCGAGAAGTCGCGCACGTCGGTGGTCATGATGGTCGTCACGCCCGTGTCGGATGCAAGCCAGACCAGCGACGCATCGGCCAGGTCCATCTCGGTACGCGGCGCCTGGGTGCAGGCCTGCATCAACCCGACGAAATCATCCAGCGACTCCTGCTGGAAGGGGAACACCGCCAGCGCCCCCGCGCCGATCCAGCGCAGGAAGGTGTAGCGCTGCGGCGGTGCCAGCAGGTAGCTGGCCTCCACCACGCAGGGCCAGGTGGTGGACAGCGACCAATGGTCCTGCGACGCGCGCTTGAATAGCTCGATGTAGCGCGCGGCCTGCGGCTGCTTCGCGCCAAACGCGGCCACCATGGGCCCGGCGTCAACCAGCGCTGCCGCCATGCTTGGCTTTCAGCTTCTTGACCAGCGCCTTGCGCGACGCGACCGTGTCGTAGGGCAGTTCTTCGCCCTTGAAGGCCTTGGCCTGTACTTTGTACTCGGCCCGCTCCTCTTCCGCCTTGAGCGCCACCATCAGGTCGTACGGGTTCTTGCGGCCGAGCGCCCGCTCCACCGCGTCCACGATGAACTGCGATTTGGTGATGCCCTTGCGCTGGGCCGCGAGCTCAAGCTCCTTTTCCAGCAAGGGGTCCATGCGGACGGATACAGCCATGACGATCTCCTTGAAATACCGTATTACTGTATCACTTCGGTATTTTCAGGGAGGCCCGAATCTGCTCCAGCACGTCCTTGGCGCTGGCGGGAATGGGCGTGCCGGGACCGTAAATGCCCTTGACGCCAGCCTCGTACAGAAACTCGTAGTCCTGCTGCGGGATCACCCCGCCCACAAACACGATGATGTCGCCGGCGCCCTGCTTCTTGAGCTCGGCAATGATGGCCGGCACCAGCGTCTTGTGTCCGGCCGCCAGCGTGCTCACGCCCACGGCGTGCACGTCGTTTTCGATCGCCTGGCGCGCGCATTCCTCGGGCGTCTGGAACAGCGGGCCCATGTCCACGTCAAAGCCCAGGTCGGCGAACGCCGTGGCCACCACCTTGGCGCCGCGGTCGTGGCCGTCCTGGCCCAGCTTGCTGATCATCACGCGCGGGCGGCGGCCCTGTTCGTCGGCGAACGTGTTGATTTCCTTTTGCAGGTTGGCCCAACCTTCGGCACTGTCATATGCGGCTGCGTACACACCGGTCACCTTTTGCGTATCGGCGCGGTGGCGCCCAAAGACTTTTTCCAGCGCGTCGGACACTTCGCCGACGGTGGCACGCAGGCGGATGGCCTGGATGCTCAAGTCCAGCAGATTCCCGTCGCCCTTCTCGGCCGCGGCGGTCAGCGCGTCCAGCGCCGCCTGCACTTTCGCAGCATCCCGCGTGGCGCGGATCCTGTCCAGCCGTGCGATCTGCCCGGCGCGGACCTTCATGTTGTCGACCTCCAGAATCTCGATGGGGTCTTCCTTGGCAAGCTTGTATTTGTTGACGCCGACGATCACGTCGCGGCCGCTGTCGATGCGGGCCTGCTTTTCGGCGGCCGCCGCCTCGATCTTGAGCTTGGCCCAGCCGCTGTCCACGGCGCGGGTCATGCCGCCCATGGCGTCCACTTCCTCGATGATTTTCCAGGCGGCGTCGGCCATGTCCTGGGTCAGCTTTTCCATCATGTAGCTGCCGGCCCACGGGTCGATCACGCTGGTGATGTGGGTTTCTTCCTGAATGATGAGCTGCGTGTTGCGCGCGATGCGGGCGCTGAACTCGGTGGGCAGCGCAATCGCTTCGTCCAGCGCGTTGGTGTGCAGGCTCTGCGTGCCGCCGAAGACCGCTGCCATGGCTTCGATCGTGGTGCGCACCACGTTGTTGTACGGGTCCTGCTCGGTCAGGCTCCAGCCGGATGTCTGGCAGTGCGTGCGCAGCATCAGGCTCTTGGGGTTCTTGGCGCCCGTGTCCTTCATGATGCGGCACCACAGCAGGCGCGCCGCGCGCATCTTGGCGACTTCCAGATAGAAGTTCATGCCGATGGCCCAGAAGAAGCTCAGGCGCCCGGCGAACTCGTCCACGTCCAGGCCCTTGGCCATGGCGGTCTTCACGTATTCCTTGCCGTCGGCCAGCGTGAACGCCAATTCGAGTGCCTGGTTGGCCCCGGCTTCCTGCATGTGGTAGCCGCTGATGGAAATCGAGTTGAACTTCGGCATGTTGCGGGCCGTGTACTCGATGATGTCGCCGATGATCCGCATGCTCGGCTTGGGCGGGTAGATGTAGGTGTTGCGGACCATGAACTCCTTGAGGATGTCGTTCTGGATGGTCCCGGACAGCTTGTCCTGGCTCACGCCCTGCTCTTCGGCCGCCACCACATAGCCGGCCAGCACGGGCAACACCGCGCCGTTCATGGTCATGGACACCGACACCTTGTCCAGCGGGATGCCGTCGAACAGGATCTTCATGTCCTCGACGCTGTCGATGGCGACGCCGGCCTTGCCCACGTCACCGGTCACGCGCGGGTGGTCGCTGTCGTAGCCGCGGTGCGTGGCCAGGTCGAACGCGACCGACACGCCCTGCCCGCCGGCGGCCAGGCCCTTGCGGTAGAAGGCGTTGGATTCCTCGGCGGTCGAGAAGCCCGCGTACTGGCGGATGGTCCAGGGCCGCGCCGCGTACATGGTGGCCTGCGGGCCGCGCAGGTACGGTTCAAAGCCCGGCAACGTGTCGGTGTTTTGCAGGCCCGCCAGGTCGGCCGCCGTGTACAGCGGCTTGACGGTGATGCCGTCGGGCGTGACCCAGTTCAGGTTGTTGACGTCGCCGCCGGGGGCGGACTTGGCGGCGGCCTTGTGCCAGCGCTCGAGGTCGGAGGGGTTGCTCATGGGTGTCTTGTCCGTGTAACCTTGCAATCTTCGCAAAATCAGCGCCGCGGGACAATGGTTTATTGGGCAAACAGGTGCAAATACCCGCTGTGAATTTGCGATGTTTGCGAAGAAACCCCATCATGTCCAAAACTTTTATGGGTGTGCGGCTGAAAGCCCTGCGCGAGCGCCAGGGCCTGACCCAGGCCGCCCTGGCCGAGTCGCTGAAGATTTCACCCAGCTACCTGAACCAGATCGAGAACGACCAGCGCCCGCTCACGGTGCCCGTGCTGCTGCGGCTGCAGGCTGCCCATGGCATTGACCTGCAGATGTTCTCGGACGACGGCAGCGCACACCGCCTGAGCGAGCTGCAGGCCGTGTTCTCGGACGGCGCAGCCGCCGTGCCCATGGCCGAGGCCAAGGTCGTCGCCACGCAGTTGCCCGCGGTGGCGCAGGTGCTGGTGGACCTGCACAAGCGCTCGCGCGCCGCGCAGGACCGGCTGTCGTCCATTGCCGAAGGCACCGACGGCGACCGCCTGACGGCCACCCCCGGCGCGCCCCGGGCGGCGCCGCTGCAGCCGTATGAAGAAGTGCGCGAATTTTTCTACGCCCGCCACGGTCACATGGCCGCGCTGGACGAGCAGGCCGGCCAGTTGCACGCCCTGCTGACCCGCGACCTGCCGCCGGGCAGCGTGACGGCGGCCGACCTGCGCGACAGGCTCGAAGCGCACCTGCACGCGCGCCACGGCATCCGGCTGAAAGACACTGTGGCCGGGCGCGCGTCGGACCAGGCGCTGCGCAGCTACGACGAAGCCACGCGCACCGTGTCGCTGGCCACCGACATGGACCCGGGACAACAAGCGTTTCAGCTCGGCGTGCAACTGGCGTTTCTGGAAGCCGGTGAACTGATCGATTCATTCACCACGGCCGACGCGTTCTCGACATCGCAGGCGCGCAGCCTGGCGCGGCTGGGCTTTGCCAACCATTTCGCCGGCGCGCTGGTGCTGCCCAACCAGCCGTTCCAGGACGCGGCCGAGGCGCTGCGCTACGACCTGGAACTGCTGGGCGACCGCTTCGGCGTGAGCATCGAGACGATAGGCCACCGGCTGTCCACCATGCACCATGCGCCCGGGCGCGGTATTCCGTTCTTCTTCGTGCGGGTGGACCGGGCCGGCAATGTGTCCAAGCGGCAGTCCACGGCGGACTTCCACTTCTCGCGCCACGGCGGCACCTGCCCGCTGTGGAACGTGTACGAGGCGTTCTCGCAACCCGGCCGCATCCTCACGCAGCTGTCGCGCATGCCCGACGGGCGCACCTACCTGTGGATCGCGCGCACCGTGGAGCACCGCCTGGGCGGCTGGGGCACGCCCAAGCGCATGTTCGCGGTGGCGCTGGGCTGCGACGCACGCTACGCCGACCGGCTGGTCTATGCCAAGGGCCTGAACCTGGCCGACCCCCACGCCGCCACGCCCATCGGCGCGGGCTGCAAGGTCTGCGACCGTGCCGACTGCGCGCAGCGCGCGTTCCCGCCGCTGGGCCGCACGCTGCAGATCGACGAGAACCAGCGCGGCTTTGCGCCGTATGCTTCCGGCATGTAAGAAGACCGGCCATGCGCGATATCGACCCCATCTCCATCCGCCTGTTCCTGGCCACGCTGGAAGAAGGCTCCATCGCCCGCGCCGCCGCGCGCGAGAACATCGTGCCGTCGGCCGTGAGCAAGCGCATCTCGGATATGGAGGCGCAGCTGAAGGTACCGCTGCTGGAGCGCGGCGCCCGCGGCGCGCAGGCCACGCCGGCCGGCGAGGCGCTGGCCCGCCACGCGCGCCACCTGCTGCAGTCCATGGAGCGCATGCAGCGCGAAATGGCCGGCTATGTGCAGGGCGTGCGCGGCGTGATCAAGGTGCTGGCGAGCGTCACGTCGCTGTCGGGCGAGCTGCCGGCGGACATCCTGCGCTTTCGCACGGCGCACCCGCAGATCGAGGTCGAGGTCGAGGAACGCACCACGCCCGCCATCTACCGTGGCGTGCGCGAAGGCCTGGCCGACGTGGGCGTGGCGTCCGAGTTCGCCAGCCATGAGGGACTGCAGGTGTTCCCCTACCGCCGCTATGCGCTGGCGGCCGTCCTGCCCGCCGGCCACCCGCGCGCGCGGGCGCGGCGCATCGCCTATGCCGACCTGCTCGGCGACGACCTGGTGGAGCTCAGCCGCGACAGCGGCATCTCGGTCGTGTTCGACGAGGCCGCGCGCGAAGCCCGCACCAGGCGCACCGTGCGCGCTCGCGTGAGCTCGTTCGAGATCATCTGCACGCTGGTGGGCCGCGGCATGGGCGTGGGCGTGGCGCCGCTGTACCTCAAGTCGGCCAAGGAAAAAACACTGGGCGTGCGCTTCGTGCCGCT
This sequence comes from Ramlibacter sp., assembly GCA_041905405.1. Classification (GTDB taxonomy): domain Bacteria; phylum Pseudomonadota; class Gammaproteobacteria; order Burkholderiales; family Burkholderiaceae_C; genus RAM1. The sequence goes on along the minus strand of JAYRLC010000003.1, from coordinate 191,349 downwards.
GACCGACGGCTGGGCGCAGCCGCGCAGCTTCGTGGCGGTGCGTGATCTGGCCACGCTGTCGCTGGCGGCGCGGGCGCTGGTGGAGCATCTGCAGAAGAACGCAGCCGAGACTGCTTAGTCCTCAAGAGGATGCGCTCGCTGAAGTCTGAGTCTCTCTCTTGACTACCTCGCGGCAAAGCCATCTCCAATCGAGATTCCTGTTTTTCCAAACCATCGCTTGGCGAGATGGATTCCCAACAGGATCATGCGCGCTGATCACATCCACTTTCAAGCTGACCGCACCTGCGCATGACCTCCAAAGCCGCCTTCCTGCCCCCCGACGAACTCCCGCTGCGCGGCATCAAAGTGCTGGAGCTGTCCCACATGATCATGGGCCCGGCCGGCGGGCTCATCCTGGCCGACCTGGGAGCCGACGTCATCAAGGTCGAACCCATCGACGGCGACCGCACGCGCCGGCTCAAGGGCTCGGGCATCGGCTACTTCCCCGTGTTCAGCCGCAACAAGCAGAGCATCGCCGTCAACCTGAAATCGGCCGAAGGCCAGGCCCTGGTGCGCGAGCTGGCCCAGGGCTGCGACATGCTGGTCGAGAACTTCCGCGACGACAGCCTGACCCAGTACGGCCTGGACTACGCCACGCTCAGCGCCACCAACCCCGGCCTGATCTACGTGTCGCTCAAGGGCTTTCTGTCGGGGCCGTACAAGGAACGCACGGCGCTGGACGAGGTGGCGCAGATGATGGGCGGCATGGCCTACATCAACGGCCGCACCGGCGCGCCGCAGCGCGTGGCGCCGTCGGTCAACGACATCCTGGGCGGCACCTTCGGCGTGGTGGGCGCGCTGGCCGCGCTGCACGACCGCAAGACCACCGGCCGCGGCCGCCACGTGCGCGCCGGCCTGTTCGAAAACAACCTGCTGCTGGTCGCGCAGTTCATCGCGCAGTACCAGCTGACCGGCGCCGCGCCCATCCCCATGGGCGACAAGCGCACGCCGCCCTGGGGCGTGTACGACATCTTCGACACGCAGGACGGCCGCGTGTTCGTGGCCGTGGTGAGCGACCAGAACTGGCAGACCTTCTGCCGCGACTTTTTGCCGCCCGAGTGGGCAGCAGACCCGCGCCTGCGCACCGCCATCGACCGCGAGGCGGCCCGCCCCTGGCTCGTGCCCGGCGTGGCCGAGGTGCTGAAGAAATGGAACACCGCCGACCTGTGCGCCGCGCTGGAAGCGTCGGGCCTGTCCTACGGCCCCATCCGCCAGCCGCACGACCTGCTGGAGGACCGCCACCTGAACGAAGGCGGCGCGCTCATCCCCACCACCATGCCCTGCGGCACCGCCGTGGCCACAGCAGCCCTGCCGATCGAGTTCGACGGGCAGAAGGCCGGCAAGCGGCTGGACCCTCAGCCCGTGGGCGCGCAGACACGCGACGTGCTGCGCGGCATGGGCCTGGACGCGGCGCGCATCGACGCCCTGCTGGCGCAGGGGGTGGTGGCCTGAGCCCTTTCTTCGCGAACAGACAGAGTTTTCAGCAACGACAACGAGCAACAGGAGACACAACATGAACCGACGCGACTTTCACCGCTTCACCCTGGCCGCTGGCGGCGCGGCCGCCCTGCACGGCCTGCCCGCGTTCGCACAGGCGTACCCGTCGCGGCCCATCCGCATGATCATTCCGTCCACCCCGGGCGGCGGCACCGACTTCACGGGGCGGCAGATCAGCACCAAGCTGTCCGAGATGAACGGCTGGCAGGTGGTGCCCGACAACCGCCCCGGCGCCGGCACCGCGCTGGGCCTGGCCGAAGCGGCCCGCGCCAAGCCCGAGGGCTATGACCTGGTGATCGCGCAGTCGGACAACGTGTCGCTGATCCCGCTGCTGATGAAGGTCGCCTACGACCCGATCAAGGACCTGACACCGATTGCGCTGTGCGCCGTCACGCCGCTCATCGTGATCGTGCGGGAAGACTCGCCCTACAAGACCCTGGCCGACCTGATCAAGGCCGCCAAGGCCGAGCCCGGCAAGCTCAGCTACGGCACGTCCGGCACGGGCGGTGGCGTGCACGTGGCCATGGAGCTGCTGCAGATGACGGCCGGCGTGAAGATGCAGCACGTGCCCTACAAGGGATCGACGCCCGCGCTGGCCGACCTGATGGGCGGGCACCTGAGCTTCGCGGGCTCGTCGATCTCGTCGGCCGCCTCGCTGATCGGCTCGGGCAAGGTCCGCGCGCTGGCGGTCACATCCATCAAGCGCAATGCGAGCCTGCCGGACATCCCCACCGTGGCGGAGTTCGGCTACAAGGATTTCAACGCCATCAGCTTCTACGGCGTGATGGGCCCTGCCGGCATCCCCGCGCCTGTGGTGCAGCGGCTCAATGCCGACGTCAACAAGATCCTGGTGCGGCCAGACGTGCGCGAAGCCTTCCAGAAGCAGGGCTTTGACAGCTCGCCGATGTCCAGCGAGGAATTCGCGGCCCTGATCCGCGCCGACATCAACAAGTCGCGCGAGATCATCACGTCCGCAAAAATCAAGATCGAATAAGCACAGGGGAAACACCGCCATGACGACATCCAGCGCAGTGATCTGTGAAGTGGGCCCGCGCGACGGCCTGCAAATGGCCCGGGGCCGCATGCCCACCGACGTGAAGCTGCGCTGGATCCGCCAGCTGGCCGATGCCGGCCTGAAGGAGATCGAGGTCGGCAGCTTCGTGTCGCCCAAGGCCATCCCGCAGATGGCCGACACCGGCGACGTGGTGCGCGGTGCGCTGGCCATCGACGGCGTGACGGTCTGCGCGCTGGCCTGCAACCTCAAGGGCGCGGTCGCCGCGCACGAGGCCGGTGCCCACGTGCTGGCCATCCCCATCTCGGTCAGCGACACCCACAGCCACGCCAACGTCAACAAGGGAACCGACGAGCAGATCGAGATGGTGCGCAGCATCGTCGACTGGGTGCGCGCGCAGCCGCGGCCCATGCGCATCGACGCGGCGGCAGCCACGGCCTTTGGCTGTTCGATGGAGGGCGACGTGCCGCGCGCGCGCGTGGTGCAGGTCGCTGCCGCGCTGGCTGCCACCGGCGTGGACAAGGTTGCGCTGGCCGACACGGTGGGCTATGCCCACCCGGCCCACGTGCGCGACACCGTGCGCGCCGTGCAGGACGCGATCGGTACGCGCCTGGCCAAGCTGCACCTGCATGACACCATGGGCCTGGGCATGGCCAACGCGCTGGCGGGGCTGGAACAGGGCATCCGTGAGTTCGACGCCTGCCTGGCCGGCCTGGGTGGCTGCCCGTTCGCGCCCGGCGCGTCGGGCAACATCGTGACCGAGGACCTGGTGTTCATGCTCGAAAGCATGGGCATTGCCACCGGCATCGACTTGCGCCGCCTGATCGCCGCGCGCGACCTGCTGGCCCAAAGCCTGCCCGACGACCGGCAGCGGGGCGGCGTGGCGGCCGCCGGCGTGCCGCGCACGTTCCACCCGCGGGCGCTGACAGCCTGACCCGCCGAAAGCTCAGGCCGTTTCGCTCAGGCGGCCTCGCGCACCCTGCCCTGCGCCAGTGCCATCACCTCGTGCGGCGGCAACGCCTTGAGCTTGTGGTCGCTCCACACCTGGCGCCAGCGGCGCGCGCCCGGCAGCCCGTTGCGCAGGCCCAGCATGTGGCGCGCAATGCTGCTCCACGCCGTGCCGTGGTCGGCCGCCTCGCGCGCCATGTAGTCGCACATCTGCGCTTCCACCTGTTCGCGCGTCAGGCCTTGGTCGTCTGCCCCGAAGAACCGGTGGTCCCATGACGCGAGCCACCAGGGGTTGTGGTACGCCTCACGCCCCACCATGACACCGTCCAGCAGTTCCAGCTCACCGGCCACCTGCGCGTCGGTGGTGATGCCGCCATTGATCGCGATGGTCAGGTGGGGAAACTCGGCCTTGAGCCGGTGCACGAGCTCGTAGCGCAGCGGCGGAACCTCGCGGTTTTCCTTCGGAGAAAGGCCCTGCAGCCAGGCATTGCGGGCGTGGACGATGAAGACCTGGCAGCCCGCATCGGCCACCGTGCCGACAAAGTCGCGCACGAATTCATAGCTTTCGGTCTTGTCGATGCCGATGCGGTGCTTGACCGTCACGGGGATGTCCACCACGTCGACCATGGCCTTCACGCAGTCGGCCACCAGTTTGGGCTCGGCCATCAGGCAGGCGCCAAACGCGCCGCGCTGCACCCGTTCGCTGGGGCAGCCGCAGTTCAGGTTGATCTCGTCATAGCCCCACTGCGCGCCCAGCCGCGCGCAGTGCGCCAGGTCCGCGGGTTCGCTGCCGCCCAGCTGCAGCGCCACGGGGTGCTCCTGCGCGTGAAAGCGCAGGTGGCGCGGCACGTCGCCATGCAGCAGCGCGCCGGTCGTCACCATTTCCGTGTACAGCAGCGCGTGGCGGCTGAGCAGGCGATGGAAGTAGCGGCAGTGGCGGTCGGTCCAGTCCATCATGGGCGCGATGGACAGGCGCCAGGGCGAATAGCGTGTATTTGGTTGCACAAAAAAGATTGTGCCGCCTTTGGCCACCACTAACATTCGTGGGGCTGTCCTACTTGCTCTGCAAGACAGTTCCGACAACGCCCGCGCGGCTTCGGCGCGGTAATGAAGCATCCGTTTTTGAAGGAGTTGCCATGAAGTCCGCTGTCCTCAAACCGTTTGCGCTGGAGCCCAACATGCTGACCATGGGCGGGGTGTTCTACCCCACCGGCCACATCTTCATCATGTTCCCGTCCGGGGCCGACCGCGACCAGGCCGTCGACGCGCTGCTGGAAGACGGCTACACCGGCGAGTCGTTCACCGAGGTTCCCACCGAAGCCGTGCTGGGCTCCATCGCCAGCACCGTGGGCAATGCCGACATTCCCCTGCCGTCCGCCGGGACCGAGGCGAACACCGTGCGCCGCTACGCCGAGCTGGCATCGCAGGGCCACGCGGCGCTCATGATCCATGCCCCGTCGGCTGAAGAGACCGAGCACATCATGAAGGTGCTGGGCCACGCCCGTATTTCCTACGCCCAGAAGTACCGCCAGCTGGTGATCGAGGATCTCGCCTGACACCCGCCATCCGTTTCAACGCTACGGCCTGAACGGGCTGGCGAACTTTGCGTCGGCCGGCAGCGACGTGTCGTCCAGCGTGCGCAGGAACGCCACCAGCGCCGCCTTGTCTGCCGCCGTCAGGTTGAGCCGGCGCGGCGCGTTGCCCGCGCGCAACCGGTTGTCCAGCGCCGGGCCGTCCTGCACGCCGCTGTTGTAGTGCTCCACCACCTGGTCCAGCATGGCAAAGCGTCCGTCGTGCATGAACGCGCCGCTGGTGGCCACGCTTTTGAGCGACGGTGACTTGAACACCGTGGTCTCACCCGCATCCAGTCCGTTGCTGCGCGAATTGGCCGCCAGCGCAAAGGTGGGCGGCACGTGGCAGGCCGCGCAGGCCAGGCCGCCCTGCCCCCGCCCCAGGATGAACAGCTGGCGGCCACGCTCTTCCTGCGGCGTAAAGCCGGCAATGGGCGCGCCCACCCCCTGGTCGGGTAAGGCCGGGTTGTAGTTGGCCGCGTAGCCGGCGTCCCAGCGGCTGTTGACCGCCACCATGGCGCGCTGGAACTGCGCCAGCGCCCGCTGGATCCTGGCTTCCGTGACCGCCGTGTCGCCAAAGGCGGCCTGGAACAGCGGCGGGTAGTACGCCAGCGCCTGCAGTTTGGCCAGCAGCGTGGGGATGCCACCCGCGCTGGCATCAAACCCCATTTCCACCGGGTGCTGGATGGGCTGCGTGGCCTGCGCTTCCAGGGTCGCCGCGCGCCGGTCCCAGAACATGCTGCCGGGCGCGTAGTAGCGCACGTTGCCCAGGCGCATGGCGTGCGCCGTCGTGGCGCCCCCGGCAAAGCCCAGGCTGAAGCGGCGCGAATCGCCGAAGCCCTGCGCCTGCTGGTGGCAGGACGCGCAGGCGACCGTGTTGTTCACGCTGAGCTGGCGGTCGTAGAACAGCACACGGCCCAGCGCGGCGGCCGCATTGGTGGCACGGTTGCCGGCGGGCGTGTTGTCGTCGGCCTGTACCCCTGCGTCGTAGTAGGCGGGCAGCACGGGCGCGGCGTAGTTGGGCAGGTTGGCCAGGTCGATGGTCAGGCTGGCCAGCGGCTGCGCGGGCGTCGCGGTGGTGGTGGCCGCCGCATCAGGCGGCGCCGCTGTGGCGGCTGCATCGGCCGCTGCAGCGGTGGCGGCCGCCGCGGCGGCCGGCGCCGCGTCGCCGCCGCCCCCGCCGCAGGCCGTCAGCAGCAGGCCGAGCGCGGCCAGGATCACGGCGCATGCCGCCAGGGACAGGGAATGGGTTCGCATGGTTTGCCTCCGTGGGTGTTCGGTTCCGTCCATTCTCAAAACCGTTTGTGGACGAAACGTGGAGGCAATCGGCGCCGCGCGTTCACGATCGCGCGGCGGCCGTGAAGGAACTCACATGGCGGGCTCTTCCAGGTCGGGGTCGAACCGGTAGCCCATGCCGTAGACCGACACGATGGCCGAACCCTGCGGGCGCACTTTAGCGACCTTGCGGCGCAGGTTTTTGATGTGGCTGTCGATCGCCCGGTCGGTCGTGTCGCGGAAGTCGTCGTGCACGGCCTCCAGCAGCGCATGGCGTGAAAACACGTGGCCCGGACGGGACAGCATGCGCTTGAACAGGCGGAACTCCAGCGGCGTGAGCGGCAGCCAGTGTTCGTGCCAGGCGATGCGCAGCGCGCTGTCGTCCACCCGGAAGCCGTGCTCGGGCGCCGCGGGGCCCAGTCGGCCTTCGGCGCGGCGCAGCAGCGCCTTGATGCGCGCCACGACCTCGCGCGGGCTGAAGGGCTTGCAGACGTAGTCGTCGGCGCCCACCTCCAGCCCGATCAGACGGTCGATCTCGTCCACGCGGGCCGTGACCATGATGATGGGCACGGCCGAGAAGCGCCGCACCTCGCGGCACACCTCCACGCCGTCCTGGCCGGGCAGCATGATGTCCAGCAGCACCAGGGCCGGCTCCAGCCGGCGGATCTCGGGCACGACCTGCAGCCCGTTGGCCAGCAGCGTGGTGCGCCAGCCCTGCGCCTGCAGGTAGTTGTCCAGCATGTCGGCGATGCGGGCGTCGTCTTCGACGATCAGGATGCGGCGGGGTTCGGCGTTCATGCGGGGTGAGCAGGGGCGTCGCCGGCATTGTCGGCGTTCAGCGGCAGGCGGGCCACGACGGCCAGCCCGCCCAGCGGCGACGCCTGGGCGCCCAACGTGCCGCCGTGGGCCTGCACGATCGCGCGGCAGATGGCCAGCCCCAGGCCACTGCCATGGCTGCCGTCGCCGCGGCGCTGGCGGGCCGCGTCGGCGCGAAAGAGCGGCTCGAACAGCTGGTCCATGTGACCGGGCGCCACGCCGGGCGGCGTGTCGTCCACGCGCAGCGTCAGCCAGCCCGGCACCACGTTCCATTGCACGCGGACCTGCCCCGGCGCGGTGGTGTAGCGCAGGCTGTTTTCCAGCAGGTTGGTCACCAGTTGCTCGATGCGGCCGAAGTCCCAGCGCACCACGGCCGCCGGACCTTCGCGAAGGTCCAGCGCCAGGCCGGCCCTGGCCAGGCGCGGCTGCAGGCGGCGGGCTGCGCGCGCCAGCACGGCGGCCGCGTCGCCGTCGCTGAACTCGCAGGGCAGCGCCCCCAGGTCGGCCATGGACAGCGTGTGCAGGTCGTCCACCAGGCGCACGAGCTGCAGCACTTCGCCCCGCAGGTTGGCCAGCAGCGCGGGCGTGGGCTGGCGCACGCCGTCCTGGATGGACTCGATCTCGCCCAGCAGCACCGACAGCGGCGTGCGCAGCTCATGCGAGATCTGCGCGACCCAGCTGCGCCGCGCGCCCTCCAGCGCCTTCAGCGACGCGGCCATGCGGTTCACGTCGCCGATCAGGGCCGTCAGTTCCCGCGAGCCCGATTCAGGCACCACGACCGACAGCTCGCCGCCCGCGATGCGGCGGGTCGCCGCCTGCAGGTCCCGCAGCGGCCGGCTCAGGCGCGGCGCGGCAAATGCCGCTGCCGCCAGGGCCAGCAGCAGCGTGACGCCCGCGGCCACGCCCAGGCCCACGTACTGCCGGCTCAAAAAGCGCAGGTCCACGCCCTCCAGCTCGGTGCTGGGCAGCATGCGCACCTGGGCGACGGTCACGCCGTCCACGGTCACAGGCGCCTGCAGCACGCCGCGTTCATTCTGGAACGATGGCCCGCCCACGCGCACGCCCTGCGCGTCCACGATCTGGATACGGCGGGCGATGCCTTCCGGCGGGCTGCGTTGCGGCCGGGGCGGCTCGTCATACGGCGGCGGGTTGCCCGGCCCGTCCGCCCCCCGGCCGGGCGGCGGCGGGCGATGCGGTGGCGGCGGGCGGCGCTGCTGCGGCGTGATGCCTTCGCTCTGCGCAAACTCGTCCATGATCTCGCGCATGGGAATGCCCCGTGACATGCCGTGCACAAAAGCCGGGTCACGGGCTTTGGCCGCCACCAGGCCCGCAATGCGCTGCAGATGCTCGCGGTCACGGGCACGCAAGTAGTCCGAAAAACCGGCCTTCAGGTTCCAGGCCACGAACCCGCCAATGGCCAGCACCGACAGCAGGACGGTGGCCACCAGGAGCAGGGACAGTTGGTGAACGATGCGCAGGCGCATGGCTGCATCCTACGGCCTGCGTGCGGGCGGTTTGTGGATGGGGCCTCCACAATCGGCAGGCCGGAAATGAAAAGACCCGCCGAAGCGGGTCCTTCCGGAGCCGTCAAGGCTCAGCCCATGTGCAGGCCACCGTTCACGGAGAAGTCCGCGCCAGTGGAATAACCGCCCTCTTCGCTCGCCAGCCAGGCGATGATCGATGCGATTTCGCTCGGCTCGCCCAGGCGCTTGACCGGGATGGTGGCCACGATCTTGTCCAGCACGTCCTGGCGGATCGCGCGGACCATGTCGGTGCCGATGTAGCCCGGGCTCACGGTGTTGACCGTCACGCCCTTGGTGGCCAGCTCCTGGGCCAGCGCCATGGTGAAGCCGTGCATGCCGGCCTTGGCGGCGGAATAGTTGGTCTGGCCGGCCTGGCCCTTTTCACCATTGACCGAGCTGATGTTGACGATGCGGCCCCAGCCCTTTTCGACCATGTCGCCCACGACCTGCTTGGTCACGTTGAACATGGAGTTCAGGTTGGTCTCGATGACAGCATCCCAGTCGTCGCGCGTCATCTTCAGGAACATGCGGTCACGCGTGATGCCGGCGTTGTTGACCAGCACGTCGATGGTGCCGTGCTCGGACTTGGCCTTGGCGAAGGCTTCCACCGTTGAATCCCAGTTGCCGACGTTGCCGACCGACGCGTGGAAGGTATAGCCCAGGGCCTTCTGCTCGGCCAGCCACTTGGCATGGTCGCGCGTGGGGCCGCAACCGGCGATGACCTTGAAACCCTCTTTGTGCAGACGCTGGCAGATCGCGGTTCCGATGCCGCCCATGCCACCGGTGACGTACGCTACTTTTTGGCTCATTTGTTTTTGACTCCGTTTGATTTGTCGTTGTGGATTGGAACCCGATCAGGCGCGTTCCACAGCAAGGGAAACCCCCATGCCGCCGCCGATGCACAGGGCTGCCACGCCTTTTTTGGCGTCACGGCGCTGCATTTCGTGCAGCAGCGTGACCAGGATGCGCGCGCCCGATGCACCGATCGGGTGCCCGATGGCGATCGCGCCGCCATTGACGTTGACCTTGGCCGCGTCGATGCCCAGTTCCTTGTTGACGGCGCAGGCCTGCGCGGCGAACGCTTCGTTCAGCTCGAACAGGTCCACGTCGGACGCCTTCCAGCCGGCACGCTCCAGCGCCTTCTTCGTGGCGGGCACGGGGCCCATGCCCATGGTGGCCGGGTCCAGGCCGCTGGTGCCGAACGACTTGATCGTGGCCAGCGGGGTCAGGCCCATCTCTTTTGCTTTCTTCGCGCTCATCATCACCAGCGCGGCGGCGCCGTCGTTGATGCCGGATGCGTTACCGGCCGTGACCGTGCCGGCCTTGTCGAACGCGGGGCGCAGGCCGGCCAGGGCTTCGGCGCTGGTCTTCTTGTTGATGAATTCGTCGGCCGCGAAGACCACAGGGTCGCCCTTTTTCTGGGGGATGGTCACGGGAACGATCTCGTCCTTGAACTTGCCGGCGTCCTGCGCGGCGGCAGCCTTCTGCTGGCTGCCCAGCGCCAGTGCGTCCTGCTTGTCACGGCTGATGTCATGCGCCTTGGCCACGTTCTCGGCGGTGATGCCCATGTGGTACTGGTTGTACACGTCCCACAGGCCGTCCACGATCATGGTGTCCTGCATCTTCCAGTCGCCCATGCGCTGGCCGTCGCGGCTACCCATCACCACGTGGGGCGATGCGCTCATGTTCTCTTGCCCGCCGGCGACGACGATGTCGCTGTCGCCCCAGGCGATGGATTGCGCAGCCAGCATCACGGCCTTCAGGCCCGAGCCGCAGACGGCGTTGATGGTCAGTGCGGGCACCTCCTTGGGCAGGCCGGCCTTCAGCGTGGCCTGGCGGGCCGGGTTCTGGCCTGAACCGGCGGCCAGCACTTGGCCCATGATCACTTCACCCACCTGGGCGGGGTCGACCTTGGCGCGGGCCAGGGCTTCCTTGATGACGATGGCGCCGAGTTCGGGCGCAGGCACCTTGGCCAGCGAACCGCCGAACTTGCCAACGGCCGTGCGCACGGCAGAAACGATGACGATGTCTTCCATGATGGGAGTCTCCAGAGTTGTTGAAAGAAGGGGTCAGGCCTTGGCCTTGACGTAGCGGCCGGGAGCAGCCTCGATGACCTTGTATTTGCCTTTGCCGTAGGACTTGGGCGCAGCAATTTGCTTGCCAGCGTGGCCCTTGAGCCAGGTGGACCAATCGGTCCACCAGCTGCCCGGGTGCTCCTTGGCACCTTGCAGCCACTCGGCCTGCGTCTTGGGCAGCTTGTCGTTGGTCCAGTAGCTACGCTTTTTCTTGGCCGGCGGGTTGACCACGCCGGCGATGTGGCCCGACGCGCCCATGACGAAGCGCTTCTTGCCCGGCAGGTGGTTGACCGACGCGTAGGCGCCGCCGATGGGCACGATGTGGTCCTCGCGCGAGCCGTAGATGTACACGGGGATGTCCACCTTGCGCAGGTCCAGCTTCTGCCCCGCCACCGTGCACTTGCCGGGTTTGACGAGGTTGTTCTCGAAGTAGGTGTTGCGCAGGTACCAAGCGTACATGGGGCCCGGCAGGTTGGTGGAGTCGCTGTTCCAGTACAGCAGGTCGAACGGCGGCGGCGTTTCGCCCTTCAGGTAGTTGCCCACCACGTAGTTCCAGACCAGGTCGTTGGGCCGCAGGAAGCTGAAGGTCGACGCAAGCTCCTGCCCCTTGAGCAGGCCGCCCTGGCCCAGCTGCATTTCGCGGAACTTGACGAAGGCCTCGTCGATGAACAGGTCCAGCACGCCCGTGTCGGTGAAGTCCAGGAACGTGGTGAGGAAGGTGGCGGACGCCGCGGGCTTTTCGCCGCGGCCGGCCAGCACGCCCAGCGCCGTGCCCAGGATCGTGCCGCCCACGCAGAAGCCCAGCGCATTGATCTGCTTGGCACCCGTGATCTCCTGCACCGTGTGGATCGCCTTGATGGCCGCGTTCTCGATGTAGTCGTCCCAGGTGGTGTTGGCCAGCGACTCGTCGGGGTTGCGCCAGCTCACGACGAAGGTGCGGTGGCCCTGCTCGACCGCGTAGCGGATCAGCGAGTTGTCGGGCTGCAGGTCCAGGATATAAAACTTGTTGATGCAGGGCGGCACGACCAGGAACGGGCGCTCGTACACCTTCGCGGTCAGCGGCTTGTATTCGATGAGCTGGAACAGCTCGTTCTCGAACACCACGGCGCCTTCGGTCGTGCCCACGTTCTTGCCGACCTCGAACACGCTTTCGTCCGTCATGGACACATGGCCCTGGCGGATGTCGTGCAGCAGGTTCTGCATGCCCTTGGCGATGCTTTCACCCTGGGTGTCGATGGCTTTCTTCTGCGCTTCGGCGTTGAGCGCCAGGAAGTTGCTGGGCGACGACGCCGCCATCCACTGCTCCACGGCAAAGCGGATGCGGGCGCGGGTCTTGGGGTCGGAATCGACCGCCTCGGCCAGCCCCATCAGCGTGCGGGCATTGAGCAGGTAGGCCGCGGCCGAGAAGGCCGCCATGGGGTTGTGGCTCCACGCGTCGGCGGCAAAGCGGCGGTCGCTGGAGGTGGGCGTGGCCTGCAGGCTCTGGTTCCACAGCTCGGTAGCTTCCTTGAGGTACTGCTGCTGCAATTGCTGCAGCCGCTCGGGCGCAAAGGCCAGCTTGGGCGCCGGGGTGCCGGCGGCGCCAAGGTCCAGCCCCTGGAAGGACTGCAACGCCTTTGTCCAGCTGTCGCCAAACAGCTGCTGGAACTGCTGGGCGCCCTTGGCCCAGTCTGCTTCAGAATTCATCTTGTCTCCTGAATTTGTTTTATTCGGGTAAACCCGAGTATCAAAGAATTCATGCTGCGCTGCAACATTTTTTTGAATCCGAGCTTATGTACCTGGTCGTGATCGCGTGGATGTACGTCGTGCTGATGATGGCCGTGGCCGAAGCCACCAACACCAACGGCACCGTGTTGGGAGCCATTGTGACCTTTGTCCTCTACGGTTTGCTCCCCATGGCATTGGTGGTTTACCTGATGGGGACCCCGCTGCGGCGCAAGGCCCTCAAGGCGCGCGAAGCGGCCGAGCTGCAGGCGGCTTCAGGCGAGCCAGATGCAGGCGGCAAAGCGCCCGCTGACGCGGTCGCGCCGGTGCGAAAAGAACCGTGACGGGTTACCCACGGTGCACCAGGCGTCGCTGCCGTCGTTGCCGTAGATCCGTGTGATGCCCAGCGCCGCCAGCCGCCGCCGCGCCAGCCCCTGAAGATCAGCCAGCCATTTACCCGCCGTGGCGTGCGGGCGGAACAGCGCCGCAGCACCAGCGTCCGCTGACTCGAACGCAGCCTTCACATCGTCGCCCACCTCGAACGCTGAAGGACCGATGCAGGGACCCAGCCACACCAGCGTGTCGCCACTGCCCGCGGCAGCAAGCCGTGCGTGCGTTTCCTCCAGAATGCCGCGCCCGCCCTCGCCTGCCAGCCCACGCCAGCCGGCGTGCGCAGCCGCCACGGCGCGGCCCTGCGGGTCCGCGAACAGCACCGGCAGGCAGTCCGCCACCATGATCGTGCAGGCCACCCCGGCCTGCGTGGTCACGCAACCGTCGGCCGGTGTGCCATCCGGCGTGCCGGGTGCGAGCTGCACGACCTGCGCGCCGTGCACCTGCTGCAGGAATACCGGTCGGGCGCCCATGGACCGCTGCAGCACGAGGCGGTTGACCTGCACCGAGGCCGGGTCGTCGTTCACGTGGTCGCCCAGGTTCAGGCTGTCGTATGGCGGCGCCGACACGCCACCGGCGCGCGTGGTGCACAGGGCATGAACGCCGGCCGGCGCCGGCCATTCGGGGGTGATCATGGGCGGCCCGTTCCTCAGGCCTCGTTGTCCGGGCAGCTGGATGGCTGCGCCTTCTGGAAGGCCGGGTGCGCCATGCAGGCGTCGAACGCGGCCATGGTGCGCGTCAGGCCGGAAAAGTCGGTGTTGAAGCGCTTGCCGTTGAAGATCTGCGGTACGAGGCAACAGTCGGCCAGCGTGGGCGTGTCGCCGAAGCAGTAGGTGGACGCAGGCAGCGTCTGCAACTGGCGCTCGAAGGCCTCCAGGCCGTCGCGCACCCAGTGGCGGTACCAGATGTTTTTGGCCTCTTCTTCCACCTTCAGCTCGCGGGTCAGGTACTTGAGCACGCGCAGGTTGTTGATGGGGTGGATCTCGCAGGCGATCAGCTGGGCCAGCGCCCGGACCTGCGCACGCTGCAACGGATCGGCGGGCAGCAGCGCCGGCGTGGGGTGCAGCTCATCCAGGTATTCGATGATCGCCATGGACTGGCTCAGGTGCTGGCCGGCATCGGTCTCCAGCGTGGGCACCAGGTTGGTGGGCGATACGGCGGAATAGCCCGCCGCCTTGTGTTCGCCCTTGACCAGGTGCACGGGGATGTAGTCGTACGTCAGGCCCTTGAGTTCCAGCGCGATGCGCACGCGGAACGAGGCCGAGGAACGGAAGTAGTTGTAGAGCTTCATGGCAAAAGCATAAACCGGATGGCACACTGCGGCGCATGAAGCCTTCCTGCTTACGGGGCCTGCGGCGCGCATGGGGCACGATGGTGCGCGGTGCGCTGATCGCGCTCGGCATCGCCGGTCCCGCCGCGGCCGACACGGTGCCGTTCATGACGCCGGGGGCGTATCGCTTCGAGTACTGAACTAGAGTCCTGTCGCGCGGCACACGCCGACCGTAGCGGCACCCGCAATGGCCGCCACCACGTCGATGCGCGTGAGCCGCATGGCCAGGCCCACGGCCAGCAGGCCCGCGATCTCGGGCACGCGGCCCGCCGCCACCGACGGCATGACGATGCCGATCATGACGGCCAGCGGCACGGCTTTCAGCGCGGCCTCGACGCGCGGCGTCAGCTGCACATAGCCCATGAGGAAATAGCCCCCCACGCGGCAGGCATACGACGCCACGGCCATGCCTGCCAGCGCCAGGAGGAAGCCGTTGTCAACGCCCATACCGCAGCGCCCCCACCACGGCGCCGGTCACGCCCGCGCCCACGATGTACCAGCCGCCAGGCACCAGCTTGTACAGCGTAAAGCCCACCAGCGCGGCCGCGCCGGACGGCCACAGGTCCGATTTGCCACGCCACACCGACATGCCGATGGCCGCAGCAAACGCCACGAGCATGAAGTCCAGCCCGAAGCGCGCCGGGTTGGGCACGCCCCGGGCCAGCAACAGTCCCACCAGCGTGCCGCCTACCCACGGGGCGAACATGGCTACCCCCGAGCCCAGCACGAAGCCCGCGTCACGGTACCCGGCGTGGTATTCCCTCATGGCCATGGCCCAGTTGGCGTCCCCCATGAAAAACAGGCTGGCCAGCCCCTGCGGCCGCGTCGCGCCCGCGAGCCAGGGCTGGATCGCCGCGCCGTACAGCACGTAGCGCGCGTTCATGACGAGGATGGTCACCATGATGGGCAGTACGGCCGCCGACTGGCTCAACTGCTGCAGCGACGCCAGCTGTGCGGTGCTGGAGTAAACGAACGCGCTCATGAGCGTGGCGTACAGCCAGGGCATGCCGCGCTCGCCCGCCAACACGCCGAACACCACGCCCCCCAGCAGCACGCCCAGCGCCAGCGGCTGCGCCATAACAAAGCCCCGGCGAAAGCCGGCGCGCGTGAACGTGACGGGCGGCGGCGCGCTCAATGCCCCACCACCAGACGCAGCGCGGGCATGACGCTTTCGGTTTCGGTGCGCCGCTCCAGCGCCATGCGCAGGTTCATCTGCGCGACCTCGGTGTGTTCGGTCGCCAGCGCCTGGGCGCGCGCGCCCTCGCCCGCCTTCATGGCGGCCACCAGCATGTGGTGCTGCCGGTGGGCGTAGATCATCCAGTCGCGGTCGGGCGTGACGGCGCCCTGCATCGGCAGCATGGCCGACGCGGGCGCGAACGGGAGCTTGTCGTTCAGCGACACGGCGCGCTGCAGCGCGCGGTTGCCGCAGGCGTCAAGGATCAGGGCGTGGAAGCGGTCGTTCATGGCGGCGTACGCAGCATAGCTTTCATACGTCAGCGGGTTTGACAGCAGGGCTTTGTCACCCGCGTCCAGGCAGGCCTGCAGGTCGCCCTGCAGCTGTCGCGACACCCCATGCTCGGCCACCAGCCGCGCAGCCATGCCCTCCAGGTGGCCGCGCACGGCGATGGCGTCGGCCACCTCCTGCACGGTGTACTGGCGCACCAGGTACTTGCCGGTGTCGTTGGCCTCGACCAGGCCCTCGCCTTCCAGCGCCGCCAGTGCCGCGCGTACCGGCGTGCGCGACGCACCCAGGCGTTCGGCCAGTTGCTGCTCGGCCAGCTTCTGGCCGGGCTCGAATTCGCCCCGCAGGATCAGGTCGCGCAGCTGGATCAAAACGGTCTCTTGCAGGCTCATGGCTTGAAATGTACACTGAATCAAAATTTCGGTATACCGTTTTAAAGGACACACGATGAAAGCCGAGCAGAATGAACTGATCACCCGCGTCGGCCCCGGCACGGCCTGTGGCGATGTGCTGCGCCGCTACTGGCAGCCGGTGGCGCTGGTGGACGAATTCAACCCCGCACTGGACCCGCGCATGGCGAAGCGCCCCGTCAAGGCCGTGCGCGTCATGGGGCAGGACTTCGTGCTGTTCCGCGACGCGCAGAACCAATGGGGCCTGCTGGACCGCGACTGTCCGCACCGCGGCGCGGACCTGTCGTTTGGCCGGCACGAGGGCGATGGCCTGCGCTGCCCGTTCCACGGCTGGAAGTTCGCCACCGACGGCACCTGCCTGGAGACACCGGCCGAGCCCGCGGGCAGCAAGCTGTGCGAGCGCGTGCGCCAGCGCAGCTACCCGGTCACCGAGCAATGCGGCGTGGTGTTTGCCTGGCTCGCGCCCGAGGGCGTCGAGCCGCCGCCCTTCCCCGCGTTCGACTGCTTCACGGCCCCGTCCACGCACACCTTCGCGTTCAAGGGCTTGTGGAATGCCAACTGGCTTCAGGCGTTCGAGGTCGGCATCGACCCGGCCCATCCGTCGTTTCTGCACCGCTTTTTGCAGGATGAGGCGCTGGACAGCATCGGCGACAACCCGGCGGGCAAGCAGTTCCGTAGCGCCAGCGCCGGTGACGTGGACGGCGAGCACTGGCCCATGACGCGCATCATGCGCGAGTTCGCCCAGCCAGAGATCAGCTTCGAGCCGCGCCCCTACGGTATGCAGATCACCGCGCTACACCCCATGACGGACAAGCTCACGCACGTGCGCGTGACCAACGCGATCTTTCCCGCGACGTTCGTGATCCCGCTGTCCGAGACCATGACCATCACGCAGATGCACGTGCCGGTGGACGACACGCACACCTACTGGTATTCGTTCTTCACGAGCTTTGCCGGCCCGCTGGACAAGGAGGCCATGCGCAACCAGCGGCTGCAGTTCATCAGCCTGCCCGACTACATCCCCAAGTCGGGCCGCCACAACCACTGGGGCTTCAACGCCGAGGAGCAGATGACCCAGACCTACCTGGGCATGGGTGAAGAGGACATCAACGTGCACGACCAGTGGGCCGTGGAGAGCATGGGCGCCATCCAGGACCGCACGCGCGAGCACCTGGGCACATCGGACAAGATCATCATGGCCAACCGGCGCGTGCTGCTGAAGGCGATCGAAGCCGTGCAGGCCGGTGGCGTGCCCCCCGGCCCGGCCGATGCGGCGCAGGCCGCCGGCATGGTCGGGCCCGACACGGTGGACGGCGTGGCGCCGGCGGGCACCTGGCCGACGTGGTGGGTGGCGCAGGCGCGGGCCAAGCGGGACCATGCGCCGTGGGATGCCTCGCTGCCTGCACAGACCCCCGCCACCGCCTCCACGGACGCCTGATGCCGTCCTTCGCCCACCGCTGCGGCATCCATGACGGTGCACGCACCGCCGCGCTGAACCGCGCCACGCTGCTCGCACGCGACCTGGAACTCGTGCGCTTTGCCTGGTGCGACGTGCACGGCGTCACGCGCGGCAAAACGCTGGTGGCATCCGCCGCCGCGCAAGCCATGCTGGACGGCGTGGGCATGGTCAGCACGCTGATGCTCAAGGACACGTCCGACCGCACGGCGTTCAAGGTGTTCGAGCCCGGCGGCACCGACGGCCTGCCCGGCTTTGGCCAGGCCAACAACCTGCTGCTGCTGGCCGACCCCACGAGCTTTCGTCAGCTGCCCTGGACGCCCGCCAGCGGCTGGGTGCAGTGCCAGCCCTGGTTCCAGGACGGCACGCCGGTGGAACTGGACACGCGCCGCGTGCTTCAACGCGCACTGGCCCGGCTGGCCGGCGCGGGCTGGGGCATGAAGTGCGGGCTGGAAGTCGAGTTCCACATCTACCGCATCGACGACACGCGCGCCCAGATGGACCCGGCGCAAGCCACCTGGCCTGGCCTGCCGCCGGCCGTGTCGCTGCTGCACCCCGGCTACAACCTGCTGACGGAAGCCTGGTACGACATGGCCGAAGAGCCGCTGCGCATCGTTCAGCACACGGCGCAGGCGCTGGGCCTGCCGCTCTTGTCGCTGGAGATCGAGTTGGGCCCCAGCCAGGTCGAAGCCGTGTTCGAGGCCACTGACGCGCTCACGGCCGCCGACAACATGGTGCTGTTCCGCAATGCCGTGCGCCAGGCGCTGCGCCGCGCGGGCTACCACGCGACCTTCATGTGCCGCCCGCCGTTTCCCAACATCATGTCCAGTGGCTGGCACCTGCACCAGTCGCTGGTAGATGCGGCCACAGGCGCCAATGCTTTCCGGCGCGACGCGCCTGCCGCCGGCAGCACGCCCGCCGACGCGGGCCACACGCTCTCAGCCACCGGCGAGCACTACCTCGCCGGATTGCTGGAGCACGCACGCGGCATGGCGGTGTTCTGCACGCCCACGGTCAACGGCTTCGGGCGCTTTCGCCCCAATGCGCTCGCGCCGCAGTCGGTGCTGTGGGGCCGCGACAACCGAGGTGCCATGCTGCGCGTGGTGGGTGAATGCGGGGACGGCGGCACGCGGATCGAAAACCGTATCGGCGAGCCCGCGGCCAACCCCTACCTGTATCTGGCGTCGCAAATCCATGCGGGGCTGGATGGCATCGAGCGGCAACTGCGCGCACCACCTGCCACGAACGCCCCCTACGGCAGCGCAGACCAGCGCCTGCCCACCAGCCTGGGCGAGGCGCTGGACGCGCTACGTGCGGACACGGGGCTGTGCGACGCGTTCGGCAACAACTTCATCCATTACTTCACGCGCATCAAGCAATCCGAACTGTCCCGCTTCGAACAGGCCGAGGACAAGGACGATTTCCAGCGGCGCGAATACTTCAGCCGTTTCTGAGCATGAGCAACGCCATCACCGTTCACCTTGTCAGCGCCGCCGGCGTCACCACCACCCTGCAGGCCAGGCCAGGCCAGAGCCTGATGGAGGCGGCCGTCGCCGCCAACGTCGCCGGCATCGAGGCCGACTGCGGCGGGCTGCTGACCTGCGGCACCTGCCACGTCTACGTGCGCGAGCCGCACGCGGCTGCCCTGCCCCCGCCCGACGCCGACGAATCCGGCATGCTGGACTTCACGGCCGCGCCGCGCCAGCCCCGCAGCCGCCTGAGCTGCCAGATCCGGCTGGACGCTTCGCTCGAAGGCCTGACGGTAGACTTGCCGGACACCCAGCATTGACACCCCGAAGGAGCTTCCCGTGATTCTTGAGATCGCCGACATCCGCGTGCAGCCCGGCCAGGCCGACGCCTTCGACAAAGCCATCCAGCATGCCCTGGCCACCGTCATGGTGCGGGCCAAGGGCTACCGCGGCTTTGCCGTGCACCGCGGCGTCGAAACCGCCGAGCGCTTTGTGCTGCAGATCCTGTGGGACACGCTGGAGGACCACAACGTCGCCTTCCGCCAGGGACCGCTGTTCGCCGAATGGCGCGCCATCATCGGCCCGTACTTTGCGGCGCCACCGGTGGTGGAACACTTTACGCTGGTCGGCAAGTCCTGACCGCCAGGTCCTGAGATTGTTCAGCCGGCTTCATGGCCGGCCACCAGCTTGCCCAACAGCTGCACCAGCTGGGCCCGCTCCGCCGCATCCAGCGGCGCCAGGATGCGCGTTTGCGACCGCGCCACGGCGCGCTTCATGCGCAGCGCCACCGCCTCGCCCTCGGGTGTCACCCACAGCAGCTTGCGGCGCTTGTCGGCGGGGTCGGCCTCGCGCCGCACCCAGCCCTTGGCTTCCAGCCGCCCGATGACCGAGCCTGAGGTGGCCGCGTCAAAAGCCACGCGGCCCGCCAGCGTGACCTGGTCCTCGCCGGGGTCATCGATCAGGGCGTTGAGGATCGCGAACTGGACCGGCGTCACCTCGAACTCGCTGGTTTCTTCCATGAAGATGGCCACCGCGGTCTGGTGCGCGCGGCGCACCAGGTGCCCCGGGGCATGTTCAAAGTCAAAGCTTCTGGCCATGGGCGCGAGTGTAGCGGCTGGTGTTCTGCAAAATAATAAGTATACTTATCTTCTGCGTACAACAACGGAGACAGCGCGATGACGCAATCGCTTCCCATTCTGGTAGCCGGCGGCGGCATTGGCGGACTGGCCGCGGCCATGGTGCTGGCACAGGACGGCCACCGCGTGACGGTGCTGGAGCAGTCCGCGGCCTTTGGCGAGATCGGCGCGGGCATCCAGTTGGGGCCCAACATCTTCCGCATGTTCGACTATCTGGGCCTGACGGATGCCGTCAACCGCGTCGCGTTTTTTCCGCCCGGCCTGGGCATGAACGACGTACGCACCGGCGAACGCGTGGTGCGTGTGCCGCTGGGTGACGTGGCGCGCGCGGCCTACGGCTTCCCCTACGGCGTGATCTACCGCGCCGACCTGCACGACGTGTTTCTGCAGGCCTGCCAGCGCCTGCCCAACGTGACGCTGCGCACCAACGCCAAGGTCGAATCGTTCACCCAGTCCGCCGACGAAGTGCGCGTCACGCTCACCAGCGGTGAATCGCTGACGGGCGCCGCGCTGGCCGGCGCCGATGGCCTGTGGAGCCGTATCCGCGAGAGCATCGTGGGCGACGGCAAGCCGCGCGTGTCGGGCCACATCGCCTACCGCGCCGTGCTCAAGCGCGAGGACGTGCCCGCCCACCTGTGGAGCGACGACGTGCTGCTGTGGGGCGGCGAAAAGACCCACCTGGTCCACTACCCGCTGCGCCGCGGCGAGCTGTTCAACCTGGTGGCCGTGTTCCACAGCAACAAATACGACGAAGGCTGGAACACCTTTGGCGACACCGCCGAGCTGACCGAGCGCTTTGCGCAGGCCCATCCGCAGGTGCGCGAGCTGCTGGGCAAGATCGAGACCTGGAAGATGTGGGTGCTGTGCGACCGGGAACCGGTCAGGAACTGGTCCGACCGGCGCGTCACGCTGCTGGGCGATGCCGCACACCCCATGCTGCAGTACCTGGCCCAGGGCGCGGGCCAGGCGATAGAGGACGCCGTGGTGCTGCGCGAGGCGCTGCGGCACACGCGCGGCGACGTGGCACGGTCGTTCCAGCTGTACCAGCAGGCGCGCTACCTGCGCACGGGCCGCGTGCAACTGACGGCGCGCTTTTACGGCGACATCTACCACGCGTCGGGCGTGCAGCGCGAGCTGCGCAACCAGATGTTCCAGGGCGGCCAGGAAGCCGCGGGCTTCGCCGGCCTGAAATGGATGTACGAAGGCATCAATCCCCGAACCCTCTTTCAGGAGGCTGCATGAACGCACCGCTTTCCAGCACCGCAACCGCCAGCGCAGCCGAGCGCGCGCAGCTGTACGCCGACATGTCGCCGCTGAACCTGACACCGCTGTGGGAAGTGCTGCACGCGCTGGTGCCGCTGCAGCCGACCACGCCCTGCGTGCCCGCACTGTGGAAATATGACGAGGTGCGCCCTTTCCTCATGCGCGCCGGCCAGGCCATCACGGCCGAAGAGGCCGTGCGCCGCGTGCTGATCCTTGAAAACCCGGCGCTGCGCGGGCAGTCGGCCGTGACGCAGTCGCTGTACGCGGGACTGCAACTGATCCTGCCCGGTGAAGTCGCCCCCAGCCACCGGCACACCCAGAGCGCGCTGCGCTTCATCGTCGAAGGCTCCGGCGCCTACACCGCCGTGGACGGTGAACGCGCGACCATGCGCCCTGGGGACTTCATCATCACGCCCAGCTGGACCTGGCACGACCATGGCAATGAGGCCGATGTGCCAGTGGTGTGGCTGGACGGGCTGGACATCCCGATGATCCGCTTCTTCGACGCGGGCTTCGCGCAGAACGACACCAGCAAATCGCAGCAGGTCACGCGCGCCGAGGGCAGCAGCATGGCCCGCTACGGCCACAACATGGCGCCGGTGCGCGGCAGCGCGCCGTTCGGTGCCACGTCGCCCATCTTCAGCTACCCCTACGACCGCACGCGCGAAGCCCTGGACCGGCTGGAACGCGACGCGCCCGTCGACGAATGGGACGGCGTCAAGCTGCGCTATGTGAACCCGCTGACCGGCGGCTCGCCCATGCCGACCATGGCCACCTTCATGCAGCGGCTTCCCGCCGGTTTTGCCGGCAAGCCCTGGCGCCAGACCGACGGCGCGGTGTACAGCGTGGTCGAAGGCCACGGAACCATCACGATCAACCATGGCGACCGGCTGACCACGCTGGCCTTCGGCCCGCGGGATCATTTCGTCGTGCCGTCATGGCACACTGCGCGCTTCCGGTCGGACGGCGGCTGCGTGCTGTTCAGTTACTCCGACCGGCCTGTTCACCAGGCCCTCAACATCCACCAAGAAGAAAGGCTGTCATGAGCTACGTTTTTCCTCCCGCCGCGCCCACCACGGTGCCCGTTGCAGGCCGCGCCGAACGCTTTCCGGTCCACCGCGTGTACTGCGTGGGCCGCAACTACGAGGAACACGCCAAGGAAATGGGCTTCACCGGCCGTGAACCGCCCTTCTTCTTCATGAAGCCGGCCGACGCCGTGGTGCCCGTGGAAGCGGGCGCCACCGGCACCATCGCCTACCCGTCTCTCACGAAAAACCTGCACCACGAGATCGAGCTCGTGGTGGCCATCGGCACGGGCGGCAAGAACATCCTGGCCGCCGACGCGCACAAGCACATCTTCGGCTACGCCGTGGGCCTGGACATGACGCGCCGCGACCTGCAGAACGACATGAAGAAACAGGGCCGCCCCTGGTGCATCGGCAAGGCGTTTGAACAGTCCGCGCCGTGCGGCCCCATCACGCCCGTGGCCGCGGCCGGCGACGTCGCCAACGCCGAGATCTGGTTGCAGGTCAACGGCGCCGACCGCCAGCGCAGCAATGTGTCCAAGCTGATCTGGAACATCGGTGAAACCATCGAGCACCTGTCGGCCGCCTGGGACCTGCAGCCCGGCGACCTGATCTATTCGGGCACGCCCGAAGGCGTGGCGGCCGTGGTGGCAGGCGACACGCTGGTCGGCAGCGTCGGCGGCCTGGGCACGCTGACGGTCAAGGTAGCCTGAGCCCGCTTTGAGGGAAAGCCCCGAAGACCGGGGCTTCGTTCATCCGTTAACTTACCGCCATCACTTACGGAGTTCTCCATGATCCAGCGTCGCACCCTTTTGAAGACATCCGCCGCCGTAGCGCTCGGCGCCCCCGGCCTGAGCGGGCTGGCGCAGCAGTCGGTCACCCTGAAGTTCCACACCTTCATGGCGCCCATGTCCAACGTCTGGCTGTCCATGCACAAGCCCTGGATGGACAAGGTCGAGAAAGAATCCGGCGGCCGCATCAAGTTCGAAGGCTACCCCGCCATGCAGTTGGGCGGCACGCCCGTGCAGCTGTACGACCAGGCCCGCGACGGCGTGGTGGACATCGTGTGGACGCTGCCGGGCAACACCGCCGGCCGCTTCCCGCGCGTGGAAGTGTTCGAGCTGCCGTTCATGATGAACAACGCGGAGGCCACCTCCAAGGCCTACTGGGAATACGTGCAGACCATGGCGCCTGACGACTTCAAGGACACCCATGTGCTGGCCCTGCACGTGCACGGCCCGGGCATGTTCCATTCCAAGGACAAGCTCATCAAGACGCCCGCCGACCTCAAGGGCATGAAGGTACGCGGCCCCACCCGCCAGGTCACCAAGATGCTGGCCGCCGTGGGCGCCACGCCGGTGGGCATGCCGCTGCCGGCCATCACCGACGCCCTGTCCAAGGGCACGATCGACGCCTGCGTGATCCCCTGGGAAGTGGTGCCGTCGATCAAGGTCAACGAGCTGACCAAGTTCCACAGCGAGTTCCCGGCCAACAAGCCCGCGCTGTACACCACGACCTTCGTCATGGCCATGAACAAGGCCAAGTACGACGGCCTGGCCCCGGACCTCAAGAAGGTGATCGACGCCAACTCGGGCATGGCCACGTCGGGCTGGCTGGGCAAGACCCAGCAGGGCAACGACGTGCCGGGCCGCAAGACCGCGTCCGACCGCAACAACACCATCTACCAGGTCACCGACGCCGACACCGAAGCCTTCCGCAAGCTGTCCAGCCAGATCGACGAGGAATGGGTGGCCGACATGAACAAGCGCAACTTAGACGGCAAGAAGCTGCTGGAGACGGCGCGCGCGCTGATCGCCAAACACGGCAAGGCCTGATGGCGCGACAGCGCACGAAGGGGCTCCCGAGGGAGCCCCTTTTTCGTTTCACCTTAAACTGCCGACATGCTTCGCAGTCCCATCAAGCATTGCAAGAACTGCGGTGCGGCCGTCACCTACCGCATCCCCGACGACGGGGACACCCGTGAACGGGCCGTGTGCCCCGCCTGCCACACCATCCACTACGAGAACCCGCTCAACGTCGTGGGCACCGTTCCCGTGCTGGGCGAGCGTGTGCTGCTGTGCAAGCGCAACATCGAGCCGCGCTGGGGCAAATGGACGCTGCCCGCGGGCTTCATGGAGCTGGACGAAACAACGGCCCAGGGCGCCGCGCGCGAAACCGACGAAGAGGCAGGCGCGAAGTTCGAACTGGAAGGCTTGTTCACCATCATGAACGTGGTGCGGGTGGGGCAGGTGCACCTGTTCTACCGTGCCCGCCTGCTGAGCGACCAGTTCGACCCCGGCCATGAAACCATCGAGGCCCGGCTGTTCCTGGAAGAAGAAATCCCCTGGGACGAGATTGCGTTTCGCACCGTCAAGGAAACGCTGGAACATTTCTTTGCCGACCGGCGCGCGGGGCGCTTCGGCATGCACCACATCGACATCCACTGAAGCACGGCGCGGCCACCGCGCCGCTCAGTTTCGGACCTTGCTTTCCTCGCGCATCCGGGCTTCTTCGCGCCGCTTGACGCAGACCGGGTGATTCTGGAACGACGCCTTGTCGCACTGCTCCTTCAGACAGAACTCCTTCGACAGGAAAACCTTGTCCTTGCAGGCATCGTTGGGGCTGCCGGCTGCAACAGCGGCAGGCGCTGGCGTGGATGGCGTTGCCGCCTTGGGCTGGGTGTCGCGCAACGGCTCGGCAGCAATTGGCGGCGCTGCCGGTGCGGGCACAGCGGCGACCGGCGCGGAGGCCGGCTTGGCCGCACGCGGCTGGCTGGCCGCGCGCTGGGGACGGGGTGCCGAAGCAGGCCGTGAAGCGGCGGCTGCCGCGGGTGCTGCGGCCGCAGCCAAAGCGGCTGATGCAGCAGGCTCGGGGGCCGCAGGGGCGGATGCAGCCGCCGCAGGCGCCGATGCCGCCGGAACCGGCGCGGCAACCGTCGGCTCGGAGGGCGTCCCGCGGCCCAGCATGAGAAAAGCGACCAGACCCACCACCGCAACGGCGGCAGCCCCCACCACGGCAAGCTTGTTGCCGCCGGACTTGGCGGGAACGGCTGCAGCAGGCGCAGGAACGACCGTTGCCTCGGGCAGCACGGCAGGCTCCTGCTCCACCACGGGCTCGGCGGCAGGAACGCTCTGCACCGGGGCGGCAACGGGCTGCGACAGGTCGGAGCGCAGGCGCGTGGCATCCAGATCCTGGTCGGGCGGGAGCGTGCCGCTCAGGACGGTCTGGTCTGGCGAACTGCCGCCCACCAGCTTGCGCAGGCGGCGGCGCGCCAGATCGCCATAGATGCCTGCCGGGAATTTGGCCAGGAACATCTCCAGCTCTTCGGGGTCGGTGGAGTCCTTGATGTCCTTCCAGTAGACCAGCTCGAGTTCCTGCGTCACCGTGGCGGATGTGGCCGAGGTAGCGGATGTCGCGGACGTGGCCGAAGTCGCGGATGTACCCGATGTGGCCGATGTGGCGCCAGTGCCCGATGTCCCCGTGCCACGCGAGCCGGTCGCGTCCTGCAGCGGCTTGCGCTGCGGATCGGCCGGCGGCACGATGGTCGCATCCTCGGCCCGGCGAATGGCCGACTGCAGCGCCGAGGCGAAATCGCGGGCCGTCGTGAACCGCTCTTCGCGGTCCTTGGCCAGCGCGCGCGCCACCACGGCGTCGATCGCGGCAGGAAGCCGGGCGTTGTAGGCGCTGGGCGGCTGCGGCGTGTGGCCGATGATCTGGTGAATGATCGAAAAGTCGTTGTCGCCGTCAAACGGGCGACGGTCGGTCAGAAGCTGGTACAGCACCACCCCCACCGAGAACAGGTCGGCGCGCGCGTCGATCTTCTGGCCCTGCACCTGCTCGGGGGCCATGTACTTGAGCGTGCCCACCATGCTGCCCTGCGTGCGCGTGGCCTCGCCCGAATCCTGGATGCGGGCGACGCCGAAGTCGGTCAGCTTGACGCGGCCGCCCGGCTCCAGCAGCAGGTTGGCGGGCTTGATGTCGCGGTGCACGATGCCCTGCTTGTGCGCGTAGTCCAGCGCCGACAGCAGGTCGCGGATGATGCGCAGCGACTGTTCCAGCGTATAGCGCACGCCCCGGTCCAGGTGGTGCTTGAGGTCGTCGCCCTGGATGAACTCCATGACCAGGAAGGCAATGTCGCCGTCGCGGTCGGAGTCGTAGACGCTAACGATGTTGGGGTGTTGCAGCCGGGCCGCCGAACGGGCCTCGGTGCGAAAGCGCGCCTCGTACTCGGCCGCGGCCTCTTGCGACAGGTTCTCGACCTTGACGGTCTTGATCGCCACGCGCCGGTCCAGGTTGGGGTCCCGGCCCTCGTAGACGATGCCCATGGCGCCTTTGCCAAGCACGCGGACAAGATCGTATCGGCCAAGCTTCTTGAGACTCACGGCGACGGTCGGAAAGAGATCGGGGAAGCGGGAATTCTAACTGTGCACATTCAGCGGGTGCCGGACGCTGCCTCGCGCTTGAGGCGCTGGCTTTCACGGAGGTAGGCGGACGTGAAGTATTTTCCGAAGAGCCGGGAAAGCCAGCCGGGCATGTCCTTGCCCTGCTCTTCATGCATGCGGGCGTAGGCGTCCCAGAGTTTGGCGCTGCCAAACAGCAGACTGCCCGCGCCGGGCAAATGCTTGCCCAGTTCGGCTGGCGACAATTCGTGCAGCGTTCCTTCCACCACGGCGCGCGATGCCGCGGCCATGGCTTGGTCATGCGCCTGCAGTTCGGTCAGCAGCTCGGTCAGCGCCTTGTCCGGCCGCACAAAGCCGACGGACGCGGCCCGCCCACCCAGCAGGTACTGCAGCCGCGTATCGGCCGGCCAGTCAGACTTCAAGGGGTTGCTGTCCCGGGCTGCCAGCATGGTGCGATCTTCCGCGCGCAGGTCGCGCTTGAGCTCATCTTTGGTGGCATGCAGCGCCATCAGGCCCAGCAGCGCCGCACGCACCAGCCGGCCCAGGTCTTCCACCTCGCCTTCGCTAAGCGTGCCGATCTTCTGCGGGTCAAGGCCCGCCCCCCGCAGAAAGGCCGCCATCACATCACCTGCTGGCGCCAGTGCACCGGCCACCAGCGGACCGCCGCGGGCACCCGGACCAAAGGTGGATTCAAACCCCCATTCGCCAAACGGGTCGTCTTCCGCCGCAGGCGGCAATGTCGACTGGGCATCCGCCGCCGTGGTGCGCCCCGATGCCTCGCGCTCCAGCACCGCCCAGGGGTCTTCTTCGGCCTGTTCCGCAGGGGCGGCCGAGCCCAGCAGCTTGTAGTCGCCCAGCTTGAGCAGTTGGCCGTGCGGCAGGACGCCGCAGGCGCCGGGCGGCGCCTCGCCAAACGGCAGGTCCACCCCATTGACCACCGACAGCACCCGGAAATGAAGCTCATCGGCGTCGCACCACACGGCCAGGTGGCGGCGCGATACGTTGCGCAAGGGATCGGGCAGGCAGACGTGGCAATCCGCATCGCGCCCCAGCACTACCTCGCCCTGCCCCGACGCGAGCAAGCGCCGCTCATCGATGCCGGGCCCGCTGATGTGAAGCTCGACCGCCATGCCCGCAGTTCCGCCTCAGGCCCGCACTGCAAACGTGACCAGCGGCGCGCTGTCCGCGTCGCGCTCGCAGCCCAGGGCGATCTGGCCGTTGCCCACCAGATAGCACTCGGTGCGGCGCAACACCACGGGCTCGCTCTGGTTGCCCATGTAGACCCAGGTGCCGAAACTGGACGCGTCGCCCAGCACGAACTGGCCGCCGCGCCATTCGAGCGTGGCATGCAGCCGCGACACGCGGGAATCGTTCAGGGCCAGGGACGCGGTCACGGCGCGACCGATGGAAAGCTTTTCTCCGCGGGCTTCCAGGCGCAGCGTCTGGCCACCGGCCGACAGCTCCAGAGCCGCTTCCTTCACCGGCTTGAGCATGGAAACGCCCATGACGGTGGCGTCCGCGTCGCGGTCAACCTGCCAGTCGACGCGAAACACCTCGGTCGCTTCCGCCTTGCCACGCAAGTAGATCGGACCCAGGCTGCGCAACTGCGCGCGCTGGATCGGCGCCAGTGCGTCACGCAAGCGCTGCGTGGTGAGAATCTGCTCGGCACCGGCCAGATCGGCCAGGCGGGCGGCGCTGTTGACGGCATCGCCGAAGCAGTCGCCATCGATCTCCACGATTTCGCCGCATTCCACACCCATCTGCATCTGCACGGGTGAGCCGCCACCGCCCGGGTGAACAGGCTTGTCCTGCAGGCGCTTCTGGATCGATACGCAGGCAGCCAGCGCATCACCTTCCGCGGGGAACACCACGAACAGGCCATCGCCCAGCAGCTTCACGACGCGGCCGTGATGGTCCTCGAAAGTCTTGCTCAGCGCGGAAGTGAGTTGCGTGACGAACCGCGATGCGGTGGCATCGCCCAGCCGCTCGAAGATGCCCGTGCTGCCCACCAGATCCGCAAATACAACGGTCGTCGCCATGAGGGGTGAGCATAAAAGAAAAGGGTCAGCAGGCAATGCCTGCTAACCCTCTGGATAAATGGTCGGCGTGGCGGGATTCGAACTCGCGACCCCTTGCACCCCATGCAAGTGCGCTACCAGGCTGCGCTACACGCCGACAAGCCTCACATTATAGCGTGAGCTCAGTAGGCCGCCGACAGAAGATCGCGTATCTCTGACAATTCCCTGCGCACGAGAAGAAGTTTCTGCGATGCGGGCGAGCCGTCGTCGTCCAGATCGCCTGCGCCGCTGTCCTCGAAGTCATCGAACGCCGAGTCATCCACCTCGAGCACTTCGACACCTTCAAGCATCACTTCGCCGGCCTTGCGCTTGTCGCGCTCCACCTGCACCAGTTCCTGCAGCTTGTTGCGCGCACCGCTGATGGTGAAGCCCTGGTCGTACAACAGGTCGCGGATGCGGCGGATCATGAGCACCTCATGGTGCTGGTAGTAGCGGCGGTTGCCGCGCCGCTTCATGGGCCGCAGCTGCGTGAACTCCTGCTCCCAATACCGCAGCACGTGCGGCTTCACGCCGCACAGATCGCTCACCTCACCGATGGTGAAGTAGCGCTTGGCGGGTATGGGAGGGAGTGCTTTCTCCATTGAAATCAATGTTGTACAAGGGAAAGCTTCTAGGTTACTCTAAGACAGCCGCGCATGCAAAGGCTGCGCGGGCCAGCACCGCCGACTGTTGCGTTTCGGGTGATGCCCGGGGATCAGGTGGCGTCCGGATCGCCCTGGATCTGCTCTTTGAGCTTGTGGCTGGCGTGGAACGTGACCACCCGGCGCGCCTGGATGGGGATCGCCTCGCCCGTGCGCGGATTGCGGCCGGGGCGCGGTGCCTTGGTGCGGATCTGGAAGTTGCCAAAGCCGGAAATCTTGACGTCCTTGCCGTCGACAAGGCTGTCGGCCACCAGGTCGAAGAACGCGTCGATCATGTCCTTGGATTCGCGCTTGTTCAGGCCAATCTGCTCGAACAGCAGCTCTGCGAGCTGCGCCTTGGTCAGGGCCGGGGTTTCCAGGCTCTCGACTGCAAATTCCATGGTGTCCTCTTGCTTCGTTGTTCTGATCGCGCCAATGGGGCCTAGCTTCGCAGGCGGCCACCGTGTTCACTGGCGATGCGGTCCACGACCGCTTTCACGGCATGGTCGATTTGTTCGTCGGTCAGTGTCGCGTCCGCACTGCCCAGCGTCAAGCGCACGGCCAGGCTTTTCTCGTCCACACCCAGGCCGGCTGAAGCCTGCTTGGGTTTGTAGACGTCGAACAGCAGCGCATCACGCAACAGGCCGCCCGTGTCGGCCGCCCGCACCGCGGCCATGACTGCCGCATGGCTCACCGCGTCGGAAACAATGATGGCGATATCGCGCTCGGCCGGCTGGAATTTCGGCACAGGCTGGAACGAAGCCACCGGTCTGCCAAGCACTGCCTCCAGGTCCAGCTCAAAAATCACGGGTGCCTGCGTCAGGCCCCACTGCTGCCGCCAGCGCGGATGCAATTCCCCGACAAAACCGGCCAGCTTCCCGCCGATCCAGACGCCCGCGCAGCGGCCCGGGTGCAGCGCAGGATGCTCTGCCCCCCTGAACTCGGCCTGCACCGGCAACAGCAGCGACTGCACATCGCCCTTCACGTCAAAAAAGTCGGCTTGCCCGCCCTTGCGGCCCCATTGCAGGCCATCTGGCTCGCCATAGGCCAGGCCCGCCACACGCATCGGCTGGGCGATCCCGCGCACGGTGGTGTCTGTGGTGGCCACCGAGTCGTCACGGTTGAAGACGCGGCCGATCTCAAAAACCCGCACCCGCTCGGCCTTGCGATCCAGGTTGAACTTCAGCGCCTGCAGCAGCGAGCCGACCAGCGACGAGCGCATCACGCTCATCTGGCTGGCGATCGGATTGAGCAGGCGGATCGGGTTACCGTTGCCGGCCAGCTCGCGTTCCCAGCTTTCTTCGACGAAGCTGAAATTGATGGTTTCCTGATAGCCCAGCGCCGCCAGCTGACGCCGCACCCCGAAGCGGCCGCGGCGCGCTTCCGGCGCCAGCCGCGCGCTGGTCGGTGCCAGGGGTGGCGTGGTGGGCAACTGGCCATAGCCGATGATGCGGACCACCTCTTCGATCAGGTCTTCTTCGATCGCGATGTCGAAGCGGTACGGTGGCGGCGTCACGGTCAGCACACCGGCCGACACCGTGACATCCAGCCCCAGACGCTTGAGGGCATCCAGGCACTGGCTTTCGTCCAGCGGCATGCCGATGACCTTGGCCGCGCGTGCCACGCGCAGGCTGACGGGCTTGGCCTCCGGCAGCCGCGCGATCTGGTCATCCATCGGGCCTGCTTCTCCACCGCAGATGTCCTGAATGAGCCGCGTGATGCGCTCGATGTGCTCGACCGTAAGGCTCGGATCCACGCCGCGCTCGAAACGATGGCCGGCATCGGTGGAGAAGTTGAAGCGGCGTGAGCGGCCCTGGATGGCCTGCGGCCACCAGAAAGCGGCCTCGACGTAGATGTTGCGCGTATCGTCCGACACGGCCGTGGAATCACCGCCCATGATGCCGGCCAGCGACTCCACCGCACGGTCGTCGGCGATCACGCCGACTTTCTCGTCCACGGTCACCGTGTTGCCGTTCAGCAGCTTGAGCTGTTCCCCGGCTTTGCCCCAGCGCACGTCCAGCGCACCGTGGATCTTGTCGAGGTCGAAGATGTGCGACGGACGACCCAGCTCGAACATGACGTAGTTGGAGATGTCCACCAGCGCCGTGACGCTGCGCTGGCCACAGCGCGCCAAGCGGTCCACCATCCATTGCGGGGTGGCTGCACGGGTGTTGACGTTGCGCACCACGCGGCCCGAGAAGCGGCCGCACAGATCAGGCGCGCTGATCTTCACCGCCAGCTTGGTGTCATGCACCACCGGCACCGGCTTGAACTGCGGCTGCAGCAGCGGCGCGCCCGTGAGCGCGGACAGCTCGCGCGCCACGCCATGGACGCTCAGCGCATGCGCCAGATTGGGCGTGAGCTTGAGCGTGAACACGGTGTCGTCAAGCTTGAGCAGATCGCGC
Organism: Ramlibacter sp.; assembly: GCA_041905405.1. Lineage (GTDB taxonomy): Bacteria > Pseudomonadota > Gammaproteobacteria > Burkholderiales > Burkholderiaceae_C > RAM1. Next base: position 159,445 of record JAYRLC010000003.1, on the reverse strand, counting down.
ACATTCGAGCCTGTCGGCGCGTCGGCGGCCAGCTCCAGCAGGCCGCCGTGGTCATCGCTCAGCTTCAGCTCGCGCGCCGAACACAGCATGCCCTGGCTTTCGACGCCGCGCAGCTTGCCCAGCTTGATCTGGAACGGCTTGCCATCGTCGCCGGGGGGCAGCTCAGCCCCGACCAGCGCGCAAGGCACCTTGATGCCCACGCGGGCATTGGGTGCGCCACAGACGATATTGAGCAAGGCGCCCTGCCCGACATCCACCTGGCATACGCGCAGCCGGTCGGCATTGGGGTGCTGCACGGCTTCGCGGATTTCGCCGACCACCACCTTGCTGAAAGGTGGCGCGACGGGATGCAGGTCTTCGACTTCCAGGCCGCCCATGGTCAGGGTATCGGCCAGTTGCTGAGTGGTCAGCGGCGGGTTGCAGAACTCGCGCAACCAGGACTCGGGGAATTGCATGTTGTCGTTATCTCGGTCGGTTAGCGGAACTGGCGCAGGAAACGGATGTCGCCATCAAAGAACAGGCGCAGGTCGCTCACGCCGTAGCGCAGCATCGTGAGCCGGTCAGGCCCCATGCCGAACGCAAAGCCGATGTACTTTTCGGGGTCCAGGCCCATGTTGCGGACCACGGCCGGATGCACCTGGCCCGCGCCGGAAACCTCAAGCCAGCGACCCGCCAGCGGCCCGCTCTGGAACTGGATGTCGATCTCGGCGCTGGGCTCTGTGAACGGGAAGAAGCTGGGCCGAAAGCGCAACGCCAGATCGTTGCTCTCGAAAAACGTGCGACAGAAGTCGGTGAAAACGACCTTCAGGTCCTTGAAACTCACGTTCTCGCCCAGCCACAGGCCTTCGCACTGGTGGAACATGGGGGAGTGGGTGGCATCGCTGTCCACCCGATACGTACGGCCCGGCGCGATCACGCGGATCTCCGGCATGGGCTTGCCATCCTTGACGGCCTGGGCATGCTTCTTCACATGCTGCTGGGCGTAGCGCACCTGCATGGGGCTCGTGTGCGGTCGCAGGTTGTAATGGATGCCGTCATCGCCCTGAATGTCCACGTAGAACGTGTCCTGCATGGAGCGCGCGGGGTGGTTCGGCGGGTTGTTCAGCGACGTGAAACTGTGCCAGTCCGATTCGATTTCCGGGCCGTCAGCGACGTCGAAGCCCATGCTGGCAAAAATCTGCTCGATCCGCTCCATCGTGAGGCTCACGGGATGCAGGCCGCCGGGTTCACGCATGCGACCAGGCAATGTGACGTCCAGCGACTCGGCCTTGAGCTGGCTTTCCAGTTCGGCATCAGCCAATGCCTGACGGCGGGCGGCCAGCGCTGCTTCAATGGCCTGCTTGGCCACGTTGATGGCGGCGCCGCGGGTCTTCTTTTCCTCAACGCTCAAGGCGGCCATGCCCTTCATCAGCTCGGTGATGCGGCCCGTCTTGCCCGTGAACTGCGCTTTGGCGTTCTCAAGCTCCGCGGGCGTGCCTGCTGCGGCGAATGCGCTGCGCGCACTGTCAACGATGGAATCCAGCTCGTTCATAAGACTCTTCAAATGAACAAGGGCTAGTGCCTGTGCAGCGCTAGCCCTTGTTTCTGATGCGCAAGCCACCGCGCGACGGCGGCGGCCCCCGTGAAAATCAAGCAGCCAGCTTGGCCTTGACTTGCTCCACGATGCCGGCAAAAGCGGCCTTGTCGTGCACGGCGATGTCGGCGAGCACCTTGCGGTCGATCTCGATGCCGGCCTTGCGGATGCCGTTGGCGAACTGGCTGTACGTCATGCCGAGCTCACGGGCCGCGGCGTTGATACGGGCAATCCACAGCTGACGGAACACGCGCTTCTTGTTGCGGCGGTCACGGTAGGCATATTGCCCGGCCTTCATCACCGCTTCTTTGGCGATGCGGAATACGTTGCCGCGGCGGCCGCGGAAACCCTTGGCCAGGGCGAGGACTTTCTTGTGACGTGCGCGGGCGGTTACACCACGTTTGACGCGAGGCATGTTTTTTCTCCTTGTTCGTCAGTTGATCAGATGCCGGTACCGGGCAGCATGGCGGCCATGGAAACCATGTTGGTTTCGTGCACCGACACCGCACCGCGCAGGTGGCGTTTGTTCTTGGTGGTCTTCTTGGTCAGGATGTGACGCTTGAAGGCCTGACCGCGCTTGACGGTCCCACCGGGACGAACACGGAAGCGCTTCTTGGCGCTGCTCTTGGTCTTCATTTTGGGCATGTGAATGCTCCTTCTTGGTTGTGCTCGTGAGGCGCTGCAAACTCCTTGCAGGCTTGATGGCCCCGAGCCACTTGTTTTCCACCGGCGACCAACCGGTGGACCACTGATTCAAGTTTTACGCCGACGGTGCCGCAGCAGCTTCAGCGGCGGGCTTCGCAGTGCCGCCCGGCTTTTTCTTGCCCGGCGCGATCATCATGATCATCTGCCGGCCTTCCAGCTTGGGAAACTGCTCCACCACGATCAGGTCCGCGAGGTCATCGCGGATGCGATTGAGCAATGCCATGCCAAGCTCCTGGTGCGTGATCTCGCGGCCCCGAAAGCGCAGCGTGATCTTGCATTTGTCACCTTCCGCCAGGAAGCGCCGGATATTGCGCATCTTGATGTTGTAGTCACCATCGTCGGTGCCCGGGCGGAACTTGACTTCCTTGATCTCGATGACCGTCTGCTTGGCTTTCGCTTCCGCTGCCTTCTTCTGCTCCTGGTACTTGAACTTGCCGTAGTCCATGAGCCGGCACACGGGCGGGCTCGCGGTAGCGGCAATTTCAACCAGATCCACATCCAGCTCGCCCGCCATTCGCAATGCCTCGGCCAAACTGACGATACCCAAAGGCTCGTTGTTGGGTCCGGACAGGCGAACTTCCGGGGCCATGATTTCCCGGTTCAGGCGGTGCTTGCGTTCCTCGCGCTGGCGGCGGTCGCGAAATTCAGTAGCGATGGTGACGGTCCTTCAAAATGACTGCTACAAAAAATGTAGCGAACACTGTCGATTGCACGCGGGCAAGAGCTTTCTCAAACCTGATCAGCTTTTGTTCTGGATGTCGCCCGCGATTTTCTGCGCGAACGCTTCGAGGGACATCACACCGAGATCCTGGTTGCCTCGGGCGCGCACTGCGACAGCACCTGCTGACTTTTCCTTGTCACCTACGACAAGGATGTAAGGCAGCTTTTGCAACGAATGCTCCCGTATTTTATACGTAATTTTCTCGTTGCGCAGGTCCAGATCGACTCTAAGCCCTTGATTTTGCAGCGTTTTGGCGACGCTACGGGCGTAATCTGCCTGGGAATCGGTGATATTGAGCACCGCCACCTGCACCGGCGCGAGCCACGCGGGCAACGCACCGGCATGCTGTTCGATCAGGATGCCGATAAACCGCTCCAGGCTGCCCACGATGGCGCGGTGGAGCATGACGGGATGGTGGCGGTTGCCGTCTTCGGCCACGAATTCGCCGCCCAGGCGCTCCGCCGTATTGAAGTCCACCTGCATCGTGCCGCACTGCCACTGGCGGCCAAGCGCGTCCTTCAGCGTGTATTCGATCTTGGGCCCATAGAACGCTCCGTCTCCGGGCGCAATGATGAATTCGCACCCCGAACGGCGCAGCGCTTCCATCACCGCGAATTCGGCCTTGTCCCACAGCTCGTCAGACCCGATACGCTTTTCCGGGCGCGTGGCGACCTTGTAGATGATGTCCGTGAAACCGAAGTCCTTGTAGACCTTCTGCAGCAGCGTCGTGTAGGCAACGCACTCCTCCAGGATCATGTTTTCCGTGCAGAAGATGTGGCCGTCGTCCTGCGTGAAGCCGCGCACCCGCATGATGCCGTGCAGGCCGCCCGTGGGCTCGTTTCGGTGGCACTGGCCGAACTCGCCATAGCGCAGCGGCAGGTCGCGATAGCTCTTGATGCCCTGCTTGAAGATCAGCACGTGGCCGGGGCAGTTCATCGGCTTGAGCGCGTAGTGCCGCTTTTCGGACTCCGTCGTGAACATGTTTTCGCGGTACTTGTCCCAGTGGCCCGTTTTCTCCCACAGGCTCTGGTCCAGGATCTGCGGCCCCTTGACCTCCTGGTAGCCGTTGTCCCGGTAGACGCGGCGCATGTACTGCTCCACTTCCTGCCAGACCGTCCAGCCCTTGGGATGCCAGAACACCGTGCCGGGGCTGTGTTCATCCAGGTGGAACAGGTCCAGTTCACGGCCCAACTTGCGGTGGTCGCGCTTTTCGGCCTCCTCCAGCATCGTCAGGTACTGCTGGAGCTCGTCCTTCGTCGTCCAGGCCGTGCCATAGATACGTTGCAGCATCTCGTTGCGATGATCGCCGCGCCAGTAGGCGCCGGCCACTTTCATGAGCTTAAAGAATTTCAGCTTGCCCGTGCTGGGCACGTGCGGACCGCGGCACAGGTCCTCGAAGCTGCCTTCGCGGTACAGGCTCACGTCCTCATTGGACGGGATGCTGGCGATGATCTCGGCCTTGTAGTGCTCACCAAGGCCCTTGAAGTAGGCAACGGCCTCATCCCTCGGCAGCACGCGGCGCACCACGGGCTCGTCCTTCGCGGCCAGTTCGGCCATGCGCTTTTCGATGGCGGCCAGATCTTCGGGCGTGAAGGGGCGCTTGTAGGAGAAGTCGTAGTAGAAGCCGTTCTCGATGACGGGGCCGATCGTGACCTGAGCATCGGGAAACAGCTCCTTGACGGCGTACGCCAGCAGGTGGGCCGTGGAGTGGCGGATGACATCCAGCCCGTCGGCGTCCTTGGCCGTAACGATGGACAGCGGGCTGTCAGCCGTGATCGTGTAGCTGGTATCCACCACCTTGCCATCCACCTTGCCGGCCAGGGCCGCCTTGGCGAGGCCAGAGCCGATGGAGGCTGCCACTTCGGCCACCGTGACAGGGCCGGGGTATTCGCGCTGGGAACCGTCGGGGAGCGTGATCTTGATCATGGGTACGTAAAGAGGATTCAGAAAAAACAAAGCGCGGTCGAGTGCCGCGCTTTTTTCTGGAAACCGGGAGGAGTTCAGGGCACGCGACTACACGACCTCAGCGGGTCGTCATACCTTTCGGGGTAGTTCGCGGTGTCATAACCTGGGTGCCTTTCTTGCTCTTGCTGGCCTGCCGTCGACAGGAAACCGGTGGATTTTAACCCGCCTGAACAAAACCCTTGCCCTGGCAGCGCGGGCACTCGGTAATGACCGTCTGTTTTTCGACCTCGAAATTCTCGTTGATGTTTTCGCTGTCAATGCGCAGCTCGCCGGTCCCGTTGCAGTCGGGGCAGCGTGCCTGGTTCAGGCTGCCCGCCTCGAATACGCCGGTCTTCTCACTGGATGCTGCCATGGGCGCCCCGTCTGTGGTTTGTATGCAAACCGTCACTCTACAGCTGATCGGCCCAAAAACAAACCCCGCATTCCCGAAGGCATGCGGGGTTTGCGACCGGGGCCATGTCAGACCCCGTCGACAGGCCGGATGATCAGGCAGCCTTCTTTTCGTCGAAGAACTGCGCGTCTTCGGTCGAGCCCTTCAGCGCGGCGGTCGACGCGTTCGCTTCGATCGTGGTCGTCACGGAGTCGAAGTAACCCGTGCCCACTTCACGCTGGTGCTTCACGGCGGTGAAGCCACGCTCAGCGGCGGCGAACTCGGCCTGCTGCAGTTCCACGAAGGCGCTCATCTGGTTGCGGGCGTAGCCGTAGGCCAGGTTGAACATGGAGTAGTTCAGGCTGTGGAAGCCGGCCAGCGTGATGAACTGGAACTTGTAGCCCATGGCGCCCAGTTCCTTCTGGAACTTGGCGATGGTGGCGTCGTCCAGGTTCTTCTTCCAGTTGAAGGACGGCGAGCAGTTGTAGGCCAGCAGCTTGCCCGGGAACTTGGCGTGGATGGCATCGGCGAAGGCCTTGGCAAAAGCCAGGTCGGGCGTGCCGGTTTCGCACCAGATCAGGTCGGCGTACTCGGCATAAGCCAGGCCGCGGCTGATGGCCTGCTCCAGGCCGTTCTTGCTGCGGTAGAAGCCTTCGACCGTGCGCTCGCCGGTGAAGAACGGCTTGTCGTTGTCGTCCACGTCGGTCGTCACCAGGTCGGCGGCTTCGGCGTCGGTGCGGGCCAGCAGCACGGTGGGCGTGCCCATCACGTCGGCGGCCAGGCGGGCGGCGACGAGCTTGGAAACGGCTTCACGGGTGGGCACCAGCACCTTGCCGCCCATGTGGCCGCACTTCTTGGCGGCGGCCAGCTGGTCTTCGAAGTGCACGCCAGCGGCGCCCGCTTCGATCATGGCCTTCATCAGCTCGAACGCGTTCAGCACGCCACCGAAACCGGCTTCGGCGTCGGCCACGATGGGGGCGAAGTAGTCGACGAAGCCGTCATCGCCCTGGCTCTTGCCTTCGCTCCACTGGATCTGGTCGGCGCGGGTGAACGTGGCGTTGATCTTCTTGACGACCTTCGGCACGGAGTCCACCGAGTACAGCGACTGGTCCGGGTACATCTCGCCGTTGCTGTTAGCGTCGCCCGCCACTTGCCAGCCGGACAGGTAGATGGCCTTCAGGCCGGCCTTGACCTGCTGCATGGCCTGGTTGCCGGTCAGCGCGCCCAGCGAATTCACGAAGGGTTCGGTGTTGATCAGGTTCCACAGCTTTTCAGAGCCGCGCTTGGCCAGCGTGTGCTCGACCTGCAGCGAGCCGCGCAGCTTCACCACGTCGGCGGCGCTGTAGCCGCGCTTGATGCCCTTCCAGCGGGGGTTTTCGGCCCAGTCTTTTTCGAGTTGGGCGATTTGCTGTTCGCGGGTCAGGTGGGTCCAGTTGGTCATGGTTTTCTCTCCGGGTTGAGGTTGAAGTCGATGGAGAGACTTTAAGTCTTGTACAAGACCTTGTGAAGCTCTTGTGTCTTATATAAGAGATATTTTTATTTTCATAAAAATCAACAAGTTACTCGTTAAATTTCTCAATATGGAATTTTATTTCTTATATTGAGAAAAATTTTTGCAGCGCAGCATTCATTGATTTCTTATTATGAAAATCAATTTTCATCCAGCGGAAATCATCGATCCCGAACCCAATCCCCGGACTGGATCAGCGGTTTGCCCGCCACCAGGGCCGCATTGATCTCGTACACGATGCATTCGACCGGCCGGCCGTCCACCTCGACCTGGATCACACGCTTGAAGTATTCGTTGGTCTGTTGGGGATACAGCTCCTCGATCTCATCGAGCACCCGCTCCAGCTCAGGCGTTATTGCCCATACCTCACCCACAACGCGCCCGGGTTGCCCCAGCAGGACACCCGGATAGCGCCCGAAGTGGTACATGGCGCCGCTGATGACGGCAGGCCCGACCCATCGCGGCGTCGGCTGCAGTCGGGTGATGTCGTTGTCGTCGCCCTGGCGAAGGGTTCCATAGACAAAAACGTGGCGCAAGGATTCAGTGGGTTCGGGCATGATCGGCGGCCTGCGGCCATTGGGGTCGCAAGCAAAGAGACAAGTCTAGTGAATCCCGCTCCTTCCAACCGGTGGCTCGCCTATGCGTGTCTGGCGCTCAGCATGTCGCTGGTGGGCAGCTACGTGGCGCTGTCCAAGCCACTGGCCGCAGCCATTCCCGTCTTCCTGCTGGCGTGGCTGCGCTTTGGCGTTGGGGGGCTGGCCATGGTGCACTGGCTGCGCAAACCTGCTGAAGAGCCGCCGATGACGGGCCAGACAAAACAGTTGGTGTTCCTGGAGTCTTTCCTGGGCAATTTCCTGTTCTCGATCTGCATGCTGTTCGGCGTGAGCATGACCAGCGCGGTGTCTGCCGGCGTGATCATGGCGTCGATCCCGGCCGTGGTGGCGCTCATGAGCTGGGCTTTCCTGCGCGAGCGCATCGGGTTGCGCATCTGGGGCGCCGTCGCCTGCGCCGCCGCAGGCATCGGCCTGCTGGCGCTGGCAAAGCCCGAGGCCGGTGCGCACGGCGTTGCGGCGGGCGGTACACCCGCCAACGCCCTGCTGGGCAACCTGCTGGTCTTCGGCGCCGTGATCTGCGAGGCATCGTATGCCGTGATCGGCAAGAAGCTGACCGGCGTGCTGGGCCCGAGGCGCATCACGTCGCTGATCAATCTGTGGGGCTTCGCGCTGGTGACGCCGTTCGGACTGTACGCCGCCTTGAGTTTCGACTTCGGCGCGGTGCAGCCGGGCATCTGGCTGCTGCTGCTGTTTTACTCGCTCGCGGCCAGCGTCTGGACCGTCTGGCTCTGGATGACGGGCCTGAAGGTCGTGCCGGCCGCGCAGGGTGGCGTGTTCACAGTGATGCTGCCTGTGTCAGCGGCACTGGTGGGGGTGTTCGTGCTCGGCGAGCGCCTGGGCGCTGCGCAACTGGCAGCCTTTGCGATCGCGCTGGTGGGCGTCGTGCTGGCCACATTGCCCACGCGGGGGGCCGCTACTTCCCGGTGACCTTGCGGATCGCGGGCTTGATGTTCTCGCGCCGCGCGGGCAGCACCGCGGCGTTCTCACGCGGCGTGTTCAGCACGATCGAGGTCGACGTCTCGGTCAGGATGCAGAACTTGGTCACCACCGCGTCCAGGTGCTCCACGTCGATCACGGCGATCTCCAGCACCCAGCTGTCCTCGCCTGTCACGTTCCAGGCATTCACGACCTCGGGCGTCTGTTCGACCAGCTTGACCACGCGTGCGTACTCGGCGCGTCCCACGCGCACCAGCGCGCGGATGCCGTAGCCCAGCCGCTTGTAGTCGACCTCGGCCCGGTAACCCCGGATCACGCCCTGCAGTTCCAGTTTTCGCACCCGCTCGGTCACCGCCGGCTGGCTCAGGTGCACGCGGCGGCCCAGCTCGGCCATGGTGATGCGCGCGTCGCGCTGCAGTTCGGCCAGGATGCGGCTGTCGTACGCATCGAATTCAGAAACTTCGGTCATGGCGGCTGTATACCTTGAAATTGAAGGCGGCTGTGAATAAAGCACCTTCAATCATGCATGGTTGCCAGGCTGCGGGCAACCTACGATTCAATACATGAACGCCGCCACGCTCCCGCTCAAGAAGCCCACCGCCCTGCTCATTCCGGCCCTGCTCGCCTGCTATCTGGTTTGGGGCTCGACCTACCTGGCCATCCGCTTCGCGCTGGCGAGCTTGCCGCCGTTCTTCCAGATGGGCTCGCGCTTTCTGGTCGCGGGCGCGCTGCTGATGGCCTGGGTACGCTGGCGTGGCGGTGCCTGGCCCACCCCGCTGCAGTGGCGCAATGCCCTGGTCATTGGCACGCTGATGCTGGGCGGCGGGATGGGCCTGACCGCCGCCGCAACGGTGCACATCGGCTCGGGCCTGATCGCAACCTTCATCGCGGTCGTGCCCATGATGGTCTGCGGCTGGGGCCTGCTGTTCGGCCAGCGTCCCAACCGGCTGGAGCTGGCGGGCATGGCCGTGGGCCTGGCCGGGGTCATGCTGCTGGTGCGCGGCGCCAGCTTCGCGGCGGCGCCGGTGGGCATCGCCTGCATCACGGCCGCCACGCTGGCGTGGTCGCTGGGCTCGGTGCTGTCCACCACGCGCGTGCCGCTGGCGTCGGGGCCCACCGGCTTCGCGAGCGAAATGTTGTGTGGTGGCGCGGTGTTGATGCTGATTTCTCTCGCACTGGGTGAGCAGCCCGTGTGGCCGCCGGCACCGCTTGCGATTGCGGCGTGGATCTATCTGGTGGTGTTCGGCTCGCTCATCGCGTTCAGCGCATACCTGTACCTGCTGGCAAATGCATCGCCTGCGCTGGCCACGAGCTACGCTTTCGTGAACCCGCTGATCGCGCTTTTCCTGGGCGTGGTGCTCGCCAATGAGGCCGTCTCGGGGGGCGAATGGGTGGCCTGCGGCGTGATCCTGGCGGGCGTTTTGCTCATCTTCAGAGGGAAAACAGCCTGAAACAAGGTTGAAAAAAACAACACGCCAGAGGGAAAAATGCATTTTTCCCCTTGGAAACGGCCTTTTTCTCCCTTAGCATCCGCAGTGCCAGTGAGAGTGAAGATTCTCGTTGGTGATTAATCAACTTCTAGAAGGAAATTCAATCATGGCAACTGCAAAGAAAGCTCCGGCAAAGAAGGCGCCCGCAAAGAAGGCCGCTCCTGCCAAGAAGGCCGCTCCGGCGAAGAAGCCCGCAGCCAAGAAGGCCGCTCCGGCCAAGAAGGCTGCACCGGCAAAGAAGGCCCCCGCCAAGAAGGCCGCTCCGGCGAAGAAGGCTGCTCCGGCCAAGAAGCCCGCAGCCAAGAAGGCCCCCGCCAAGAAGCGCACCCCGAACGCCGCGTTCATGAAGGCCCTGACCCCCAGCGCCGCTCTGGCCGCCGTGGTGGGTTCCAACCCCCTGCCGCGTACCGAAGTCGTGAGCAAGCTGTGGGCCTACATCAAGAAGAACGGTCTGCAGGACAAGGTCAACAAGCGCATGGTCAACGCCGATGCCAAGCTGAAGGAAATCTTCGGCAAGGCCCAGGTGTCCATGTTCGAAATGGCCGGCCTGATCGGCAAGCACGTCAAGTAAGCATCTGCTGCTTGAATGTCAAAGGGCTCCGCAAGGAGCCCTTTTTCTTTGGACGCGTCGATGCCTATTTGCCGCGCGACGCTGCCTCGGTGATCGCGCTCAGCGTGCCACGCGTGGTGATGACTTCGGGGTCCAGCATGACCTCGATCAGCGTCCCCTGCTCACGCGCGAGTGCGGCAATGAACTCCGCCTCGAACTCGTCCGTGCGCGTGATGCGCACCCCCGCATAGCCGTACGCCCGCGCGAGCGCTGCAAAGTCCGGGTTCGCCAACGCCGTGCCGCTCACGTGACGCGGGTACTCGCGCTCCTGATGCATGCGGATGGTGCCGAACATGCCGTTGTTCAACAGCACGATGATGCTCTTGCCGCCGTGCTGCGCAGCCGTGGCCAGTTCCTGCCCGTTCATGAGGAAGTCGCCGTCGCCCGCCATCGTCAGCACGGTGCGGCCCGTGGTGATGCTCGCGGCAATGCCGGCCGGCACTCCGTAGCCCATGGACCCCACCGTCGGCGCCAGCTGCGTCTTGAAGCCCTTGGCCAGCCCGTGGTGGCGAAAGAAGCGATGCACCCAGCTCGCGAAGTTGCCGGCGCCATTGGTCAGCACGGCATCGGCCGGCAGGTGCTTTTGCAGCAGGGCCACGATGGCCGGCATGTCAATGTCGCCGGGCAGCGGTTGTGGCACCAGGTTGGCTTCGTAGTCGGCGTGGCAGCCAGCTGTCCAGTCCTCCCATGGCACCGTGGGCGGTGCCGTCAGCACTTCCAGGCTGCGCGCGGCGGCATTCATCGTCGCGTTGATCGCGATGTCCGCCTGGTACACGCGGTTGAGCTCCTCGGCGCTCGCATGGATGTGCACGAGCTTTTGCGTGGTGCGCGGCGGCTTGAGCAGCGTGTAGCCGTTGGTCGTCATCTCGCCCAGGCGCGGCCCGATCGCGAGGATGAGGTCGCTTTCGCGGATGCGCGCGGCGAGCTTCGGGTTGATGCCGATGCCCACGTCGCCCGCGTACTGCGGGTGAAAGTTGTCGAACGTGTCCTGGAAGCGGAACGCATTGCCCACGGGCAGCTTCCAGTTCTCGGCAAAGCGTTGCAGCGCCTGCGCGGCCTGCGGCGTCCAGCCACCGCCGCCTGCAATCACGAACGGGCGTTGCGACGCGAGCAGCAGCGTGCGCAGGTCGCGCAGCGAGCCCGGGTCGCTCCAGGCCTGCACCGCCTCCACACGCGGCAGGGCCTGCGCCTGCACGGTCTGCGTGAGCATGTCCTCAGGTAAGACCACCACTACCGGGCCGGGCCGCCCATTCATGGCGGTGGCAAACGCACGCGCCACGTACTCGGGCAGGCGGCTCGCGTCGTCCACGCGTTCCACTCGCTTGGCCATGCCCTTGGTACTGGGGCCGAAGAAGGCGTTGTAGTCCACTTCCTGAAACGCCTCGCGGTCGCGCTGGTCGCCGGCGACGTCACCCACGAACAGCACCAGAGGCGTGGAGTCCTGGAACGCCGTGTGCACGCCAATCGACGCGTTGGTGGCGCCGGGCCCGCGCGTCACGAAACACACGCCGGGACGACCCGTGAGCTTGCCGTGTGCCTCGGCCATGAAGGCGGCGCCGCCCTCCTGCCGGTTGATGATGAAGCGGATACGGTCCGCGTGGGCATGAAAGCCGTCCAGCGCCGCCAGATAACTTTCACCCGGCACGCCGAATACATGGGTGACGCCCTGGGCAACAAGGCATTCGACGAGCAGATGACCGGCATGCCGCGACACGGAAGGGTTCATGTGGATTGACTTTATTAACCAATTAGTGAATTATCAATCCATGACCCGAGACACCGCCCAAGCCACGGAGGAGCGGCTGCGCGATGCAGACCGTTCGCAGAACACCATCCTAGCAGCGGCCCGCGACGAGTTTGCCGAGTTCGGCCTTGGCGGGGCGCGCATGGACCGCATCGCCGAACGCGCGGGACTGAACAAGCGGCTGATCTACTACTACTTCGAGGACAAGGAGAAGCTTTTCGAGTCCGTGCTCGAGCAGGCCTACCTGCACATCCGCGAAGCCGAACGCGCGCTGCGGCTGCAGGACCTGCAGCCCGCCGACGCCGTGCGCAGGCTGGTCGAGTTCACCTGGAACTACTACCTCGAGAACCCCGAGTTCCTCACCCTGCTCAACAGCGCCAACCTGCACCGCGCACGCCACCTGCAGGGCTCGGACCGCGTGCGCGAGATGAACTCGCCGCTGATCGCCATGCTGGGCGAAATCGTCGAGCGGGGACGCAAGGACGGCAGCTTTCGCGGCGGCATCGACCCGGTGCAGCTGTACGTGTCCATCGCGGCACTGTCGTACTTCTACCTGTCCAACAACCACACGCTGTCGGCCATCTTCGGCCGCGACCTGCTGGGGGCCAAGGCACGCAACGAACGGCTGTCCCACATGTGCGACGTGATCCTAGGGTATGTACTTAGAAACTGAACGCCGCGGTGAATTGACCTGAGGCCGGGGCGATTCCTACAATTCACCCGTTAGTGAATTAACACCCTGGAGACAACGTCATGAAATCCGCTTTTCCTGTCCGTGGCCTGCTCGTGGCCAGCCTGCTGTCCCTTGCCGCCGGCGCCGCCATGGCGCAATGGAAGCCAACCAAGCCCATCACGCTGATCGTGCCGTGGGCACCGGGCGGCTCCACCGACCAGGTCACGCGCGTGACCGCGGCCGAGCTCGAGAAGTACCTGGGCCAGAAGATCGTCATCATGAACCAGCCCGGCGCGTCCGGCTCGGTGGGCACCAAGAACGCGATGGAAGCGCCCAAGGACGGCTACACCTGGACCGCCGGCGGCGCCAAGGACCTGGGCACCTACAAGGTGCTGGGCATGCTGGACACGTCCGCCAAGGACTGGAACCTGTACCTGAACGTGGCCCACATCGCCGTGGTCGGCGTGAATGCCGACACGCCCTACAAGACCATGAAGGAACTGCTGGACGCCATGAAGGCCAAGCCGGGCCAGATCTCGGTGGCCACCGCGGGCGTCAACTCCAGCGGCCATTCGGCCATCGAAGCCATCGCGCGCGCCGCGGGCGTGACCTACAAGCACGTGACCTACGACGGTGGCGCCCCCGCCTCGGTCGCCGCCGCTTCGGGTGAAGTGCAGCTCACCACGCAGCTGGCCGCCGAGCAGACCGACATGATCCGCGCCAAGAAGATCCGCCCGCTGGCCGTGGTGGGCGACAAGTCCATCGACATCGAAGGCTTCGGCACCATCCCGCCGCTGTCGGCCACCATCCCCGGATTCAAGGATCCGATCAACTACTTCGGCATCTTCGTGCCCAAGGGCGCGCCGGCCGAAGTGGCGCAGACGCTGGACAAGATCTGGGCCACCGAGATGTCCAAGAACGACGCCCTGAAGAAGTACGCGCAGTCGCGCGGCGCCATGTTCGCGCCGATGGCCGGCGAAGACGCGCAGAAGGCCGTGTTCCCCGCCATCCAGTCGTATGCCTGGACGCAGCAGGCGGCCGGCAAGGCCAAGGTGTCGCCCGACACGGTTGGCATCCCCAAGCCCTGAGCGGCACGACCCACAGCACAGGACACACCATGACCGAGGGCGGCAAAACCGCCCGCTCCGACCTTCTGGGCGGGGCGGGGTGGATGGGCTTTGGCTTGTTGATCGTGATCGAGGCGCTGCGCATGGACCGGTTCACGGCCATGGGCGCCACGCTGTACACCATGCCGGGCTTCGTGCCCGGCATGATCGGCGCCCTGATCATGTTCCTGGGTGCCGTTTTGGCGGTGCGCGGCTGGCGGCGCAAGGCGGCCGAGGCGGTCACGGCAGACACGCAGCCCCAGGGCCCTGTCGTGAACCGCCGCGTCGGCCTCACGCTCGCACTGTCGTTGCTGTACGCGGGCGCCCTGCTGGGCCGCGCACCGTTCTGGCTGGTCACGGCGATGTTCGTCGCAGCCTTTGTCTGGGTGTTCGCGCCCGAGGGTCAACCCGCCCCCCGCCGCGCCCTGTCTGCCGCCGTGGCCGGCGTGCTCACCAGCGCCATCGTGACGGTGGTCTTCCAGTACATCTTCCTGGTCCGCCTGCCCTAGGGACCGCACCCCCATGTTCGACGGAATCATCCTCTTCGGCGAATCGATCGCGCGCTTCAGTTCGCCCGAAATCATCTTCTACGCCCTGCTGTCGTCGCTGGTCGGCGTGATCATGGGCGCCCTGCCCGGCCTGACGGCCACGATGGCGCTGGCGCTCATGACCACGCTCACGCTCAAGCTGCCGCCCAGCCAGGCACTGCTGATCCTGATCTGCACCTACGTGGGCTCCATTTATGGCGGCTCGCGCTCGGCCATCCTGCTCAACATCCCGGGCACGCCGGCATCAGCGGCTTCTTGCCTGGACGGGTACGCGCTGGCGCGCCAGGGCATGGCCGGCCGGGCCATGGGCATTGCCACGACGGGCTCGGTGCTGGGCACGCTGATCGGCATGTTCTTCCTGGCGGGGTTCACGCCCATCCTGGGCGGGCTGGCGCTGAAGTTCGGCGCGTATGAATTCTTCTGGCTCGCGCTGTTCGGCGTGATCATCGCCGGCACGCTGACAGGCGACGATCCGCTCAAGGGCTGGATCGCTGGCATCGCGGGCCTGTTCATCGCCGGCATCGGGCAGGAGCCGCAGTATGCGTACGAGCGCTTCTCGTGGGGTATGCGCGACCTGGCGGGCGGCATCCAGCTCGTGCCGGCGCTGGTGGGCGCCTTCGGCTTCGCCGAGCTGCTGACGGCCATGAAGGAGCGCCAGGCGCCCGTCAAGATCAGCCCGTTCGACACCGTGATCCCCAAGCTGCGCGACATCACGCAGTACTGGCGCACCATCCTGCGCTCGGGCCTGATCGGCACGGGCGTGGGCATCGTGCCCGGCGTGGGCGAGGACGTGGCGGCATGGTCGTCGTATGCCGCTGCCAAGCGCGCGAGCAAAGAGAAAGAAAAGTTCGGCAAGGGCTCGGTCGAAGGCCTGATGGCCGCCGAGACCGGCGACAACGCCTGCGTGCCGGGCGCCGTGATTCCGGTGCTCACGCTGGCCATTCCCGGCTCGGCGCCCGCCGCCGTGCTCATGGCCGCGATGATCATCCACGGTGTCAAGCCGGGGCCGCTGATCATGGTGGAGAACCCGTCGTTCGTGTACGACGTGGTCGCCATGATGCTGTTCGCCACCATCGGCATCCTGATCTACGGCCTGGTGCTGACCAAGGCGCTGGTGCAGGTGCTGCGCGTGCCGCAGCACTACATCGTTCCCATCATCTTCGTGCTGTGCGCGGTGGGCAGCTTCGCGATCGCGGGCCGGCTGTTCGACGTGTACGTGATGCTGGCGTTCGGCATCATCGGCTTCTTCCTGCGCAGCTTCGGGTACCCGATGGCGCCGCTGGTGCTGGGCATCGTGCTGGGCGACCTGCTGGAAAAGAACCTGCGCCGCGCGCTGGTGCTGTCCGACGGCGACCTCACGCCGTTCTTCACGCGGCCGATTTCGGGCACGGTGGCGGCGCTGATCTTTGCCACCATCGGCTACAAGGTGTACAGCCTGTACCGCCAGCGCAAGGCGGCGGCATGAAGCTCGCGCTGTGCAACGAGGTGCTGCAGCCGCTGCCGTTCGACCGGCAGTGCGCACTGGCGGCGTCGCAGGGTTATGCGGCACTGGAAGTCGCGCCGTTCACCCTGACCGACGACCCTTTCACGCTGGACGAAGCCGCCGCGCACCGAGCGCGCGCGACGGCGCAGGCCCATGGCCTGTCCATCAGCAGCCTGCACTGGCTGCTTGTCAAACCCGCCGGCCTGTCGCTGGTATCGCCCGACGCCGCGCTGCGCCGGCGCACGCTGGACCTGCTGACGCGGCTCATCGGCTTCGCCGCGGCCTGCGGCGCCCAGGTGCTGGTGCACGGCTCGCCCGCGCAGCGCTCGCCCGGCGCGGGGCAGACCGTGCAGGACGCACTGGGCCGGCTCGAAGAGGCGCTGGCCGAGCTTGCACCGCGCGCGGTCGACGCCGGCGTCGTCTACTGCCTGGAGCCGCTGTCGCCGGTGGAAACACCCGTGGTCAACACGGTCGCGCAAGCCGCCGCCGTGGTGGACCGCATCGGTTCGCCGGCCCTGCGCACCATGCTGGATGTGAGTGCCGCGTCTCAGGCCGAGAGCGAGCCCGTGCCCGAGGTGCTGGCGCGCTTTCTGGCCAGCGGCCACATCGCCCACGTGCAGCTGAACGACCGCAACCGCCGAGGCCCCGGCCAGGGCGATACCGACCAGGCCGCCGTGCTGCGCGTGCTGCGCGACACCGGCTATGAGGGCTGGATGGCCGTGGAGCCGTTCGAGTACGTGCCCGACGGCCCCGGCTGCGCCGGATTCAGCGTGCGCCACGTGCGCGGCATCTGGCAATCACTGGAATCCATGGAGTCACCGGCATGAGTAACGCCGTGAAAGTGCATGTGCGAGACGTCGCGCTCTTCGAGCGCCCCGTGACGCTGCGCCTGCCGTTCCGCTTCGGCGCGGCAACCGTCACGCGCTGCCCGCAGGCCTTTGTGCGTGTGGGCGTGGACATCGGCGGGCGCCGGTACGAGGGCGCGAGCGCCGAGCTCATGGTGCCCAAGTGGTTCGACAAGTCGCCCGAACTCACGCACGAGCAGAACTTCGAGCAGCTGCGCGAGGCGCTGCGCGCCGCGCGCGAGGCTTACACCGTGGCCGGCCCCGCGGCCAGCCCCTGGCAGCTGTCGCAGGCCGCTGGCGAGGCCTGTATCAACACACTGGTGGCGCGCGGGCTGCCGCGGCTCGCGGCGCAGTTCGGCCCCGCCCTGCTGGACAAGGCCGTGGCCGACGCCGCCCTGCGCGCTGCGGGCCAAGGCTGGTGCGACGGCCTGCGCGCGGGCGTGCTGGGCGATCCGTGGAGCGCGTCGCTGGCGTCACTGGCCACTACCTCGCCGCAGCAGGTCACGCTGCGCCACACCGTCGGCCTGGCCGACCGGCTCACGCCCGCCGACGACGGCGCCGACCCGCAGGACGGGCTGCCCGCCACACTGCAGGACGCCATCGGCCACTACGGCCTGCACCACTTCAAGCTCAAGCTCAGCGGCCAGCCGGACGCCGACGTGGACCGCCTGTCGCGCATCGGCGCCGTGCTGCAGGCGCATGCGCGCGACTGGCGCGTAACACTGGACGGCAACGAAACCTTCAGCGACGCGCAGGCGCTGGGCACGTTCTGGCGCGCCCTGTGCGCGGCGCCCGCGGCGCAGCCGCTGCTGGAACGCACGCTGCTGCTGGAACAACCCATCGCCCGCAAGGCCGCGCTGGCCGAGCCGCTGCACGGCCTGGGCATTGCCGTGCCCGTGATCCTGGACGAATCCGACGACCACAACGACGTGCTGGAGCGCGGCCTGGCGCTGGGCTACCGCGGTATTTCCAGCAAGGCGTGCAAGGGCATCTACCGTTCGCTGCACAGCGCCGCGCGCATCGCACGCGAACCGCAACGCCTGCTGCTGTCGGGTGAGGACCTGACCTGCCAGGCGGGCCTGGCTGTGCAGCAGGACACGCTGCTGGCCGCCAGCCTGGGCGTGATGCACATCGAACGCAACGGCCACCACTATGTCGACGGCTTCGGCATCGCGCCCGACGCCGAAGCACAGGCCTTTGCCGCCGCCCACGCCGGCCTGTACCGGGCCGACGCCACGGGCCGTCCGCGACTGGCGGTGCAGGACGGCCGGCTGGACCTGTCATCACTTCACACGCCGGGCTTTGCCACGGCGGCCACCCCCCACTGGGACAGCCTCCTGCCCATCCGCTAGACCAACCCACAACACTTCAACGAGCACACACCATGGCCACACAACGACTCGGAATCATCATGCACGGCGTCACCGGACGCATGGGCATGAACCAGCACCTGATCCGCTCCATCATCGCCATCCGCAACCAGGGCGGCGTCACGCTGTCCAATGGCGACAAGGTCATGCCCGACCCTATCCTGATCGGCCGCAACGCCGAGAAGATGGAAGCGCTGGCCAAGGCGCACAACATCGCACGCTGGGGCACCGACCTGGACGCAGCCCTGGCCAACAAGGACGACACGATGTTCTTCGACGCGGGCACCACGCAAATGCGCCCCACGCTGCTGGCCAAGGCCATCCGCGCCGGCAAGCACGTGTACTGCGAAAAGCCCATCGCCACCAACCTGAACGAAGCCGTGGAGATCGCGCGCCTGGCGCAGGAAGCCACGGCCAAGAGCGGCATCAAGCACGGTGCCGTGCAGGACAAACTCTTTCTGCCTGGCCTGCGCAAGCTGGACATGCTGCGCCGCGCGGGTTTCTTCGGCACCATGCTGTCACTGCGGCTGGAGTTCGGTTACTGGGTGTTCGAAGGCGACTTGCAGCCCATCCAGCGCCCGAGCTGGAACTACCGCTCGGAAGACGGAGGCGGCATGATCCTGGACATGATGTGCCACTGGCGCTATGTGCTGGACAACCTGTTCGGCGAAGTGAAGTCCATCACCTGCCTGGGCGCCACGCACATCCCCAAGCGCTGGGACGAAGCCGGCAAGCCCTACGCCGCGACGGCCGATGACGCCGCCTATGCCATTGCGGAGCTGGTGGGCCACAACGGCGAACCGGTGGTCGCGCAGCTGAACATGTCGTGGGCCACGCGTGTGAACCGCGAAGACCTGGTGACCTTCCACGTGGACGGCACGCACGGGTCGGCCGTGGCGACGCTGACCGACTGCAAGGCGCAAAGCCGCGTGAACACGCCGCGCCCCGTGTGGAACCCCGACGTGCGCCAGACCATGAAGTTCACCGATCAGTGGCAGGACGTGCCCGACACGCAGGTCTACGACAACGGCTTCAAGATCCAGTGGGAACACTTCATCCGCCACGTGGTGGAAGACGCCCCCTACAAGTGGACCTTGCCCGAAGGCGCCAAGGGCGTGCAGCTGGTGGAAGCCGCACTGGAGTCGTGGAAAGAACGCCGCTGGGTCGATGTGCCTGCACTGAAGGTCTGAGGCAAAGCACCATGGCCCTGTCCCTCACCCTCCCCGGCGCCGGCGGTTCGCTGTCGGCCTACACGCTGACCGGCACGCCGCCCGAGCAGCCCGCACCCGGCATCAAGTACAACCGTATTGCCTACTCGGCTGCGCATGTGGTGTCCGACCCGCACGCCGCCATCGACCCCTGGCTGCAATGCGCGGTGGACTGGGACACGACCATCGCCTACCGCCGCTACCTGTGGTCGCTGGGCCTGGGCGTGGCCGAGGCCATGGACACGGCGCAGCGCGGCATGGGCCTGGACTGGCCCACGTCGCTGGAACTGATCCGCCGCTCGCTTGATGCAGCCAAGGACATGCCGGGCGCGTTCCTGGCCAGCGGCTGCGGCACCGACCATCTGGCGCCCGAGAACGCACGCTCGGTCGACGACGTGATCCGCGCGTACGAAGAGCAGATGGAAGCCATCGAAAAGCTCGGCGGCAAGCTCGTCGTCATGGCCAGCCGCGCACTGGCGCGCGTGGCGCAAAGCCCGGCCGACTACGAGCGCGTGTACGACCGCATCCTGTCGCAGGCGAAGCAGCCCGTGGTGCTGCACTGGCTGGGCGACATGTTCGACCCGGCGCTGGCGGGTTACTGGGGCACCAAGGATGTTGACGCCGCAATGGACACGGCGCTGGGCATCATCGCGGCCCATGCGTCCAAGGTGGACGGCATCAAGATCTCGTTGCTGGACAAGGACAAGGAAATTGCGATGCGCCGCCGCCTGGCGCCCGGCGTGCGCATGTACACCGGTGACGACTTCAACTATGCGGAGCTGATTGCCGGCGACGGCCACGGCAGCGACCCCCTGCACGGCAAGAGCGATGCGCTGCTGGGCATCTTCGACGCCATTGCACCGGCGGCCGCATCGGCACTGGGTGCGCTGGCGCAGGGTGACGAAGCGAAGTTCCACGCCATCCTGGGCCCTACGGTGCCGTTGTCGCGCCACATCTTTGCGGCGCCCACGCGCTTTTACAAAACCGGTGTCGTGTTCATGGCCTGGCTGAACGGCCACCAGAAGCACTTCACCATGGTGGGCGGCCAGCACAGCACGCGCTCGCTGATGCACCTGTGCGAACTGTTCAGGCTGGCCGACGCGGCCAACCTGCTGCAGAAACCCGATCTGGCCGTGCAGCGCATGAAGACCTTGCTGGCCCTGCACGGCGTCGAATAAAACCAAACCTGACCTCACTCCAGGAGACAACACCATGAAGACGACCACCATCCGTTCCGTGTCCATGACCCTGGCGCTGGCCTGCGCGGCCACTGGCGCGCTGGCCCAAGGCGCGGCCTCATACCCGGACAAGCCCATGCGCATGGTCATCCCCTTTCCGCCGGGCGGCACGCTGGACAAGGTGGGGCGAATGCTGGCGCTCAAACTGGGCGAGCAGTTTGGCCACAACGTCGTGGTGGACAACCGTCCGGGCGGCAATGGCGTGATCGGCGGTGACATCGTCGCCAAGGCGCCGGGCGACGGCTACACGCTGTTGTTCAATGCCAGCACGTTTGTCACCGCGCCCATGACCATGAAGACCGTGCCCTACAAGGTGCAGACCGACTTTGCGCCCATCGCGTGGGTCGCCTCGGCGCCGTTGTCAGTGGCCATCAGCCCCAAGTTGGGGGTCAGTGACGTGAAGGGACTGGTCGCCGCGGCCAAGGCCCAGCCGGGCAAGCTGAACTTTGCCGTCGGCTCCGTCGGTTCGGCCGGCCACCTGTGCACCGTCAAGCTCGAACAGGCAGCCGGCACGGCCATTGCCATCGTGCCGTACAAGGGCACGGGCCCGGCCATGACGGACCTGGTCGGCGGCCAGATCGAAGGCTTCATCGACCCTGTGCTGGGCTCGGTCCAGTTCCACCGCAATGGTCAGTTGAAGATCGTGGGCGTTACCTCCGCCAAACGCCTTCCCAACCTGCCCGATGTGCCGACCGTGGCCGAGACGCTGCCCGGCTTCGAGTGCGCGAGCTGGTACGGCCTGTGGGCGCCGGCCAAAACCCCTGTGGACATCGTCAACAAGCTCAACGCCGCCGTGAACAAGGCGCTGGCCGGCGACATGCGCGAGCGCCTGCTGGCCGACGGCATCGTGCCCGGCGGCGGCAGCGTGGCCGACTTCACCAAATTCCAGGCCGACGACATCGCTGCGTCCGGCAAGATCATCGCGGACAAGAAGATCACGCTGGAGTAAGCCACCCGTGCAAGCGACCCCACGCAGCGCCATCGTCACCGGCAGCAGCTCCGGCATCGGCCGCGCGATTGCGCAGCGCCTGCTGGCAGATGGCTGGCAGGTGCACGGCATCGACCAGGCCGCCAGCGATCTGGCAGGTGGTTTCAGGGGCTGGCAGGCCGACCTGACTGATCCGGCCGCACTGGACGCCGCGCTGCAAGGCGTCCGTGCCGCATCTTCCGGCGCGCCGCAGGCCGTGGTGCATGCCGCGGGCGTGCTGCGCGTGGGCAGCCTGGGCGGGCTCGACGCCGGTGCGGGCGAACTGATGTGGAAGCTGCACGTTGGCGCCGCCACGCAGCTCGCCGACCGGCTGCTGCCGGCCATGAGCGCGGCGGGCGCGGGGCGCATGGTCCTGGTGGGCAGCCGGGTGTCGGGCGGCATCGCGGGGCGCAGCCAGTACGCGGCGAGCAAGGCCGCGCTGGTGTCGCTGGCGCGCAGCTGGGCGGCCGAATCGATTGCTGCGGGCGTCACGGTCAACGTCGTGTCGCCAGCGGCCACCGACACGCCCATGTTGCAGGACCCGGCGCGCAGCAACACCGCGCCCAAGCTGCCGCCGTTGGGCCGGCTGATCCGGCCGGAAGAAGTCGCGGCGCTGGTCGCTTTCCTGCTGTCGCCCGATGCCGCAGCCATCACGGGCCAGGACATCGCCGTGTGCGGCGGATCGTCGGTGCTGAAATGAGCGCGGACCGTCCCCGCATCGGCATCGTCGGCCTGGGTCTGGTGGGGCAGGCCATTGCGCAGCGCCTGCAGGGCGCGGGCTTCGCCTGCACCGGTTTTGATCTGCGGCCCGAGGCTGTCGCGCAGTTCGTCGCGGCCGGCCACCAGGGCACGGACCAGCTGGGCGATCTGGCTCACGGCTTGCACACCCTCGTGCTCGCCGTGTTCGACACGGCCGGCGTGCTGAAGGTCGTGGACACACTGCTGGCCGCCAGAGGTAACAGCAACGAACCGCTGACGCTGATCGACTGCTCCACCGGCGACCCCGATGCGCTGGCTGCGCTGGCGCAGCGCCTGCAAACGAAAAGCATCGGCTTCATCGAAGCACCGCTATCAGGCTCCAGCGCGCAGATCGCGGCCGGCCAGGCCACGCTGCTGCTGGGCGGCGAAGCCGATGACATCACGGCGCAGGCCGCCGTGCTGGACGCCATCAGCACCCAACGCATCCACGTGGGCGGCGCCGGCATGGGAGCACGCGCCAAGCTCGCCACCAACCTCGTGCTGGGCCTGAACCGCGCGGTGCTGGCCGAAGGCATGGTGTTCGCCGAGCGCATGGGCATTGCACCCGCCGCGTTCCTGCAGCTCGTGCTGGCCACGCCGGCCCGCTCGGACGCCGCCATGGCCAAGGGCGCCATGATGGTCAGCGGCGAATTTACGCCACAGTCGCGCATCCGCCAGCACCTGAAAGACGTCCAGCTCATGCTGGACGCCGCGCAGGCCGCCGGCCAGCGGCTGCCGCTGTCACAGGCCCACGCGGCGCTGATGCGCGCCGCCGTCGATGCCGGTGACGGCGACCTGGACAACGCGGGCCTCATCCGGCAGATCCGCCGCGAAGCCCTCTGAAGATCAAGAACACCAACCGGAACGCAAACCCCTATGCGCGATTTCTCGCAAGACCATCGCTGGCTGTCCATCAACACCGCCACGGTGCGCAAGAACAAGGGCGTGGACATGCCGCTGCCCGACATCATTGACGCCTGCGCGCAGCGCGGCATTCGTGCCATATCCCCCTGGCGCGACCAGGTGGCGGCCGCCGGCCTTGCCAATGTGTCGAAGCAGATCAAGGCGCTGGGCATCGAGCTGTCAGGCTACTGTCGCGGCGGGATGTTCCCGGCTGTTGATGACGCGGGCCGCAAGGCGGCGCTCGCCGACAACCGCCGTGCGGTGGACGAAGCCTGCACGCTGGGCGCGCCATGCCTGGTGCTGGTAGTGGGTGGCTTGCCGGGCGCGCTGGCCGGCCAGGCAGCGCACAAGGACATTGCACTCGCGCGCAGCCAGGTGGTGGACGGCATCGGCGAACTGATGGACTACGCGGGCTCGTGCGGCATGCCGCTGGCCATCGAGCCGCTGCACCCCATGTACGCAGCCGACCGCGCCTGCATCAACACGCTGGAGCAGGCGCTGGACGTGTGCGACGAACTCGATCCCACGCGATCGGACGCGTTGGGCGTGGCGCTGGACGTGTACCACTGCTGGTGGGACCCCAAGCTCAAGGCGCAGATCCAGCGCGCGGGCAAGGACCGGCTGCTGGCCTTTCACGTGTGCGACTGGCTCACGCCCACGGCCGATCTGCTGAACGACCGCGGGATGATGGGCGACGGCGTCATCGACATCCCGCGCATTCGCCGCTGGGTGGAGGCGCAGGGCTTTGCGGGTTACAGCGAAGTCGAAATCTTCTCGACGGGCAACTGGTGGCAGCGCGAGGCCGGCGAGGTGCTGGACACCTGCATCGCGCGCCACCGCAGCGTCGTCTGACGCAGTGCCCGGCGGCTCAGCCGGTGGACAGAGCGGCCTTCTTCCGCTGGGCCAGCAGCACCGTGTTGTCCAGGCCATGCTTTGCCAGGAGCGTCCGGTCCTGCAGGATGTTGTCCTGCAGCAGATTCCTCAGGTTGTCACGTACATCTTCTGCCAGCCTGATGGCGACGGGCCGGTTGAACGGCAGCGCCTCTTTGGCTGACGCTTCCTGGCGGCCCAGGCGCACCAACTGATCGTCGGGCAGGTTGACGGCCTTTGCAGATTTCGTCATTGCCAGGAATGTGGCCTTGTCCGGGTTGGCCAGGAAATCCTCGGCCGCGCAGAACGCCTTGAGTTCGTCCGTGCAATACCGCTCCTTGCAAGCGGCCGTGAAACGCGTCCACAAGCCGGTGTCGGACTGGATCGTCTTGAGCCGCAGCGCCGGGTTGCTGTCGAGATCGGGCGCCGTGCCGCGGGCGAAGGGTTGGCTCACCACGCGCAGCAGCCCCTTTACCGCGGCGCCAATCGCATTCCACGCACGCCCCAGAAGGCCGCGTGGCGGCGTGGCCGGCCGGGCCTGCGCTGCAGCCCCCGGGCGCCACGCGTTGAGCGGAACAACGGCCTGATGCCCGGCACCTGTCGGCCCAGCCGTCGGGTCCACCAGCTTCATGGCCTGCACCTGCACGGTCGTCAAGCCCGTGAAGTTGCCCAGCAGCACGTTCTGGGACAGCTTCAGTTGCTCGGTCTGGCCGATGCTGCTGTGCGACCGGACCGGCGACTCCGGGCTGGCATCGGGCGCTGCCGGCATGGCAGGATCCGCGGGCGGCTGGGACAGGCCGGCGCGTGCCACGCCGGATGGAGAGGCCCCTGTCGGGGCCGTGGGAACAGAATGGATGCTCATGATGTCTTCGCGGTGAAACCTTGTGCGACACCATGCTATGCACCCACGTTGCATCGGGCCAGATACAAAGGGCTGACCCCGCGCCGGACCATACCAAAGGCTGGCCCGGCCCCACGCCTCAGGCCGCGGCCTGCAACGCCGCCGGGCGCCCCTGCGATGAGCCGCGCTGCGCGCCCTGCTGCGCCGTGCCGAACGCAATCTCACCCGACAGTTGCGCCCCCTCTTCGATCACGACCTTGCCATAGCGGATCTTGCCAGTGACCTTGCCGGTGGAATAGATCGTGAGCTTCTGGCGCACGGTGAGGTTGCCGTCGAATTCACCGCGGATCTCGGCGATGTCGATCTCGGCGGAGCCTTTGAACGCGCCGCGCTCCGAAATCTGGATGACGCGCGAATCCATCGTGGCCTCGACCGACCCTTCGACCACCAGCGTGTCGCAGTCGGTGATCTCCACGCCCTTGAGCTTGATGTTGGGTCCCACGGTGAGCTTGCTCTCACCTTCTTTGCCGCCTGTGCTGGAGGCTGTGGCGGGGTTGCCCGTCGTTGCGCTGGTCGCCGTTTGGGCGGCCGCCGCCTGGGCGGCCTGCGTGGCGCCGGAACCGTAGCCGGCGCTGTTGCCGGCCAGGTTGCCCTGCCGTGCGTTGGTGAAGGAATCGGGCTCGCGCTTGTTGAAGAACGGGCTTTGCAGTGCCATCAGGGAACCTCCTGTTAAAAGTAGGTTGATGGTACGGATGGGACTGCTTACATGCTCACCCTGTTGCGCAACTCCCGTAACCAAATAAACTCGCACTCATGGAGCGCATCACCGGACCTTTCAAGGGCTACTACGTCGCGGCCTATACCGTGGAAAGCGGCACATCGTTCATCGGCTTCGCCAAGATCTGCATCGCGCAGCCCGAGTCGGTGCACGGCATCAACGCCAGGCACAAGGTGCGCAGCTACCACGAATACTCAACGGAGTCGCAGGCACTGGAAAGCGCCGAGTACCGCGCGCGAGAAACGATCGCCTCGCTCCCGCCCAACTGGCACCCCTTCAGCGAGGACAGCATGATGGACTCGCTGAAGAAGCACTGAGGGCCCTGGAAAGCCTCAGGCGGCGATGGCCGCCGTGCGCCGCACGCGCCGCACATTGAAGGCGCTGACGATCAAGGTCCCCTGCACCAGCGCCAGGCCCACCAGCACCGCCGTGTACTGCTGGTGATCCATCAGCGCGCCGAACACCAAAGGCGCTGCCGCCTGCCCGATGTCCAGACCCGCGTACACGACGCCGTAGACGCGGCCCGTGGCGTTTTCAGGCGTGGACTTCTTGACCAGCAGGTCGCGCGAAGGCCCGGCGATGCCCGACGCAAACCCCATGATGCCGAACATCACCGGCACGGCGGCCACGGGCAGCCGCACCAGCGCCATCGTCAGCGCCACAACGGCGGCCATGCCGAACCCCACGCCCACGATGCGTTCACAGCGCGACGGGTCCGCCGCCAGAAACCCGCCCAGCACCATGCCGCCCGCGCTGCAGACCATGTAGACGGTCAGGCACATGGCCGCCAGCGCCAGCGGCACACCATTGAGCTGGCGCGCCGCTTCGGGTGCAAAAGCCTGCACCACGCTGATGACGATGGCATAGACGAAGAAGAACCCAAAGCACATCCACACGGCCGGGATGCGCAGGAAGTCGAAGCTGCCGCCAACGGCAGCTTCCCCGGCTGTTCCGGTCGCTCCCGGCTTGGCCCCCGCGGCGGTCGCACCCGGCAGCGACAGCGTGCCGCGGTTGAACCACAGCACCGCCAGCACCGTGAACGCCAGCAGGCCGGCCGCCATCAGCGCCACACGCCACGAGAACGCCAGCGCCAGCGGCACCAGCATGGCCGGCGCCAGCGCCCAGCCCAGACTGCCGGTGATGCCGTGCACGCTGTAGGCGTGGCCCAGGCGCGGCTGGCTGACCTTGCGGTTCAACAGCGTGTAGTCGACCGGGTGGAACACCCCGTTGCCCACGCCGGCCAGGATGGCGAACCCGGCCAGCATCCAGTAGCTCGTGCTCATGGCAAAGCCGAATGCCGCCAGCCCCAGCAGCGCCAGCCCTGCGAACAGGATCGGCCGCGGCCCGTGCCGGTCCACCAGAAAGCCCGACGCCGCCTGCACGGCGCAGGACACGACGAAGAACAGCGTCATCAGGAACCCCAGCTGCGTGTAGCTGGCGTTGAATGCGTCCTTGAGCCAGGGGAACAGCGGTGCCAGCAGGAGCTGGCTGTAGTGGCTGATCAGGTGGGCCAGACCGACGAGACCGATCACGGCGGCGTCCTGGCGCAGGCCGGGGCCCATGGGCATCTGCAGGGTGGAGGTGGTGCTCATGCCGCGATGGTAGGCCCGGCGTTGCTTGCTGAAACACGACGATACGCCATGTTTCAGCGAAAATCTGCCAAACCTGTCATTGACTTCTTTCATGCCCCGCAGCCCCAGGATCACGCCCGTTGGCGACACAGACCCGTTCCGCCCCAGCCGCGAAAGGCCCGTGCGCGTGCGCGCGCGCACCATGCCGGCGGACACGCACTTCGAGCCGCACCAGCATGGCTGGGCGCAGCTGGCCTACAGCGCCACGGGCATGCTGCAGGTGATCGCGGCGCGGCAGCCCGGCGTCGATGGCGGCGACGAGGTGACCTACATCGTGCCGCCCTCGCGCGCCGTGTGGATCGCACCCGGCACGCGCCACGCCATCCATGTGCTGGAAGCCGCCGAATTCCGCACGCTGTACATGCACGCGGCGGTCACGCCCGCGGGCTGGTCGGCGTGCCGGATGATCGTCGTCAGCCCGCTGCTGCGCGAGCTGATCCCCGAGCTGGACTCGCACAACCGTGCGCTCGCGCCGCAGCGCGAAGCGGCGCTGGCACAGCTGGTGATGGACGAGATCACCCATGCAGCAACCCAGCCGCTGGGCGTGCCCATGCCCCATCCGCTGAACGGCGACAAGCGCCTGCGCGCGCTGTGCGAATCCGTCATGCGCGCACCGTCCGAGCGCGCCACGCTGGCTGGGTGGGCCGGCGATGTGGGCGCCAGTGAACGCACCATCGCACGGCTGTTCCGCGACGAGCTGGGCATGAGCTACCAGCAGTGGCGCCAGCAGGTGGTGCTGGCCCATGCGCTGCCCCTGCTGGCACGCGGCACGCCCGTGAGCCTGGTGGCGGCGGCCAGCGGCTACGCCAGCGACAGCGCCTTCACCGCCATGTTCAAGGCCGCCATGGGCGAGCCGCCAAGCACCTTCCTGGGCCGCGGGCCAGTGTGAGTCCGTCGCAGCTTCAGGCCAGCGCGCGCCACAGCAAGGCCGCCGCGACCGACATCGACAGCAAGGCAAAGCCCTGCTGCAGCCGCGGCCCCGACAGCCGCCCCGCCACCGCACGACCGGCCAGCATGCCGCCCAGCGCCCCGATGGCAAACGGCCAGGCCACGTCCCAGGCCATGTGACCGCTGAACCCGGCCATCAGCGCGCCCGCACCGGAGACCAGGGCAATGACACCCATGGAGGTTGCCATGGCGGCCGCCATGGGCAGGTCGGTGGCAAGCAGCAGCACGGGCACCAGTACAAAGCCCCCACCCACGCCCAGCAGGCCTGACAGCAACCCGGCCATGGCGCCGGTGGCGCCCAGGGTCAACGCGCAGCGGCCCGTCCAGCGCAACCTGCCGGTTGCAGGGTCCAGTTTGCAGGCCGGCGACGCTGGACGGGCGTCCGCATGCGCCCCCTGAGATGCGCTGGCCTGACGCCACATGCGCACGGACGACAACACCAGCACCGCCGCAAAGATCAGGGTCAGCGGCCGCTCCGGGAGCGCATGCGCCAGCCAGAACCCCACGGGGCTGGCCAGCATGCCCGTACCGGCCATGAACAGGGCCGCGCGCCAGCGCAACCGGTCCGCGCGCCACCCCAGCCACGCGCCCGCGATCGCGGCCAGCGTCACCGCCAGCAGGCCCACGGGCCCCGCCTGCGCCATGCCCATGTGCAGGCCGAACACCAGCAGCGGCACAGCCAGGATCGCCCCGCCCGCGCCGGTCAATGCAAGCACGGCGCCCACCCCCGCGCCCAGCCACGGCGCAAGCCACAGCGATGATGCGACGCCCGCGGTCATCAGTTCGCCGTACGCGCTGGCGCGGCACGCAATGCGCTCAGGTCATGCACGAACATGCCAGCGATCATGGCCGCCACGAACAGCCACGCCTGCCAGTAGCCGGCCCCGGCGGACACGATGGCAGGGCCCGGGCAGAAGCCGGCCAGCCCCCAACCGGCGCCGAACACCAGACTGCCCACGACCAGCGGACGGTCGATGTCACGGCGGGTGGGCAACTGCATGGCACCACCCAGGAAGGCGCTGGCGCGCCGGCGCGCCACGGCAAACGCGCCCACACCCACGGCAATGGCGCCGCCCATGACCAGGGCCAGCGACGGGTCCCACACCCCGGCCAGGTCCAGGAAACCCTGCACCTTGCCGGGGTCGGTCATGCCCGACAGGATCAGGCCGACGCCAAACAGCAGGCCCACCAGAAAATCAACGATCAGTCTCGACATATGAGCTCCTCAGGCCAGCAGATGGCGCAATGCAAACACGGTGACAAACCCCGTTCCCATGAACGCGAGCGTGGCGACCAGCGACCGCGGCGACAGCCGCGACAGGCCACACACGCCATGGCCGCTGGTGCAGCCTGATCCGTAGCGCGTCCCCCATCCCACCAGCAGCCCGGCCACCACGATCAGTGCCGGACCGGCCTCGATCCGCGCCAGCGTGGGCGCGGCAACCAGCCCCCACAGCGCCGGCGCCACCAGCAGGCCCGCCGTGAACGCCACGCGCCAGCCCAGGTCGCCCCTGCGCGGCCGCAACAGCCCGCCGACGATGCCGCTGATGCCCAGCACACGCCCGTTCAGCAAAATGAAAAGCGCCGAGGCCAGGCCCAGCAGAATGCCGCCGGCCAGTGAAGTCCAGGGCGTGAAATGGTTCCAGTCGATAGTCATGAACGGCTCCTTGCAGAACGGGTGTGACGGGTCTTGCAGAACTGGTCGTGCAGGACCTGCATGACCGCCAGCGCCTGCGCGCTGGCGATCTGGTAGTAAATGCTCTTGCCCTCGCGCCGGGTCGTGACCAGCCCCGCGTCACGCAAAACGCCAAGCTGTTGCGACAACGTGGGCTGCACGATGCCCAACGCGGCTTCCAGCTCGCCAACGTTGCGCTCGCCAACGGACAGCTCGCACAGCAGAAGCAAGCGGTCCGGGTTGGCCAGCACCTTCATCAGGGCGCAGGCCTGGTCGGCAGCGCCGCGCAGGGCGTTGATGTCGATGGGTTCGGCACTCAAGGTGGAAGGCATGAATGAATCCGGGTCTTTTAATTTATCTTTTTATATATTATCATAAAGTAAATTGAAAAGCACCCACAAAGGAAAGACCCCATGAACCCCATCGTTCAACCCTTCTTCGACCCGGCCACCTGGACCTGGACCTATGTCGTGCATGCCGGTGCAGGCAGCGCATGCGCCATCGTCGACCCGGTGCTGGACTACGACCCCAAGTCGGGCCGCACCCGGACCGCGTCGGCGCAGCGGGTCGTCAACTACGTGCGCGAGCAGTCGCTGAAGGTGCAATGGATCCTGGAAACCCACGCCCACGCGGACCATCTGACGGCGGCCACCTGGCTGCGTGACGAACTGGGCGGGCAGATCGCGATCGGTGCCAACATCACGACGGTGCAGAACGTCTTTGCCGGGGTGTTCAATCTGGACACCGAATTCGCGCGCGACGGCAGCCAGTTCGACAAACTGCTGGCCGACGGCGAGCCGTTTGCCGTCGGTGAGCTGCAGGCCCATGCGCTGGCCGTTCCCGGTCACACGCCGGCCTGCATCGCCTACCAGATTGGCGATGCCGTGTTCGTGGGCGACACACTGTTCGCACCCGACGTGGGCACGGCACGCTGCGATTTTCCGGGTGGCAGCGCGTCCACGCTGTACCAGTCCGTGCGCAAGCTGCTGGCCTTGCCGGGCGACACCCGTCTGTTCATGTGCCACGACTACCCGCCGGCCGGTCGCGAGGTGCGGTGCCAGTCCACGGTGGCCGAGCAGCGCGCAAACAACATCCACATCCACGACGGCGTGAGCGAGGCGGATTTCGTCGCCATGCGCAGCGCACGCGATGCCACGCTGGACATGCCCACGCTGATCCTGCCGTCCATCCAGGTCAACATCCGCGCGGGGCACATGCCGCCGCCGGATGCCAACGGTGTGGCTTACCTGCGCATTCCGGTCAACGCACTGTAGCGGTCAGGCCAGGCGTCAGGCCCAAAGCGCGCGCATCGCGGCGGCAAAGGCGGCCTGCGTGCCTTGCCCCGGTCCCGGCACCGGACGGCCGGCCACGTGCGCCGCGCGCAGTGGCGCGTCGGGTGACGAGAACATCCACGCATCCAGCAGCCGCTGCGCCGGCATGCCCGCCAGTGCCGGCGCGTCGGCCTGAATCACCGTGAAGTCCGCGCGCTGCCCTGCAGCCAGCCCCGCCATACGCACGCCCGCCGCGGCGCTCCCGCCGCCAAGGGCACCCTGCATCAAGACGGCGGCGCTGCTGGCCTGCCCACCCACGCGTGCAGCGATGTTGCGCTGGCGCAGCGTCAGGCGCTGCGCGTATTCAAGCAGGCGCAGTTCCTCGCCGGCCCGTCGGGTAACGTGGCTGTCCGAACCGATGGACCACCGTCCGCCCTGCCCGGCCCAGCCCGGCAGGTCAAACACGCCATCACCCAGATTGGCCTCGGTGCTGGGGCACACCACCACCGAGGCGCCGGTCTGGCGCAGGCCCTGCCATTCGGCCGCGACCGCATGGGTGGCATGGACCAGATTCCAGCGCGCATCGACCGGGGCATGCGTCAGAAGCCATTCGATGGGGCGCTGCCCGTGGTGGGCCAGGCAATCAGCCACCTCCTGCGTCTGTTCGGCGATGTGGATGTGCACGGGCCAGCCGGCCGCGCGCGCGGCCTGCGACGCCTCCATCAGCGCCCCGGTGTCCACGGCGCGCAGCGAGTGCAGCGCGATGCCCGCATTGATGCACGGCAGTTGCAGGGCATTGACCGCCTGCGCGATGCGCAGCACGCTGTCGGGCGTGCCCGCGAAGCGCCGTTGGTCATCGCGCAGCCCGCTGGCGCCAAAGCCCGAACGCATGTACAGCGTGGGCAGCAGCGTCAGGCCGATGCCCGTGGCTTGCGCCGCACGCACCAGCGCCAGGCTCATATCCAGCGGGTCCGCATACGGCGTGCCGTGCGTGTCGTTGTGCAGGTAGTGGAATTCGCACACCTGCGTGTACCCGCCCGCCAGCAGTTCGGCATACAGCTGCGTGGCAATGGCTTGCAGTTGCTGCGGCGTGATGCGCAGCGCGGCGCTGTACATGCGGTCGCGCCAGCTCCAGAAGTCGTCGTTGCCCCCGCCCTGCTCGGTCAGGCCCGCGATGGCCCGCTGGAACGCATGGCTGTGCGCGTTGACGATGCCCGGCAGCACGGGGCCGTCCAGCACCGTCGCGCCGGCAGCATCGCCACCGGGCGTGACGGCCTGCCAGGTGCCGTCGCCCGCCACGTCCAGCCGTACATCGAACGCCCACACGCCGTCGACCCAGGCCTGCGGCGCGAAGTAGCTGCGTTCAGCGGCCATACAGCGCCCCGGCAGCGTCCAGCGCTGCCACCACCATGCCCTGCAGCACGGAACGGATGGCGGCCGCTTTGGCCTCGTCCCAGGCAAACGGCGCCGTTTCCTGCATGTACAGGCTCTGGCATTTTTCCAGCTGCACGGCGTGCACATGGTCGGCCGGACGGCCGTAGTGGCGCGTGATGTAGCCGCCCTTGAACCGGCCGTTGACCACGCTGCTCACGCCGAGCGCCTGCCGGCAGGCCGCGTGCACGGCGTCGGTGATGGACGCATGCGCCGCCGCGCCCGATGCCGTGCCGATGTTCAGGTCCGGCAGCCGGCCGTCGAACAACCAGGGGATTTCACTGCGGATGCTGTGCGCGTCCCACAGCAGCGCAAAGCCATGCGCAGCCCTGATGCGGTCCAGCTCGCCGCGCAGCGCATCGTGGTACGGCTGCCAGTAGCTGGCGCGCCGTTGCGCGCGCTGGTCTGCGTCGGGCGCGGCACCGTCGCGGTACAGCGCGTCGCCGGTGAAAAAGCGTGTGGGACACAGCTCGGTGTTGGACGCGCCAGGGTACATGGGCGCGTCGTCGGGCGGCCGGTTCAGGTCGATCACGTAGCGCGAATAGCGCGGCACGATCAGGCTCGCGCCCATGCCGCGCACAAAGCCGTACAGCCGCTCCAGGTGCCAGTCGGTGTCCTCCACGTCCAGCGCGCGCGGGACGTAGCCGGACTGCAGCCCGGCCGGGATCTGCGTGCCCACGTGCGGCATGCTGACCAGCAGCGGCACGGTGCCCTGGTGCAGTTCAAAAACATTCATGCGGGCTGTCCCTTGAAAACGGTTTGCAGGCGCGGGTTGGCGCCGATGGCGTAGCTCAGCTGCGCGGGGTGGGCCAGGTCCCACAGCACGAAGTCGGCGCGCATGCCGGCGGCCAGCACGCCCCGGTCTTTCAGCCCCAGTGCCTGCGCGGCGTGACGTGTGACGCCCGCCAGCGCCTCTTCGGGCGTCAGGCGGAACAGCGTGCAGGCCATGTTGAGCATGAGCAGCAGCGACGTACAGGGCGAGCTGCCCGGGTTGCAGTCGGTGGACACGGCCATGGGCACGCCCTGCTCGCGAAGCAGCGCGATGGGCGGCAGCCGCGTTTCGCGCAGGAAGTAGAACGCACCGGGCAGCAGCACGGCCACCGAGCCCGCGCGCGCCATGGCCGCAGCGCCCTCGGCACTGAGCCATTCCAGGTGGTCGCAACTGAGCGCTGCGAACTCCGCCGCCAGTTGCGCGCCGCCGCTGTCGCTCAGCTGCTCGGCATGCAGCTTGACGGGCAGGTTCAGCGCCCGGGCTGCCTCGAACACGCGGCGCGTCTGCGCGGTGCTGAAGGCAATGCGTTCGCAGAACACATCCACCGCGTCCACCAGGCCCTGTGCGTGCAGCGCCGGCAGCATGCGCAGCACTTCGTCCACATAGTCGTCCGTGCGCCCGGCAAACTCGGGCGGTATGGCATGCGCGCCCAGGAAGGTGGTGCGCACGTCCACCGGCTGCCCACCGGACAGGGCCTGGTCCGCCAGCGAACGCGCCACCGACAGTGTCTTGCGCTCGTGTTCCAGCGCCAGGCCATAGCCCGACTTGATTTCCACGGTGGTCACTCCTTCGCCCACCAGCGCCTTCAGCCGCGGCAGGCTCTGCGCGCGCAGCGCGCCGGCCGACGCTTCGCGCGTGGCCTTGACCGTGGACGCAATGCCGCCGCCCGCCCGCGCAATGTCCTCGTAGCTCGCACCCTGCAGGCGCAGCTCGAACTCGTGGGCGCGGTCGCCGCCATACACCAGGTGCGTGTGGCAGTCGATCAGGCCCGGCGTGACCAGTGCGCCGCCCGCATCGTGGCGCTGCGTGCAGCGGTCCACCAGCGCCTGCGGCAATGCGGCATGCGGTCCCACCCAGGCCAGGGCCTCACCCTGCACCACCAGTGCCGCGTCGTCCACCAGGCCATAGGGCTCGCCCCAGCCGGCATCCAGCGTTGCGGCGCGGCAGTTCGTCCAGATTTCCGTGCTGTTCACAGCATCACCTCCATCCACAGCGCATCGTCACCCTGCACGGTCACGGGCCCGTCACCCCACCGCCATGCCAGGGTGTTCGCCGGCACCCGCAGGCCGTCCACAACAGCCGGCCGGGACGCGGCATACAGCGCCTGCAACCCGGTGCCGCCCAGCGACGTGATGCCGCGCACGCGGCGCAGCACGGCGCTGCCGCCCCGCACCATGAGGTTGAAGTCCTGCGTCGCGCCACCCAGCAAGGTACACACGGTGTCGGCGCCGCCGTCAAAGGGAAAGGGCTCGCTCGTGCGCGCCAGCGCCTGCGCGCGGCCGTTCACCACGAGCCGCACGCCGTCGCCGCTGAGCACCGCGAACCAGCGCTGCACGCCCTCGAAGCGCGAGAACGGGCCGTCGGCGCAGACTTCGGCCACCGACAGGCGCACCTTCCAATCGCTGTGAGGGCCATCGGACGCGGGCCAGGTCAGCAGCTCGCGTGTGGTGCCGCCGCCGTTTTTCCAGGGTTGCGGCGGCACGGCGTCCAGCGGCACCGTTTGCCAATGTATCGGGCTGCCCGGTGCGTTCATGCCTGGAACATTCCGGCAAAGCTGTAGCGCGTGCCCGGGTACACCAGCCGGGCGACGCTGGCCACGTGAGCACCGCTGACGGTGCGGCGCATCATGGCCAGGCATGGCTCGGTACGGCGGATGCCCAGCTGCTTGGCTTCCTCGGCGCTGGGCAGGCAGGCCTCGATGCTGTAGCTCGCCTCGGTCAGCGGGGCACAGGCCAGAAGGTGGTGGGTGGGCGTGGTCTGCGTGAAATCCACCTGAAGGTAGTCCGGTGCGGCGGCCGGGTTGACGTAGCGGTCCTCGTACTGGATGGGCACGCCATTTTCCAGGTGAATGAGCACGGTATGGAATACCGACGCTCCCGTCTTCAGGCCCAGTGATTCAGCCACACCGGCGCCCGCCTTTTCCTGCGCCACCGTCAGCACGCGCGTGGTGTGCACGTGGCCGCGTTCGGCCACCTCTTCATGGATGTCGCGGATGGTCAGCCGCGACGAGATGCGGTGCAGCTCGGCCACCCGCGTACCCGAGCCCTGCACGCGCGTGACCAGGCCTTCGGCCGCCAGCTCGCGCAGCGCGCGGTTCACGGTCATGCGGGCCACGGCGAACTGCTGCGCCAACGCGGATTCGCTGGGCACGGGGTCGCCGGGGCGCCACTGGCCACTGGCAATGTGGCCCTTGATGAAGGCCTTGACCTGTTCGTAAGCCGGCAGATCGGGTTTGTCCATGTACGGAGAATAACCCAGTTGACACAAGTTGTATAGACAACTACAGTTCGCCGAAATCGACCCCGCCGCCTTGTGCAGGGTCTGTCATCAGGAGCTGCACATGTCCGACCTTTCGCAAGCCCCCTTCCTCGATAGCAAGGCGCGCCCCGTGCGCGCGCCGCGCGGCAGCGCCATCAGCTGCGCCACCTGGCAGATCGAGGCGGCCTACCGCATGATCCAGAACAACCTGGACCCCGAGGTCGCCGAGAACCCCGACGAACTGGTGGTGTACGGCGGCATCGGCAAGGCGGCGCGCAACTGGCCGGCGTTCGACGCCATCCTGCATTCGCTGCGCAAGCTGCAACCGGATGAGACGCTGCTGATCCAGTCGGGCAAGCCGGTCGGCGTGTTCCGCACGCACACGGGCGCGCCGCGTGTGTTGCTGGCCAATTCCAACCTCGTGCCGCAGTGGGCCAACTGGGAACACTTCAACGAACTGGACCGCGCGGGCCTGATGATGTACGGCCAGATGACGGCGGGCAGCTGGATCTACATCGGCAGCCAGGGCATCGTGCAGGGCACGTACGAGACCTTTGTGGAAGCCGGCCGACAGCACTACAACGGCGACCTGGCCGGCCGCTGGATCCTCACGGCCGGCCTGGGCGGCATGGGCGGCGCGCAGCCGCTGGCCGCCACGTTTGCCGGTGCCTGCTCGCTGAACATCGAATGCCAGCAAAGCCGCATCGACTTCCGCCTGCGCACGCGCTACCTGGACAAGCAGGCCAGGGATCTGGACGAAGCGCTCGCGCTGATCGCCAAACACACGGCGGCGAAACAAGCCATCTCCATCGGGCTGTGCGGCAACGCGGCCGAGATCGTGCCGGAGCTGGTTCGCCGCGCACAGGCTGGCGGACCGCGCCCCGACATCGTCACCGACCAGACCTCGGCCCACGACATCATCAACGGCTACCTGCCGCTGGGCTGGACTGTCGAGCAATGGCAGGCCGCGCAGAAGGACCCGGCGCAGCACGCGAAACTCAAGCAGGCCGCGGGCGAATCGTGCGCCGCGCACATCCGCGCGATGCTGGCCTTTCACGCCATGGGAATCCCCACGGTGGACTACGGCAACAACCTGCGCCAGGTGGCCAAGGACTTCGGCGTGGACAACGCGTTCGACTTCCCCGGCTTCGTGCCCGCCTATGTGCGGCCGCTGTTCTGCAAAGGCGTCGGCCCATTCCGCTGGGTGGCGCTGTCGGGCGACCCCGAGGACATCCGCAAGACCGACGCGAAGATGAAAGAGCTCTTCCCGGACAACAAGCACCTGCACCGCTGGCTGGACATGGCTGGCGAACGCATCGCGTTCCAGGGCCTGCCCGCGCGCATCTGCTGGATTGGCCTGGGCGAACGCCACCTGGCGGGCCTGGCCTTCAACGAGATGGTGAAGTCCGGCGAGCTCAAGGGCCCGATCGTGATCGGCCGCGACCACCTGGACAGCGGCTCGGTCGCGTCGCCCAACCGCGAGACCGAAGCGATGAAGGATGGCAGCGATGCCGTGAGCGACTGGCCGCTGCTGAACGCGCTGCTGAACACCGCCAGCGGCGCGACCTGGGTCAGCCTGCACCACGGCGGCGGCGTGGGCATGGGCTACTCGCAGCACAGCGGTGTGGTGATCTGCGCCGACGGCACGGCAGAAGCGGCAGAGAAACTCGGCCGCGTACTGTTCAACGACCCGGCCACCGGGGTGATGCGGCATGCGGACGCCGGGTATGACATCGCGAAGCAGTGCGCCAAAGACAACCACCTCAACCTGCCGATGCTCGGATGACGCTCACCCTCGTTCCCGGCCAGCTCACGCTGGCGCAGTTGCGCACCTTGTGCAGCCCTGATGTGCCGCAAGTGGCGCTCGACCCTGCATGCCGCGACGGCATTCGCGCCAGCGCCGCGCTGGTGAAAAAAGCCACCGAGGGAGACGCAGCCGTCTACGGCGTGAACACCGGCTTCGGCAAGCTCGCCATGAAGCGCATTGCGCGCGAGGACCTGGCCACGCTGCAGCTCAAGCTGTTGCGCTCGCATGCCGTCGGCGTGGGCGAGCCGATGAGCGAGCGTGTCGTGCGGCTGATCCTGGTACTCAAGGCGACGAGCCTCGCGCGTGGCTTCTCGGGTGTGCGTGAAGAGGTAGTGGATGCGCTGCTGGCGCTGTACAACGCCGGCGTTACCCCGGTCATTCCCTGCCAGGGCTCGGTCGGTGCGTCGGGCGATCTGGCGCCGCTGGCGCACCTGTGCCTGCCCCTGATCGGCGAAGGCGAGGCGTTCTACCAGGGCCAGCGCCTGCCCGGCGACGAGGCATTGGCGAAAGCTGGCCTCAAGCCCATCGCCCTCGGCGCCAAGGAAGGCCTGGCGCTGATCAACGGCACGCAGGTGTCGGCCGGACTGGCCATCGAGGCGCTCATCGCCACCGACCGACTGTTCGAAGCCGCCGTGATCTCGGGCGCGCTGACGCTGGACGCCGCACGCGGCAGCGACGGCCCGTTCGACCCGCGCATCCACGCGGTGCGCGGACAGCCGGGGCAGATCGACTGCGCGGCCGCCTACCGTGCACTGATGGTGGGCAGCGCGATCCGCGCCTCGCACCTGGACGGGGACGACCGCGTGCAGGACCCGTACTGCCTGCGCTGCCAGCCTCAGGTCATGGGCGCCTGCCTGGACCAGATGCGCTATGCGTCGCAGGTGCTGGTGCGCGAGGCAAACGCCGTCACCGACAACCCGCTGGTGTTCGACGGCCTGATGGTGTCAGGCGGGAATTTCCACGCCGAGCCGGTGGCACTGGCCGCCGACGCGCTGGCCGTGGCCA
Organism: Ramlibacter sp.; assembly: GCA_041905405.1. Classification (GTDB taxonomy): domain Bacteria; phylum Pseudomonadota; class Gammaproteobacteria; order Burkholderiales; family Burkholderiaceae_C; genus RAM1. The sequence continues at coordinate 120,621 of JAYRLC010000003.1, read as the reverse complement.
TCGCCGAAATCGGCGCCATCACCGAGCGGCGCATCGCCATGCTGGTGGACACGGTCGTGTCGCGCCTGCCGCCCTTTCTCACGCCCGACCCGGGACTGAACAGCGGCTTCATGATCGTGCACGTGACGGCGGCAGCGCTGGCCAGCGAGAACAAGTCACTGGCCCACCCCGCCAGCGTGGACAGCCTGCCCACGTCCGCCAACCAGGAAGACCACGTCAGCATGGCGACGTTCGCCGCGCGGCGCCTCACGCCCATGCTGTCCAACACGGCGCACATCGTGGCGATCGAGCTGCTGGCCGCCGCGCAGGGCATCGAGTTTTTGCGGCCGCTGGCGAGCAGCCCGGCGCTGGAAGGCGTGATGCGTCTGGTGCGCAGCGTGTCGCCCGCCATGATGCAGGACCGAAGCCTGGCCCGCGACATGGAAGCCATGCACCATCTGGTCGCCAGCGGCGCCATCGGTGACGCCACCGAGACACAAATTGCGGAGTTACACGCATTGCGCCTGGCATGAACGCTGCATACAGTCTTCCCACCTCAACAGACACCTCTCAACCCAGGAGAACCTTTCCATGAAAAAGCTGCTCACCGCCACCCTGATCACGCTGGCCTTCGCCGGCGCCCACGCGCAGGAAACCAAGGTCGCCATCGGCATGTCGGGCTGGACGGGCTTTGCGCCGCTGACGCTGGCCAAGGAAGCCGGCATCTTCAAGAAGAACGGCCTGGACGTGTCGATCAAGAAGATCCCGCAGAAAGACCGCCACCTGGCCGTCGCCTCCGGCGACATCCAGTGCGCGGCCACCACGGTCGAGACCTGGATCGCGTGGAACGCCGCCGGTGTGGCGACGACGCAGATCTTCCAGCTGGACAAGAGCTTTGGCGCTGACGGCATGGTGGTCAAACCCAACATCACCAAGATCAGCGACCTGAAGGGCAAGACCGTGGCCGCCAGTGCGCCGGGCACCGCGCCCTACTTCACGCTGGCCTGGATGCTGAAGAAAAACGGCCTGACCCCCAAGGACGTGAAGATCGTCAACCTGGAGCCGCAGGCCGCCGCCAACGCGATGATCGCGGGCAACAACGACATCGACGCCGCCATGACCTATGAGCCCTACCTGGGCGCCGTGCGGGCCAAGCCCGAGGCCGGCAAGATCATCGCCACCACGCTGGACTACCCGATGATCATGGACACCTTCGGCTGCACGCCCAAGTTCCTGACCGACAACCCCAAGGCCGCCAAGGCGCTGGCCGACAGCTACTTCGAGGCCGTGGAGATGATCGCCAAGGATCCCAAGAAGAGCTTCGAGATCATGGGCGCCGACGTCAAGCAGTCCGGCGAGCAGTTCGAGGCCAGCCAGAAGTACCTGCGCTGGCAGGACCGCGCGGCCAACCAGAAGTTCTTTGCCGGCGAGCACGCGGCGTTCAGCAAGGAAGCCGCCGACCTGCTGCTGGAAGCCGGCGTGATCCGCGCAATCCCCGATCTGACCAAGCTCGCCGACACCCGCTTCCTCAAGTAATGAAACCGTTGCAGCCGGTGAACCCCGGCACCCGCGTGGTGCTGGGGGTGAGCTTCTTCATCCTGTTCTTTGGGCTGTGGGCCGCCGTCACCTTCGGCGGCATGGTGCCCAAGACCTTTCTGGCCGATCCGCTCACCATGGTGAAGTCCGGCTACGACCTGCTGGTCAACCAGGGCTTCATCAAGGACATCGGCATGACGGTGTGGCGCGTGCTGGGCGGCTTTGCGATTGCCGCCGCCCTGGCCGTTCCGCTGGGCGTGCTGATGGGGGCGTACAAGCCGGTCGAGGCCTTCTTTGAACCGTTCGTGAGCTTCGCGCGCTACCTGCCGGCGTCGGCGTTCATCCCGCTGCTGATCCTGTGGGCCGGCATTGGCGAGGCGCAAAAGCTCAGCGTCATCTTCATCGGCAGCTTCTTCCAGCTCGTGCTGATGATCGCAGTGAGCGTGGGCAACACGCGCCGCGATTTGGTGGAAGCGGCGTACACGCTGGGGGCGGGCGACCGCGGCATCGTCACGCGCGTGCTGGTGCCCAGCAGTGCGCCCGAAATCGCCGAGACGCTGCGCATGGTGCTGGGCTGGGCCTGGACGTATGTGATCGTGGCCGAGCTGATCGGCGCGAGCAGCGGCATCGGGCACATGATCACCGACAGCCAGGCACTGCTGGCCACCGACCAGATCATCTTCGGCATCATCGTGATCGGCCTGATCGGCCTGGTGACGGACTTTGCCTTCAAGGCATTCAACAGGAAGCTGTTCCCCTGGGCACAGATTGGTCGATGAACATTCTTGACGTCTCCCAGGTCTCCAAGACCTTTGCCGGCGCCAATGGCGGCACGCTCGCACTGCAAGCCACCGACCTGACCGTCGCCGAGAACGACTTCATCACCATCCTGGGGCCCAGTGGCTGCGGCAAGAGCACGCTCTTGCGCATGGTGGCGGGGCTGGACGTGCCCACCACCGGCAGCATCACGCTGGACGGCAAGGCCGTGAGCGGCCCCGGCGCCGACCGCGGCATGGTGTTCCAGAGCTACACGCTGTTCCCGTGGCTCACGGTGCTGCAGAACGTATGCTTCGGCCTGCGCGAAAAGGGCATGCCGGTCGCGCAGCAGCACGAGATCGCGCACGCGTTCCTGGCGAAGGTGGGGTTGAAGGACTTTGCGCACCACTTCCCCAAGCAGCTCTCGGGTGGCATGCAGCAGCGCACGGCGCTGGCCCGCGCGCTGGCCAACAACCCGCGCATCCTGCTGATGGACGAGCCCTTCGGCGCGCTGGACCACCAGACGCGCGAACTCATGCAGGAACTGCTCCAGGGCATCTGGGAGGCCGAGCGCAAAACCGTGCTGTTCGTCACCCACGACATCGATGAAGCGATCTTCATGGGCAGCCGCACCGTCGTGATGAGCGCGCGGCCCGGCCGCATCAAATGCGATCTGCCCGTGCCCATCGACCACCCACGCCACTACTCGGTCAAGACCACACCCGTATTCATGGACCTGAAGGCACGGCTGACCGAGGAAATCCGCATCGAGGTGCAGCGGGCGGCGGGGCTGGCAACGGCCTAAGCCTCCAGCTCGTACGCGCTGCTGCGCCCGCCACCTTCCGCCCGGCGCAACACGCCCAAAGCCATCAGTTCGTGGATGTCGCGCAGTGCCGTGTCGGGTGAGCACTTGGCAAGCGCGGCCCACTTGCTGCTCGTGAGTTTTCCCTCAAAGCCATCCAGCACGCGGTTGAGTACCTTGGCCTGCCGTGCATTCAACGGCGTCGCGGCCCAGCGTTGCCAGAAGCGCGCCTTCAGCAGCACACCGCCAAGCATGTCGCCGGCGCTGTCCACGGCGCGGTGCAAGGTCCCCAGAAACCAGATCAACCAGGGGGTGACGTCCAGCGGGCCTTTCTGGGTTCGCTCCAGGATGTCGTAGTACGCGCGGCGCTCCCGCTGGATCTGCGCCGACAGGCTGTAAAAGCGCTGGGCGCTCGCATCGGCCCGCGCCAGAAACAGGTCGCCCACGGCGCGCGCGATGCGCCCGTTGCCGTCGTCAAACGGATGGACTGTCACGAACCAGAAATGGGCCAGCCCGGCTTTGACCAAAGGCGGCTCGACGGTGTCGGCGTTCGCCCAGGCGATGAACTCTTTCATCTCGGCGCCCAGCCTGCTGGCCGGCGGCGCCTGGTAGTGGACGCGCGGCCGGTACAGCGGGCCCGACACCACTTCCATCGGGCCCGCTGCGTCATCGCGCCAGGCGCCGACGCGCACCCGCGTGATGCCGTTGTAGCCCATGGGAAAGAGCGCCGCATGCCAGCCGAACAGCCGCTGTGCGGTCAGCCGCTGGTCATGACGCGCGGTCGCGTTCAGCACCATCTCCACCACGCCGTCCACGTGCCGGTCCACGGGCGACAGTGCGCCGATGTCCACGCCAAGCCGCCGCGCAATGGACGAACGCACGGAATCTGCATTGAGCAGCTCACCCTCGATGGCGCTGGTCTTGATAACGTCGTCGGTCAACGTCACCAGGCTGGCCTGGTCGCGCAGCGGCATGCCGACATCCGCCAGGCGGCCCAGCAGCACCCCTTGGGCCAGGCTGACCTGCGCCATGGGCTCGGCCAGCGCAGCCAGGTCATAGCGCAGCGCGGGCCATTGGGGAGCTTGCCAGATGTACATTTTTCTCCGCAGATTATGCGGAGATTGTGCGGCTTATTCGCCGCATGGGCAACCCGGCCCAGCCTGCAAAAGCCTCAGCCCTTCATCCCGCGCGCCGCCTGCAGGATCTGCGGCGTCGGCAAACCGCGCAGACACATCGCCCCCAGCCGCTGGCTGCTGTCCCCCAGGAAATGGCGCTGCGGCCCGGTGCCCTCGGCCTGCACCACCTCCACCGCGGCGCCCAGCGTCTTCAGTTTGTCGGCCAGCGGCGTCTGCGTGACAAACACGACGTTGCTGTCCTGCGGGTCGCCCAGCACGAACACGCGCAGTTCGGGGTGAAACACCTCGCGCTTCAGGTGATCCACGGGCTCGTACGAATCGGCGTGGCCGGTCAGGTCCGTTGTGCGGCCCATGCCCTGCCAGCGCAGGCGCGGCGACGACACCGACGACGCAGCCACCGCGCACACGATGTCCGAACGCCAGCCCAGCAGCGCCGCCACCGTGTGGCCGCCGCCGCTCAGGCCCGCGAGCGACCAGGCCTGGATGCCATCGCGTGCCTTGATCTGGTCCAGCGCCGCCGAGACGATGCGCACCTCGCCCTCGCGCCGCCGCTCGCGGTGGTCGCCCGACGAGCCGAACATGCCCGGCCGCGACAGCAGGATGAACGGCACACCCGCACGCGCCTGCATGTCGTTGGCCGCGGCCTGCAGGTTGCGCGGGTTGCGCCGCGTGTAGCCCGGGTCGGGCTGATCGAACGCCATCTGGTCGCCGGGGATGTACACCAGCGCGCGCGGCGCAGGCACACCGGGTGTGAAGCCCGCCGCCCAGTAGCGGATGCATTCGGCATCGCCCGTGCTGGCCTGTGCCCAGACGGCATTGGGCACGGCAGCGCATTGCTGCGCCGTGGCCGACACGCCCTTGAGCAGGCCGTCGGCGCTGAAGTTGTCATCGCCCGGATTGAAGGGCACGCGCTGCGCCCATGTCGGGGCCGCGAGCAGTCCCGCACACAACAGGACCGCGGCGCACAGTCGGCGCAGGCTCCGGTGCATGACAGGCCTAGCGGTAGAACGCCTCGACCTTGCCCTTGAGCTTGATCATCAGCGGCTGGCCCTTGCGGTCCAGCGTCTTGCCGGCGGGCACCTTGATCCAGCCTTCGCTCAGGCTGTATTCCTCGACGTCGGTGCGCTCCTTGCCGTTGAAGCGGATGCCGATGGGGTGTTCGAACACGGCGGCGTTGTAGTGCGGGCTGCGTGGGTCCACGGACAGGTGGTCGGGCAACTCGGGGCGGCTGACGGGGACGGCGGGAGATGAAGTAGTGGATTCGCTCATGCCGGGTATTGTCCTCGTCTTTGCGGCCTTAGCGGGCGGCTGCCTCGGCAAGCGACGCCTTCGCCATTGCGACCAGCCACGTCCTGAAGGCAACCAGCGCCGGGAGCGCGCTGCGCTGCGGTCGGCAGCACAGAAAGTAGCCACGTGTCAGCTCGATCGGAAGGTCGAACGGCACCACGAGCCGACCCTGCGCGAGTTCGTCCTTGATGAAGCAGCGCTGCACCAGCGCCACGCCGATGTCGGCCATCGCCGCCTGGATGAGGATGGACACCTGATCGAAGCTGCCGGTGAGGTTGGGGACCGCGTCATGCGCGCCCGCCTTGCGCAGCCACTGTTGCCAGTTGCCCGGTGCACTCACGTGATAGAGCAGATCATCTTTCGCGAGCTCTGCGGGCGTGGGCCACGCGCGCGCCTGTGCGCGGCGCGGGTGGCACACGGGCACCAACTCGCGGCCGATCAGGTACGTGCAATCCCATTCAGGCCACTGGTCGGGACCGATGCCGGTGAGCACGGCCGCATCGGGCACGGGGCCCGAGAAATCCTCATCCTTGCGGTACGGAACGAAGCGCAGCGGGATGTCGGGATGCTGGCGCTGGAAATCCGGCAGGCGCGGAACGAGCCACACGCTGGCAAGCGTTGGCACCACCGACAGCACCAGCTCGCGCTGGCCACCAGCCCGCAGCAAGGACGCGCTGGCGCGCTCGATGGTCGCCAGGGGCGCCTCCACGTCCTCCAGCAGTTGCCGGCCCTCGGGCGTGAGCGTCAGCGCCTGCGCGTTGCGCAGGAAAAGCGGCACGCCAAAGTGCTCCTCCAGACGGGCCACCGCGCGGCTGACGGCCCCCTGCGTCACGCACAGTTGCTGCGCGGCGCGCGTGAAACTCGCGTTGCGCGCTGCCGCCACAAATGCGTGCAGTTCGGACATGGAAGGGGACTGGAGCCGCATGGAAGGGCATGAACACAGGTAATACCGCTGTGCCGGATTGTCGTTTGCGGGGGTGCGCCGGGCAAGGAATACTTCGCGCCATCGTTCAACTTCCGCCGTCGTCATCATGATGCTGCATCGCACCCTCCATCGCCGAACCGTGCTGCTGGCCGCCCTGGGATCCACCTGCGCCGCACCGGCTCTTGCCCAGTCCGACTACCCGCGCCAGCCCGTGAGGCTGATCGTGCCGTTCGCCGGCAGCGGCACCACCGACCTGGCCGCTCGCATGATCGCGGAGTTCGCGGGCCGCGAGCTGGGGCAGCCCATCGTCGTGGAGAACAGAACAGGAGCCGGGGGCTCGATCGGCACCGAGATGGTGGCCAAGGCCAAGGCCGATGGCTACACGCTGGGCATGGCGACGGTGAGCACGCACGGTGCGAACCCCGCCGTGTACGGCAGTCGCCTCAAGTACCACCCCGTGAAGGACTTCGCGCCCATCACCAACGTCGCCACCACGCCGAGCGTGATGGTGGTGCATCCGCGCATGCTGGCTGCAAACATGCAGCAGCTCATCGCGCTCGCAAGGGTGAACCCAGGCAGATTCAGCTTCGCCACACCAGGTTTTGGCTCGCTCGGACACGCGAACATGGCGCACTTCACCACGCTTGCCAAGATCCAGTTGCTGCATGTGCCCTACAAGGGCTCCGGGGTTGCCTTGAACGATGCGGTTGCCGGCCACGTGGACATCATCACCGACAATCTTCCCACCGCGCTGCCGCACATCAAGGCCGGTCGGCTGCGCCCGATTGCACTGCTGTCGGAGCAGCGTTCGCCCGCGTTGCCCGACGTTCCCACGTACGCGGAGCTTGGCTTTCCGCAGATGGGCGGCGGCGGCTGGTTCGGCGTGGTGGCGCCGGCGGGCACGCCGCCAGCGATCATTGCGAAGCTCAACGCAGCGATCCACAAGGGCATGAAGCACCCGGATTTTGTCAAGAAGATGGCGGAGTCCGGCGCCACGCTCATCCCCGGCACGCCGGCGGACTTCACGCGACAGATCCAGCAGGCCATGGAGCGCTACGAGCGCGTGGCGAAAGTCGCGAACATCCAGGCGGAATGATGGAGTCCGAAGCCTTCGCGCTGCTGCAACCGACGCCGGACGGGGCGCTGCCACTGGTGTGCGACTCACCACACAGCGGCACCCACTACCCCGGCGACTTCAGGCACTGCCTGCCGCTGCACCTGCTGCGCCGTGGCGAGGACACGCATGTCGACACGCTGTGGTCGGCCGCGCCGGCGGCGGGCGCCGCGCTGCTGGCGGCGCGCTTCCCGCGCACGTACATCGACGTGAACCGCTCGCTTGCCGACCTGGACGCGGAACTGCTGGCCGAACCCTGGCCCGAGCCACTGCGGCCGGGGGAGAAGACACGCCTGGGCCGCGGCCTGTTGTGGCGCATGCTCGATGCGCGCACGGCCATCTACGACCGACGCCTCAGCGTGGCGGAGGTGCGGGCGCGCATCGACAACTACTACCTGCCATACCACCAGGCGCTCACCAGCCTGGTCGATGCGGCAAAGGCGCGGTTCGGCGCGGTGTGGCACCTCAACCTGCATTCGATGCCGGGCGATGCATACGAACGCCTGGGCATCGCCAGTGACCGTCCTCTGGCCGATTTCGTGCTGGGCGACCGCGATGGCACCACGTGCGAGCCGGCGTTTGTGACACTGGTCGAAGAGCAGTTGCGTTCGTTCGGCTACTCGGTGTCGCGCAACGACCCCTACAAGGGCGTGGACCTGATCTCGCGCATCGGCCACCCGGCACAGCAGTCGCACAGCCTGCAGATCGAGATCCGCCGCCCGATCTACATGGACGAAGCCAGTTGCGAGCCGCATGCGGGGTTCCCGCAACTGCAACGGGACCTCACACGGCTGCTGGGTGTCCTCGGGACCTATGTAAGGGATCGCAGCGATTCCCTGGGGGAGCGTGAGCAAGTGGCTGTGTGAACTACCCAGGAGCGGCCATTTGGCTGACATAGGCAGGGCGGGTCGCTGACACGCAAAGCCCCCGCAAACCTACCGCTACGCATGGCGGGTGTGCCGATCATCGAGTCATCGAAGTACACGTTGAAGTACAGAAAGGCCCATCATGGAAACGCTGCGATTGATCGACGCCCACCCGTCCACCGCCGCCACCCCGGCCAAGACCGGGCGCACCCCACCGCCGCTTCGCCTGCCGAAGTTCCTGCAGCAGCAGCTGGCCAAGCCCCTGCACACGTCCGACGACGTGGATGCGCTGCTCGAGCAGCTCAAGGCTGCCGACGCCCGCGGCCTGCTGTAAGCAAGGGCGGCAAAGCCGCTACAGTGCAGGGCTATGAAACACATCAGCCTTGCACTGCTTACGCTCCTCCTGTCCGCCTGCGGCAACGCGGGCAGCGAACAGGTCGGCGCCGTGGACACCGTGTTCCAGTGGCTGGGGCCGGACCACAAGATCGTTGTAGAGGCCTACGACGACCCCAAAGTTTCAGGCGTCACCTGCTATGTCTCGCGCGCCAAGACCGGCGGCATCAAAGGCGGGTTGGGGCTGGCAGAAGACAAGTCGGAAGCTTCCATTGCCTGCCGCCAGACGGGGCCCATTACTTTCCCTGCAGGCAAGCCGCTGGACAAGCAGGAGGAGATGTTCAGCGAGCGCATTTCCCTTGTTTTCAAGAGGTTGCACGTGGTGCGCATGGTGGACGCCAAACGCAACACGCTCGTGTACCTGACGTATTCGGACCGCGTGATCGAAGGCTCGCCGCAGAACAGCGTGACGGCGGTGCCTTTGCCCGCTGGCACTGTCATCCCGGTCAAGCAGTAAGTCCGCTGCTGACATAGCGTGCTGAGATGCCCTGCTGAGATGCCCTGCTGACATGCCCAGGTCGTGGGGGCCGAATAATTTCGCCTCATGACTGATACATCCCCACCCAAGGCCGGGCGACGCGAATGGATCGGCCTGGCCGTCATTGCCCTGCCCTGCCTGCTGTATGCCATGGACCTGACGGTCCTGAACCTGGCCATCCCCGCGATCACGGCAGACCTGCAGCCCACCGCCGCGCAGATGCTGTGGATCGTGGACATCTACGGCTTTCTGGTCGCCGGCTCGCTGATCACCATGGGCACGCTGGGCGACCGTATCGGCCGGCGCAGGCTGCTCATGATCGGCGCCGGCGCATTCGGCGCGGCGTCAGTGCTGGCCGCGCTATCCACGTCGGCCGAAATGCTGATCGCCGCGCGCGCGCTGCTGGGCGTGGCGGGCGCGACGCTGGCGCCGTCCACGCTGTCCCTCATCCGCAACATGTTCCACGACCCCCAGCAGCGCACAGTCGCCATCGGGGTGTGGATCGCGAGCTTTTCTGCGGGCGGCGCGATCGGTCCGCTGCTGGGCGGCGTGGTGCTGGTGTGGTTCAGCTGGCACGCGGTGTTTCTGCTGGCCGTGCCGGTCATGGTGCTGCTGCTGGTGCTGGCGCCGTTGCTGCTGCCTGAATACAGGGACCCCAACCCTGGCCGGCTGGACCCGCTGAGCGCGGCGATGTCCATGGGCGCAGTGCTGTGCGTGATCTACGGCATGAAGCACATTGCCGAACAGGGGCCGTCGTGGCTAGCCTTCGGCGCCATCGCCGTGGGCGTGGTGCTGACACTGCTTTTCCTGCGGCGCCAGCGCCGCCTGGCCGACCCGCTGGTAGACCTGTCGCTGTTCGCCCGGCCGGGCTTCAGCGCGGCGCTGGCCATCAACATCCTCGGGTTCTTTGCGATGTTCGCTTCGTTCCTGTACATCGCGCAGTACCTGCAGCTCGTGCTGGGCATGGACCCGCTGACGGCGGGGCTGTGGACGCTGCCATCGTCGCTGGGCTTCATCGCGGGCTCGTTCATCGTTCCCATGCTGGTCGAACGCCTGGGCCGGGTGCGGTTGATGGCTGGCGGGCTGGCGCTGTCAGCCACGGGCTTTGTGCTGCTGGGCTTTGCCGGCGTCGACAGCCTGGGATTGGTGGTGCTGGGGTCCGTGGTGTTTGCCATCGGGCTGTCACCGGTCGTGGCGCTGACGACCGATCTGGTTGTCAGCAGCGCGCCGCCCGAGCGCGCGGGCTCGGCATCGTCGCTGTCGGAAACCAGCTCCGAGCTGGGCGGCGCGCTGGGCATTGCCGTGCTGGGCAGCATTGCCGCCGCCGTGTACCGCGGCGCGATGGTGCACGCCGTTCCCGACGGGGCCGCGCCCGCCGCGGCGCAGGCAGCGCGCGCCACGATCGGTGGCGCCATGGCCATGGCGCAGACGCTGCCCGGCTCCGGCGCCGCCGCCCTGCTGGACGCGGCGCGCGGAGCCTATGTCCAGGGCATGCAGGTCAGCGCCTCGCTCAGCGCGGCCATCATGCTGGGTACGGCAGTGCTCGCGTTCATCCTGTTACGGCGCCCCACGGGTAAACCCTGAGAATTTTTTTCATGCAGCTGTCGATCCGCGGCGGCTGCGTTCGTCGTAGCCATGCAACCCAAGCTTCAAGGAGATATGTGATGGCAATTTACGTAGATGGTTTTCTGCTGCCCGTTCCAAAAAAGAATATCGCGGCCTACCGCAAGGTCGCCCGCAAGGCCGGCAAGGTCTGGATGGAGTACGGCGCCCTGAGCTACGTGGAATGCGTGGCCGACGACGTCAAGCCTGGCAAATGGACATCGTTCCCGCAGGCGGTCAAGCTCAAGCCGGACGAAGTGGTGTGGTTCTCGTGGATCACCTACAAGTCGCGCAAGCAGCGCGACGCGATCAACAAGAAAGTCATGGCCGACCCGCGCCTGGCCAAGATGATGACGCCTGAGGCCATGCCCTTTGACGGCAAACGGATGATGTGGGGCGGCTTCAAGTCCCAGGTCCAGTTCTGATCATTGAAACCAGGAGCAACCTCATGAAAGTCCAACCCTACCTGAACTTCAATGGCCGCGCGGAAGAAGCAATGGCTTTCTACAAGCAGGCCATCGACGCCAAGGGCACCTTCCTGATGCGCTGCAAGGAAGCGCCCGAGGGCCCGCCCGTGGATGCCGACAAGGCGGACAAGATCATGCACGCCGAGTTCACCGTCGGCGAGTCCACCATCATGTGCAGCGACGGCTACTGCACGGGCGAGGCGCCGGCCTTCCAGGGCATTACGCTGACCATCGTGGCGGACAGCGACGCCCAGGCCAAACAGCGCTTTGACGCGCTGCAGGCCGGCGGCGGCACCGTGCAGATGCCGCTGTCCAAGACCTTCTTCGCGACCAGCTTTGGCATGCTGACCGACCGCTTCGGCGTGAGCTGGATGGTCATCACGACCGAACAGCCGCAATGACGACCACCGCCCCCACCGTCTCCGGTCGCCAGCGCTGGCTGGCGCTGATGGTGCTGTGCCTGGGCGTGCTGATGATCGTGCTGGACACGACCATCGTGAACGTCGCGCTGCCCTCCATCCGCGAAGACCTGCGTTTTACCGAAACCTCGCTCGTGTGGGTGGTCAACGCCTACATGCTGACCTTCGGCGGCTTCCTGCTGCTGGGCGGCCGCCTGGGCGACCTGTGGGGCCACCGGCGCGTGTTCCTGGGCGGCATCGTGCTGTTCACGCTCGCGTCGCTGGCCTGTGGCGTCGCGGGCTCGCAAGCCGTGCTGATCGCCGCGCGCGCCGTGCAGGGGCTGGGAGGGGCCGTGGTGTCGGCCGTGGCACTGTCGCTCATCATGAACCTGTTCACCGAACCCGGTGAGCGGGCCAAGGCCATGGGTGTCTACGGTTTCGTCTGTGCGGGCGGTGGCAGCATTGGCGTGCTGCTGGGTGGCCTGCTGACCAGTGCGCTCAGCTGGCACTGGATTTTCCTGGTGAACCTGCCGATCGGCATTGCCGTGTATGCCTTGTGCGTGCGGCTCATCGCGCCGGGCGGCGGCGTCATGGGGCAGAAGCTGGACGTGGCCGGCGCGGTGACCGTCACGCTGTCGCTCATGCTGGCGGTGTACGGTGTGGTGGGCGGCAACGAGGCCGGGTGGACCTCGGTTCAGACGCTCGGCCTGCTGGGCGCGGCCACGGTAATGATGGCGGCCTTCATTGCCATCGAATCGCGCGTTGATTCACCGCTGATGCCGCTGTCGCTGTTCCGCCTGCGCAACGTGGCGACGGCCAACGTCGTGGGCGTGCTGTGGGCGGCGGCGATGTTCGCGTGGTTCTTCATTTCGGCGCTGTACCTGCAGCTCGTGCTGGGCTACAGCGCCATGCAGGTGGGCCTGGCATTTTTGCCGGCCAACCTGATCATGGCGGCGTTCTCGCTGGGCCTGTCCGCCAGGATCGTCATGCGCTTTGGCATCCGCGGGCCGCTGGCCGCGGGGCTGCTGATGGCGGCCGTCGGGCTGGCGCTGTTCGCGCGTGCACCGGTCAACGGCCAGTTCATGACGGATGTGCTGCCGGGCATGCTGCTGCTGGGCCTTGGCGCGGGCATTGCCTTCAACCCGGTGCTGCTGGCGGCCATGAGCGATGTCGACCCGTCGCAATCAGGCCTGGCGTCGGGCGTCGTGAACACCGCGTTCATGATGGGCGGCGCGCTGGGCCTGGCCGTGCTGGCCAGTCTGGCGGCGGCGCGCACAACGGCGCTGGCAGCCGGCGGCGTCGCACAGGCCGTCGCACTCAATGGCGGCTACCAGATGGCGTTTGTGGTGGGTGCGTCATTCGCTGCGCTGGCCGGCGTGCTGGGCGCTGTGTTCATGCGCACTGCCGCCCCCGGCGATGCAGGCGCCGCCACAGTGCCGGCGACGCACTAGGTTTTGCGCCTGCCTGCTGGCCTGGCGCGGTAGGCCGCCGCCGGCTCATGCACAGCGGTCGCGGTGTCAAACGGGTTCACGACCTGCAGCGTGCCAAAGCGCATGCCGTTCTGCAGATCCTCGCTGAACAGGGTTTTGCAGTCCGCGTCCAGCGCGGCCTGCACGATCAACGCGTCCCACAGTGACAGCCGGTGCCGCTGCTGCAAGGCAAAGCCGCGAAACAGCAGGCTGGGCGTCGTGTTGACCACCTCATGCTCGGCCCAGGCCTCGCACAGCGACAGCGCCGCTGCCGCAGGCATGAACTGCCGGCGAAGCATGGTGTTGTAGAACTCCTGCAGCACCTGGGTGCTCAGCGTGAAAGTGCCGCGCGCCATCGCGTCTTCGATCAAATCTGCGGCGATATGGCGGCGGCGCACGTCGCCCGTGTCCTGCCGGTAGACCAGGATGTTGGTGTCGAAGAACTCCATGCCCTACCCCTGCGAGCGCTCGGCCAGCATCTGGCTGTACATCTCTTCGCGGCTGGACCACGGGCTGGGCAACGGCTTGCCCATCGACGCGGCGTCAATGCCAGCCTGCAATGCGCGGTAGCGGTCCAGCCTGTCCTGGCCCGACGCACGGGCATAGGCCTCGATCGCCTTGCGGCAGATTTCGTTGACGCTGGTGCCTTCCTTGACCGCACGAATGCGCGCTGCCTGCAGAAGCTTGTCGTCAATGGACAGGGTCAGATTGCTCATGACCGTATTTTACACATAGTCCGTGTTACACGGATTATGTGTTTGCAAGTCCCGTTTCAGCCTCGCGGTTCTTTCGGCACGACGTCGGTGACGTCTGCGATCGCGCGTCGCGGCGGCTGCGGCGCCGGGGGTTCGCCAGGTGCCTGCGCAGGGGTGAACGGACCGGACCGGTACATGCGGCTGAAGCCGCTGCGCGGGTCCACGCGCATCACGAACGGCGTCACGGGGCGGCCGGTGAGCCTGGCCCAGAGCATGCGCAATCCCCACACGGCGACCAGCAACAGGGCGGCCAGCGCAAGGCTGGCCGCGAAGAGCAAGCCTGCGGCCAGCAGCACGGCCCGCAGCAGAAAGCGAAGTACGGTATCCATCAAGCCGATGCTAGCGCCGCCGCATCGTCAAAGCGGAATACGCCCGGATCGCGTACGGGATCCACGCTGACCGGGATCGTGCTCTTGGGCGGATAGCGGCCTTCCAGAATCAGCTTGGACAGCGGGTTCTCGATGCGCTGCTGGATGGCCCGCTTGAGCGGCCGCGCGCCGAACACCGGGTCGAATCCCACCTTGGCCAGTTCGGCCAGCGCAGGCTCGCTCACCTGCAGCGTGAGGTCCATCTTCGCCAGACGACTTTCCAGGATACGCAGCTGGATCTTCGCGATCGCCTCGATGTGCTTCGCATCCAAACCGTGGAACACCACCGTCTCGTCGATGCGGTTCAGGAACTCGGGCCTGAAGTGGTTCTTCAGCTCGTCCCACACCGCGTCCTTGATGTCGTCAGCGGGCTGACCCACCATGGACTGGATCAGCGGCGAGCCGATGTTGCTCGTCATCACGATCACGCAGTTCTTGAAGTCCACCGTGCGGCCCTGGCCGTCGGTCAGGCGGCCGTCGTCCAGCACCTGCAGCAGCACGTTGAACACGTCGGGGTGCGCCTTCTCGACCTCGTCCAGCAGCACCACGCTGTAGGGCTTGCGGCGCACGGCCTCGGTCAGGTAGCCACCCTCTTCGTAGCCGACGTAGCCCGGCGGCGCGCCGATCAGGCGCGCGACCGAATGCTTCTCCATGAACTCGCTCATGTCGATGCGGATCAGGTGATCTTCGCTGTCGAACAGGAAGTTGGCCAGCGCCTTGCACAGCTCGGTCTTGCCCACGCCCGTGGGGCCCAGGAACAGGAACGAGCCCGTGGGGCGGTTCGGGTCCGACAGGCCCGAGCGCGAGCGGCGGATGGCGTTGGCCACGGCCGCAATGGCTTCGTCCTGCCCCACGACGCGCTCGTGCAGCTTGTCTTCCATGACGAGCAGCTTGTCGCGTTCGCCCTGCATCAGCTTGGCCACGGGGATGCCCGTGGCGCGCGCCACGACTTCGGCGATCTCTTCAGCGCCGACCAGCGTGCGCAGCAGGCGCGGACGGCCGCCGGATTTTTCATCCTGGGCCTTGCTCTCTTCGGTGGCCTGCGCGTCGCGCAGCTGCTTTTCCAGCGCAGGCAGCTTGCCGTACTGCAGCTCGGCGACTTTGTTGAAGTCGCCCTTGCGGGTGAAGTCCTCGATCTGGCGACGCAACGCGTCGATCTGCTCCTTGATCTG
The DNA here is from genome assembly GCA_041905405.1 of Ramlibacter sp. GTDB lineage: Bacteria > Pseudomonadota > Gammaproteobacteria > Burkholderiales > Burkholderiaceae_C > RAM1. The sequence continues at coordinate 105,118 of JAYRLC010000003.1, read as the reverse complement.
CGCACTGCCCTGGGCCTGGGCCTTTTCGGCCTGCCAGATTTCCTCGAGGTCGGCGATTTCCTTCTGCAGGCGCGCGACCTCTTCCTCCAGCAGCGCCAGGCGCTTCTGCGAAGCTTCGTCCTTTTCTTTCTTCACGGCCTCACGCTCGATCTGCAACTGGATCAGGCGGCGGTCCAGGCGGTCGATGGCCTCGGGCTTGGAGTCGATCTCGATCTTGATCTTGGACGCGGCCTCGTCGATCAGGTCGATGGCCTTGTCGGGCAGGAAGCGGTCGGTGATGTAGCGGTGGCTCAGCTCGGCCGCGGCCACGATGGCCGGGTCGGTGATCTCCACGCCGTGGTGCACTTCGTACTTTTCCTGCAGGCCGCGCAGGATGGCAATGGTCGCCTCCACGCTGGGCTCACCCACCAGGATCTTCTGGAAGCGGCGCTCCAGGGCGGCGTCCTTCTCGATGTATTTGCGGTACTCGTCCAGCGTCGTGGCGCCCACGCAGTGCAGCTCGCCGCGCGCGAGCGCGGGCTTGAGCATGTTGCCCGCATCCATGGCGCCTTCGGCCTTGCCGGCGCCGACCATGGTGTGGATTTCGTCGATGAAAACAATGGTCTGGCCTTCGTCCTTGGCCAGCTCGTTCAGCACGGTCTTCAGGCGTTCCTCGAACTCGCCGCGGAACTTGGCACCGGCCAGCAGCGCCGCCATGTCCAGCGACAGCACGCGCTTGTTCTTGAGCGATTCAGGCACCTCGCCCGCGACGATGCGCTGGGCCAGGCCTTCGACGATGGCAGTCTTGCCCACGCCGGGCTCGCCGATCAGCACGGGGTTGTTCTTGGTGCGGCGCTGCAGCACCTGGATCGCGCGGCGGATCTCCTCGTCGCGGCCGATCACCGGGTCCAGCTTGCCGGCGCGCGCGCGCTCGGTCAGGTCCAGGCAGTATTTCTTGAGCGCCTCACGCTGGCCCTCGGCATCCGGGCTGTTCACGCCCTGGCCGCCGCGCACGGCGTCGATGGCGGCTTCCAGGCTCTTGCGTGTGAGGCCGTTGGCGCGCGCCATGTTGCCCAGATCGCCCTTGTTGTCGGCCACGGCCAGCAGGAACAGTTCGCTCGCCACGAACTGGTCGTTGCGCTTGATGGCCTCTTTTTCAGTGGCCTGCAGCAGCTTGCCCAGCTCGGGGCCGCCCTGTACCTGGTCCTGGCCCTGCACCTGGGGCAGCTTCTTGATCGCAGCATCGGCCGCGGCCAGCAGGCCGGGGATATTGACACCCGCACGTTGCAGCAACGCCGTCGGGCCGTCGTCCTGGCGCAGCATCGCGGCCAGCACGTGCACCGGCTCGATGTAGGCATGGTCGTTGCCGAGCGCCAGGCTCTGGGCATCGGCCAGGGCCTGCTGGAATTTGGTGGTGAGTTTGTCGATTCGCATGGCGGTCACCTAGGGGTTATCCACAACTTTTCAAGGGCTGCTTGCATCACTTTGCCATGGTGCCAGCACAGATGGGGTGACTAGAATCAAGCAGATGAAAGTTCACCAGCTGTCGGTCACCTACCTGCGCGAGCAGGACCGCCTGCTCGTGCGCATCAACACCAGCGACGCCGAGGAACTGCGTCTGTGGTTCACCCGCAGGCTGATGCTGGAGCTGTGGCCGCTGCTGCACCAGATGCTGGACGACCAGTTGATCCATGCGGAGTCCAGCGTGACGTCCGGCGCTGCCGATGACGACCTCAGGCAGATGCTGGCCGACTTCCGCAAGGAAGAGCTGCTGCAGGAAGCCGACTTCGACACCCCCTACGACGACCGGCAGGCCCATCTACCGCTGGGCGAAGAGCCGCTGCTCGTGACCGACCTGACCATGAGCCACCTGACCGGCGGCATGGTGGCGCTGGAGTTCATCGAAAACCCGCCCGGCGCGGCTGCCGACGCGTCCCCGCGCCGGTTCCGGCTGGAGCTGGACGTGCGGCTGATGCAGGGCTTTGTGCACCTCGTCGATCAGGCGCTGACACAGGCCGACTGGAAGCTGCCGCCACGCCAGCGCAACGTCGCCGCAGAGCCCGCCAGCAAGCCCCGCTACCTGAACTGAGGGCCGCGCGGCTCAGCCCTTGCGCACGGCATCCAGCGAGAAGCCGGCGATCTGCTTGTAGTTGTCCGAGATCCGGCGCAGCTCCTCCTGGCTGATCAGGTCGTCGATGTGACGGAACGGCTTGCCACCCGATAGCTCATCGACCTTGATGTTGATGAAGTCCGGCGGCACGGACCGGTTGGTTTGCACGATGCGCGCCGTCAGAGGCAGACGCAGCGCCTCGTACGCGGACAGCGCCGCGCGCGGGTCCGCGCCCACGGCCAGCCGGGACAGTTCGTCGGCCAGCGAGCGGCCGTCGATCAGCGCCTGCGCGGACCCGTTGCTGCCGCGCGGGTACATGGGGTGCGCGGCGTCGCCCAGGAGCGTGACGCGGCCGAACGTCCAGCGCTCTACCGGGTCGCGGTCCACCATGGGGTATTCCAGGATCTGTTCGGCGCCACGGATCAGCGCCGGCCCATCCAGCCAGTCAAAGCGCCAGTCGTTGAAGATGCCGATGAAGTCGTCCACGCGGCCGGTCTGGTTCCAGTCGTTCATGCTCGCGTCGGGCTTGCGGATTTCCGCCACCCAGTTGACGAGCTGAAGACCTTCGCGGCTGGTACCGGCAGCGCCATCCACGATGGGGTAGATCACCATCTTGCCGGTGTCGATGGAGCCGATGCGCAGGTACGACTTGCCCGTCAGGATGGGCTTGCGCCACGTGACCCCACGCCAGGTGTTGATGCCCGCAAATGCAACCTGCTCCTGCGGGTAGAACTGCCGGCGCAGCGTGGAGTTCACGCCGTCGCAAGCCACCACCACATCCGCCTGCACGGACGGCAGCGGCACGCCGTCGGAATGGCGGACGAAATGCACGGTGGCGCCCGACTCGCCCTGCTCCACGCGCAGGCAGCGATGGTCCGTGTGGATGTGCAAGGCCCCAAGCCGGGCCAACGCCGCGTCATACATCACGCGGTGCAGCCGGCCGCGGTGGATGCCGATTTCCGGCAGCGCATAGCCCGCGTGCCGGCCGCGCGGCTCGCGGTAGATGAACTGGCCAAAGCGGTTGAAAAACACGCTTTCCAGGTTCTCGATACCCGCGGCCTCCAGCGCGGGCTGCAGGCCCAGCGCCGCCAGTTCGCGCATGGCATGCGGCAGCAGCGTGATGCCCACGCCGATCTCGCGTACTTCGGGAACGGCTTCATAGACATCGCACGGCAACCCGCGCGCATGCAGCGCGAGAGCCAGGCCCAGGCCGCCGATGCCGCCGCCCACAATCGCGATCTTCATGCTCATTCGGCCGTGATGTTCTGCGCCTTGATCAGCCGCGCCCAGCGCTCGGCGTCGTGCTCCACCAGCCGGCCAAACTCCTGTGGCGTGCTGCCGGCCGGGTCCATGCCCTGCGTTTCGAACGCGGCGCGCACGTCGGGCAGGGCCAGGATCTCCTTGAGCTCGCGGTTCAGGCGCGCGACGAACTCCGCAGACGTACCGGGGGGCGCAAAAATGCCGTACCACATGTCCACATTCACATTGCCCGCCCGGGCCTCGGCCAGCGTGGGAACCTGCGGCAGCAGGGCATGGCGCTTGTCGCTGCCCAGGCCCAGCGCCACCAGCCGGCCGCTGCGCACATGCGGCAGCGCCACATGAATGGGCAGGAACATCGCATCCACCTGCCCTCCCAGCATGTCGGTCAGCGCAGGTCCGGTGCCGCGGTAGGGAATGTGGGTGATGAACACGCCCGCCGTCGCCTTGAAAAGCTCCATGGACAGGTGGTGGGGCGTGCCCACGCCCGGTGATGCGTAGTTGACGCGGCCCGGTCTGGCCCTGGCGGCGGCCACCAGCTCGCCGGCCGTGCGCCAGCCCGAGGCCGGGTGCGCCACCAGCACCAGTTGACCCCAACTGGTCAGCGACACCGGCGTGAGGTCCTTCACCGGATCGAAAGGCAGCCTGGGATAGAGGCTGCGGTTCATGACCAGCGTGTTCACGCTGACCAGCAGCGTCTGGCCGTTGGGCGCGGCGCGCACCACCGCTTCGGTGCCGATGTTGCCGGAAGCGCCCGCACGGTTGTCCACCACCACCGGCCGGCCCAGCCGTTCGGACAGCTTGGGCCCCACGGTACGCGCGATCAGGTCGATGCCCGTGCCCGGCGTGAACGGCACGATCAGCCGCAGCGGCGGCTGTGCAGCCTGCTGCGCGCCGGCGCACAGGCTGAATGCCAGCAGACAGGATGCAGCAAGTGCCGGCCCCCAGCTGGCCATGAACTTCAGCTTCACCGACATGGCGTCTCCACTATTTGTTGGCATGCTAACCATTTTGGACATGAGGCCGCAAGGCACAATCCATGGATTCCCTGAGTCTGCGTTCTTCTTCGGTGACTGAAAACCCCGCTCTCCCGCCCGACCTGTCGCGCCTGTATGCCCGGCCCGGCTTCCTGCTGCGCCGCGCCCACCAGATCTCTGCCGCCGTCTTTGAAGACGAATGCCGTTCGGTAGGCCTGACGCCGGCACAGTTCGGCGTGCTGACCGTGCTGCAGGCCAGCCCGGGCATGCGCCAGTCCAGCCTGGCCCGCGCACTGGGCTTCGACAAGGTGACGGTGCTGCGCGTGCTGCGGGGCCTGGAAACGCGCGGTCTGGTCCAGCGCACGCCCGCGGCGGCAGGCGGCCGCAATCTGGCGGTCGCGCTGTCGCCTGAAGGCGCCGCGCTGCTCGCGCAGGCGCAAAAGCCTGCCGAAAAGGCCTACAAGCGTCTGCTGGCGCCCCTGACGGCACAACAGCAGGCAGATCTTGTCCAGCTGCTGCAGCAGCTCACCGGCGAACTGGAGCACGAAGCCCGCGCACCGTTCGTCCCGCCGGAAGCGGACTGACACGGGTGGCTGGCAGCGCCGTCAGGCGTTGGACACGGTGATACCCCAGCGCGCCAGCGCGGCGTCGTCCGACACACGTGCATCCACCCAGCGCGCGCCCTGCGGCGTCTGCTCCTTCTTCCAGAAGGGCGCCTGGGTCTTCAGATAGTCCATCAGGAACTCGCAAGCCTGAAAGCTCTGACCGCGGTGCGCCGATGTCACCGCCACCAGCACGATCTGGTCCAGCGGCTGCAGCAGGCCCACGCGGTGGATCACACGCGCGCCCAGGATGTCGAAGCGGCGGTGCGCCTCGTCGATCATGGCCTCGATCGCGCGCTCGGTCATGCCGGGGTAGTGCTCCAGCTCCATGGAACTCACGGAACTGCCTTCGCTGCGGTCGCGCACGGTGCCGATGAAACTGCACACGGCGCCTACGCCGCCGTCCGCGCCGCGCAATGCGGCGATTTCGTGCGCGACGTTGAAATCCTGCGGCTGGATGGAAACGCGAGCCATCACCACGCCCCTTTCAGCCGCCGGTCACTGGCGGGAAGAACGCGACCTCGCAGCCGTCCGCCAGCACCGCCGTGTCGTCGCACAGCGTCTGGTCGAGCGCGGCGCGCACGGCCCTGCCGCGTGCCAGGCTCTCGGCGTACGCGCCACCGCGGGCGATCAGCTCGTCGCGCAGCGCGCCGACCGTGACGGCCTGCGTAGGCACCGGCTCACCCCCCTGACCGATGGCCTCGCGGATCGACGCGAAATAGCGCACCTGCACGGTCTTCATGCCATCAGCTCCGCCAGCGGCAGGAACGGCACCAGATCGCCGGGCGCGATCGTGCGGCCCGGCGCAACGTCCACCAGCCCGTCGCCCCAGACCATGGACGTCAGCACGCCCGAACTCTGGTTGGCGAACAGGTCGAGCCCGCCAACTGCGTTGCGGCGCGCGCGAAGGAACTCGCGGCGCTTGTCGGCCTTGGCCCAGGTGAAGTCCGCGCGCAGTTGCATGGGCCGGGGCTCGAAGTCCGTCGCGCCCTGCAGTCTGAGGATGAACGGCCGAACCAGCAGCAGGAAGGTGACGAAACTGGACACCGGATTGCCCGGCAGCCCGATGAAGTGCGAGCCTGCCACGCGGCCATATGCGAACGGCTTGCCGGGCTTGATGGCCAGTTGCCACAGTTCCAGCGTGCCCAGGGACTGCACGGCGGGCTTGACGTGGTCTTCCTCGCCGACGGACACACCGCCGCTGGTCACGATCAGGTCGTTGCCCTGCGCAGCGGTCTGCAGGGCCTGCACCGTCGCGTCCAGCCGGTCGGGCACGGCGCCCAGATCGGTCACCTCACAGCCCAGGCGCAGCAGCAACGTGCGCAGGAAAAAGCGGTTGGAGTTGTAGATGGCGCCGGGCTTCATCTGCCCGGGCGGAACATCGCCCGGCAGCACCAGCTCGTCGCCCGTGGAAAACAGCGCCACGCGCGGGCGGCGAGCCACCGGCAGCTGGGCCAGGCCGATGCTGGCCGCCATGCCCAGCGCCGCGGCATCGAGCCTGCGGCCGCGGGAGAGCACCACGGCGCCGCGCGCCACGTCTTCACCCGAGCGGCGGATGTGCTGACCGGCGGGGGGCACGGCCTTGAACAGCACCCGGCCGTCGGATTCGACCTGTGCGTCCTCCTGCATGACGATGGCGTCCGCGCCGGAGGGCACGGGAGCACCCGTGAAGATGCGGGCCACAGAGCCGGGCGCAAGCGGTACACCTTCCGCGCCGGCCGCGATACGCTGGCTCACCGGCAGCGGCGTGCCGGCCACCAGGTCGGCCACGCGGACCGCGTAGCCATCCATGGCGCTGTTGTCGTTGGGCGGAACCTGCAGCGGCGACACCAGGTCCTGCGCCAGCACCCATCCGTCAGCATCGAACGTGGACACCGGGTCTGTTTCACCCAGCGCGGTTGCGTGACCCAGCAGTTCGGCCCGTACGTCATCGAGCGAGCGCAGCGGCGGGCGGGTTGTCTGTGTCATGCGTACATCTCTGCCACGTAGTCGAACCGGTGGCCATTGTCGACCAGCCAGCCGGCGACGGCCTCGGCGTCATTGAGGTCCAGCACAGGCCGCAGGGTGGTTTCGGGCAGCCGGTCGGGCGCGTCGGTCACGACGGCCACGATGAAATCATCGTCCGGGTAGCGGACCGGATGGCCTGCGTCTGCCCGCCAGACCTCCAGCTTGTGGAGGTTGCTTTCGCGAAAGCCCTCGACCAGCACCCAGTCAACGCCGTCATACAGCTCGGCCAGCAAATGGTGCACGGTCAGTTGTGCGGGTTGCTCGAATTCGCGCATGAGCGCCAGCCGCCGGTCGGATGCCACCACGACCTCGAATGCGCCGGCCTGCCGATGGCGCCAGGTGTCCTTGCCAGGATGGTCGATGTCAAAGCGGTGGTGCGCATGCTTGACCACCGACACGCGAAGCCCCCGCGCCTTGAGCGCAGGAATCAGCTTCTCGACCAGCGTTGTCTTGCCGGCGCCGGAATAGCCTGCAAAGCCGGCAACCTTCATGTCAGCCGACGTTTGCGGTGATGTAGGCCTGAACGGCCTTCACGTCGGCGGGGAGCACCGTGACGCGCTTGGGCAGGTTCTCGATACCCACGAACCTGGCCGGCCGGTCGGGCTCACGGCCCAGTGCCTCGACAATGGTGGCGGCGAACTTGATGGGAAGCGCCGTCTCCAGCACGATCATCGGAACGCCCGGCGTCAGATGCTGACGCGCGACCTTCACGCCGTCGGCAGTGTGGGTGTCGATCATGGTGCCGTGTTGCTCCCATGTGGCACGGATAGTGGCCAGCCGGTCTGCGTGCGTGCTGCGGCCGCTGACGAAGCCGTACTTTGCAGCGGCATCCCCGAACACCGCATCACCGCTCAGGTCGAACTGCCCCGCGGCCGACAACTGCGCGCCGAACAGGTCCTTGAGCCGCGCGCCGTCACGACCCAGCAGGTCGAACACAAAGCGCTCGAAATTGCTGGCCTTGGAAATGTCCATCGACGGGCTGGAAGTCTCGTGCGTGTCGGCGCTGCCGCGAACCCGGTACACGCCGGTGCGGAAAAACTCGTCCAGCACGTCGTTCTCGTTCGTGGCGACCACGAGCTTGTCGATCGGCAACCCCATCATGCGCGCCACGTGGCCCGCACAGACGTTGCCGAAGTTGCCGCTGGGGACGGTGAAGCTGACCTTCTGTTCGTTGGACGTGGTGGCCTGCAGGTAGCCGGCGAAGTAGTACACCACCTGCGCCACCAGCCGCGCCCAGTTGATCGAATTGACGGTGCCAATGCGGTACTCGCGCTTGAAGGCCAGATCGTTGGACACGGCCTTGACGATGTCCTGGCAATCGTCGAACACACCCTGGATCGCGATGTTGTGGATGTTGGCGTCCTGCAGGCTGAACATCTGCGCCTGCTGGAACGGGCTCATGCGGCCGTGCGGCGACGTCATGAACACGCGCACGCCCTTTTTGCCACGCATGGCGTACTCGGCCGCGCTGCCGGTGTCGCCACTGGTCGCACCCAGGATGTTCAGCTCCTCGCCACGGCGCGCCAGCTCGTATTCGAACAGGTTACCCAGCAGCTGCATGGCCATGTCCTTGAAGGCCAGCGTGGGGCCGTTGGACAGGGCCTCCAGGTACAGGCCGTCCTGCAGCTTCTTGAGCGGAACGATCTGCGGCGTACCGAAAACGTCCTCGGTATAGGTCTTGTGGCAAAGAGCCTTGAGGTCTGCCGGCGGAATGTCGTCGATGTACAGCGAGAGGATTTCGAACGCCAGATCGGCGTACTTCAGGCCCCGCCACCGGGTCAGTGTGGCGCTGTCGACCTTGGGGTAATGCTCGGGCAGGTACAGGCCACCGTCGGGTGCCAAGCCTTCGAGCAGGATCTCGCAGAAGCGCTTGCGGTCCGCATGGCCGCGGGTGCTGATGTACTTCACGCGAGTTCTTCCTTGCGGATGCGCGTGATCGGAGCCAGGACCGTGGACAGGGCCTGCATCTGGGCAATGGCGCCGTTCATCGTGCCTTCTGCCGTGTCGTGCGTCAGGATGATGAGGTCTGTGGACGTCGCGCCCTCGCCGCCCACCTCGTCGGCCTCGCGTTGCAGCATGGCATCGATGCTGATGCCGGCACCGGCCAGGATGCCGGTGACCTTGGCGATCACGCCGGCCTCATCGGCCACGCGCAGGCGCAGGTAGTAGCTGGTCACGACCTCGCTCATGGGCAGCACGGGCAGGTCGCTCATCGCATCGGGCTGGAAAGCAAGGTGCGGCACGCGCTGCGCGGCATCAGCCGTGTGCAGGCGCGTGATGTCCACCAGGTCGGCGATCACGGCGCTGGCCGTAGGCTCGCTGCCCGCGCCCTTGCCGTAGTACAGCGTGGTGCCCACGGCATCGCCCTGCACCATCACGGCATTCATGGCGCCTTCCACGTTGGCGATCAGGCGCTTGGCCGGCACCAGGCTGGGGTGCACACGCAGCTCGATGCCCTTGGCCGTGCGCTTGGTGATGCCCAGCAGCTTGATGCGATAGCCCAGTTGCTCGGCGTACCTGATGTCGGCGGCGCCCAGCTTGGTAATGCCCTCGACATGGGCTTTGTCAAACTGCACGGGCACGCCGAAAGCGATCGCGCTCATGATCGTGGCCTTGTGCGCGGCATCCACGCCTTCAATGTCGAAGGTGGGGTCGGCCTCGGCATAGCCCAGGCGTTGCGCTTCCTTGAGCACCACGTCGAAGTCCAGCCCCTTGTCACGCATCTCGGACAGGATGAAGTTCGTCGTGCCGTTGATGATGCCGGCGATCCACTGGATGCTGTTGGCCGTCAGGCCTTCACGCAGCGCCTTGATGATGGGGATGCCGCCGGCCACCGCCGCCTCGAACGCGACCATCACGCCCTTGCGGTGGGCGGCTGCAAAAATTTCGGTGCCGTGCACGGCCAAAAGGGCCTTGTTGGCCGTGACCACATGCTTGCCAGCCTCGATGGCTTCCATCACGAGCTGGCGCGCGATGCCATAGCCGCCGATCAGCTCCACGACGATGTCGATGTCCGGGTTGGCGATGACGGCGCGCGCGTCGTTGACCACCTTGACCTTGTCACCCACGACGCTCTGAGCCCGCGCGGTGTCGAGGTCGGCCACCATGGTGATCTCGATGCCGCGGCCGGCGCGACGCTTGATTTCTTCCTGATTGCGCTTGAGGACGCTGAACGTGCCGCTGCCTACCGTGCCGATGCCCAGCAGGCCTACCTGGATTGCTTTCATGAGGAGATGCGTTTTCTGTAGTTTTCTAGGAACTTCGCGATGCGGCCGATGGCCTCGCGCAGGTCGTCTTCATGGGGCAGGAAGACGATGCGGAAGTGGTCCGTGTCGGGCCAGTTGAAACCCGTGCCCTGCACCAGCATGACGCGGGTTTCCTGCAACAGTTCCATGAAGAACTGCTGGTCGTCCTTGATGGGATAGACCTTGGGGTCCAGGCGCGGGAACATGTACAGCGCCGCCTGCGGCTTGACGCAGGTCACGCCCGGGATGGCCGTGATGAGCTCATAGGCCAGGTCGCGCTGGCGACGCAGGCGGCCGCCCTCGCCCACCAGCTCGTTGATGCTCTGGTAGCCGCCCAGCGCCGTCTGGATCGCCCACTGTCCCGGCACATTGGCGCACAGGCGCATGTTGGACAGCATGTTCAGGCCTTCGATGTAGTCGCGCGCGGCCTTCTTGTCGCCCGACACGACCATCCAGCCAGCGCGGTAGCCGCAAGACCGGTAGCTCTTGGACAGCGAATTGAAGGTCAGCGTCAGCACGTCCTCGGACAGGCTGCCGATCGCGGTGTGCCTGACGCCGTCGTACAGCACCTTGTCGTAGACCTCGTCGGCAAAAATCACCAGGCCGTGCTCGCGCGCCAGCGCGACGATGGACTTGAGCAATGCGTCCGAGTACAGCGCGCCCGTCGGATTGTTGGGGTTGATGACCACGATGCCCTTGGTGTTGGGCGTGATCTTGCTGCGAATGTCGTCCAGGTCCGGCATCCAGCCGTTGGACTCCTTGCACATGTAGTGCACGGGCGTGCCGCCCGACAGGCTGACCGCGGCCGTCCACAGCGGGTAGTCGGGCGCAGGCAGCAGCAGCTCGTCGCCGTCGTTGAGCAGCGCATTGGTCGCCATCACGATCAGTTCGCTGGCGCCGTTGCCCAGGTAAATATCGTCCAGGGTCACGCCCTTGACGCCCTGCTTCTGCGTCTCGTGCATGACGGCCTTGCGCGCCGCAAAAATGCCCTTGCTGTCCGAATAGCCCGCCGACGTGGGCAGATTGCGGATCATGTCCTGCTGGATTTCCTCAGGGGCGTCGAAGCCGAACACGGCCAGGTTGCCGATGTTGAGCTTGATGATCTTGTGGCCTTCTTCCTCCATCTGCCGGGCGGCATCCATGATGGGGCCGCGGATGTCGTAGCAGACGTTGGCCAGCTTGGCTGATTTCTGGACTGTCTTCAATGTCCCCTCCATGGGGCGTTTTATAGGGCGGAACCTATAATTTGACCACAGTTCCGCATGCTTCCTGTGCAGCGCAACATCCCCGAATCCACCGCGCGCACCATGAAGCTGCAACCCGACAAATCCGACGCCCAGATCATCACCGGCTATGGCCCCGGCTGGATCGGTGTCAATGGCGAACGGCTTCACCATAGCGCCCTGATCGGGTCAAAAGGACAGCGCGAACATTGGCCTTGCGAACGGTTCGAAGACCTGCAGGCCACCCATTTCGAGATGCTGGCCGCCCTGGACGCGGAACTCGTGATCTTCGGCAGCGGCAGCCGCATCCGGTTTCCCCGGCCTTCCTGGCTTGCTGCGCTGATGGCGCGCCGCATCGGCGTTGAAACCATGGACACCGGCGCCGCCTGCCGGACCTACAACATCCTGGCCAGCGAGGGCCGTAACGTCGTTCTCGCCGCGCTGGTTGAGCCGGACGCATCCATGTGACAGGGCGGCGACGGCGTTTCGGGGTAAAATCGCAGGTTGCAGCGGGAAGCTTCGTCCCCAAGTAGCAACGAGCAAAACCTGTCACACGAGATACAAATTCATGGCGATCGTTGTCAACAAACCCATCCCCGAATTTGAAGCAAACGCCACCGGCGGCATCAAAGTTTCCAACACCTCCCACCTCGGTCAGCTTCTGGTCCTGTATTTCTACCCCAAGGACAATACGCCCGGCTGCACCACCGAGGCCATGCAGTTCCGCGACAAGTACAAGGACTTTGTGAAAGCCGGCGCAGCAGTGTTCGGCGTGTCGCGCGACAACATGAAGTCGCACGACGACTTCAAGGCCAAGCTGGAACTGCCGTTCGAGCTGATCGCCGACACGGAAGAGAAGATGTGCCACATGTTCGGCGTGGTCAAGAACAAGATCATGTACGGCAAGAAGGTCAAGGGCATCGAGCGCAGCACGTTCCTGATTGGAGCCGACGGCCAGCTCAAGCAGGAATGGCGTGGCCTGAAGGTGCCCGGACACGTGGACGAAGTGCTCAAGGCCGTGAAGGCACTCAAGAAAGCTGCGTGACGTTTTGCAACAACAAGGATCGGTTGAAGCGTCACGGGACTTGTGCATAATGAATTCATGCCGTTGATTCCGACGCCAAGCGTCATCACCGCCACCCCCGAAAAAGCCGCCCGGCTCGCCAGGCGGCTTTTTCGCTTTTTGGCTCCCAACCCAGTGAGTGCCCAGCCCCATGCCATTGCCCCCCGCCCCCACCAAGCGCGCCGCCCTGTTGTCCACCGAAGCCTACGATGCTCCGGCCCGGTCCTCGCACAAGGCATCGCGAAAATCGGAGGCGCATTTCCCCGACAGCCCGCTGGCTGACAAGCCGCAGGCGCTGGACTTCGACCCGCGCACGGGCGGTGGTGAATCGCACCCTGCCGCGTTCCGCGACAGCCCCGACCCGGCCCCCGCCCGACCTGCCCCGCCAGAAGCACGCAAGAGTGCGGCACCGGCCCCCCAGACGGCCGCCAAGCCCCGCAAAAAGCGGCCCGCAGGCCCGTCCAAGCTGTTTGTGCTGGATACCAACGTGTTGCTGCACGATCCGATGTGCCTCTTCCGCTTCGAAGAGCACGACATCTTCCTGCCCATGATCGTGCTGGAGGAACTGGATGGCCACAAGAAGGGCATGACCGAGGTCGCCCGCAACGCTCGCCAGACCAGCAGGACGCTGGATGCGCTGGCAGGCGCCCAGGGCGCCGATATCGCCACAGGACTCAAGCTGGACACGACCGGCCACCGCGAAGCGGGCGGCTGCCTGTTCTTCCAGACCCAACCACTGGATGCCAAGCTGCCCATGAGCCTGCCGCAAGGCAAGGCGGACAACCAGATCCTTGGCGTCGTACAGGCACTGAGGGACAAACATGCGCCCCGCGAGGTCGTGCTGGTGTCCAAGGACATCAACATGCGCGTCAAGGCCCGGGCCCTTGGCCTGGCCACTGATGACTACCAGAACGACAAGACGCTGGAAGATGGCGATCTGCTGTACTCCGGCGCACTGGCGCTGCCAGCCGATTTCTGGGCCCGCCACGGCAAGACCGTGGAAAGCTGGCAGAGCGGAAGCCACACCTTCTACAGGATCACCGGTCCCGTCGTGCCCAGCCTGCTGATCAATCAGTTCGTGTACTTCGAGGCGCCCGGGGAGCCCAGCCTCTATGCGCGCGTGACGGAGATCCGCGCCAAGACAGCCGTACTCAAGACGCTCAAGGACTACGGTCACCTGAAGAATGCCGTCTGGGGCGTCACCACCCGCAACCGCGAGCAGAACTTCGCCATGAACCTGCTCATGGATCCCGAAGTCGACTTCGTCACGCTGACCGGCACGGCCGGCACCGGCAAGACACTGATGGCCCTGGCATCCGGCCTGACCCAGGTGCTGGACGATCGCCGCTACACCGAGATCATCATGACACGCGCCACGGTCAGCGTGGGCGAGGACATCGGCTTCCTGCCCGGCACCGAAGAGGAAAAGATGGGCCCCTGGATGGGCGCGCTGGACGACAACCTCGAGGTGCTCGCCAAGACCGACACAGGCGCAGGTGAATGGGGCCGCGCGGCCACCAACGAACTGATCCGCAGCCGCATCAAGATCAAGAGCATGAACTTCATGCGCGGGCGCACCTTCCTGAACAAGTACGTGATCATCGACGAGGCGCAGAACCTCACACCCAAGCAGATGAAAACGCTTATCACGCGAGCGGGCCCTGGCACCAAGATCATCTGCATGGGCAATCTCGCCCAGATCGACACGCCCTACCTGACCGAAGGCTCTTCAGGCCTGACCTTTGCGGTGGACAAGTTCAAGGGCTGGCCGCATAGCGGGCACATCACGCTGGCGCGCGGCGAACGCTCGCGCCTGGCGGATTTTGCGAGCGAAGTGCTCTGAGCTAGAAATCGTCGCTCATTCCGCTGGACAAGCTCTCGAACTTGGTCAGCGGCTTCAGGAACGCAAGCTTGACGGCTCCGGTGGGGCCGTTACGCTGCTTGCTGATGATGACTTCGGCAACACCAGGTTCCTTGGAATCCTTGTTGTAGTAGTCGTCCCGGTAGATGAACATGATCACGTCGGCGTCCTGCTCGATGGCGCCGGACTCACGCAGGTCGCTCATCATGGGGCGCTTGTCGGTCCGCGCCTCCACGCCACGCGACAGCTGTGACAGCGCGATCACGGGACAACCCAGCTCCTTGGCCAGCATCTTCAGTCCGCGAGAGATTTCGCCGACGGCCGTGGCGCGATTCTCCTCGCTCATGCTGCTGGATGTGCTCATGAGCTGCAGGTAGTCCACCACGATCAGGCCCAGTTTGCCACCGCACTGGCGCGCCAGACGCCGCGCATTGGCGCGCAGCTCGCTGGCCGTCAGGCCCGGCGTTTCGTCGATGTGCAGCGAGATGTTGCGCAGCTTCTCAATCGCTTCCGTCAGGCGCGGCCATTCGTCGTCAGTCAGCTTGCCGGTGCGCAGATGCCCCTGGTCGATGCGCCCGATGGAGCCCACGATACGCACCGCCAGCTGCGACGCGCCCATTTCCATGGAGAAGACGGCCACGGGCAGTTCTTCGTTGAGCGCCACATGCTCGGCGATGTTGATGGCCAGCGAGGTCTTGCCCATCGACGGGCGCGCCGCCAGAATGATCAGGTCACCCGCCTGCATGCCCGACATCATGCGGTCCAGGTCATAAAAGCCTGTCGGCACGCCCGTGATGTCGTTGGGGTTGTCGGCCATCTCCTGGACACGGTCCAGCAGTTGCACCACGAGCGAGTCCATACCCTGAAAGCCCTGCTTCATCCGCGAGCCTTCCTCGCCGATGTTGAAGATCTTCTGCTCGGCCTCATCCAGGATCTTGTCCACCGGCTTGCCCTGGGGATTGAAGGCGTTGGTGGCGATTTCGTCGCTGGCGCTCACGAGTTTGCGCAGGATCGAACGCTCGCGCACGATCTCGGCATAACGGCGGATATTGCTTGCGCTGGGCACGTACTGCGCCAGCGAGTTCAGGTAGGCCAGCCCCCCCACCTCCTCAGCCTTGCCCAGGCTTTGCAACTGCTCGTAGACGGTGATCACATCGGCAGGCTTGGTGGCATTGATCAGCCCGCCAATGGCCGAATAGATCAACCGGTGCTCATAGCGATAGAAATCCCCGTCAGTCAGCAGGTCACCCACGCGGTCCCAGGCACCGTTGTCCAGCAACAGGCCGCCCAACACACTGGACTCGGCCTCGATGGAGTGTGGGGGAATTCGCAGCTGGGAGACCTGACGGTCGTGGGGAAAGTCGTCGTCCACCGACGAGAGTACTGCTGACATGGGCTTCCTTGGACGGACCGTCGATCGTACGCCCGCGTACCACGGCCGTCACGGGAAAAGTCTGTGGAAAACTGGTGGGTTCCCGGTGGGCTGTTCGGGATAACTGGATCCGGGAAGAAAAAAGCCGCCCGAGGGCGGCTTTGCCGGATGAAGGCGGCGGCTTACGCCGTTTCGCCGTAAACCGTCACGTTGATATCGACCACCACGTCGGTGTGCAGTTGCACGCTGACGCTGCTGTCGCCGACCATCTTGATCGGGCCGTTGGGCATGCGGACCTGGGCCTTGGCGACCTTGTAGCCCTGCTTGTTCAGCTCTTCGGCGATGTCGAAGTTGGTCACGGAACCGAACAGGCGACCGTCCACGCCGGCCTTCTGGGTCAGCTTGATGGTCGTGCCGCCGAGCTTTTCGCCTTGGGCTTGCGATTCGGCCAGCTTGGCGGCTGCAGCCTTTTCGAGTTCGGCGCGCTTGGCTTCGAATTCGGCCTTGTTGGCGGCAGTCGCGCGGCGGGCGCGGCCCGTCGGGATCAGGAAGTTGCGGGCGTAGCCGTCTTTGACCTTGGCGATGTCGCCCAGATTGCCCACGTTGGGGACTTTGTCGAGCAGGATGACTTGCATGTCCGGTTCCCCTTAGATGCGGTGCTGGTCGCTGTACGGGACCAGGGCCAGGAAGCGGGCACGCTTGATGGCAGTGTTGAGCTGGCGCTGGTAGATCGCGCGGGTACCGGTCAGGCGCGCCGGGATGATCTTGCCGTTTTCGGCGATGAAGTCGCGCAGGGTGTCGACGTCCTTGTAGTCGATTTCCTCGACACCGGCGACGGTGAAGCGGCAGAAGCGCTTGCGCTTGAACAGCAGCGACTGGGTGTTGCGCTTCGGACGCTTGTCCTTGTTGAATTTCTTGAAGGTGGCCATGTGATCTCCTGATCAGTGGGGCGAATTAATCTTGCACAAATACCTGGATATGGAACACGGGATGCTTACCGTTGCGCGGTGCGGCCAGGAAGCCTGTGAACCTGCCTGTGCTTCCGATGGAGCGTTTGCCGAGCATTTCGGCCATCGCGCCAAAGGCCACTGCCTTGACCGCCACTTTCACCTGCCTCGCCTGCCCTGCTTCGATCAGTTCGGACTCGTGTTCGAGCCGCAGATCCAGGGCGGGCAAACCGGCCGGTGTGTACCGCAGGGCATCGGCCTCGGCGATACAGGCGCTCAGGACAAGCTGGTTCACTTGCCTGCCGTTGTCCGGCATCAGCTGTTCGCGTACTCCGCTTGCTGGGCCTTGCGGGCCTCTTCGCGCTCGACGGTCTTCATCATCGAGGACGGGCCGGTGTCGGCTTTCTTCTTGACCACGGTCAGGTGGCGCAGCACAGCGTCGTTGAACTTGAAGGCATGCTCCAGTTCAGCCATCACGGCCTGGTCGGCTTCGATGTTGACGCACAGGTAGTGGGCTTTGCCCAGCTTGTTGATCTGGTACGCCAGCTGACGGCGGCCCCAGTCTTCAACGCGGTGGACCTTGCCACCGCCGGTGGCGATCATGCCCTTGTAACGCTCCAGCATGGCCGGAACCTGTTCGCTCTGGTCCGGATGGATCAGCAGCACGATTTCGTAATGACGCATGGACACTCCTTGTGGATGGACCCGCTTGCGCGGACCGTTTGGATCAGCCGCCTACTGCGTCGGTAGTAGTGCGGCAAGGCAAAGCCAAGCATTATAGCCCAAAGTAAGAAGCCGGCCACCCTTGCGGGCGGCCGGCCTGGAATGACAGCCCGGACGGAACCGGGCCAGGCTCAAAAAGCCTGTCGCATCAAGCGTAGTTCGCGCTGCGGGCCGCGCCCTTCAGGCTCGGGTAGCGCACGTGTTCCACCAGTTCCTGGATCTTGGCGCTGGGCGCCGGGGTAATCAGGCTGACCAGGATGATCACCGCAAAACCCAGCGGCACGCCGAACACGCCAGCCGAAATCGGCTGGATGCCGAACCACAGCTCGATGGGCGATGTCACGCCGAATACGCCACGCAGCCAGGGCTGGGTCGTCACCATGTAGTAGAAGGTGATGCCCAGGCCTGCCACCATGCCCAGCGAAGCCGCGATGCCCGTGGCCCGTTTCCAGAAGATCCCCAGCACCAGCGCCGGGAAGAACGACGCCGCCGCGAACGAGAACGCCGCCGATACCAGGAACAGGATGTCCGCCGGCTTCTGCGATGCCACGTAGGCAGCAGCCAGGGCCACCACCAGCAGCAGGATCTTGGAAAGCGTCACCCGGCGCGCCGTGGAGGCGTTGGGGTCGATCATCTTGTAGTACAGGTCGTGCGACAAGGCATTGGCGATGGTCAGCAGCAAGCCGTCTGCGGTAGACAGCGCCGCAGCCAAGCCACCGGCCGCCACCATGCCCGATACCACGTAGGGCAAGCCACCGATTTCAGGCGTAGCCAGCACGATGATGTCGCCACCGATGGAAAGCTCACCCAGTTGCAGGATGCCATCCTTGTTCAGGTCGGTCACGCTCAGCAGTGCGGGATCCACGCGCTGCCAGCTTGCGATCCACGATGGCAGTTTGTCGAATGGCGTTCCGACAAGCACGTTGAACACCTCGTACTTCACGAGCACGGCAAGGGCCGGCGCCGTGAAGTACAGCAGGAAGATGAAGAACAGCGACCAGGTGACCGAATCGCGCGCTTCCTTCACGCTGGGCGTTGTGTAGTAACGCATCAGGATGTGCGGCAGCGCGGCGGTGCCCACCATCAGGCAGAAGATCAGCGCCAGGAAGTTTCGACGGGAGAAGTCATAGGCTTCCTTGGCTTTGGCGTCGCCGTTGGGGTCGCCAACGAACTGGGCTGCGTGGCGCGGCATGCCGCCCAACGGCTTGTCGCGTGCTTCGGCGGCGGCCTTGGCACGAGTCCAGGCCGTTTTGGCTGCGGCTTCGTCGGCAGGCAGGGCCGCCAGCGCCTTCTCGGCGGCCGCCACCTCGGACGCCATCGCATTGTTGGCCTTCAGGTCGGCGACCTTCTTGGTGGCGGCTTCCCGGTCAGCAGCCAGCGCGGCCTTCGGGTCCTTGAGCTTCTCGCCCAGGGCGACGGCGCGGTCCGCATAGACCTTTCGCACTTCCAACTCTTTGGGATCCTTGATCAGTTCGGCTTCCTTGGCCGTCACCTTCTGAAGCTGGAAGCCGTAGATGGCCTGCGGCACCGGCACGCTGGTCTGTTTGACCGACAGCCATACCACCGGGATCATGTAGGCGATGATCAGAATGATGTACTGCGCCACCTGGGTCCAGGTGACGGCCCGCATCCCTCCGAGGAATGAACACACCAAAATGCCGCCAAGACCGAGAAAAATCCCGATCTCAAACGCCACGCCGGTCAGGCGCGTGGTGATGATGCCCACGCCGTAGATCTGCGCCACCACATAGGTGAACGAGCACAGGATCGCCGCAAGAATACCGAGGAAACGGGGTAGATTGCCACCGTAGCGTTCGCCCAGGAAATCGGGAATGGTGAACTGCCCGAACTTGCGCAGGTACGGCGCCAGGAACAGCGCCACCAGGCAGTAGCCACCCGTCCAGCCCATGATGAACGCCAGGCCGCTGTAACCCGTGAGGTACAAGGTACCGGCCATGCCGATGAACGAAGCAGCCGACATCCAGTCGGCGCCCGTGGCCATGCCGTTGTAGACGGCCGGCACGCGGCGGCCTGCCACGTAGTATTCGGCCGCGTCGGTCGTACGGCTCATGATGCCGATGCCGGCGTACAGGCCGATGGTGGCCAGCAGGAAGATGAAGCCGATCCATTCACGGGTCAGGCCTACCTGTTCCAGGATCGCCAGCACGATCACGAAGGCGATGAAGCCTCCCGTGTAGAAGCCGTAGACCTTGTTCAGTTGCTTGCGGAATGCCGCATTGGACGCTGCCGTGGAGGCGCCGCCCGTTTCAAAAATGCCAGCCATGGTTATTCCTCCTCCGCCACGCCGAACTCCTGGTCCAGCTTGTTCATGTAGCGCGCGTAGTACCAGATGATGGCCACGTACACGACGAGTGCGCCCTGCGCTCCCACCCAGAAGCTGAAAGGCCAGCCAAAGAATGTGAAGCTCAGGTCACGGGCCATGTAGCCCACGACGTATGTCACCACGAACCATATTGCGAGCAATATGCCTGTGATGCGCAGGTTCTTCCGCCAGTATTGGCGGTGCCCTTCTGTCAGTTGCATGCCTTTGTCTCCTTGTGTGCGCCCTGCAGGGCGATCTCCTCTGCCACTACGCGATCCCCCGGCGGACGGGCCGCCCGGCTGCAACCGGATCGCTCCTGAAGTAGCCCCTCAGCTGGGTGTCGAGACGAAGATGCCCGTCTCTCGTTCCAGCTGAGCGGCCACTTTGGGCTCGAACTTTTTGAGGTGTCGGATGATCTTCCGCGCCTCGTCCGGTTCGTGCCGGTCCACATGAACCCGCGCCAGCTGATACCAGCCGTACGGGCTCATGGGTTGCAATTTCGTGTTCTGCTTGAGGGCCGAGACCGCCTCGTCAAAACGCTCCAGCCGGATCAGCACCAGTCCCAGGCCGTACCAGGCGCGGTCCAGCGTGGGGCTCAGTTCGGTGGCGCGGCGAAATGCCGATTCGGCCTGTGCATAGTCGCCCGTTTCCTCCAGCATGAAGCCCAGATTGAACCAGTGATGGGCCCAACCCGGGTGCAGCCGCACCAGCGTCTGCAACAGCTGCAGCGCCTGCGCATGTTCACCCGCCTGTGCCAGCAGGTGCGCCTTGCTGGCCAGGGCGTAAGGATCGTCGGGAAATTCCTGCAGCATCTGGTCGAACACGCGCAGGGCGGCATCCCTGCGCCCAAACACCAGCAGCGCCACGACGGCGGCTTTCAGCCCCTGATAGCGGATACGGCCGATCACTGACATTGCTGCACCCCCAGCTGAATGCAGATGCTGATCTTGGCGACCGTGGCACCCAGCCAGATGAAAGCCAGAAGCAGGAACGCCACCAGCGGAACATGCCGGTCGATGACGACTTTGGGCGTGATCAGCCGTGTACCACGCACGAACGGCCGCGTGAGCACCTGGAACAACTGGTAGAACGTGTTGGTGTCCCGCCGGGCACCGGCCAGGAGGCCCAGAAGCCACTGGCCTGCAATGCAGAGCAACGCGATCTCGGCGACGAGCTTGAGGATGCTGATGAGCAGGAGCATGTTCTGCAGCGTGATGAAGTTCACGCATGGTTCGCAGAGGCACTTACTCGTTCCTTACAAAGAATCTTTACCTCTGGAAAACATCCTCAGGGATTACCCGTGCCACTGGTGAATACCTCTGGTCTCAGGGCTTACGCCAGTCATTGGCCTGCACAACCAGTCTTACACTGGACTGACAAACACTCTGCATGCCCTGATGAACACGCACGCGATCTATCAGAAATCCGGCAAAGGAGCACAGGCCATCTCGACCCGCCAGCATGGCCTGACCCCAAAGCAGCGCTCCATGCTGATTCTGGTGGACGGCAAGCGGAGTTTCGAGGAACTCGCCAAGCTGGCGGCCATGCTGGGCGAGCCAGCGCAGTTATTGCAGGAGTTGGAAGCCGGCGGCTTCATCGAGCTGGCGGCTGCCGGACCGGCTGCCGCACACGCACCGGCGCCTGCGGCCGCGCCGCAGGCGGCCGTACCGCCGACGATCAGCCTGCCGGACTTCAAGCGGTTGGCCGTACGCCGCCTCACCGATGCCATGGGCCCTATGGCCGAAGACCTGTGCCTGCGCATTGAGGGCGCGCGTACGGCAGCAGAGCTCCAGGCCGCCGTGGCGCGCGCAGAAGGGTTGCTGCGGCAGGCGCGGGGCAGCGCCGCCGCGGACGCCTTTGCATCCGGCCTGGCCGCCCACACGCCGCCGCCCTGAACAGCCCGCTCAGTCGCCGCCGCGTGTGAGCAGGCTGACCACAACAGCCACGATCAGCCCCAGCCCCACGCCAAACACCCCGGCCGACACCGGCAGGATGCCAAACCAGAGCGTCCCTCCCGCATCCAGCCCGGCCAGGTTGCGCACGGCCTGCGAATTCACCAGCATGTAGTACACCGTGACACCCAGGCCGGCCAGCATTCCGGCCACGGCGCCGGCGCGCGTGGCGCCGCGCCAGAAGATGCCCAACACCATGACGGGAACGAAAGCCGATGCAGCCAGGGAGAACGAAGCGGCCACCAGCGGCAGGATGTCCGCGGGTTTAAGCGCTGCGACGAACGCGGCCAGCATGGCGATGCCCAGCAAGGCGAACTTGGACAGGATCACGCGCTGCTCCGGTGTGACATCGCGCCGCACTTCGTGGCAGTACACATCCCGAACCAGTGAATTGCTGATCGTGAGCAACAGCGCATCGGCCGTGGACAGCGCGGCCGCAAGTCCGCCCGCGGCGACAAGACCCGACACCACATAGGGCAGTCCCCCGATCTCGGGCGTGACCAGCATGACGATGTCTGCGCCGATGCGTATTTCGCCGAACTGCAGAATGCGGTCACCGTTGACATCGGCCACGGAAATCAGCGCGGGGTCCACCTTGGCCCACTGGTTGATCCATGAAGGCAACGTGTCGAAGCTGCTGCCCACCAGGCTCTGCATGACTTCGTATTTGACGAGCACGGCCAGCGCGGGCGCGCTGAGGTACAGCAGCGCGATGAAGAACAGGGACCACGCCACCGATAAACGCGCCTCGGCCACGGAAGGTGTGGTGTAGAAGCGGGTCAGCAAATGCGGCAAGCCAGCCGTACCCACCATCAGGCAGAACATGAGCGCCAGGAAGTTCAGCCGCGATGTGTTGAAGGCCTCCCGCTCCGCGGGCGTGCCGCGCGGGTCACCGGCAAACGCCTGGGCATGCGGCGTCAGGCCACCCAGCGGCTTGGCGCGCTCCAGGCTTTCGGCCATGGCTCGGGTCCACAGCTCGCGCGCCGCGGCGGCATCCCGGGGCAGCGCGGCCAGATCGCGGCTGGCCGCCACGATCTGGGCGGAATCAGCGTCGCGCGCCTTGAGCTGGCGCACCCGCTCCTGCGCTGCGGCGCGCTCACGCCGCAGCGCGCTGTCCACATCCTTGAGCCGTGATTCGTATTCCTTCGCCCGCGCGGCATAGGCGTCGCGCACCTGGCGCTCGGCCGGCGAGTCCTTGAGTACCTTTTCGATCTCGGTGATTTTTTCGATCTGCTTGCCGTACACCAGCGGTGCCAGCGGATTGCCCAGCTGCTTGTACGCAAGCCAGGAGACCGGGATCAGGAACGCCAGCAAAAGAATGATGTATTGCGCCACCTGCGTCCACGTGATGGCACGCATGCCCCCGAGAAACGAACACAGCAATACGCCGCCCAGGCCCAGCAGGATGCCAATCTCGAACTGCACGCCGGTCATGCGGGACGCAATGAGGCCGACGCCATAAATCTGCGCGACCACGTAGGTGAACGAGCACAGCACGGCGGCCATGGCAGCGATCAAACGCGGCCACCGTCCGCCAAAGCGCAGGCCGAAGTAGTCGGGTACGGTGTACAGGTTCAGGCGGCGAAGATAGGGCGCCACCAGCAGCGCCACCAGGCAGAATCCACCCGTCCAGCCCAGCACATAGGCCAGCCCGCCCGGCTGCGATTCACTGCCCGAGAAGCCCTGCAGGTACAGGCCCCCGGCAAGACTGATGAAAGAGGCCGCGCTCATCCAGTCGGCGGCGGCGGCCATGCCGTTGTACACCGGCGGAATGCGCCGGCCGGCAACGTAGTATTCCTCTGCATCGGACGTGCGGCCGTAGATGCCGATGCACGCGTAGATCATGACCGAGGAAAAAAGAAAGATCGGCCCAAGCCAGACCTTGGACATGCCGGCCTGCTCGGCCCATGCCATCAGCAGCAGAAAGGCCGCCAGCGCCACCACGTACAACGCAAGGTTGCGGTGCAGGCGGCGCTTGTACGCGGCGTAGGCGGGCGATTCGGGCATCGGGCGATCATCGCATCGCCGCCGCGCCGCCCGCCTAGGTATTTGCCAGACGCTTCCAGGTGTCGATCACGCTGTCGGGATTCAGCGAGATCGATGCAATGCCCTCACCCGCCAGCCACTGCGCAAAGTCCGGGTGGTCGCTGGGCCCCTGGCCGCAGATGCCCACGTACTTGCCCTGGGCCAGGCAGGCCTTGATCGCACGGCTGAGCATGGCCTTCACGGCCGGATCACGCTCGTCGAAGTCGGCGGCCAGCAGTTCCAGGCCCGAGTCGCGGTCCAGCCCCAGCGTGAGCTGCGTGAGGTCGTTGGAGCCGATCGAGAAGCCGTCGAAGTACTGCAGGAACTCGTCGGCCAGGATCGCGTTGCTGGGCACTTCGCACATCATGATGAGCTTGAGTTCGTTCTCGCCGCGCCTGAGGCCATGGTCGGCCAGGAGCTTCGTCACGCGGTCGGCCTGACCGAGCGTCCGCACGAAGGGCACCATCACCTGCACGTTGGTCAGGCCCATGTCGTTGCGCACGCGCTTGAGCGCCTCGCACTCCATGGCGAAGGCTTCGCCGAAATCGGCGCTGATGTAGCGCGCCGCGCCGCGAAAGCCCAGCATGGGGTTTTCTTCCTCGGGCTCGTAGCGGCTGCCGCCGATGAGCTTGCGGTACTCGTTGCTCTTGAAGTCCGACAGCCGGACGATCACCGGCTTGGGCCAGAACGCCGCGGCAATGGTGGCCACGCCTTCGGCGACCTTGTCCACATAGAACGCGCGCGGCGACGCGTGACCGCGCGCCACCGACTCCACCGCCTTCTTCAGGTCCTGGTCCACTGCCGGATAGTCCAGGATGGCCTTGGGGTGCACGCCGATGTTGTTGTTGATGATGAATTCAAGGCGCGCAAGCCCCACACCTTCGTTGGGCAGCTGGGCGAAGTCGAACGCCAGCTGGGGGTTGCCCACGTTCATCATGATCTTGGTCTTGATGGCCGGCATGGCGCCGCGCTCGACCTCGGTCACCTCGGTTTCGAGCAGGCCGTCGTAGATGAAGCCGGTGTCGCCCTCGGCGCAGCTCACGGTCACCAGCGTGCCGTCCTTCAGCAGGTCGGTCGCGTCGCCGCAGCCCACCACCGCCGGGATGCCCAGCTCGCGCGCGATGATGGCGGCATGGCAGGTACGCCCGCCGCGGTTGGTCACGATGGCGCTGGCGCGCTTCATGACGGGCTCCCAGTTGGGATCGGTCATGTCGGTGACCAGGATGTCACCGGCCTGGACCTTGTCCATTTCGCTGATGCTGTGCACCAGGCGCACGGGGCCGGTGCCGATCTTCTGGCCGATGGCACGGCCCTCGGCCAGCACGTTGCCACGGCCCTTGAGCTTGTAGCGCTGCTCGGCCTTGCCGGCTTGCTGGCTTTTCACCGTTTCAGGGCGCGCCTGCAGGATGTACAGCTGGCCGTCGGTGCCATCCTTGCCCCATTCGATGTCCATGGGCCTGCCATAGTGCTTTTCGATCACCAGCGCGTACCTGGCGAGCTGCTCCACGTCGGCATCGGTCAACGAGTAGCGGTTGCGCTGCTCCAGCGGCACATCGGTAGTCTTCACGAGCTTGCCGCTGCTGGCTTTTTCGTCGGCCGTTGAAAATACCATCTGGATCAGCTTGGAGCCCAGGTTGCGGCGGATCACGGCGCGCTTGCCCGCTGCCAGCATGGGCTTGTGCACGTAAAACTCGTCGGGGTTCACGGCGCCCTGCACCACCGTTTCGCCCAGGCCGTAGCTGCTGGTGATGAACACCACGTCCTGGAAGCCGGACTCGGTGTCGATGGTGAACATCACGCCGGCGGCGCCCAGGTCAGAGCGCACCATGCGCTGCACGCCTGCAGACAGGGCCACGTCGGCATGCGCGAAGCCCTTGTGAACGCGGTAGCTGATGGCGCGGTCGTTGTAGAGGCTGGCAAACACCTCTTTCATCTTGTGCAGCACATCGTGGATGCCGACCACATTCAGGAAGGTCTCCTGCTGGCCTGCGAACGAGGCATCAGGCAGGTCTTCGGCCGTGGCGGACGAGCGCACGGCGAACGATGCGGCCGCGTTGCCGCCGCTCAGCGTGGCAAAGGCTTCGTGAATGGCTTTTTCAAGGTCGGCCGGGAAGGGCTGGGCTTCGACCATGGCGCGGATTTCGGCGCCTGCGGCGGCCAGCGCGCGAACGTCCTCGGTGTCCAGCGTTGCCAGCCGGGCGTTGATCTTGTCGGCCAGGCCGTCGTGGGCCAGGAACTGGCGGAACGCATGCGCCGTGGTGGCAAAGCCCGTGGGCACGCGCACGCCCTGGGGCAGCTGCGAAATCATCTCGCCGAGGCTGGCGTTTTTGCCGCCAACCGCCTCGACGTCGGTCATCCTCAGGTTTTCAAACGGTACGACCAGTGCGGTCGGGCTGAAAAGTGCAGACATGGGAAAGCTCCGGAAGTTAAAAGCGGTGCGGCGGTGCCGGCCGATGGCGGCAGCGCGTTCCCATGGCACGGCGTCCAGCTTTGCTCTTGTACTTGTGGGCGAAGGCGGTGCATGGTGGGGAATTCGGATAATTGCCCGGATTGTAGGCCGTGGCCCGGGTTTGCGGGCTTGCAGCAATCTGAAAGCATTACAACACCGCACAATACCGTTCATGCACACCCGTACTGTTTTCTTCATTTCCGACGGCACCGGCATCACGGCCGAAACCTTCGGCAACGCGATCCTGGCCCAGTTCGAGCTCAAGCCGCGGCACGTGCGCCTGCCGTTCATCGACAGCGTGGACAAGGCGCATCAGGTGGTGCGCCAGATCAACCACACGGCCGAGGTCGAAGGCAGGAAGCCGATCGTTTTCACCACCTTGGTCAATACCGAGATCCTGCAGGTGATCGAGGAAGGTTGCCGCGGCATGCTGCTGGACATGTTCGGCACCTTCGTGCGGCCGCTGGAGGTGGAGCTGGGCATGAAGTCCAACCATCGCATCGGCCGCTTCAGCGACGTGAGCAAGAGCAAGGAATACAACGACCGCATCGAGGCGATCAACTTCAGCCTGGCACATGATGACGGCCAGAGCAACCGCGACCTGCAGTCGGCCGATGTGATCCTGGTGGGTGTCAGCCGCAGCGGAAAAACGCCAACGTCCCTGTATCTGGCGATGCAGCACGGCCTCAAGGCGGCCAACTACCCCCTGATTCCCGAGGACTTTGACCGCCAGCAGTTGCCAGCGGCGCTCATGCCCCACCGCAAAAAGATCTTCGGCCTGAGCATTCAGCCCGAGCGGCTGAGCGAAATCCGCAACGAACGCCGGCCCAACAGCCGCTATGCCCAGCTGGAAAACTGCCGCATGGAGGTCAGCGAAGCCGAGGCCATGATGCGCCGCGCCGGTATCCGCTGGCTGTCCACCACGACCAAGAGCATCGAAGAGATCGCCACCACCATCCTGCAGGAAATCCGCCCGGAGCGGCTGGAATACTGAGCCTCAGTTGAACAGGCTCAGTTGAACAGGTACTGCACCACGCCCTGAGCGCCGCGCACGGGCTCGCAGGCCACGCCCCACACACGACCAATGCGCTCGGGCACCAGAATGTCGTTCACCGGCCCGCAGGCGCAGGGTTCATCACGCGACAGGACGATCGCGTGGTCGGCATAGCGCAACGCCAGGTTCACGTCGTGCAACACGGCCACGACACCCACGCCCTGTTCGTGCGCCCAGCGGCGCAGCAGCGCCAGCGCCTGGTGCTGGTGGGCCAGGTCCAGCGCGGCCGTGGGCTCGTCCAGCAACAGCCAGCGCGCTGCGCCGTCGGGGCGCGGCGACCAGACCTGGGCCAGCGCGCGGGCAAGGTGCGTGCGGGCCTTTTCACCACCCGATAGCGTGTTGAAGATGCGCGGCGCCAGCGCGGCGACGCCGGTCGCTTCCAGCGCCTGCATGACGATGCCGCCTTCATCCACAGACGGCGCCCTGCGGTGCGGGTAACGGCCCAGTTCGGCCACTTCGCGCACGGTGAATTCGAACGCCACGGCACTGTCCTGCGGCATCACGGCGCGGCGCAGCGCCAGCGCTTGCGCCGGCAGCACATGCAGGTCGACGCCGTCCAACACTACACGGCCCTCGTCCGGCCGGCGCTGGCCCGACAGCACCGAAAGCAGTGTTGACTTGCCAGCACCGTTGGGGCCCAGGATGGCGGTGAACACGCCCTCGCGCAGTTGGGCGGTCACCTGGCTGACCAGCGCCTTGCGGCCCGCCCGCACCGTCGCGCCTTCGCACGCCAGCATCAGAACCGCCCCCTGAAGTGCCGAAGCATCGCCAGGAACATCGGCACGCCGATCACGGCGGTCAGCACACCCAACGGCAGTTCGGCCGGCGCCATGACCGTGCGGGCCACCCCGTCGGCCGCCAGCACCAGTGCCGCGCCCAGCAGGGCCGACGCGGGCAGCACCACGCGGTGGTCCGGCCCCGCCACCATGCGCACCCAGTGCGGCGCGATGAGCCCGATGAAACCGATGATGCCGGTGGTAGCCGTGACGGCGCCCACGGCCAGCGCCGTCACCACGATCACGCGGCGCTTGATGCGCTCCACGTTCACGCCCAGCAACGCGGCCTGCGCTTCGCCCAACGCCAGCGCGTTCAGCGGCCGCGCGCAGGCCAGGCCGGCGGCGCAGGCCGCGAGCACCATGGCGCCCACCAGCGCCACCGCGCTCCAGCGCGCGCCGCCCAGGCTGCCCAGCAACCAGAACTGGATGTTGCGCAATTGCTCGTCAGTAGCGATGAAGTTCAGGTAACCCAGCCCCGCCCCCGCCAGCGCATTGACCGCCACGCCCGCAAGCAGCATGAGCCCGATGTGGGTGCCCCCCTGCGCCTGCGACAGCGCATAGATCAGGAAGGTCACGCCCAGGCCGCCGCCAAAGGCCATGAGCACCAGCGTCCAGCTGCCCAGCGTGCGCGGCAGGTCGGGCAGCCACGCACCCCCCAGCACGATGGCCGCGCCCGCCGCCAGCGCCGCGCCGCTGCTGATGCCCACCAGGCCGGGGTCAGCCAGCGGGTTGCGGAACAGCCCCTGCATCAGCGCGCCGGCCAGGCCCAGCCCCGCACCGGCCGCGATGCCCAGCACGAGCCGCGGCAGGCGGATGTTCATGAAGACCAGATGCTCGGGCGACGGATTGGCGGGGCCGGAGATCAGGCCGGCCGCGGCATCCAGCAGCACCTGCCAGAGCTGCTGCGGCGAGATGGCGTAGGCGCCACGCGCACTGCCCACCATGCAGGCCGCGACCACGAGCAACACGCCAAGCCCCAGCACGGCGCGCGGAGAAAGCCGCGTGTTCATGGCCGGCGGGGGATGGGAACGGCGGATGGCGGCACGCGCCACCTCATGCGTTGAATTTGTCATGCACTTCGCGCACGGCCTGGGGCAGGCGCGGGCCAAAGCCCAGCAACAGCAGCGCATCCAGCGTGACCAGCGCGCGACGCCCGTAGGCGGGCGTCAGCGCCAGCTCAGGCCGCTGCCAGAACTTGTCCAGGCCGCCGTGCGCGTCGATGCTCTGCTGGCTGGTCAGGATGAACTCGGGCGCGGCTGCGGCCATGGCCTCGGCCGTCATGGGCCGGTAGCCCTGAAAGCCCGTGATCGTGTTCACGCCACCGGCAAAGCGGATCAGCGCGTCGGCCGCCGTGCCCTGCCCTGACACCTGGGGACTGGCGCTGTGCGACAGGATGAACAGTGCACGCGGTTTCGGCTTGGCCGACGAGGCCACGCGCTTTTGCACTGCGCTCCATTCGGCATCCAGTTTGGCCTGCAGGTCGCGCGCCTGCGCCTCGCGCCTCGCGGCGCGGCCCACGGCCTGCACCTTGGCGCGCACCTCATCCCAGCTGTGGTCGGCCTTGATGAGCTCGACCTTGACGCCAGCACTGCGAAGCTGGTCAATGACGACCGGCGGGCCCGCCTCGCTCGACGCGATCACGGCATCGGGCTTGAGCGACAGCACGCCTTCGGCAGACAACTGGCGCATGTAGCCGACCTTGGCCGTCTGTTGCGCTGCCGCCGGAAACAGGCTCGTGGTGTCCGTGCCGACGAGTTGCGACTCCGCACCCAGGGCATACACCACCTCGGTGATGGCACCGCCCACAGTGACCAGGCGCGGCGCCGGCTGGGCATGCAGCGGCCACGCGCCGCCCAACGCCGCCAATGCGCCCATACGCAGGATGTCGCGGCGCGCGGCCGCCTGCCCGGTCATGCTGCGACACCTTCGAGCGGGGCAAGGCTGCGCACGATCCTGCGCCATTCCTCGCGCTCGGGCACGCCCGGCTTGCGGGCGCCGAAGAACATGGCCATGAGCCCGCCGTCCCGGTCGAACGCCTCGACCGACGTCACCACGCCGTCGGACGTGGGCTTTTCCACGGCCCAGACGTGGGCGATGTGGTCTTCGCGCATGTGCAGGTTGAAACCCGGGTCCAGGATGTTCAGCCAAGCCTGGCCGCGGATGTCCATGGGCTCGACGCGGTGCACCGGCCCCGTGTGGATCTGGATGCAGCCGGGGCTGCCCACGAACACCATGATGGGCGTGCCGTCCATGGCGGCCTCGTCCAGCAGGCCGCGCACGGCGCTGCCAGCCAGGCGGCGCGTGAAGCGGCCCTCGGTCAAGCGGAAGCTCTGCTGGCGCTCGATGCCGAACTTCCTAAGCAGGCCGAAGAACTGGTGCGTGTCGGTCATCGCGGCCCACGCGTCGCCAAGCGCCCGCGCATCACATGCCGCGTCGGCGGGCTGGCTGCTGGCGCTGGCGGGTGCGGCGCGGAACAGGTAGCCCAGCGACGGTTCGCCGAATTGCCGCATCACCGACGCAAACGCGTCGCGGTCGGTCGCATCGCGCGCAAAGATCTTGTGCACCGCTTCACCGTGCGCGTCAAAGAACTGCAGGCTCAGCGAAGGCGGGTTGGCTGGATTGGCGGCGGCCTCGGTCGCCGCAAAGCCGGCATGCCATTTGTCAAAGAACAGGCGCAGATCGATCTGCTCGCCCAGCGCCAGGCCGATGTGTCCATCGGCGGACAGCCTTTCATAGACGCCCGTTTTCTCATGCACCGTCGACGCGTTGCGCGTGAGCGCCAGCACCGGCCCGCACGGTTGCAAGGCCTGAAGCACGTCGATCCACGGCCCGTGCAGTGGCACTGCGCGAAGCGGCGCGTCATGTGCTCCGCAATGGGCCGCGATGGCTTCGCCTTCGCTGATGCCGATGGACACAGTCGCGTCGCGGATGCGCCGCCCGGCAGCGCGGTCGGCCGCAAGCTGGTTTCGGATATCGGATGCATTCATGTCTCGTCCTTTCTCAGAAATCAGCCACCAACGACACGCGCAGGTAGCGACCCGGCTGCGTGTAGGCATCCGCCACGGTGGACGTGGCGGCCAGCCCGCGCACGTCGGACCAGTTCCAGTACTTCTTGTCGGTCAGGTTGTAGATGCCCGCGTTCAGGCGCAGATCGGGGCGGATGCGCCACTGCGCGCTCACGTCCAGCGTGGTGGCCGCGGGCGTGGTGAACTGCGTGGCCGGCGGCGTGATGGCCGACGCGTTGTCGATGTCCGACGCCTTCTTGGCGGCGCGATGCGTCACGTCCATGCGGGCGGTCCAGCTGGCCGTGTCGTACTTCAGGCCGGCGTTCAGGCGCGACGGGTTGATGCTGTTTACGGGGCGGCCCGTGTTGGTGTCCTTGCCGCGCGTCTGGCCGTAGCCAAACGGCGAACTCCACTGCCCGCCCGCGGCGCGGCCCCAGGCCACGTCACCCTTGATCTCGAAGCCGCTGATCCGCACGTTGCCGATGTTCACCGTCTGGAACGTGGTCGGGTTGCCCGGCACGCCCGCGCCGCTGACCTGGCGGTTTTCCTCGATGAAGTCCTTGTAGCGGCCCGTGAACGCGGCCACGTCCAGCGACACGCCGTCCAGGCGGCCGCGCGCGCCCAGCTCGAAGTTGCGGCTCTTCTCGGGCTTGAGGTTCGGGTTGGGAATGGTCCGGTAGAACGCCGTGATGTTCTCGAAGAAGCCGTTGACCTGGTTGGCGTTGGGCGCCTTGAAGCCGTGCGCGTAGTTGCCGTACACGCTCCACTGCGGCGTGGCGCGCAGCAGCACGCCGAGCTTCGGCGACGTGGCGTTGCCCGAGATGGACGCGGCCGGCAGCGTGGCCGGCGGCGAGAAGCCGGCCTGCGCCGCGTCCAGCTTGAAGCTGTCAAAGCGCACGCCCGGCGTGATGCTCCACGGGCCGCCGATGATTTCGTCCTGCGCGTACACGGCCGTGCTGGACTCCTTCGTGTCGGGGAAGCGCTTGAGCGGGAAGGTCTCGCCGGCCGCCGGTGTCAGGCCGGTCTGCAGGTTGGTGATATTGGCCCGCGTGTGGTCCAGGCCGTAGGTGAACTTCTGCGCCCAGCCGTTGGCCATGCGCACGGTCTTGCCCAGCTGTACGTTGGCCTGCAGCGTGCGCTCGTTATAGGTCGTGTCGCGGATGCGGTCGGGCGAGGTGTTGCGGTCCTCGAAGCTGTACTCCCGCGAATCGGCCTCCTGCCAGCTCAGCGTGGTCTGCACCTCGTCGGCGACAGCGGTGTTCAGCCTCCAGCGGCCGTCCCAGGTCAGGCGGTTGCGCTCCATGTCGGTGAATGAATTGGCCGCGAGGGTGGATGTCGCAGCCAGCGGCGGCCTGGCGATGTTGGACAGCAGGTTGTAGGTGGCCTTTTTGTCCACGTGCTCCAGCGTCACCACGTGGCGCTGGCCGCCGCCGGGCGTGATCACGACTTTGCCCAACACGGCGTTGCCGCGGTTGCGCTCGGGGTTGGGTGTGGTGCGGTCCACGTTGGCCGCGTCGTTGGTGCCCATGTTGTCCAGTGCGTCGGACCGGTTGGTGTTGGCGCCGATCAGCCATTGGACTGTGTCGTTGACGCGGCCAGCAACGGTGGCGCCGATGTTCCTGCCCTTGTCGTCACCGTCATAGCCAATGCTGGCCGCGCCGCCGATGCTCTTGCCGGGCTTCAAAAAATTGGACGGGTCGTTGGTGATGAAGTTGACCAGGCCGCCCATGCCGTCCGAGCCGTACAGGGCCGACGTGGAGCCCTTGACGATCTCCACACGCTGCACCAGGCCGATGTCCAGGTAGTCGCGCCCGAACGCGTTGGCGCTGAACACGTAGCTGCGTGGCTGGCGAACGCCGTCCACCAGGATCAGCACACGGTTGCCGTCCAGGCCGCGGATGTTGAAACCCGCGTTCTGGTCGCGGCCGAACGCCGGCTGACCCGCCAGCGTGAAGCGCGCGGGGCTGCGCTGAACCGACACGTTGGGAATGTCGCGCGCCGCGTCGCGGATGTCGCGGATCTGGCGCTCTTCCAGCGTCTTGCGGTTCAGCACGTCGATGCTGGCCGGCAGTTCGTCGGGGTCCTGCTCGTTGCGGGAGCCGGAGACCACCACTTCTTTCAGGCCAGGGGCGGCGGCGATCTGTACGGGCGGGGTCTCGACGGATTGCGCATGGGCCGCGCCGGCGCACAGCAGCGCTGCGGCCAACGCCACCAGGGAGCGGGGGAAATGACGGTCGGGGGATGGAGGGGTGTAAGCAGTCGCAAGCACGGTGCAGGAGCCTTATTGCAAGTTGAAATCAACCGCTGGCTGCTGCCGGCCACGATGTAGGGCCGCTATCGTTCGCTTGCTGGTACGCGCCGGATTTTATTGCGAATTGTTCTTATTTGCAATAAGGATTTATAATAGTCAAAGATTATTTACAACATAATCTCAATTGATTGGATTTATGATGCGGTGCGGCGTAAATTCTCTTCATCGCCTGCTTTTTCAACCTTCCCATAGAGAGGAAACACACATGTCCCTGATCAACACCCAAGTCCAGCCCTTCAAGACCGAAGCGTTTCACAACGGCAAGTTCGTCACCGTCAGCAACGAGACGCTGAAGGGCAAGTGGTCCGTCCTGATCTTCATGCCGGCCGCGTTCACGTTCAACTGCCCCACCGAAGTCGAGGACGCGGCCGACAACTACGCCGAGTTCCAGAAGATGGGCGCCGAGGTCTACATCGTCACGACCGACACGCACTTCTCGCACAAGGTCTGGCACGAAACCTCGCCCGCCGTCGGCAAGGCCAAGTTCCCGCTGGTGGGTGACCCGACGCATGCACTGACCCATGCGTTCGACGTGCATATCGCCGAAGAAGGCCTGGCCCTGCGCGGTACCTTCATCGTGAACCCCGATGGCGTGATCAAGACCATGGAAGTGCATTCCAACGAGATCGCCCGTGACGTCAAGGAAACGCTGCGCAAGCTGAAGGCCGCCCAGTACACCGCCGCCCACCCGGGTGAAGTCTGCCCGGCCAAGTGGAACGAAGGCGCCAAGACGATCGCCCCGTCGCTGGACCTCGTCGGGAAAATTTAACCACCCCCGAAGCGGCGCACCTGCGCCGCCTCCCCCTCTAGGGGGCGACACCTGTGGCCCGGCGGAGCCGGCTCCACGGTGTCCCCCCTTTTTTATTTCCGCTGTTTTCCGGGAGAACACCCATGCTCGACGCCAACCTCAAAGCCCAACTCGCTTCCTACCTCGAACGCATTTCGCAGCCCGTCGAAATTTCCGCGTCGCTGGATGACACGACGGCTTCGACCGAGATGCGTGCGCTACTGAAAGACATCGCGGAATCGTCCAAGTTGATCACCGTGACCGAATCGACCGGCGGTCCGCACCGCACACCGTCGTTCGCGGTCAACCGCCCCGGCCAGAACAACGGCCCGCGCTTTGCCGGGCTGCCCATGGGGCATGAGTTCACCTCGCTCGTGCTGGCGCTGCTGCAGGTCGGCGGCTACCCACCCAAGGTCGAGCAGGCGCTGCTGGACCAGATCAAGGCGCTGGATGCCGACCTGGAGTTCGAGGTTTATGTGTCCCTGACCTGCCACAACTGCCCGGATGTCGTTCAGGCACTGAACCTGATGGCCGTGCAGAACCCGCGCATCAAAACCACCATGATCGAAGGCGGCATCTTCCAGGACGAGATCGAGGAACGCCAGATCATGGGCGTGCCCACCGTGTTCCTGAACGGCACCATGTTCGGCTCGGGCCGCATGTCGCTGGAGGAGATCATCGCCAAGGTCGACACCGGCGCCGCCAAACGCGACGCCGAGAAGCTCAACGCCAAGGACCCGTTCGATGTGCTGATCGTTGGCGGTGGGCCTGCCGGCGCGGCGGCTGCCGTGTACGCGGCGCGCAAGGGCATCCGCACCGGCATTGCTTCCGAGCGCTTTGGCGGCCAGGTGCTGGACACGCTGGGCATCGAGAACTTCATTTCCATCAAGGAAACCGAGGGACCAAAATTCGCGCTGGCCCTGGAAGAACACGTGCGCCACTATGACGTGGACATCATGAACCTGCAGCGGGCCAAGGGCCTCGCACAGGACGACGGCCTGATCCGTGTGGACCTGGAAAGCGGTGCATCGCTCAAGGCAAAGTCGGTGATCCTGTCCACCGGGGCGCGCTGGCGCAACATCAACGTGCCTGGCGAAAAGGAATTCAAGAACAAGGGCGTGGCCTATTGCCCGCACTGCGACGGCCCGCTGTTCAAGGGCAAGCGCGTGGCCGTGATCGGCGGCGGCAACTCGGGCGTGGAGGCCGCCATCGACCTGGCCGGCATCGTGGGGCACGTCACGCTGATCGAGTTCGACACCAAGCTGCGCGCCGACGAAGTCCTGCAGCGCAAGCTGCGCAGCCTGGCGAACGTGACGGTGATCATGAACGCGCAGACCACGGCCATCACCGGCACCGACAAGGTGGACGGCCTGACCTGGAAGGACCGCGCGTCCGGCGAGGAAAAGCGCGTCGACCTGGAAGGCGTGTTCGTGCAGATCGGCCTGGTGCCCAACACCGAATGGCTCAAGGGCACGGTCGATCTGTCCAAGCATGGCGAGATCGTGGTCGATGCGAAGGGCGCCACGTCCATCCCCGGCGTGTTCGCCGCGGGCGACGCGACCACGACGCCGTTCAAGCAGATCATCATCGCCGCCGGTGACGGCGCCAAGGCCGCGCTGGGGGCGTTCGACCACCTGATCCGCACCAGCGCGCCGGCCTGACGCGCACCAGGACGCGGCGGGAATGCGAACGCTTCTCGCACTCACACGCACGCAGACCGCGAGCGTGTGGACAAGCGCCTGACGCGCCGCGTCTTCCCTCACAATCGGCGGGTCGACCACAACCTCCGGGA
The DNA here is from genome assembly GCA_041905405.1 of Ramlibacter sp. Taxonomy (GTDB): domain Bacteria; phylum Pseudomonadota; class Gammaproteobacteria; order Burkholderiales; family Burkholderiaceae_C; genus RAM1. Next base: position 69,278 of record JAYRLC010000003.1, on the reverse strand, counting down.
GCCCCACGATGAAAGGTGACGCCAAAGTCATAGAACACCTGCAGGCGCAGCTCAAGAACGAGCTCACCGCCATCAACCAGTATTTCCTGCACTACCGGATGCTCAAGCACTGGGGCCTGGACAAGCTGGCCAGGAAGGAATACGAGGAATCCATCGGCGAGATGAAGCACGCCGACAAGCTCATGGACCGCATCTTCATGCTGGACGGCCTGCCCAACCTGCAGGATCTGGGCAAGCTGATGGTCGGCGAGGACGTGCCCGAACTGCTCAACTGCGACCTGAAGATGGAATACGGCGCGCAGGCCACCATCAAGGACGGCATCGCCCATTGCGAGTCGGTACGCGACTACGTGAGCCGCGACCTGCTGCAGGAAATTCTGGACGACACCGAGGAGCACATCGACTTCCTGGAAACCCAGATCGACCTGCTGGCCAAGGTCGGTCTGCAGAACTACCTGCAGAGCCAGATGGGCGAACTGAGCTGAAATTGCAGCGTCCGGCGCTTCATAACCGGACGCATCAGCCCTCAGCACGAAAGTGCATAACGCATCGGCGAAAATCCGGTGCATGAGCGCATTCCAGACCGAAAAAGTCCTGACCGTCCATCACTGGACGGACCAACTCTTCAGCTTCACCACCACCCGCGACACCGGCTTGCGGTTCATCAACGGCCAGTTCACCATGATCGGCCTGCCGGTCAATGGCAAGCCGCTGCTGCGCGCCTACAGCATCGCGAGCGCCAACCACGAGGAAACGCTGGAGTTCTTCAGCATCAAGGTGCCCGAAGGCCCGTTGACCTCGCGGCTTCAGCACCTGCAACCCGGGGACGACCTGATCGTCGGCCGCAAGCCGACGGGCACGCTCCTGCTGCAGAACCTGCTGCCGGGCAAGGTGCTGTGGCTGCTGGCCACGGGCACAGGCCTTGCTCCGTTCCTGTCCCTGATCAAGGACCCCGAAACCTACGAGCGGTTCGAGAAGGTCGTCATCGTCCACGGCTGCCGCACGCAGGCCGAGCTGGCCTACCGGCAACTGTTCGAACACGAATTGCACGAGCACGAATACCTGGGCGAGTACGTCAGGAACCAGTTGCTGTACTACCCCACCGTGACGCGAGAGCGGTTCCGTAACGAAGGCCGCATCACCGAACTGATGGCGTCCGGCAAACTCCACAGCGACCTGGGTCTTGACGCTCCAACGGTGGAGAACGACCGCTACATGATCTGCGGCAGCCCTGCCATGCTGCGCGACCTGAAGAACATGCTGGAGGAGCGCGGTTTCAACGAGGGCAACATGCAGACGGCCTCGCACTTCGTCGTCGAGCGCGCCTTCGCCGAACGCTGACATCATTCCCCCTCCGTCCTGCGGCCCGCTTTGTCGGGCCGCAGCCACATCTGGGGCCAAAAAATGCCACCTCGAATCAGATCAATAATGAGACAGATTCGCATTTGATTTACAATTGCGAAGAATTCTTAACGGCCAGCCAGTCCGGTGTTTGCTCCGCAATGCCCAGCCAGCCTCTGTAGCAACCAGGCCCGCATCAACGCGGGCCTTCTTCTGGAGGCCTTCATGGCAAAAAGCAAAGCGCGCGCACGCACGCATTCCGTCACCCCTGCCGCGGCAAGCCGTGTGCATGCATCGCGCTCCCCCGCCAACCCCGCCGACCTTTCGCTGGTGCCGCTGGGCGCCCTGATGCTCGCAGCGTCCGCCGGTAGCTGGGCCCAGACGGCCGCGCCCGCCGCCGCGGCTTCGACCGAAAGCCGTACGCTGGCGCCGGTGACGGTGCGCGAGCAGGCAGAAGCGCCCGAAGGCAAGGATTCCCTGCGCGCCACCCAAAGCTCCATCGGCAAGGGCAACCAGGCGCTGCGCGACATTCCGCAGTCGATCACCGTCGTGACCGAAAAGCTCATCGATGACCGCAACCTGGACACGGTGAAAGACGTGCTGCGCAACACCGCAGGCATCACTTTCCTGGCGGCCGAAGGTGGCGAGGAAGACATCCGCCTGCGCGGCTTCTCGCTGGCCGGCACGGGCGACATCTTCATGGACGGCATGCGCGACCCCGCGTTCTATGACCGCGACACCTTCAACAACGACCGCATCGAAGTGCTGCGAGGCTCCGCGTCCATGCTGTTCGGCCGCGGCTCCACGGGCGGCGCCGTCAACCAGGTCAGCAAGCAGCCGCGCCTGATCAACGAGCATGAAGTCACCACCACGCTGGGCACGCACAACTACGGCCGCATCACGGGCGACTTCAACATCCAGACCGGCGAGAACGCCGCCCTGCGCCTGAACGCCATGGCCACCAAGGCCGACAACAACGGCTCGGGCAGCAGCGTCGACAAGAAGGGCATCGCCACTGCCTACCGCTTCGGCATCGGCACGGCCAACGAGTTCTCGGCCAGCCTCTACCATCTGGACAACAACAACGGCATGAATTACGGCCTGCCCTGGATCAAGCCGCGCGCGACCGACACCACGGCTGCCAACACGCTGATCGGCAGCCTGTCGCCCGACGCCTACTACGGCATGTCCAGCGACTACAACGCCGGCCAGGCGACCATCGCCAACCTGGGACACACGCACCGCTTCAGCCACGACAGCGAGCTCAAGACGCAATTGCGCGTGGGTTCGTTCAAGCGCGACCAGCGCGCCGGCACCGTGCGTTTCGCGGCGGCCGCGCTGCAACCGGGCGGACAGGCGGTTGATCTGACCAACTTCGGCCCGAACACGGTATTCACCCGCGGCACGCAGCTGAAGGTGCAGGACGTGGACACGCTGCAGTGGCAGACTGACTTCACCAACAAGTTCCAGGCGCTGGGCTATAGCCACGAGCTGATCACGGGCGTGGACTTCTCGCGTGAGGAAAAGACCGTGTACGGCGCGATCACCGCCAACCCTGCCAAGCCCAGCACGCTTGCAGGCACGCCCGATGACGGCGCGTTCATCAATGAAGGCGCGCGCGCCTTCCGCCCGTCCAGCAATTTCGAGTCGCGCGCGATCGGCGCCTATGTGCAGGACCTGGTGCAGATCGCACCGGCGTGGAAGCTGTTGGGTGGCCTGCGCTGGGACAGCATGCGCGGCAACTACCAGACCACCACACCGGCGACCGGCGTGGTCACCGCAAGCTACCAGCAGAAGATCTCGGAGCTCAGCAAACGATTCGGCGTGCTGTACCAGCCCACGCCGCTGAGCTCGTTCCACTTCTCTTACGGGACATCTTTCAACACCTCTGGCGACACCTATTCGTACAACGCCCTGAGCGCCAACACCGACCCCGAGCAGAGCCAGAACATCGAGTTCGGCGCCAAGCTGGATTCGGCCGACAAGCGCTTCAGCACGCGCCTGGCCATCTTCCACGCGACCAAGAAGAACGAGCGCAACACCGACCCCGACACCGCCGCCACACGCCTGCTGCTGTCCGGCAAGCGTCACACGGCCGGCTTCGAGATCGACGTGTCCGGCCGCCTCACGCCCAAGTGGGAGGTGTATGGCTCCTACATGTGGATGCCGGTCGCCAAGGTGGATGTCGCCGCCTCTACCGTTACAACAGTAGGCAACCGCGAAGGCGACCGCCCGGGCCTGAGCCCCAAGCACAGCGGCACGGTATGGAGCACCTACCAGCTCACGCCCAAATGGCGTGTGGGCGGCGGGCTGAACTTCCGCAGCGCCCAGGCGCCGGCAGACGTCACGGCGCCGGCCTGGGAGGCCCCGGCCTTCGTCACGGGCGACCTGATGGCCGAGTACAACATCAACGATCGCTTCATCGTCAAGGCCAACCTCACCAACATCACCGACAAGCTGTATGGTGAGTCGCTGTACCGCGGGCATTACATTCCGGGTGCGGGCCGCATGCTGCAGGTGGCGCTGACCGCGAAGTTCTGAAGCACCTGCGACACCCCAGAGCAAAGCCACCGCCATGCTCCTGTGCATTCCCGACATACTGTCCACGCAAGACGTGCGGCAGGCCCGCCAGTTGCTCGACGCCGCCCCTTGGGGCGATGGCCGGGCCAGCGCGGGCGACCAGGCAGTTCTGGTCAAGCGCAACGAACAGTTGCCCCACGACTGCGAGGCGGCGCGCACGGTGCGCGCCGCCGTGCTTCGCGGGCTGGACCGCCAGCCGCTGTTCCTGAGTGCGGCATTGCCGCGCAAGGTGCATACACCGACATTCAACCGTTACGGCGGTGACACCAACCACTATGGCGAGCACGTGGACAACGCCATCCGGTTCAACGAAAGCGGCCAGCGCGTGCGCACCGACATCTCGTGCACCGTATTTCTGTCAGACCCCGAGGAATACGACGGCGGCGAGCTTGTGATCCGCGACACCTATGGCGCCCAGTCCGTCAAACTGCCGGCGGGCCATGCCGTGCTGTACCCCGGCACCAGCGTGCATCAGGTACGGCCCGTCACCCGCGGCCAGCGCGTGGCCTGCTTCTTGTGGATTGAAAGCATGGTGCGCGGTGATGAACAGCGCCGCCTGCTCTACGACATGGACATGGCGCTCATGCAATTGCGTCAGCAGCATGGTGAAAGCCCGTCCATCACGGCGCTGACAGGGACGTACCACAACCTGCTGCGCCTGTGGGCCGAGACGTGAAGGCCACCGTTCCAGCCGTTCAGCCCCTGCCCGCCGGCCTGGTCACGCTCGCCGATCATGAGACTCATGCGCGCTCGCGCCTGGATGACAACGCCTGGGCCTATTTCAGCGGCGGCGCGGGTGATGAAATCACACTGCGCGCCAACCGCCTGGCCTGGGATGAGCTGCAGCTGCTGCCCAGGGTGCTCCAGAACCTTTCGGGCTTCACCACGCAAGTTGACCTGCTCGGCCGCATGCTGGCGCACCCATTGCTGGTAGCGCCCATGGCATTCCTTCGCATGGCCCATGCGGACGGTGAAACGGCACTGGCGCACGCGGCGGCTGCCCAGGCGGCCGGCCTGGTGCTCAGCACCCAGGCCAGTCAACCGATGGAGGACGTGGCCAAGGCGTTTGCCGCGTACCCCGAGCGCGGGCCCCTGTGGTTCCAGCTGTACCTTCAGGCCGACCGCGGATTCACCCGCCAACTCGTGCAGCGTGCCGAAGCGGCCGGCTTCGAGGCACTGGTGCTGACTGTCGATGCGCCGGCCCAGGGGGTGCGCGACCGCGAGCGGCGCGCGGACTTTCAGCTTCCGCAAGACATCCGCGCCGTGAACGTGTCCCATGCGCCGGTCGCGCAATCCCTGCTGGACACGGCCCCGACGTGGGACGACGTGCAATGGCTGCTGGGTGCCACACGCCTGCCTGTGCTGCTCAAGGGTGTGCTGCATGCCGCGGACGCACGGCAGGCGAGCGCCCTGGGCGTGGCCGGCCTGATCGTGTCCAACCATGGGGCAAGGGTGCTGGACACCGCCGTCAGCACCGCCTGGGCCCTTCCGCGCGTGGCCGACGCGGTACAGGGCGCCCTGCCCCTGCTGGTGGACGGCGGAATCCGGCGCGGCACGGACGTGTTCAAGGCCCGGGCCCTGGGCGCCCGGGCGGTGCTGGTGGGACGGCCCTGTGTCTGGGGCCTGGCCAATGCCGGCGCCGTCGGGGTGGCACATGTGCTGCGCCTGCTGCGCGACGAATACGAGGTGGCACAGGCCCTGTGCGGCTGTGCCAGGCCGGGCGACATCACGCCGGAGCTGCTGGCAAGGCAATAGTTATTGCAAATGCGATGAATTCGCATTTATAATCGCATCAACCTCAACAGCCAGCCCAAACACACCTCCCGCCATGATCGTCTGCGTCTGCCATCGAGTCTCCGACCGCGACATCGCGCGCCATGTGCGTGCCGGCATGGGTTTTGACGACATCCAGTTCGAACTCGGCGTGGCCACGCAGTGCGGCCGCTGCGAGAGCTGCGCGCGCGATGTCGTCGCCCAGTGCAGCGCGACCCAGCCGGTCGCGGCCATCCAGCTCGCCAGCACCATCACGGAAGGCAGGGCATGGAACTCCTCACAAGCCTCGGCGGCAGCCTGATCCTGGTGGTCGGGTCGGCCTGGTGGATCTTCCGCAAGTGATGCCGCTGCCCGCCTCCATGTAGACGGCGCATCCGCTGTCGCCCTGGGCCGCCACGCGGCTTCTAAACTATGACCTCCCTGCAGTCCCCTTCTCCGCCCCCCATGAACCGCAATGCCGTGATCGTGGCCAGCGTGGTCCTGTTCCACGTCGCCGCCCTGTGGGCGTTGCAGACGGGGCTGCTGCGCCGGGCCGTGGAAATCGTGGTGCCTGCGGAAATCATTGCCGAATTTATCGAGCCGCCCCAGCCCAAGGTGGAGCCCCCCCCGCCTGTGCGTCAGCCCGTGCCGGTCAAGCAGCCCATTGTCCAGAAAACCGAGCCGCTGCCGCCGCCCCCCCTGCCCGTGGCCATTGCCGATCCGACGCCGGCACCCAACGCCCCGGTGGGCGTGGTGGCCCCGCAGCCGCCCGCCCCGCCTGTCGCAGCGCCCGTTGCAACGGCCCCCGTGGCGCCGCCGCCCCCACCCAAAGTCGAGCTCCCGTCCAGCGACGCCGACTACCTGCAAAACCCCAAGCCCGCCTACCCGCCCATCAGCAAGCGCCTGGGCGAACAGGGCAAGGTCGTGGTGCGCGTGCTGATTGGCGTGGACGGCATTGCCCAGCGCGCCGAGGTGCGCCAGTCCAGCGGCTTTGACCGCCTGGACCAGGCGGCACTCTCGACCGTGCAACGCTGGCGCTACGTGCCCGGCAAGCGCGGCGGCGTGCCCGAGGCCATGTGGTTCAACGTTCCCATCAATTTCGTACTGGAGTAAAGCAAGCCATGGAATCGCAATTCGGCCTCATCAATGTCTGGACACAGGGTGACCTGGTCACCAAGGGCGTGTTCCTGCTGCTGCTGGGCATGTCCCTTGCGTCCTGGATCGTCATCCTCATCAAGGCGCTGGACCTGCGCAAATTCAGCAGCCAGGCGCGCACCACCGAAAGCTTCTGGCATGCCGCCGACTTCGCGGATGGCGTCAGCAAGCTCGGCAGCGACCCGGCCAATCCGTTCCGCCAGCTCGCGCTGGAAGGCCGCGACGCAGCCGCCCACCTGCAGAACAGGGATAGCGCCAAGCCGCAGTTGCACGACAGCCTGGACGTGAGCGACTGGGTCACGCGCAGCCTGCGCAACAGCATCGACGAATCCACCGCGCGCCTGCAGACGGGCTTGGCGGTGCTGGCGTCCGTGGGGTCCACGGCCCCCTTTGTCGGCCTCTTTGGCACGGTGTGGGGCATCTACCATGCGCTGATGTCCATCGGCATGGCCGGCCAGGCCACCATCGACCGCGTGGCTGGCCCGATCGGCGAGGCACTGATCATGACGGCGCTGGGCCTGGCAGTGGCGATCCCTGCCGTGCTGGGCTACAACGCGCTAGTGCGGGGCAACAAGTCCGTGCTGGCCAAACTGAACCGCTTCGCGCATGACCTGCATGCGTACTTCGTCACCGGCGCACGCGTGTCCGTGGGCGGCAAGGGCCGCGTCGTTCCCATGAAGAAGGCGTAGACAGCCATGGCATTCGGAACACAAGACGACACCGATGACGTGATGAACGAGATCAACATGACGCCGCTGGTGGACGTCATGCTGGTGCTGCTGATCATCTTCATCATCACCGTGCCGGTCATGAAGCATGCGGTGAACATCGACCTGCCGCGTGCGACCAACCAGCCGCAGGACGCCAAGCCCGAAACCGTGCGCCTGACTGTGGATGCACTGGGCGCCTACTACTGGAACGAAAGCAAGGTCGCCGACGCCGACCTGGAAGGCATGCTCAAGGCCGAGGCCGCCAAGAACCCGCAACCGGAGCTGCACATCCGCGGCGACAAGAACGTGCGCTACGAAAAGGTCGCCCAGGCCATGGCCGCCGCGCAGCACGCGGGACTGCGCAAGATCGGTTTCATCACCGAGCCGGCCGCGCCCTGACTCGGCTGGCGATCAACGGCAGATAGCTACGCCAAAGATGCGAATGACTTGCATTCTCTTTTGAGAATCATTATCATTTGCATCAGGAGCTGAAAAATACATGTCCACCGCTTTCACACCTTCTGAACCGGACGGCGAGCCGACGCAGAAAGCCAGCGCAACTGCCGGCGAGCCGCAATCCGACGGAGCCTTCCGCCAGCTTTCCAGCGACGCGTTGCTGCAAGGCCAGAAAGCGATCGTCATCAACCACAACGGCGCGATCTACCGGCTGCAGTCCACCAAACTCGGCAAGCTGATCCTGACCAAATAAATTCATCGTGGGGCGACCCGAGGCTCTCAGTCTCCAAGGTCGTTTTTTTGCCAGCCAGCGGGCAACCGGGTAGCCAGGCATTTTTTCCACACCACAAACCAAAAGGCCACCGCATGCGGTGGCCTTTTTTGCGTGAACGCCTGTCAGAGACCCAGGGCTGCGATACCCGCCCGGGCAATCTGGGCGTCCTCGGCCGACTTCACGCCGCTGACGCCGACAGCACCCAGCACCTGACCGTCCTTGACGATCGGCACGCCGCCCTCCAGCAGCCCCTTGAGGTCGGGGGCGCTCAGGAACGACACGCGCCCGCCATTGATCATGTCCTCGTACAGCTTGCTTTCGCGGCGCCCCACAGCGGCCGTGTTGGCCTTGGCCGGGGCAATATGGGCCGAGATCGGCGCCGCGCCGTCCAGGCGCTGCAGCCACAGCAGGTGACCGCCGTCGTCCACGATGGCAATAGTGACGGCCCAGTTGTTCTTCAGGGCTTCGGCTTCAGCAGCGGCGCCGATCGCCTTGACGTCGGCTGCTTCCAGAAAGGGTTTGGTTTTCATCCCCCGAGCATAACGGCAGTACAGCTTCTCGCCGTACGGCTATTTGCCCAGACGCCTGGTTTATCGACCTAGAATGCGCCCAACTGCACATCGCAGGAACGAAAGGAGTCCTACGCATGAACGACCAGACCATTGACTACGGCTATGCCGTATCGACCGAGCAGCAGCGCAACCGCGTGCTGCGTAATACCTACTGGCTGCTCGCGCTGAGCCTGCTGCCCACCGTGCTGGGCGCCTGGCTGGGCGTGGCCACCGGCATCACGCGCAGCCTGTCCGGTGGCCTCGGCCTCATCGTGTTCCTGGCCGGCGCGTTCGGCTTCATGTTCGCGATCGAAAAAACCAAGAACTCCGCCGCTGGTGTGCCCGTGCTGCTGGCTTTCACCTTCTTCATGGGCCTGATGCTGTCGCGCCTGATCGCGATGGTGCTGGGCTTCAAGAACGGTCCCAGCCTGGTGATGACGGCGTTCGGCGGCACTGCCGGCGTGTTCTTCGTGATGGCCAGCCTGGCCAGCGTGATCAAGCGCGACCTGTCGGGCATGGGCAAGTGGCTCTTCGTCGGCGCCCTGGCTATCATGGTGGGCGGCATCATCAACGTGTTCGTCGGCTCCACGACCGGCATGCTGGTCATCAGCATCATGGCCATCGGCATCTTCAGCGCCTACATGCTGTACGACCTGAAGCAGATCATCGATGGCGGCGAGACCAACTACATCAGCGCGACGCTGGCCCTGTACCTGGACATCTTCAACGTGTTCCAGAGCCTGCTGGCGTTGCTGGGCCTGACGGGTGGCAGCAACGACTGACCGGAAGCTTCGCGGGCGGCCACGCCCGGATACGACAAGGGGGCCTGTGGCCCCCTTGTTTATTTGTAGCTCTAGGTCGCTCTAGCCCAGCCAGTCGAACACCGCGATGCTCTCCACGTGCGCGGTGTGCGGGAACATGTTCACCACACCCGCCGCGGTGCAGGCGTAACCTGCCTGGTGCACCAGCAGCCCGGCATCACGCGCAAGCGTGGCGGGGTTGCAGCTGACATAGACAATCCGCCTGGGCGGCGTCCAGCCGTCCGCGCCTTCAGGCAGGGGCGCTGCTCCTTCAGCGCCCATGCGGGCCTGATGGATGTCGGCCAGCGCCTTGACCAGCGCAAAGGCGCCTTCGCGCGGCGGATCCACCAGCCAGCGGTCGGCGGCGCCGTCCGCCACCAGCATCGCCGGAGTGATCTCGAACAGGTTGCGTGCCACGAACTGCGTCGACGCCAGGCCGCCGCGCTGCGCCTGGTTATGCGCATGGTTCGCGCGCGAACGGGCCACCAGCGCCTCGCTGCCCTCGACACCCAGCACCTCCCGGGCCTGCGTGGCCAGGGGCAACGTGAAATTGCCCAGGCCGCAGAACCAGTCGATCACGCGTTCGCTGCGCTGCACGTCCAGCAAGCGCAAGGCGCGCGACACCAGCACGCGGTTGATGTGCGGATTGACCTGCGTGAAGTCCGTTGGCCGAAACGGCATGGTGATGCCGAAATCCGGCAAGGCATAGGACAAGACCGGCCCGCCGTCGTCCAGCAGATGCACCGTGTCCGGGCCCTTGGGCTGCAGCCACCACTGCACCCCGGGATGGGCGGCGGCAAACGCCCGCAAACGGTCCTTGTCCTGGTTGCCCAGCGGCTCCAGATGCCGCAGCACCAACGCCGTCACCTCATCACCGCAGGCCAGTTCGATCTGCGGGCAGGTTTCGATGGCGTCCATCGAAGCGACCAGCTCGCGCAACGGCATCAGCATGGCGCTCACGTGCGGCGGCAGCACCGGACATACCCCCATGTCGGCCACGTAGCGGCTCTTGCGCTCATGAAAGCCCACCAGCACGGTGCCCTTCTTGTGCACATGACGTACCGACAGGCGTGCCCGGTAACGGTAGCCCCAGGCTGGCCCTTCGATCGGGCGCAGGATGCTGCCCGCACGTACCTTACCCAGGTGCCAGAGGTTGTCCTCCAGCACGCGCTGCTTGACGGCCACCTGTGCACTCACATGCAGATGCTGCATCTTGCAGCCGCCGCAGGCGCCCGCATGCAAACCGAAATGCGGGCACTGGGGCCTCACGCGCTGGGAGGATTCCCTGTGAATGGCAGACAGCGACGCCTGCTCCCAGTTGTTCTTCTTTCGGTGCACGTTGGCCGTGACCAGTTCGAACGGCAAGGCACCGTCAATAAACACCACCTTGCCGTCGGGCCGGCGCGCCACGCCCTGCGCCTCCATGTCCAGCGCATCCACGTGCAACCAGCCATCGGGGAGGCTGGCGCTCTTTTCGTTCTCTACTGTCATTCCCCGATTGTCTCAGGTGCCATACTGCCCACCTCTCAGGAGACGTGGCATGGATATCCGCATCTGCATCGACGTTGACGATATGGAGCGCGCCATCGCGTTCTACACCCACGGATTGGGGCTTGGCCTGGGCCGCAGGCTGGGAAACGACTGGGCTGAGCTGCTGGGCGGCACAAGCCCGGTCGATCTGCTGCTAAACGCCAGTGGTACGGCGCCGCTGGGTGAATCAAACCCTCAGCGGCGCAGCTATGCGCGCCATTGGACGCCGGTGCACCTGGACTTCGTGGTCGTGGATATCGACGCTGCAGCCGCACGGGCCGTGTCGGCAGGCGCCACACTGGAACGCCCCATTCAAGACCGCAAGTGGGGCCGCATGGCCAGCCTGGCCGATCCATTTGGACACGGCATCGATCTGCTGGAATTCAGAGGCCGCGGCTACGACGAGATACTTGCCCCCGGCGGCTGAAATCTATGCCCACGCCGCCAGGTATTCCTGCCAGTGCGCTTCGGCAGGCGCCAGGTTGCCCAGCGTTTCCTTGACGAATTCAATCTCCTGGTCGTATTCCTTCTCGGTCAGGCCGCCGCGCATTTTCTGGAAGCGGCAGTACACCAGATAGGTGTTCATGACGTCCGTCTCGCAATAACGCCGGATCTCATCGAGCTTGCCGTCCAGATAGGCCGAATAAACCTGCGAACCGTCCATGCCCAGCTTGCCCGGGAATCCGCAAAGCTTGGCCATGGCATCCAGCGGCGCGACGCCGCGCGGCTGGTACATCGCCAGCAGATCCATCAGATCCAGGTGGCGCATGTGGTACCGGCTGATGTAGTTGTTCCACTTGAACTCGCGATCGTCATCGCCCAGGTCCCAGTACTTGTCAGCCACCACGCCATGCCGCAGCCCGCGGTAGTGCAGCACGGGCAAGTCAAAGCCACCGCCGTTCCAGCTCACAAGCTGGGGCACGTGCTTTTCTATCGTGTTGAAAAAGGTCTGCACGACCTTGCCTTCGCTCGCGCCGTCGCGGTCCACGAACGAATGCACGCGCAGGCCATCGGCATTGCGGAACACGCAACTGATCACCAGGATGCGCTGCAGGTGCAGCGGCATGAAGTCGCTCTGCCCCTTGTCCTTGCGCTCCTGTGCCCAGGCCGCGAAAACCTGTTCATCAGAGGCGTCTGCCGGCTCGCCGCGCAACGCGCGCAGCCCTGCGATGTCGGGGATGGACTCAATATCGAAAACAAGTACGGGCCAGGTCATGCCCGGGATGCTACAGCAGCGCTTCCTTGTTGACGCCGCTTCGCACCATGTGTCGGCGCAGCTTGAGCAGCGCCTCGTTCTGTATCTGCCGCACGCGCTCACGCGTCAGACCCAGGCGCTCGCTGAGCACTTCCAGCGTCTCGGGCTCGCGGTCATGCAGGCCGAAGCGGCCTTCGAGCACTTCTTTCTCGCGCGCGGACAGCGCGTCGATCCAGTTGTCCAGCAGCCGCTCGACTTCGTGGCTGTGGGTGACACCCGTGGGGTCCTGCGCATCGGTGTCGGCCAGGCTGTCGCCCAGGGTGTGATCGTCGTCAGATCGGTCCACGGCGGCGTCCAGCGACCGGGGTGTTTCGGCCATGGCCAGCAGGTCGGCCACCTCCTGCACCTCGCGACCCAGCAGTGCGGCCACATCCTCCACACGCACGCCCTCGCCTTCCAGGCCATTGCGGCGATCGGCGAACGCGGGGTCGCTTTCCAGCATGCGGCGCGCCCGCAGCACCTGCTGCAGCTCACGCACGACGTGCACGGGCAGCCGGATCACGCGGCCCTGGTTCATGACCGCGCGCTCCACAGCCTGCCTGATCCACCAGGTGGCGTAGGTGGAAAAGCGGAACCCGCGCTCGGGCTCGAACTTGGTCGTGGCATGCATCAGCCCCAGATTGCCTTCCTCGATCAGGTCCGCAAGGGGCACGCCACGGCCCAGATAGCCTTTGGCGATGCTCACCACAAGCCGCAGGTTGTGCTCGATCATCGACTGGCGGGCCTCGAAATCTCCGGCCCGGGCCCGGGTGGCGACTTCGAACTCTTCCTCGGCCGTAAACAGCTCGGTACGCCGGACATCACGCAAGTACAGCGTGAGCGTATCGCTGGACTCGCCTGCCACGTCGGCCAACGATTCCTTCCGGGAAGAATCCGCCCGCTCCTGCGGGGCCTCAGCATCCGCGCCAAAGCCATCGACTGCACCCGAAGCAGGGGTCTTGCCGTGGCTGTTGCGCTTTTTCATGGAGCTACCGCGCCGGCAGGTACTTGGCCGGGTCGACAGGCTTGCCCTGCCGCCGGATCTCGAAGTGCAGTTTCACGCGATCGGCATCGGTATTGCCCATCTCGGCAATCTTCTGCCCCTTGCGCACCGACTGGTCCTCTTTGACCAACAGAGTCTGGTTGTGGGCGTACGCCGACAGATAGGTGTTGTTGTGCTTGAGGATGATGAGGTTGCCGTAGCCCCGCAGGCCCGCCCCGGCATACACGACGCGTCCATCGGCAGCGGCCACCACGGCGTCGCCCGCCTTGCCGGCTATATCAACCCCTTTGTTCTTGGCGTCATCGAAGCCGGCGATCACCGTTCCATTGACGGGCCATGCCCAGCCCACCTCTTCGTCGTTGCCGGTCGCGGCCGAAGCCGCCGCGGGTGCGGAAGCGCTAGCCGCAGGCGCGGACGCGGCGGTGGCAGGGCGCGGCGCGCTGGCCGCCTGGGTCGGCGTGCCGGCTGCGGCTGTGCCCGACGGGATCGGCCGCACCACGACACCGGTGTCAGCCGCGGCGACAGCAGACGTGGGCGGCACCACGCGCAGCACCTGGCCAACTTCAATGATGTTGGGATTTTCCAGCGCGTTCCAGCGCACGAGGTCGCGCCAGTTCTGCCCATGCTCCAGCCCAATACGCACCAGCGTGTCGCCTGGCTTGACGGTGTAGTAGCCGGGTTTGCCGGCGTTTTCCGCACCGGGCAATACCTTGCCTGCGGCAGGCGCGGTTTCAGTTGCCACAGGAGCAGGCCGGGACACGCCGGCGCCGCGGTCTTCCACCGGCGCCGGCGTGCGCGAGCTGGACGCGCACCCCACCATCGCAGCAGCCACCACCACGACAAGCGCAATGCCTGCGCCCCGGTTCAACGACTCGGTCATCCTGTTGTTTCCCTTCAAGCGATGCCTGATTTTAGGGGGACAAAGTGAACGCTCTCAAGAACAGTTTGTTGCAATCGGGTCGATGATTTCTCAATCAAGACCAAAGCCTGATGCCCGGCGGCCGTGACCATGGGCGCCACGATGCGCCCCCCCACCGCCAGTTGGTCGATCCATGCCTGCGGCACGGCATCGCCACCGGCCGCTGCGATGATGCCGGCATACGGCGCGCCCTTGGGGTACCCGGCCATCCCGTCACCAAACAGCAGGTGAACATTCGCCAGGCGAAACGGCCGCAGGTTCTCGCGTGCCCGGTCGTGCAGGCCACGCAGGCGCTCGATGCTGTAGACCTCGGTGGCAAGCAACCCCAGCACTGCAGCCTGATAGCCGCAACCGGTGCCGATCTCCAGCACACGGCCCAGCTTTCCGTCCGCGCCCGTGACGCCCCCCACCAGCAGCTCGGCCATGCGCGCCACCACGCTGGGCTTTGAAATGGTCTGGCCCAGCCCGATCGGCAGGCTGGTGTCCTCGTACGCCTGATTGACAAGCGCGCTGTCCACAAACCGGTGGCGCTCCACCTGGCCCATGGCTGCCAGAATGCGCGCATCGGTCACGCCCTGCTGGGCGAGCTTGCGCACCATGCCTGCGCGCACGGCGCTGGAGTCCAGGCCCACGCCTTGCGGACGCGCGGCCACGGCGCCGGGTCGCGGTGCAGCGGACGACGCGGGCTTGCGCGCCTGTGGCGCCGGCCCGGACGCCGGGCCCAGCCGCGCCGGAAATCCCGGCCTGCGGGGCGTAGTCATGCAGCCTCCGCCGCCAGGCGCTGTGCCGTCTGCGCCCAATAGCGCAGGCTGTCGTGATCAGTCAGGTCCACCTTGAGCGGGGTCAGCGCCACATGGCCCAGCGCCGTTGCGTGGAAATCCGTTCCCTCGGCGTCATCCTTGGCCGCGCCCGCGCCACCGATCCAGTACATGGTTTCGCCGCGGGGGCTGTCCTGGGCGATGACTTTTTCCGCGGCATGGCGCCGGCCCAACCGGCAGACCTTCAGCGGCTTGATCTGGTCGAACGGCAGGCTGGGAATGTTCACATTCAGAAGCCAGGGCGCCGCCCCGGACAGCTCCTGGCGCGCAAGCTGCTGAACCAGTTCACGCGCGACACGGGCCGCGGCGTCGATGTGCTTCCAGCCTTTGTCGGTCTGCGAAAAGGCGATCGCGGGAATGCCGAACAGATAGCCTTCCATCGCGGCGCCCACGGTGCCGGAATAGATCGTGTCGTCTCCCATGTTGGCACCGTTGTTGATGCCACTGACGATCAGGTCGGGGCGATAGTCCAGCAGGCCGGTCAGCGCGATGTGGACGCAGTCGGCGGGGGTGCCGTTGATGTAGCGAAAGCCGTTGGCCGCCTGGTGGACATACAACGGCGAGTGCAGGGTCAGCGCGTTTGACTTGGCGCTGTTGTTGTGTTCCGGCGCCACGACTTCGACCTGTGCGATGTCCTTGAGGGCGTCGTGCAGCGCCACGATGCCGGGCGCCTGGAAGCCATCGTCGTTCGAGATAAGGATTTTCATGGCGTGAGCAGTTGCAAAGATTGTAGGCGTCACGGCAGAGACAACACGCTGCGCGGCCCCCTCCTATCATGTCCCGCTGATTTCAAGGAGACCTGCCATGCACGCCTGGCTTTGCGAAAACCCCGTCGGCGTGGATGCGCTGACCTGGAAGGAACTGCCCACCCCTGCGCCCAAAGCGGGCGAGGTGCTCATCCGCATCCACGCCGCCAGCCTGAATTTTCCGGACCTGCTGATCGTCCAGAACAAGTACCAGATGAAGCCGGCCCTGCCCTTCGTTCCCGGCTCTGAATATGCGGGTGTGGTGGAGGCGGTTGGCGACGGCGTGACGCACCTGAAACCCGGCCAGAACGTCGCCTGCCTGTCAGGCACCGGCGGCTTTGGCACGCACACCATTGCGCCCGCCGCGCTGTGCATGCCGTTGCCCGAAGGATTCCCTCATGTGGATGCCGCTGCGTTCATCATGATCTACGCCACCTCATACCATGCACTGGTGGACCGGGCCCAGCTCAAGGCGGGCGACACCGTGCTGGTGCTGGGCGCAGCCGGCGGCGTGGGCACATCGGCCATCCAGATTGCCAAGGCGGTCGGCGCCCGCGTGATTGCCGCCGCATCGACGGACGACAAGTGTGCGCTGTGCACCGCCATCGGCGCTGACGCCACCATCAACTACACCACGCACGGCCTGCCCAATGCATTCCGCGAAGCGGTCAAGGCCGCCACGGACGGCAAGGGGCCGGACGTTATCTATGACCCCGTCGGTGGAGACTTCGCCGAACCGGCGTTCCGCTCCATTGCCTGGCGCGGCCGCTACCTCGTGGTCGGCTTTGCGTCGGGTCCGATCCCCGCGTTGCCGCTGAACCTGCCGCTGCTCAAGGGTGCGTCCATCGTCGGCGTGTTCTGGGGCGATTTCTCGCGGCGCGAGCCCAAGGCCAATGCGGCCATGATGGCCGAGCTGGCCCAGTGGTACGCCGCCGGCAAGGTCAAGCCGGTGATTGACCGAACCATGCCCATGGCCGAGCTCAAGGCTGCGTACGCGCACATGGGTTCGCGCGGCGTCAAGGGCAAGCTGGTCATGGTGAACTGAAACGGCTGCCGCAGGCCGCTATAATGGCGCTCTTTCGCGGTGGCTGTAGCTCAGTTGGTAGAGTCCCAGATTGTGATTCTGGTCGTCGTGGGTTCGAGTCCCATCAGCCACCCCACCGCACATTGAAAAAGCCCGCCGTCTCCGGCGGGCTTTTTGGCTTTTTTCGGCTTATTGCGCGGCAGGCGCGTCTTCACGCGCACGCGGCGGCGGCTTGGCGACCTTGATCTGCGTTTTGACCTGCTCTTTCAGCAGGTTGTAATAGGCCATGGTCTCGGCAGCGGTCCACCATTGCGCATACTGCGCCCGGTCCTGCCGGGCCGTGGCCTGGGTGGTGGCTTCACGCGGCAGCACCTTCAGCACCTTGGCCACTGCATACCCTTGCATCCCCAGGTCCACGCCCACGAATGCAGGCAACGCGCCGGCATCCGCACGCAATGCCGCATCGATCAGCGCCGAGGGTACGTTCTGCGCGTCCTCGCGCGACAGCACGGACGGCGCGGGCAGCACGGCGGTATCGGGCGCCGCCTTCCAGGCCGCCAGCTTCTCGGCGCCTTCCTTTTTGGCCAGCGCCGCAGCGCGTTGCGCCACCAGGCGTTGTCGAGCCTGTTCCTTCACGTCCGCCAGCGGCAGCGTGCGGGCCGGTGTGTACTGCACGATGCGTCCGGACACGAGCTGGTTGACCGCCGTTTCAATGGCCTCGGTGTTGCGTTTTTTCTCGATCGAGTCCGGCGAAAAAATCGCGTTGAGGAACTTGGTGCTGGCCAGCACGCCGGCCGCACCCTGCGCGGGCGTGCGCAGCAGGCCGCTTGCGGTGCGCACCTGCAGCCCCAAACGGTCCGCCGTCGGCTTGAGGCTGTCGGCCTGCTCGTAGACGCCGTTGGTGAACGCCTCGGCCGTTTCAGAAAACTTGCGCTGCGCCTGCTGCTTCTTGACGTCCGCTTCCAGGTCCGCACGCATTTCTTCGAAGCTTCGCTGCTTGGCCGACTTGATGTCGGTGAGCTTGATGATGTGATAGCCGAACTCCGACTCCACCACATCGCTGATGTCACCCTTGTTCATGGCAAAGGCTGCGTCTTCGAACGGCTTGACCATCGCGCCACGCGCAAAGAAGTCCAGGTCACCGCCATTGGCGGCCGAGCCGGGGTCCTGCGAATTCTTCTTGGCCAGGTCTGCAAAGCTGTCGGGCGCCTTGCGCGCGGCGGCCTGCAACTCCTGGGCTTTGGCACGGGCCTTGTCGCGTTCGGCAGCGGCAGCGCTCTTGGGCGCGGTGATCAGGATGTGGCTCGCCCGGCGCTCCTCCTGGCCAGCCAGGCGGGCAGCGTTCTGCTCGTAGTAGGTCTTCAGGTCCGCCTCGCTGACGGTGATGGACTTGCGGATCGCATCCAGATCCAGCACCAGGTATTCGACGTTGGCTTGCTCAGGCGCCTGGAACAGCGCCGGGTTGTCCTTGTAAAAGGCTTCGATCTCGGCATCCGCCGGGTTGATGCGCGACGCGTATTCCGACGTCGAGAAGCGCGCGATCTGCACCTCCCGCTTCTCGAAAAACGCGTTCAGCGACACATCAGCCTGCGCCGCCGAGGCAAAGCCGGAACCCGCCACACCCGCCATCACCTGCCGGCGCGACACGTCGGCGCGCACGTCGTTTTCGAACATCTGCGGCGTCATGCCCTGCGCGCCTACCAGTTGCCGGTAACGCTCCATGTCCAGCTTGCCATCGGGCCCGCGCAGCGAGGCAATGGTTTCGTTGGCATGCAGTTCCTGCGCGAGCCGCTGGTCACTGGTCAACAGGTTGGAACGCACCGCGGAAGCCGCCAGCACCCGGTCGCGCACCAGGCGCTCCAGCGTGGAGTAACGGGCCTCGGGCGAATCCAGCAGCTTGGGGTCCAGCGACGGCATGGTGGCCCGCAACCGGTCCACCTCCAGCTTGTGGGCGTTGTCCCACTCGGCCTGCGTGATGTCGCGGCCATCCACACGCGCGACAACCTCACCCTTCTCCTGCATGCGGCTGTAGCCGTCCAGACCAAACAGCACGAATGACGGGATGATCAGCAGGAACATCACGAACATCATCACCTTGGTGTGCTTGCGGACGAAATCAAACATGCGAGGACTCTCTGAGCTTTAAAAACAAAAGGCGAACAACCTGTTCGCCTTGTCGTGGTGGTGGGTGCTGAGGGGCTCGAACCCCCGACCTACGCCTTGTAAGGGCGCCGCTCTACCAGCTGAGCTAAGCACCCCACCGGAAACGGTAGTCAGTTCAACGCGTCTTTCAACGCCTTGCCCGGACGGAACTTCGGCACCTTGGCAGCCTTGATTTTAATCGTAGCGCCGGTGCGGGGGTTGCGGCCGCTGCGTGCCGCGCGCTTGCCCACGGTGAACGTGCCGAAGCCGACCAGAGAAACGGAGCCGCCTTTTTTCAGCGTCGTCTTCACCGCGCCAATCGTCGACTCCAGCGCACGGGTCGCCGCGGCTTTGGAGATGTCGGCATGCTTTGCGATGTGCTCAATCAGTTCGGTTTTGTTCACAAGGGACCCCTCGAAAGAGAAAAAGAGTTGATCAGGTTGTCTCTTCAAAAAATTTTAGTCTCCCCACTCTTGCGCGCCTGCGGGCGTGAAAGGCAAGTGTGCGGGAGACGGCTTCGCAGCGTGCACTGCTGAATGCATTAGAGCTACGGTGCCAGACCGTGTCAATAAGACATGCAGCTTTACAACGGCGCGGACGCGGATTCTAGTCGCTTTTGCGAAGCGGTCGGGGGGCGGGTCGTGTACGCGCAAGCGTGCACTGCACAAATTTTTCACGCTTCATGCAGTGCCCGAGCTCGCGCGCGATTCGTTGCGCGATTCGTTACAACGCTGAAGCAATTGCGCGTCCCAGGTCGGCCGTGCTTGCAGTGCCGCCGATGTCCGGGGTGCGCGGCGCACCGCTTTGGGGATCGAGTGCCTTTTCGGTGGCGGCCAGCACCGCGTCGTGCGCCTGCTTGTAGCCCAGGAACTCGAGCATCATTGCCCCGCACCAGATCTGGCCGATGGGGTTGGCGATGTTCTTGCCTGCAATGTCGGGGGCCGACCCATGGACCGGTTCGAACAGCGACGGAAACTTGTGGTCCGGGTTGAGGTTGGCGCTGGGTGCAATGCCGATGGTGCCAGTGCATGCGGGCCCCAGGTCACTCAGGATGTCACCAAAAAGATTGCTGGCCACCACCACGTCGAAGAAGTCGGGCCGCTGCACGAAATGCGCCGTCAGAATGTCGATGTGGAACTTGTCCTGCCGCACATCGGGATAGGCCTTGGCCATCTCGGCCACGCGCTCGTCCCAGTACGGCATGGTGATCGAGATGCCATTGGATTTGGTGGCGCTGGTCAAGTGCTTTTTGGGCCGCGACTGCGCCAGATCAAACGCGAATTTCAGGACGCGGTCCACCCCGATGCGCGACATCACTGTCTCCTGCACGACGATCTCGCGCTCCGTGCCCGCATACATGCGCCCGCCGATGCTGGAGTACTCGCCTTCGGTGTTCTCGCGCACGATGTACATGTCGATCTCGCCAGGCGCGCGCGGCGTGCCGTCGCGTCGCACTACCGGGGCCGTGATGCCAGGCATCAGGCGCGCGGGACGAAGGTTGATGTACTGGTCAAACTCGCGACGGAACAGCAGCAGCGACTGCCAGAGCGAAACGTGATCGGGGATCTTGTCCGGCCACCCCACCGCGCCAAAGAAGATCGCATCATGGCCGCCGATGCGGTCTTTCCAGTCATCAGGCAGGTACTTGCCGTGCTTCTCGCAGTAGTCCCAGCTGCCAAAGTCGAAATGATCCAGTTGCAGGTCGATGCCGAACTTCGTTGCTGCAGCCTCCAGCACGCGCACGCCCTCGGGCATCACTTCCTTGCCGATGCCGTCGCCGGCGATGACTGCGATCCGCTTCTTGCTCATGGTGAGTTCCTCTTCAGTTGCCAAAAAATTCAAGCGCTTCGTCCAGCAGCAATTGCGGCGCTTCTTCCGCAATGTAGTGACCGCAAGGCAGCGACCGGCCCGAGACGTCCTGCGCACAGGCGCGCCACAACGCCAGCACGTCAAAGCACTGGCCAACCGCGCCATGCTCGCCCCACAGTACCCTGAGGGGCATGGCCAGCCCCCGGCCAGCCGCGCGGTCTTCGCGGTCGTGCACCAGATCCGGTCCTGCGCTGGCGCGGTAGTCCTCGCAGATCGCCTGCGCGGAGCCAGGCAGTTGCACGCACCGTTCGTATTCGGCCAGTGCCTCGGGCGCAAACGCGGCCAGCCCGGCGTGCCGTTTGCCCATCACACTGCGCACATAGCGCACGGGGTCGGAGTCGATCAGCGCCTCGGGCAGCGGCGGCGGCTGGATCAGGAAGAACCAGTGCCAGTACGCGCGGGCGAATACCTGGTTCGTGTTCTCGTACATGTCCAGCGTCGGCGCGATGTCCAGCAGCATCAGCTGCCGGACTGCATCTGGATGGTCCGCGGCCAGCCGGTGCGCCACGCGCGCGCCGCGGTCGTGGGCCAGCACGCGAAAGCTACTGTGCCCACAGTGCGCCATGAAGGCCAGGGCATCCGCGGCCATGGCGCGGCGCGTGTAGTGCTTGTGGTTTTCTCCGCCTTCCGGTCGGCCTGAATCGCCATAGCCGCGCAGGTCCATCATGACGACACTGAATCGCTGCGCCAGCGCAGGTGCAACCCGGTGCCACATCACATGCGTCTGCGGATGGCCGTGCAGCAAGAGCAGCGGCTCACCCTGCCCGCCGCGGCGGCCGTGAAGGCGCACGCCCTCGCGTTGCAGTGTGAAGGTTTCAAACGTGTCCAGCATGGCTTGATTCTCCGGCCTGCCGGCGGTCTTCATCAAGCAATAATCCGGCAATTGATTATTTCTCAAAAGGAAATATGCTGGATCGACCCGACCTTGAGCTCGTGCTGGCCATACGGGACCATGGCAGCCTGTCCGCCGCCGCGCAGGCCCTGGGGCTGGCGGCACCCGCCGTGACCAAAAGACTGGCTGCGCTGGAGTCACGCCTGCGCATGCGGTTGTTCCAGCGGTCGACGCGGCGCGTAAGCCCCACGAGCGAGGGCGAAGCATTGTTTGAACGTGCAGCCCGGCTGCTGCAGGATTTCAGCGAACTCGAAGCGGAGTTGCAGGAACGTCAGACCGAACCCAGCGGCACGATCCGGCTCGCATCCACTTTTGGATTCGGGCGGCTCTGGCTCGCGCCCGCGCTCGCGGTGTTCCAGCGCAAGCATCCGCTGCTGTCCGTCCAGTTGCAGCTGACCGAGCAACTCACACAGCTGGGCGATGGACTGGACGGCGCCGTATGGCTGTGGTCCATCAGGGACCGCGCGGCAGCATCCCAGTGGGTGTCGCGGCGCCTGGCGCGAAACCAGCGCGTGCTGGCCGCAGCGCCAGACTATCTGCGCGAGCATGGCATGCCTGCGCAACTGCAGGATCTGCAGCGGCATGCCTGCCTGGTCGTGCGGGAAAACGGTACGCCCGGTCAGCGGTTCGACACCTGGCAGCTGCAACGCGACCGGGACAAAACGCCTTCGCGCGTGCTCGTCGATGGCCCGTTGTCCAGCAATTCCGGCGAGGTCGTGCGTGACTGGTGTCTGTCAGGCCGCGGGATCATGCTGCGCAGCCTATGGGACATCTCGCCCGAACTGGCATCGGGCCGCCTGGTGCAGGTACTGCCGGCCTGGTCCATGGTGGACGCCGATATCCACTGGCTCGCGCCGTTCAGGCCTCAGGTGCCGCGGCGCATCCGGCTGCTGGTCGATTTTCTGGCGGAGCAGTTCCGTGGCGAGCCGTGGAAAGCTATTTCGCGGCCCTCACCACCAGGCTCACGCCGAATGCGGTAAGCGCCATACCCGCCACTGTCAGCGCGGTGATCGGCTCACCGAAAAGAGCCCACGCCATGAGCGCGGTCGTGGGCGGCACCAGGTACAGCAGGCTGGTCACCGCCGTGGCCGCGCCGCGCTGGATGAGCAGGTACAGCAGCGAACTGCCTCCCAACGTCAACGCCAACACCGACCAGGCCATCGCGCCGGCCAGTTCGCCGGTCCACCGCATGCCCTCAGCCTCCAGCAACGCCAGTGGCAGCGTCACCACGAAGGCCGCCGTGAGCTGAACCAGGCTTGCGCTGCGCACGTCGCAGGGAGCGACGAAGCGCTTCTGGTAGAGCGTTCCGGCCGTGATGCTGACCAGCGCGAGCGCGGCCAACCCCAGGTTCACCGCGCCAATCTCGCCCAGGCCGAGCTTCTGCCACACCACCAGCGCCAGCCCCGCAAAGCCCAGCGCCAGCCCGCCCCACTGGCGGCGCGCGACATGGCCGCCCTGCAGGGACACCCACACGGCCGTGAGCACCGGCTGCAGCCCCACCAGCAGCGCGACCAGACCGGCGCCCATGCCCAGCTTGACGGCCGACCACACACCGCCCAGGTAGCCCGCATGCATGAGCACGCCAGTCACGGCCAGATGGAACCACTGCGTACGCCCGGCGGGCAGCGCCACGCGCGCCGCTACTACCCAGGCCGCAAAACACATGACCGACAACAGATACCGCACCGCCAGGAACTTCATGGGCGGCGAATGCGGCATGCCGTAGCGCGCCACGATGAAGCCCGTGCTCCAGATCAGCACGAACACGATGGGCATGGCCCGGATCAGGCCGCTGTCGCGGGCGTCGCCGCTCATTTGGCCTTGGCGCGGATTTCCGGCAGGGCCTTCTGCAGGTAGTACACCATGGACCACACCGTCAGAACAGCGGCGATCCAGATCAGCCAGGTGCCCCAGATACCCGTGTCGATCAGGCCGAACAGGCGGCCGTCATACAGCAGGAAGGGAATGGCCACCATCTGCACGGTCGTCTTGACCTTGCCGAGCATGTGCACGGCCACGCTCTTGGACGCGCCGATCTGCGCCATCCACTCGCGCAGCGCCGAGATCGCGATCTCGCGGCCGATGATGATCAGCGCCACGAACACATCCGCGCGCTGCAGGTGCACCAGCACCAGCAGCGACGCGCACACCAGGAACTTGTCCGCCACGGGGTCCAGGAATGCGCCGAACGAGGAAGTCTGGTTCAGCTTGCGGGCCAGGTAGCCGTCCAGCCAGTCCGTCAGCGCGAACACCACGAACATGACGGTGGCCACCAGGTTGCTGACCGCACGGTCCGGCCAGAGGTAGAACACCCCCACGATCAAAGGAATCGCGACGATGCGCGTCCAGGTCAGCAGCGTGGGAATGGTGAAGAACATGCCCCGATTCTGGCATGAGGCCAGCGGCCCGCAAATGCCGGGGACTTTGCGGGCAACGCCCGCCTATTGCTGCTCTGCCAGCGACCGGATCTGGAACTTCAGGTCATCGTTGTAGAGGAATGTTTCGCTGAACTGCCATGGCCGCGGCAGGTGGCCCACGGGCTCGAACGGCCCCGCACGGCGCACCGCGTTCATGGCCATCTGCAGCGTCTGCGGCGAGAACTTGGGCACGCGCAGCACCGTCACATTGCGCACCGACCCATCCCGGTTGAGTTCCACCTGGATCACGGGAATGGACTGCAGCCGGTCGGGAATCGGGCCGCTGAACGTTTCGCCGGCACTGGTGTGCATGACGCGGCGGGCCACGCGGACCTTGTATTCGTCCCAGGTGCGCGCGGGTGCCTGCACCGCTGCCGCAGGCTGCGGAACCGGGGGGCGCGCCGCGGGCGCCGCTGCGGGAGCGGATGGCGCCGCGGGCGCGGGGCCCGCAGAAGGCGGTGGGCTGTCAGGCGGCATGGGCCGGCTGGTGCAGCCCGCCACGATCGCCAGGACGCTTGCGCCGCCCAGCCGGAAGTACTTAGTGAAGCGCACGGTAAATCTCCTCTGCCAGTTCCCTGGAAATGCCTTCGACGGTGGCAATGTCCTCAACGCCGGCCGCGGCCACGCCCCGGATGCCACCAAACCGCTGGAGCAGACGGGCCCGGCGTTTGGCACCGATGCCGGGAATGTCCTCCAGCTTGCTGCTGCCGGTGCGCACGCGGGCGCGCCGGGCACGCATGCCCGTGATCGCAAAACGGTGCGCCTCGTCGCGGATCTGCGCCACCAGCATGAGCGCCGCGGAGTCCTTGCCCAGGTAGACCTTGTCGCGCCCGTCGGCGAACACCAGCTCTTCCAGGCCGACCTTGCGGCCTTCGCCTTTTTCCACGCCGACGATCAGGCCCAGGTCCAGACCCAGCTCGGCAAAGACATCGCGCGCCATGCTGACCTGGCCCTTGCCGCCGTCCACCAGCACCAGGTCCGGCAGGCGCGCCTGCTTGCCGGCCGCAGGCGGCGTGGCGTTGGCAGGGTCGCGGCCCGCCTCGGCCAGCTTGCTGTAGCGGCGGGTGAGCACCTGCCGCATGGCGGCATAGTCGTCGCCCGGCGTGATGCCATCGATGTTGTAGCGCCTGTATTCGCTGTTCTGCATCTTGTGGCCCTGAAACACCACACAGGATGCCTGCGTTGCCTCACCGGCCGTGTGCGAGATGTCGAAACATTCGATGCGGAATGTATCCAGGTTGTCTGGCGCGAGGTCCAGCGAATCCACCAGGGCTCGCGTGCGCGCCTGTTGGGAGCCTTCCTCGGCCAGCAGGCGCGCCAGTTGCAGCGCCACGTTCTTCTGCGCCATTTCCAGCCAGATTCGCCGCTGCTCGCGCGGGTTGTGCACCGCGCTAATCCGCACGCCGCTCTGCGCGGACAGCGCTTCGATCAGCGGCTTGCTGACGGGTTCGCTGGTGATCAGCGCCGGCGGGACGGGCACCCCGATGTAGTGCTGCGCGATGAAGGCCTCCAGCACCTGCACCTCCACCGGCTTCGCCCCACCCTCACTCTCGCCCCCACCGGCGGGATCATCTGTTGCAGCCTGCACGGCGGCGGCATCCTCCACATGCGCCGGGAAGTAGGGCCGGTCCCCCAGGTGCCGTCCGCCGCGCACCATGGCCAGGTTGACACAGGCCTTGCCGCCCTGCACCTTCACGGCCAGGATGTCCACGTCCTTGTCCGACCCCGTATCCACGGCCTGCTGGTGCAGCACGCGCGACAGGGCCGTCATCTGGTTGCGCAGCTCCGCCGCCTGTTCGAACTCCAGGCGCCCGGCGCAATCCATCATCCGGGTCTGCAGCGCATCCAGCACGGCCTGTGTTTCACCGTTCAGGAACGCTTCGGCATGCGCGACGTCGCGGGCATACGCGGACGGTTCGATCAAATTTACGCAGGGCCCTGAGCACCGCTTGATCTGGTAGAGCAGGCAGGGCCGCGTGCGGTTGTTGAAGACCGTGTCTTCGCAGGTGCGCAGCCGGAACACCTTCTGCAGCAGCTGGATCGACTCCTTGACGGCCCATGCATTCGGATACGGTCCGAAGTACTTGTGCTTGCGGTCCACGGCGCCGCGGTAGTAGGCCACCCGGGGAAAGGCATGGGTGACCAGCTTGAGGTAGGGGTAGCTCTTGTCGTCCCGGAACAGGATGTTGTAGCGGGGGTTGAGCGTCTTGATGAGGTTGTTTTCCAGCAGCAGCGCTTCGGCCTCGGAACGAACGACCGTCGTTTCCATGCGCGCGATCTTGCCAACCATGTGGCCTATGCGCGTGCCGCCGTGGTTCTTCTGGAAGTAGCTGGACACGCGTTTTTTCAGGTCGCGCGCCTTGCCGACGTACAGCACGCCACCGTCGGCATCGAAGTAACGGTACACGCCCGGCATGGCAGGCAGCGCGGCCACTTCGGCCAGCAGTTGTTCGGAATGGACCGCGGGTTGCTCGGACATGGCCGTATTGTGGCGAATCGGCGGTGGATGCGGACCAGAGGACAATTGCCGCATGCGCTGGGACATCTTCTGCAAGGTCATCGACAATCACGGCGATATCGGCGTGTGCTGGCGGCTGGCGGCCGATCTGGCATCCCGCGGCGAAAGCGTGCGGCTGTGGGTGGACGAACCCGGCTCGCTGGACTGGATGGCGCCGCACAGCGCACCAGGTGTTTCCGTGGGCCGCTGGCACGCAAACACCCTGTGGCCCGAGCCGGGCGACGTGATGGTGGAGGCCTTCGGCTGCGACCCGGCGCCCGCCTTCGTGGCTGCGTTTGCGGCCGCGCGTGCGCAGACGGGCCGCTGGATCAACCTGGAATACCTGTCCGCGGAGCCGTTCGTGGAGCGGGTGCACGGCCTGCCCTCCCCTGTGGCCCACGGTCCGGGAGCAGGCCTGGTCAAGCATTTTTTCTATCCAGGTTTCACGCCCGCCACAGGCGGGCTGTTGCGTGAGACCGATCTGGCGCAGCGGCGCGCAGCGTTCGATCCCGCGCAGTGGGCGCGGCGCAATGGCATTCCTGAGACCGACGGCCTGCGGGTTTCATTGTTCTGCTACGAACCGCCGGCCTTGACGGAGCTGCTCCAATGGCTGGCACGGAACAGCCGCCCAGCGCAGTTGCTCGTCACATCCGGACGCGCCGCGGCCGCCGCGCGGGCCTCGCTGGCCGCCGACCCAGCCCTGGGCAGCCTGCAGGTGCACTGGCTTGAGCTGATGGAGCAACCGGCGTTTGACGAGCTGCTGTGGGCCTGCGACCTGAATTTCGTGCGCGGCGAAGATTCGCTCGTGCGCGCTGCCTGGGCCGCGCGGCCGTTCGTCTGGCACATCTATCCGCAGGACGACTGCGCTCACCATTACAAGCTCAGCGCCTTTCTGGCCCGGCTCCAACCGCCTGAGGACTGGGCAGGCTTCATGCGGGTGTGGAACGGCATGGATGCCGGCCCGTTGCCCAGGCCAGACCCGACGGGTTGGGCACCCGCCGCTGCGGCGTTTGCCGCAGCGCTGGCTGCGCAGGATGACCTGGTGACGCAGCTGCTGCGATTCGTCGCAAAAAAACGTTAAAATTCAAGGCTTTGCGAAATTTGCCCGCTGGGGCATCGCACCCCTGCCGCATGCGCCGATCGCCGGTGTGCGGCCCCCAACCTCAAGGCTGATATGAAAATCGCACAAGAAATCCGCGCCGGCAACGTGATCATGCATGGCAAGGACCCCATGGTCGTCCTGAAGACCGAATACGCCCGCGGCGGCCGCAACGCAGCCACCGTGCGCATGAAGCTCAAGAGCCTGATCGCCAACTTCGGCACCGAAGTCGTTTTCAAGGCCGACGACAAGATGGACCAGATCATTCTGGACAAGAAGGACTGCACCTACTCCTACTTCGCCGACCCCATGTACGTCTGGATGGACGCCGACTACAACCAGTACGAAGTCGAAGCCGAGAACATGGGCGACGCGCTGAACTACCTGGAAGACGGCATGACCGCCGAAGTGGTGTTCTACGACGGCAAGGCCATCTCGGTCGAACTGCCCACCAGCATCGAACGCGAAGTCACCTGGACCGAGCCCGCCGTCAAGGGCGACACGTCCGGCAAGGTGCTCAAGCCCGCCAAGATCGCCACCGGCTTCGAAGTGCCCGTGCCGCTGTTCGTCGATCAGGGCGACCGCATCGAAATCGACACGCGCACCGGCGAATACCGCAAGCGCGTCTGAACGACAGTGCCATCGCAAAAGGGCTCCGCAAGGAGCCCTTTTTCATTGGACACTTGGCGCATGAATTTCGACTTCCGGCACATCACCGCGCCCTTTCGCATGCAGCCCGGCCTGCAGCGCATGGCGCCCGTCGCGGGCCATGTCACGCCGCTGGACACCTCAAGCGCCCTGTACGCCGAGAAACTGGCGGTGCATGCAGCTGGACGTTCGCGGTTGTGTCTGCAGGGGTTTGATCCCGGCCCGGCCCTTGACGTGCTGAAAGCATTGGGCGCGCATGACGGCCTGCCCGAGCTGGCATTCGAAGAGGATTTCGCCGTGCTCGACACGGCCGCCGGCACTGTTCCCTGGCTGTGTGTCTGCGTGCCCTCGCACTGGGCGCCCGAGGAAAAGCTGGGCCTGTCGTTGGCAGCCATCCACGCGCCGGTGGCCGGCGGCGCTAATCTGGTGGCGGCCATGCCCGCCGTCACCCGGCTGCTGGCCCGCGGCGAGCCTTGGGAACGTTTCGTCTGGACCCTTACGCCCAGCAGCCGGTACGACCAGCATCCGCAGCGCCACCCGCGTGCGCCATGGCCTGCGACCGGGGATGCGGCGGCATTCGCAGCGCAATGCTTTCTGCGCGCGGAGCGCCAGACCTTTCTGCCCGTGCCGGGCCATGCGCAGGTGCTCTTCACGA
Source organism: Ramlibacter sp. (assembly GCA_041905405.1). Lineage (GTDB taxonomy): Bacteria > Pseudomonadota > Gammaproteobacteria > Burkholderiales > Burkholderiaceae_C > RAM1. The sequence continues at coordinate 40,166 of JAYRLC010000003.1, read as the reverse complement.
TCCGCGTCATGCTGCAACCGCTCGTCCAGGCGGTGCGTGAGGCCTCACAGGCGCAGCGCCTGCGTGATGCGCTTGCGTCCATGAGCCCGGAGGTTCTGGCGTACAAGGGATTGGCCGCGGCGCGCGCGCCCCTGCTGGCCTGGCTGCAAACATTCAGCGGCGATTGAACGCGGGCGGGCACCCGTTCAGAAGACGCGCAGCGCCAGCACCATGCCAGTCAGCGCGACCACGAACACCACGCCGATCACAGCCAGCCAGACCAGGTGGCCGCTGCCCGCGCGCGCATGCCCCGCCAGTGCGGCCGGTGGGGGCGTGGCGACCGGCATCCAGCCCACCAGCGCTGCGGCGGCTTCCGGGTTGAACAGTTCCAGCGACAGTTCCTGCTGCGCGCCGCCCGCGCGGCTTCCCTCCCGTGACAGCCACAAATCCACCCGCGAGCCCGCGATGCGCGCGTGCTGGAAAGACTTGAGCGGCAGCTTCACGCGGTCCTCCTTCCAGCGCAGCCCGCGCCGGAAACGGCCGGCAATGCGCAGCATGCCCGACTGCACGCGCGCCTCCACCTCGCCCCTGAACGCGGGAATGGCAAAGGCCGTCCCGCGCACACGCAGCACAGCCGCGGTAAAGGTTGCCTGCACGACCGACACCGAAAAGGATCCGCTGCGCGTTCCGCTGAAACTGTTGTGCGGTCCCCGTTCCGCCAGCAGGTCGGCCACCGTGAGCTGGGCGCCATGGCTGTCCAGCAGCTCGGTGTCGCTGCCCAGGGCCTTCTTGATGCACATTCCGACGATGGTGCGGCGGTCAAACGGCCCCATGCTGCGGCCTTCGAGCAGCACGTGATAAACCGTCGCGGGGTCAGTGGCCATATCGCTCTTGCATGTTCCTCTTCGCGCGCCGAGGATAGCCCAGAAAACGGCCTTGCGCCTTCGGTATCGGCCCCAAGGATTTGGCAGAGAATGGCGGCATGGAAACCACCCAAGACCTGCACGACACCGGCCTGGCCGACGCCTGGGCTACCCTCCAGGCGCATGCGCGCAGCGGCGCGTCCCTGAAGCCGGACGCCAGCCGCCTGGCCTTTGCCGACCCCGAATTCCTGTTGCGGCGCGAGACGCGTGGCATCCGCTTCCAGCTGGAATTGCTCAAGCCCGATCTGGAGCAGCAGGCCCACGGCATCGAGAACACCATCGTCGTCTTCGGCAGTGCCCGTTTTCGCGGCGAGGCCGACGCGGCGGCCCTGCTGGCGCAGGCCGAGGCGTCTGGCGACGAGGCCCTGGTCCGCCGCGCCCGCGCCCTGGCGCGCAATGCGCATTATTTTGAAAAGGCGCGCGCCTTCGGCAAGCTGGTGGCCGAGTACAGCGCCGGCAAGGAGCCCGCCGACATGCTGTTCGTCTGCACGGGTGGCGGCCCGGGCATCATGCAGGCGGCCAACCAGGGCGCCTATGAGGGCAACGGCATCAGCGTGGGACTGACCATCGCGCTGCCCATGGAAGAGGCACCGAACCCGTACATCACGCCGGCGCTGAACTTCCGCTTCCACTACTTTGCGCTGCGCAAGATGCATTTCATGATGCGGGCCAAGGCGCTGGTGGCGTTCCCCGGCGGCTTCGGCACGCTGGACGAGCTGTTTGAAGTCATCACCCTGGTGCAGACACGCAAGGCAAAACCCGTCCCCATCGTGCTGTTTGGCACCGACTACTGGAAGCGGCTGATCAACTTTGACGTGCTGGTGGAAGAAGGCGTCATTTCGCCCGACGACCTGAAGCTCATGCAGTTTGCGGACGACCCGCAAACCGCCTGGGATCTGGTCAAGGCGTTTTACCAGCTCTGAGCCGGCTGGCAGTGTGGGCGCCCGCGCCCACGGCGGCACCTACGGCCCAGAAGACGCCAGAAATACCGATGACGGCGCCGGCCACGCCGAACAGCATGGGCATGACCACACTTGATCCGTTGATCGCCATCAGCCGCAGCCCCAGCGCCTCGCCATGCCGCGCCTCGGGTGTGATCTGGTGCAGCGTACTCATGATCATGGGTTGCACCGATCCCAGCGCGAAGCCAAGCAGGACCGAACACAGGCCCATGGCCAGCGGTGAGTGCAGCAGCGGATAGACCGCGAACAGCACAGCCGTCGCCAGCATCGCCGCCGTGACCACGGCCCATTCACGCACGCGCTCGGCAACGACAGGCAACACCACGCGAATGGCGGCCGCCGCCACTGCAAAGGCCCCCAGGATGGAGCCGATGACCGATGCGCTCAAGCCTCTTTCGTGCCCCAGGACCGGCACGACGAAGGTGTGCACGTCCCAGCATGACGCAAGAAGCCAGTTGATGATGAGCAGCCGGCGGAACATGGGCTCGCGCGCCAGGTCCCAGGCGCGGCCACCCCCTTCGGCATCGGCCCGCACGACCGGGGGCAGCTCCTGCGTGCGGCGCACCCAGAACCAGGTGGCCAGCGGCAGCGCCGCCATCAGCATGAAGGCGGCGCGAAAGCCCGCGTGGTCGATCATCAACCCCGCGCAGAAAGGGCCCAGGAAATTGGAAACAGCCGGCCCGATCGCCAGCCACGAGAACACCTGCTTGAGCTGCGTCGGGTTTTGCGCGGCCCGACCCACGTGGCGCTGCAAGGCAATAGACGCGGCGCCCGTCGCGCCGCCGGTCATCAGCGCGCTCAGGCACAGCACGGGAAAGACCGGGAAAGCCACCGCCACGCCGGCGCCCAGCACCGCCACGACGACGCTGCCCGCCACCGGTCGCTTCAGCCCGTGGCGGTCCGCGTAACGCCCCGCCGGCAACGCCAGGAACACCTGCGTCAGCGCAAACAGCGCGAGCAGCACGCCCACGGAGGCTTCGCTATGGCCTTCGCGCAGCGCCAGCAGCGGCGCGGCCATGCGCATGCCCGCCATGCAGGCGTGCAGGAACACATGGCCGGCGATCAGGCGCGCCAGCTCGGGGCTCAAGCGCCGTCCTCTTCCGCTGGCGGCAGCAGCGCCTGGGCTTCGGCTTCAGGCAGGGCTTCAACCACCTTGAGCGCGCGGCGCATCTGGTTGGAGCGCGTGGTGGCGTTTTCCAGCGTGACCGAGGCCTTGCGCACCTGCTCCTGCACGGTTTCAACCCATTTGCCGTACCGGTCGAATTCGGTCTTGACGGCGCCCAGCACTTTCCAGACCTGCGAGGCCTGTTGCTCCAGCGCCAGCGTGCGAAAGCCCATGTGCAGGCTGTTGAGCATGGCCAGCAGCGTCGTGGGCCCGGCCAGCGTCACCCGGTGGTCGCGTTGCAGGCTGTCCATGAGCCCGGGGCGGCGAAGCACCTCGGCGTACAGGCTTTCGATCGGCAGGAACAGGATCGCGAAATCGGTGGTGTGCGGCGGCGCCAGGTAGCCCGCGGCAATCGTCTTGGCCTCCAGGCGGATGCGCGCCTCCAGCGCCTTGGCGGCCAGTTCGACCCCGGCGGCGTCGGCGCGGTCGTGCGCTTCGAGCAGGCGCTCGTAGTCTTCGCGCGGAAACTTGGCGTCGATGGGAAGCCACACGGGTGCGCCGTCGGCGCTGCGGCCCGGGAACCGCACCGCGAAGTCCACGCGCTGGTTGCTGTGCGGCCGCGTTTCCACCTGCCGGCTGTACTGGTCGCCGGTCAACACCTGCTCCAGCAGCGCTTCCAGTTGTACCTCGCCAAACATGCCGCGGGTCTTGACGTTGGTCAGCACGCGCTGAAGGTCGCCCACGCCCTGCGCCAGGCTCTGCATTTCGCCCAGGCCCTTGTGCACCTGCTCCAGCCGGTCAGCCACCTGCTTGAAGCTTTCGCCCAGCCGGGTTTCCAGCGTGGTTTGCAGCTTCTCGTCCACGGTGCGCCGCATTTCGTCCAGCTTGGCGGCGTTGATCTGCTGCAGTTGCAGCAGCTGAGACTCCAGCGTGGCGCGTACCTCGCCCAGGCGGCGTGCGTTGGACTCGCTCAGGCTTTGCAATTGGGACGCCAACGTGTCGGACAAGGTCTTTTGCAACAAGGCCAGCTGCTGGCCGAACGCGTCGATCTGCGCGTTTTGCGTGCGGGTGGCCTCGGCGCCCTGGCGGACCAGCGCATCCTGAAAGGTCGTGAGGTTGTGGGTGAGTTCCTGCCGCGCGCCGCGGGATGATTCCGCGATCTCGCGCCGCAGCTCGCGCTCCAGCCGCTCATTGGCGGCCAGCAGCTCGGCCCGCGCCACATCGGCACCATCTGCGGCCGGCGTGCGCAGCAGCAATACCACCAGCAGGACGACATTCAGCGCAGCCAGCGCCAGCAACAGCCACAACTCCATGGCTTACTTCTTGAGCACCTCGGGGTTCAACGGGGTCAGCGGCTTGCCGGCCGTCAGGTAGCCGATGAGGTTGTCGGCCGCCAGGTTGCCCATGGCCAGGCGCGTGGGCGCGCTGGCGCTGGCAATGTGGGGGGTGAGCACGACATTGGGCACCGTCAGCAGATCGGGGTGGACCTTGGGCTCGCCCTCGAACACGTCGAGACCGGCCGCGGCGATCTGCCGGTTGCGCAGCGCCGCTGCCAGCGCGGCGTCATCCACGATACCGCCACGCGCAATGTTGATGAGGTTGGCCGTGGGCTTCATCTGGGCCAGCTCGGCCGCGCCGATGGCATGGTGCGACGAGGGCGAATACGGCAACACCAGAACCAGGTGGTCCGCGGTCCTGAGCAGTTCTTCCTTGCTGACGTAGCGGGCCTTGCAGGCGGCCTCCAGTTCGGGAGCCAGTCGCGAACGGTTGTGGTAGATCACGTTCATCCCAAAGCCATGGGCGCCGCGTTTGGCAATGCCCTGCCCGATGCGACCCATGCCCAGAATGCCCAGCGTCGCGCCGTGCACGTCGGTGCCCGAGAACAGCTGGTAGTTCCACTTGTTCCACTTGCCTGCGCGCAGGTAATGCTCGCTCTCGGTCACGCGCCGCGCCGTCGCCATCAGCAGCGCGAAGCCGAAGTCGGCCGTGGTCTCGGTCAGCACGTCGGGCGCATTGGTGGCCAGCACGCCGCGCGCGGTCATGGCGTCGACGTCGAAGTTGTTGTAGCCCACCGCCATGTTGGCCACGATCTTCAGGTGCGGTGCGGCGTCCAGGACGGCGGCATCGATGCGCTCGCTGCTGGTGGTAAAGGCACCCACCTTGTCAGCCAGGCGGCGCGCCAGCTCGTCCTTGGGCCAGATTTCGTCGGCCTGGTTGGTTTCCACCTCGAAATGCTGCGACAGCCTTTCGATGACGGAGGGAAAAATCTCGCGTGCGACCAGGACCTTGGGTTTGCTCATAGAGGGAATCCTTAGCGGAACCAGATGAAAGTCATGACGATGAACAGCGGGATGAGGATCGCGCCGGACCACGCCATGTAGCCGAAGAAGCTCGGCATTTTGACACCGCGGTCTTCGGCGATGGCTTTCACCATCAGGTTGGGCGCATTGCCAATGTAGGTATTGGCGCCCATGAACACGGCGCCCGCCGACACGGCAGCCAGGGTGGACGCCATGGTCGTCATGAGCACCGCCGGGTCCCCGCCCGCAGTGTTGAAGAAAACGAGATACGTCGGCGCGTTGTCCAGGAACGAGCTGAGCGCGCCAGTGGCCCAGAAATACATGGCCGGGTCGGGCGATCCGTCCGGCCGCGTGACGGTCGACACGATGGCGCCGAAAGGCCCGTTTACGCCGGCCTTGAGCATGGCAATCACGGGAATGATCGTCAGGAAGATCCCCGCGAACAGCTTGGCCACCTCGGCCATCGGTCCCCACGAGAACTGGTTGTCGTCATGCACCTCCTGCGCCGTGATCTTCAGCGACAGCAGCGTCACGCCGATCAGGCCGATGTCGCGCACCAGGCCGGGCAGGCCCACGTCGGTGCCCAGCACATTGAAGCTGACCGGGGATTTCCAGAAACCGCTGACCAGCACCAGGAGCACGATGGCGCCCAGCAGCCAGAAGTTGACGGCGCCATCGAAACCGATGGACCGTGTGTCAGGCGTAGGGTCGATCGGCAAGATTTCCTCGCGACGGTGGTAGTACCAGGAATCCAGTGCGTAGAAGATCACCAGCAGAGCCCCCACGAGGAACAGCGTTTCGGGAAAGATGTTGCGCACGGTCCAGAAGAAGTCCACGCCCTTGAGGAAGCCCAGGAACAGCGGCGGATCGCCCAGCGGCGTCAGCGAGCCGCCCGCGTTGGACACGATGAAGATGAAGAACACCACCACGTGCGCCTTGTGCGCACGGTTGTCGTTGGCGCGGATCAGGGGACGGATCAGCAGCATGGACGCGCCCGTCGTTCCCATGAAGCTGGCCAGCACGGCGCCGATGGCCAGGATGGCCGTATTCAGCCCCGGACTGCCGTGCAGGTTGCCGCGGATATGGATGCCCCCCGCCACGGTGAACAGCGCGGTCAGCAGGATGACGAAAGGAATGTATTCCGCCAGCAGCGCATGCGCCAAACTGGTGGCCGCCGCGCCCGCGCCGAACAGGGCGGCAAACGGCAGGAGAAAGGACAGCGCCCAGGCCGCAGCCACCTTGCCGAAATGATGGTGCCAGAACGACGGCGCCAACAGGGGCATCAGCGCAATGGACAGCAGGATGCCGGCGAACGGCACGCCCCACAGCACGGACAGTTTGCTGCCGTCGATGTCGGCGGCGAGCGCCAAACCCGGGCACAGCGCCAAAACGAGCCATGCGGCGGCCCAACGCGGGAATTTCATGCTTTGTCTCCTCAGGTCGCGGGGGCCGGCGGGCGCCGGCCGGATTTGATTCAGGCGGGAGCATACCCAATCGTCACCCCGGCGCATGTCGGCGGGCTGACGGCTGCATGCGAGGCCCTGTAGTCGGCTACCTACGGCGTGCATCCGGCGCCGCCTACGTGGCGGCGCTTGCGCTCGCCCTACATTGGCTTTCACGCCAGCCCATGAGCTGGCGCACCATCCAACCCACAAGGAGAGCCATCATGAATCAGGACCGCATCGAAGGAAACTGGAAGCAGTTCAAGGGCAAAGTCAAAGAGCAGTGGGGCAAGCTGACCGACGACGACCTGGACGTCATCGCCGGCAAGCGCGACCAGTTGCTGGGCCGCATCCAGGAGCGGCACGGCGTGGCCAAGGACGAAGCCGAGAAGCAGGTGAAGGCCTGGGAAGGCAGCAACCCCGACTTCCGTTTCGAGAAGTCGCAGTAACCCACCGTCCGGAGAAACGTCATGACTCACAAATTCATCACGCTCGCCGTCGCTGCCTGCTGCATGGCCGTGGGCGCCGCCGGCGCCATGACCAAGGACGAGCACAAGGCCCAGAAAGAGCGCATCGAAGCCGATTACAAGGCTGCAAAGGCCCGCTGCGACACGCTCAAGGCCAACGCCAAGGACGTGTGCGAGAAGGAAGCCAAGGGCGCCGAAAAGGTGGCCAAGGCAGAACTGGAAGCCGCCTACAAGCCCGACGCCAAATCGGCGGAAAAGGTGGCCAAGGTCAAGGCCGAAGCCGACTATGAAATCGCCAAGGAGAAATGCGACGACATGGCCGGCAATGCCAAAGACACCTGCGTCGCCGACGCGAAGAAGTTGCGCAAGATGTAGTCTTGCGAGACCTTGGCAACCTGAAGGGATGCCAAGGGGGAAAGGCCAGCCTTCGGGCTGGCCTTTTCTATTCCAGCCAGCGCGTGAACTGCTCCACCGGCTCCCTCGGCGTATGGAAGGCATTAACAACATGGGTCTCGTCCGCATAACCCAGCGACATGCCACAGACCAGCATCTCATCTGCGCCCGCGCCTATGTGCGGCAGGATGATGCTCGCGAAACCGTTCCACGCCGCCTGGGGACAGGTGTGAAGCCCCCGGGCACGAGCGGCGATCATGATGTTCTGAAGGAACATGCCGTAGTCAACCAGGGAGCCCCTGCCCATGACACGGTCCATCGTGAACATCAATCCCACAGGTGCATCAAACAGGCGGAAATTGCGCTGGTGCTGCGCATGCATCTTGTCTTTTTCCCCTTTTGCAATCCCCAGCAATCCGTACAGCCCCCACCCGTTTTCACGGCGCCGGTCAATGTAGGGGCTGACCCACTTTTCCGGGTAGTAGTCGTATTCCTCACGGTAGTTGGCGGCAAGGGCAGGGTCTGCATGGATTGCTTCATGCGCCTCGCACACCTTTTGCACCAGAGTGTCCCGACTGGCGCCCTGGAGCACGTAAACGCGCCAAGGCTGGGTGTTAGTTCCCGAGGGCGCGCGGCTAGCCACCCGAAGAATGTCATTCAGCACGTCACGCGACACGGAACGGGGCAGAAAGGCCCGTGCCGAAAACCGGCTTTCAATCGCCGCATCGACGCTGGCCGGGTCGCTGACGACGGTGCTGACTTGGGCATGGGTCACGTGAGTTGCTCCAGAACGTTTTTCAAAGGGGTAGGGAGCGCAACGGGGCGCCGGGTCTTGCTGTCCACATAGACATGAACGAAATGGCCTTTGGCAGCGGTCATTGGCTCCCCCTGGGCGAACAGGCCAACCTCGTAGCGAACGCTGGACGTGCCCATGCGCGCCACGCGCAACCCCGCCTCGACGTTCTGGGGGAAAGCCAGAGACGCGAAATAGTTGCACTGGGTTTCAATCACAAGGCCGATGGTTTCGCCATGGTGGATGTCCAGCACACCCTGCTCGATCAGGTGGGCGTTGACGGCCGTGTCGAACCAGCTGTAGTACACGACATTGTTCACATGGCCGTAGGCATCGTTGTCCATCCAGCGGGTGCCAATGGTGCGAAACACCCGGTAGGCGCTGCGCGGCTCAGGTTGCGGCTTGGCGGGCTTGGGCTCGTTCATCGCACGAGATTCTGCCAGCGGCGCCAATAGTCGACAGCGACCCCGAACGTATTCATCTGCACGCGGACCGTGTCCTCCAGCCGGCGGCCATAACCGCCCGCCATGGCGAAGGCCAGCGGCACGCGCCGCTGCCACGCCCAGTCGAACACCCGGCGGTCACGCGCCTCCAGCCCGTCCCAGGTCAACTTGAGCCGCCCCAGCCGGTCGCCCTCATGAGGGTCGGCGCCGGCCAGGTAAAGCACCAGATCCGGCTCGAACCGGCGCGCCAGTTCATCCAGTGCCGTCTCCAGCGCATGCAGATAGTCGTCATCACCGCAGCCGTCCGGCAGATCTACGTCCAGATCACTCGCTTCCTTGCGGAACGGGAAGTTCTTCTGCCCATGCATCGACAACGTGAACACACTCGGATCGTTGCGAAAGATGCTCGCCGTGCCATTGCCCTGGTGCACGTCCAGGTCGATCACGGCGACTTTCAGCACCGGCCCGACGCGGCCACGCGCGCGCTCCGCCTGCATGAGCCTGGCGGCAACGGCCGAGTCGTTGAACACGCAGAACCCCCCGCCCTTGCCGGCATACGCATGATGGGTGCCGCCCGCAATATTGGCGGCCACGCCTTCGTGGAAAGCGGCCCGGCAGGCGGCGATGGTTGCGCCGACGGAGCGGCGCGCACGCTCCGCCATCGCCTCGCTCCATGGAAAGCCGATCTCGCGCATGACCTGGGGGTCGGCAGTGCCCCGGGCAATATCGTCAATGTAGGAAGGCGTATGGGCCAGGGCCAGTTCCCCGTCGCTTGCCCGCGGAGCCGGCATCAAGCGGATGGCCGGCAGGCCTGCTGCGATCTGGTCCCTCAGCATCTGGTATTTGCCCATCGGGAAGCGGTGCCCCGGCGGCAGCGGCAGCACAAACTGGTCGGCATAGAAAACCTGCATGGGTAGCCATTCTGTCGTGCCAAATCCCTTCGGGGCGCCGCGCCGTCCAGTCAGGGCAATTAGGCGACAGCTTCTAAATTTGCTGCGGCGCAGCAAAAAGTGCTTGCAAACCCCCGGGGCAACCCTATACTTCAACCCATGCTGCACTGCAACATAACCGGCAAGCCGGGGTTCAGCGCAGATGTCGATCCTTACCCACCTTCTGGAGATATTGATATGTTGACCGCTGAACAAATCCTGGCCGCCCACAAAGCCAACGTTGAAACCCTCTTCGGCCTGACGACCAAGGCTTTCGAAGGCGTCGAGAAGCTCGTCGAGCTGAACGTGACCGCCTCCAAGGCCGCTCTGGTCGAAGCCTCTGGCACCGCCCAGGCCGTTCTGGGTGTCAAGGACGCCCAGGAACTGCTGGCCCTGCAAGCCTCGCTGTTCCAGCCCCTGGCTGAAAAGACCGCCGCCTACAGCCGCCACCTGTACGACATCGCCTCCGGCACCGGCGCCGAATTCGGCAAGGCCTTCGAAACCCAGGCCACCGAAGCCCAGAAGAAGTTCATGTCGGTTGTGGACAACGCCTCCAAGAACGCTCCCGCCGGTTCCGAAACCGCCGTCGCCGTGTTCAAGAGCGCCATTGCCGCCGGCAACAACGCTCTGGAATCCGTGCAAAAGGCCGTCAAGCAGGCTGCCGACGTCGCCGAAGCCAACTTCAACGCCGTGGCCAACACCGCAGTCAACGCGACCAAGACGACCGCCAAGAAGCGCTAAAGCATCTTGAAACGGGGGAACACTCCCCCATTTCAGTGGAGCGGGAACTCTACAGTTGCCCCACAATCCATCCGATACTCTTGTTGTTGAACGAGAGTTCTTCAGGTTGTCTCCTCGGGTCCTTTCGACACCCTCAGCGGTTCAGGGATCCCTTCAAGGCCCAGTTTTCGTAACTGGGCCTTTTTTTATCTGGCGATTCATCTTGACTTCGCCTCGATGGCCGCTTTCAGTTGCGGCAACGCCTGTTGCATGGCCAGCCGCCCTGCCTCAACCGATCGGCGGCGCGCGGTGAAATCGGCGCTGCGCACACCGGCCAGCGCAGGCCGCACCACAAGGTCCGCCTCGCGCAACTCCCAGCTGTTGATGCTTTTGCCCATGATCGCAAAGGTCTGCAGCAGGATTTGCAGGCTGTCCCCCGCGGGGTTTCCTTCGGGCGCACTGGAGATGTCCACGGCGATGACCAGTTCCGCCCCCATCTGCCGCGCATAGCGCACCGGCACGGGCGATACCAGCCCGCCGTCAACGTAGTCACGGCCCGAAATAGTCACCGGTAAAAAGACGGACGGCACGGCGCTGGACGCCCGTACGGCCGTTCCGGTGTCGCCGCGCTGGAAAAGCACGCCCTGCCCGCTTTGCAGATCGGTGGCCACGATCCCAAGCGGGATCGCCATGTTCTCGATCAGTCGCTGGCCCACCTGCTGGTTGACGTAGCGCGCGAGTGCTTCACCGCGCAGCATGCCCCGGTTGAACAGGGGCAGCATCCAGTCGGCGAACGCGGCTTCTTCCATGGCATCGGCCACCTGCTGCAGTTGGGCGCCCGTCTTGCCGCTGGCGTACAGGGCCGCCACAAGGCTGCCCGCGGAGGTGCCCGCGACGACGTCCGGCCGGATGCCCGCCTCTTCCAGGGCCTGGATGACGCCCACATGGGCGAAGCCCCGTGCCGCGCCGCCGCCCAATGCGAGCCCGATGCGCGGAGGCACCTTGGCCACAGGCGGCGCTGGTTCAGGCGCCGGATTTCTGTTTTCTGGCGGCGCCGAAGCGCAGGCGACCAGCAGGGTTGCAGCGACCGCCAGCGCCGCGCGCCCGGCCCACCGCAGCAAAGCCCCTGCCTCGTTCGAATATTTATTAAGAATGATTCGCGTTTGTTTTATCATCACGCTATTCAACAAACCTTTTCAATGTCCATCATGCTGAAGAACGCTTTGTGCATCGCCTTGATCGCCGCCGCAGGCGCCGCTGTTGCGCAGGAGCAGGTCGTCAACCTGTACTCTGCCCGCCACTACTCGACCGATGAGGCGCTGTACAACAACTTCACCAAGGCCACCGGCATCAAGATCAACCGCGTGGACGCCGATGATGCCGGCATTCTGGCCCGCCTGAAGGCCGAAGGCACAGCCTCTCCCGCAGACGTGATTCTGCTGGTGGATGCGGCCCGCCTGTACCGCGGCGAGGTCGACGGCCTGTTCCAGCCCATCCAGTCCAAGCTGCTGGAAGACGCCATCCCGGCGCAGTACCGTGGCAAGGCAACGGCCGACGGCACGCCCTGGTTCGGCTTTTCCACCCGCGCCCGCGTGGTGGTCTATGACAAGCTGCGCGTCAAGAAGGAAGATGTCGACACTTACGAGGAACTGGCCGACCCCAAGAACAAGGGCAAGGTCTGCCTGCGGTCTGGCTCGCACCCGTACAACCTGTCGCTGTTCGGCGCCGTGACCGAACATCTGGGCGAGCAGAAAGCCGAAGCCTGGCTCAAGGGCATCGTGGACAACATGGCCCGCGCGCCCAAGGGCGGCGACACCGACCAGATCAAGGCTGTGGCGTCCGGCGAATGCCAGATCGCCGTGAGCAACACCTACTACATCGCGCGCATGGTGCGCTCCAGCAACCCGGAGGACCGTGCCGTTATGGAAAAAGTCAGCGTGGTGTTCCCCAACCAGGCCACGTGGGGCACGCACCTGAACATCGCCGGCGGCGCGGTCGCCAAGCATGCCAAGAACAAGACCAACGCCGTCAAGTTCCTGGAATACCTGGCCAGCCCCGAAGCGCAGAACTACTTTGCCAACGGCAACAACGAATGGCCCACGGCCAAGGGCGTGAAAGTCAACAACGCGGCGCTCAACGCCATCAGCGGCGGTGGCGACTTCAAGGCAGAGACCATCCCGCTGGCCGCTGTCGGTGCGAACCAGACCAAGGTGCAGCAGATGCTGGACCGCGTTGGATTCAAATAAGGCAAAGCGACAACCCAGGCCCGAGCCCGCCTTTAAGCGGGCTTTTTGTTGCGTGATAATTGACGTTTACGTCAACGTCAATTCAGGAGCAGCTTCATGGAAATCAAGGGCAAGGTATTCATCGTCACGGGCGGCGCATCGGGGCTGGGTGAAGGGACGGCGCGCATGCTGGCAGCCAGCGGCGGCACCGTCGTGGTCGCCGACATGCAGACAGACAAGGGCGAGGCAGTGGCCAGGGAGATTGGTGGCGCGTTCGTGAAATGCGACGTGAGCCAGGAAGCGGACGGCCAGGCCGTGGTGGCCAAGGCCGTGTCGCTGGGCAAGCTCATGGGTCTGGTCAACTGCGCAGGCATCGCCCCGGCAGAAAAGACGGTTGGCAAGAACGGCGCGCACAGCCTGTCGATCTATACCAAAACCATCATGGTCAACCTGGTGGGCAGCTTCAACATGATCCGCCTGGCGGCGGACGCCATGTGCAAAAACGAACCTGAATCCACGGGCGAGCGCGGCGTGATGATCTCCACGGCCAGCGTGGCCGCCTATGACGGCCAGATCGGCCAGGCGGCCTACAGTGCATCAAAAGGCGGCGTCGTGGGCATGACCCTGCCGATCGCGCGCGACCTGGCACGCAACGGCATCCGCAACATGACGATCGCGCCCGGCATCTTCGGCACGCCCATGCTGTTCGGCATGCCCAAGGAGGTGCAGGACGCGCTGGCAGCCAATGTGCCGTTCCCCAGCCGTCTGGGCACCCCCGAGGACTATGCCAAGCTGGCCAAACACATCTTCGAGAACGACATGCTCAACGGCGAGGTGATCCGCCTGGACGGCGCGATCCGACTGGCGCCTCGTTGACGGCCCCGGCGGCCACGTAGCAACTCCTGTCACACAGGAGTCGCGGTTGACGCGAGAATGCCCGGACAACAAACAACCGGAGATTCCATGAAAGCCGCCCTGTCCTGCCTGGCCGCAGCCGCCCTGCTGGCCGCCTGCGCCAGCGCCCCGTCCAACTTCAGCTACACGGTTCCCGACCAGCCCGAGGGCTCATCGGGCTACACCGAAAAGCCGGGCTGGGCCACCAGGAAATTCGCCGTCGCTGCCGCGAACCCGCTGGCCACCGACGCGGGCTACCAGATCCTGAAAGCGGGCGGCTCGGCCATCGATGCGGCCGTGGCTGTGCAGATGGTGCTGACGCTGGTGGAGCCGCAGTCCAGCGGTATCGGCGGCGGCGCGTTCCTGCTGCACCATGACGGCAAAGCCGTGGAAGCCTTCGACGGGCGCGAGACGGCCCCCGCCGCCGCGACCGAAAACCTGTTCATGAAGGACGGCAAGCCGATGGCGTTCTACGAGGGCGTCGTGGGTGGCCGGTCGGTCGGCACACCCGGCACCGTGCGCATGCTGGAGATGGCGCACAAGCAGCACGGCAAACTGCCCTGGGCCACGCTGTTCCAGCCGGCCATCACGCTGGCCGAAGGCGGCTTCAAGGTCAGCGCCCGGCTGAACACGCTGCTCAAGGCCGAACAGCACCTGAAGAAAGACCCGGTCGCCGCCGCCTACTTCTACAACGCGGCGGGCGAGCCCTGGCCCGTGGGCCACACGCTGAAGAACCCTGAACTCGCGCAGGTGCTGCGCAAGATTGCCGCGCAGGGCTCCAGGGGCCTGCTCGAAGGCGACGTGGCGCAGGCCATCGTCGACAAGGTGCGCAGCCACCCGACCAACCCCGGCCAGCTCAGCACGGCCGACCTGTCCGGCTACCAGGCGAAAAGGCGCGCGCCGATCTGCCACGACTACAAGGCCAACGCCAAGGACTTCCGCATCTGCGGCTTCCCGCCGCCGAGCTCTGGCGCCATCGCCGTCGGCCAGATCCTGGGTATTCTCAGCCGCACCGGCGCCGACGCAATCCCGCTGGAGAACGGCCTGCCCAATGCCAACTGGCTGCACCTGTACACCGAAGCATCGCGGCTGGCCTTTGCCGACCGCGGCCAGTATCTGGGCGATCCCGACTTCGTCCAGCCGCCCGCCGGCAACTGGATGAGCCTGCTGGCCCCCGCCTACCTGGCCGACCGCGCCAAACTGGTCCAGCCCGCGGGCCCCAGCATGAAGACCGCCACGCCCGGCAACCCCGGTCCCGTGGCCATGAGCCACGCGCCCATGCCCGACCAGCCCGAGTACGGAACCAGCCACATCAGCATCGTGGATGCCTTCGGCAACGCCATTGCCATGACGACGACGATCGAGGACGTTTTTGGCGCGCGCCAGATGGTCAAGGGCTTCCTGCTGAACAACGAGCTCACCGACTTCAGCTTCGCGCCCGCCGACGCGCAGGGCAAGCCCATCGCCAACCGCGTGCAGCCGGGCAAGCGCCCGCGTTCGTCGATGGCGCCCACGCTGGTGTTCGACAAGGCCACGGGCCAGCTCGTCATGAGCGGCGGCAGCCCCGGCGGCGCGCTCATCATCCACTTCACGGCCAAGACGCTTTACGGGGTGTTCAACTGGGGCATGACGCCGCAGCAGGCCATCAACCTGCCCAACTTCGCGTCGCTGAACGGACCGAGCATCCTGGAAGAAAAGCGGTTCCCACCCGCCACCGTCGAGGCGCTGCGCGCCCGCGGCGCCGAAGTGCGCGAGCAGGCCATGACCAGCGGCCTGCAGGCCATCACGCTGGGCAACGCACACGGCCAGCCCGTGTGGCTGGGCGGCGCCGACCCGCGGCGCGAGGGCATCGTGATGGGCGACTGAGCCCGCCCAGCGGCTCCGGGGATGGGGGCATGGTTTGTCCCCATGCCAGCGTGGACTGAAAACTTTAGATTGGCATGGTGGCGCCGCGACGGTGTGGCGACCCGAACCTCCTGGAGGCCACCATGACCCTCTCCTCTTTCCCCCGGCGCCGTTTCGTCCAGTCCACGCTGGCTTCGGCCGCGACACTGGCGCTGCCGGCCCTGGCCCAGCCCGCCTACCCGGCCAAGCCCATCCGCCTGATCTGCCCCTGGCCAGCCGGCGGGTCGACCGATGCCGTCATGCGTGCGCTGGCCGAAAGCGCCAGCAAGGCGCTGGGCGGACAGGTCGTGATCGACAACAAGGCCGGCGCCAGCGGCATGCTGGGTCCCAACGAACTGGTCAACGCCGCGCCGGACGGCTACACGCTGTCGCAACTGACCATCGGCGTCGCGCGGCTGCCCCACATGCAGAAGATGCAGTTCGACCCGCTCAAGGACTTCACCTACATCGCCTGCCTGACGGGCTACACCTTCGGCATGGTGGTGCGGTCCGATTCGCCGATCAAGACCATCAAGGACCTGGTGGACTACGCGCGTGCCAACCCCGGCAAATTCACCTATGGCTCCACCGGCACGGGAACCTCACCGCACCTGTCGGTCGAGGAGTTTTGCATGCGCACCGACATCAAGCTGCAGCACGTACCGTTCAAGGGCAGCGCCGACGGCATGCAGGCCCTGCTGGGCGGACACGTCATGGCGCACAGCGACGCCACGGGCTGGGCACCGCACGTCGAGGCCGGCACCTGCAGGCTGCTGGTCACCTACGGATCCAAACGCACCAAACGCTGGCCCAACGTGCCCACGCTGGCCGAGCTGGGCTATGGCGCGGCGGCCGATTCGCCGTTCGGCATCGGCGGCCCCAAGGGCATGAGCCCCGCCATCACGCGGCGCCTGCATGACGCATTCCGCAAGACGCTGGAAGACCCGGCGGTCATTGCCACGTTCGACAAATACGACCAGCCCGTCGTCTACATGAACACCGAGGACTTCACGAAGTTCATCGCCGACACTTTCGTGCGGGAAAAGACCGTGATCGAAAAGCTCGGTCTGGCCATGAAGACCTGAGCCGGCTCAGACGTCGATCGCCGCCGCAGAACCGGCCTGGCGGCGCAGCTCGAACTTCTGGATCTTGCCGGTGCTGGTCTTGGGCAGTTCGCCAAAGACCACGGCGCGCGGCACCTTGAAGCCCGCCAGATGCTTCCTGCAGTGGGCCACGATGTCCTGCGGCGTGGCGGCAGCGCCCGCCTTCAGCTCCACAAACGCGCAGGGTGTCTCGCCCCACTTCGGGTCCGGGCGCGCCACCACGGCCGCCGCGAGCACCTCGGGATGGCGGTACAGCACGTCCTCGACCTCGATCGAGGAAATGTTTTCGCCGCCTGAGATGATGATGTCCTTGCTGCGATCCTTGATCTTGATGTAGCCATCGGGATACTGCACCGCCAGATCACCGCTGTGAAACCAGCCGCCCGCAAACGCTTCCTGCGTGGCGGTGGGGTTCTTGAGGTAACCCTTCATGGCGATGTTGCCGCGGAACATGATCTCGCCCATGGTCTCGCCGTCCTGCGGCACGGGCTGCATCGTGGCGGGGTCCAGCACGCAGGCGTCGCGCTGCAGGTGGTAACGCACGCCCTGACGCGCGTTCAGCCGCGCACGCTCACCGATGTCCAGCACCTCCCAGCTTTCATGCCGTGCACAGACGGTCGCGGGGCCATACACCTCCGTCAGGCCGTAGACATGCGTGAGGTCGAAGCCCAGCGTCTCCATGCCTTCGATCATGGAGGCCGGCGGCGCGGCGCCCGCCACCATCGCCTTGACACCGCCCTGGGGCAGATTCCGCAACCTGGCTTTCAATGCGTCCGGCGCGTTGACCAGCATGCCGTGCACGATGGGCGCGCCGCAGTAGTGGGTCACGCCATGCGCCGTGATGGCATCGACCATCGCCTGCGCTTCCACCTTGCGCAGGCACACATTCACACCCGCACGGGCTGCCACGGTCCACGGAAAGCACCAGCCATTGCAGTGAAACATCGGCAGCGTCCACAGATAGACGGGGTGCCTGGGCATGTCCCATTCCAGGATGTTGGACACCGCATTGATCGCAGCGCCACGGTGGTGGTAGACCACGCCCTTGGGGTTGCCCGTCGTTCCGCTGGTGTAATTCAGCGCGATCGCATCCCATTCGTCTGCCGGCAGCTGCCAGTCAAACGACGCGTCGCCGCCAGCCAGGAACGCCTCATACGTCGTGCTGCCAATGCGCTGCGCGGGGCCCGCAAAGACTGGATCCTCGGCGTCGATGACCAGCACCGGCGCGGTGGACTTGCGCTGCGCCAGTGCATCCGACATGACCTGCGCGAACTCGGGGTCCACGATCACCACGCGTGCTTCGCCATGGTCGAGCATGAAGGCGATGGTCTGCGCATCCAGCCGCGTGTTCAGCGCATTGAGCACCGCACCGGACATGGGGATGCCGAAATGCGCCTCGACCATGGCCGGTACATTGGGCAGCATGACAGCCACCGCATCGCCTTGACCAACACCTGCGGCGCGCAGGGCGCTGGCCAGCCGGCGGCAGCGCGCATACACCTCGCCCCATGTACGGCGAAGGTTGCCGTGCACCACGGCCAGCCGGTCGGGATAGACCTGGGCCGTCCGCTCGATGAACGAAAGCGGCGACAGCGGCGCGAAATTCGCATCGTTGCGCGGCAGGTCCTGGCTGAAGATATCGGGCATGCTTGTCTCCGTTTGTCCCCGCTGTTGCGGTGTGTGCCGAGCGTAACCCCGCCATGCCCCGGACAGCCTTAGGTAAGAATACGCAACGTAGTTCTACTGCCCCATGGCCATTCCCCAGACTTTCATCCAGGAGTTGCTCGCCCGCGCCGACGTTGTCGAGGTCGTGGGCCGCTACGTGCAGCTCAAGAAAGGCGGCGCCAACTACATGGGGCTGTGCCCCTTCCACGGCGAGAAATCGCCCAGCTTCAGCGTCAGTCCGACCAAACAGTTCTATCACTGCTTCGGCTGCGGCAAGAACGGCAACGCCATCGGCTTCCTGATGGAACACGCGGGCATGAACTTTGTGGAAGCCGTCAAGGACCTGGCCCAGCACTATGGGCTGCAAGTGCCCGAAGACGACGCCAGCCCGCAGGACCGCGAGCGCGCCGCGAAGCAGCGCGAAAAGCAGGCCACGCTGAGCGACGTGCTGGAAAAAGCCGGCGACGCCTACCGCAAACAGCTCAAGGCATCGCCCAAGGCCATCAACTACCTCAAGGGCCGGGGCCTGTCGGGCGAGATCGCCAGGCAGTTCGGCCTGGGCTACGCGCCCGAGGGCTGGCGCAGCCTGGCCAGCGTGTTCGCCAACTACGACGACCCGCTGCTGGCCGAAAGCGGACTGGTCATTGCCAACGAAGACGAACAGACGGGCGACAGCAAGCGCTACGACCGCTTCCGCGACCGCGTCATGTTCCCCATCCGCAACGTCAAGGGCGAATGCATAGGCTTCGGCGGCCGCGTACTGGGCGACGGCACGCCCAAATACCTGAACTCGCCCGAGACACCGGTCTTCAGCAAGGGGCGCGAGCTCTACGGCCTGTTCGAGGCCCGAAACGCCCTGCGCGAAGCGGGCTATGTGCTGGTGACTGAAGGCTACATGGACGTCGTGGCGCTGGCCCAGCTCGGCTTTCCGAACGCCGTGGCGACGCTGGGCACGGCCTGCACGACCGACCATGTGCAAAAGCTGTTCCGCTTCACCGACAGCGTGGTGTTCAGCTTCGACGGCGACGCAGCCGGCCGCCGCGCTGCGCGCAAGGCGCTGGACGGCGCGTTGCCCTATGCCACCGACGTGCGCTCCGTCAAATTCCTGTTCCTGCCCACCGAGCACGATCCGGACAGCTACATCCGTGAATTTGGCGCCGATGCCTTCGCACACTACGTGAGCGAAGCCACCCCGCTGTCGCGCTTTCTCATCGATTCGGCGCGCGAGGGCTGCGACCTGTCCACGGCGGAGGGCCGCGCCCACATGGCAGCCAACGCCAGGCCGCTGTGGAGCCTGCTGCCCGATGGCGCGCTCAAGCGCCAGCTGCTGGGCGAAATCGCCGAACTGGTCCAGTTGGGCCCTCACGAGCTGACCGAACTGTGGGGCATGGGCGGCGAGCCGTCCCGCACAAACCGCAGCCCGGTGCGGCGCGATGGCGCACCCCGGCGCGCCGCGGCAAACGGTGATTCACAGCGCCCCTACCAACCCCAGCAACCCCGCACGCGAGCGGGACGAACGCTGCCCGCCAGCCGGGCCGACCATGCCGTGCGGCTGCTGCTGCTCAACCATGGCGCGCTGGAGCGCCTGACGAGCGAGGAGCACACCATGCTCGCCGAGCTGCCCGCTCCCCACGGCCCGCTGCTGGCGTGGCTGGAAGGCCAGGTCCATGAGCACGGCCCCCAACCCTGGGCGGCCCTGCGCGAAGGGCTGCACGGCCACGAAAGCGAAGCGCTTGCACTGAAGGCCATGGCCGGGTTCGAAACGCCCGCAGCCGACGAGCCGCCCCCGGCGGAAGCCGATGAAGAGCTTCGGGGCCTGCTGCGCCTCATGCTGATTGACCGGCTCAAACAGCAGGAAAACGACGCGCTGGCCGCCAACGACCTGCGGCTGTACCAGGAAATCCACGAGCGCCGCAAGGCACTGGCTGGCGGCCAGTCCTGACTTGAAAAAACCGCAGGGCGGTATAATGTAGGGTTTGCTAGCGGCAAGAGCGACAGCAGCACCTCCGGACCGGCCAACCGTTGCCATCAGCGCACGACTCGCCAACCTACCGCAAGGACTGCACACCAAATGTTCGCCCATCCATCTTGCCCGTGAGATCCGGCCAGGCACCGCCCGGCCGCCGTCTCGTCACCCGCGCCGGGAGTTGTGGCGCATTTGTGTTTCTGTGTCTGTTTTGAAGTCCTGAGGTAGTTCATGCCCACTCAAAAGCCGAAGAAGCCCGTTGCATCCGCAAAACCCGCTGCGAAACCCGCCGCGAAATCCGCTCTAAAAGTCTCCGCCAAGCCCGCGGCCAAACCCGCCGCCGACAAGCCTGCAACGAAAGCCAAGCCAGTGCCCGCATCGAAGTCCACCGCCAAATCCGCCACCACCGAAGAAGTCGTCAAGAAAAAACCCGGCCGCCCGCCCAAGGCCGCCGCCGCAGAATCCAGCGCCCCGCCCAAGGCCGGTGCCAAGCGCGGCCGCAAGCCCAAGAACGCCGCCGAAGCCAAGGGCGACGAAGAAGAAGACATGTCCGACATCGAGGCCGAGTTCGCCGACAGCGAACCGGCCGCCGAAGCAGCAGCCACCACCGAAAAGGTCAAGCCGCTGCGCATGAAGATCAGCAAGGCCAAGGAACGCGCCTTGATGAAGGAATTTGGCCTGGACGAAACCATCCTGTCCGAAGAGGACATGGCCAAGCGCCGCCAGCGCCTGAAGACCCTGATCACGCTGGGCAAGACACGCGGCTACCTGACCCAGGGCGAAATTTCCGACCACCTGCCCGACAAGCTGGTCGATGCCGAGACCATGGAAGTCGTGGTCACGATGCTGAACGACCTGGGCGTGGCGGTGTACGAGCAGACGCCCGACGCCGAGATGCTTCTGCTGAACAACACGGCGCCCACCGCGGCCACCGTGGAAGAAGCCGAGGAAGAAGCCGAAGCCGCCCTGTCCACCGTGGACAGCGAGTTCGGCCGCACGACCGACCCGGTGCGCATGTACATGCGCGAGATGGGCACGGTGGAACTGCTCACGCGCGAAGGCGAAATCGAAATCGCCAAGCGCATCGAAGGCGGCCTGATGGCCATGATGGAGGCGATCAGCGCGAGCCCCGCCACCATCGCCGAAATCCTGCGTCTGGCCGCTGAAATCCGCGAGGGCAAGGTCGTCATCTCCACCATCGTGGACGGCTTCTCCAACCCCAACGAGGCCGACGACTTCGTGGCCGAAGAAGACTTCGACGAATACGACGAGGCCGACGACGACGACGGCAACGGCGGCTCCAAGGCGCTGACCAAGAAGCTGGAAGAGCTCAAGACCCAGGCGCTGGAGCGCTTTGACCGCATCGCGCAACTGTTCGAGAAGGTCCACAAGATCTACGATAAGGAAGGCTACGGCACCCCGGCCTACACCAAGGCTCAGGCAGCCCTGTCGGAAGAACTGATGACCATCCGCTTCACGGCCAAGACGATCGAGAAGCTGTGCGACATGGTGCGCGGCCAGGTCGACGACGTGCGCAAGAAAGAGCGCGAACTGCGCCGCATCATCGTGGACAAGTGCGGCATGCCGCAGGACATCTTTATCAAGGACTTCCCGCCCAACCTGCTGAACCTCAAGTGGGTCGAGAAGCAGGCCGCTGCCGGCAAGCCGTGGTCGGTCATCATCGCCCGCAACATCCCGCCGATCCAGGAACTGCAGCAGAAGCTGATGGACCTGCAGTCGCGCGTGGTGGTGCCGCTGAGTGAGCTGAAGGACATCAACAAGCGCATGAACGAGGGCGAAGCGTCCTCGCGCGACGCCAAGAAGGAGATGATCGAGGCCAACCTGCGCCTGGTGATCTCCATCGCCAAGAAGTACACCAACCGCGGCCTGCAGTTCCTGGACCTGATCCAGGAGGGCAACATCGGCCTGATGAAGGCGGTGGACAAGTTCGAATACCGCCGCGGCTACAAGTTCTCGACCTACGCCACGTGGTGGATCCGCCAGGCCATCACGCGCTCGATCGCCGACCAGGCGCGCACCATCCGCATCCCGGTGCACATGATTGAGACCATCAACAAGATGAACCGCATCAGCCGCCAGCACCTGCAGGAGTTCGGCTTCGAGCCCGACGCCGGCATCCTGGCCGCCAAGATGGAAATCCCCGAGGACAAGATCCGCAAGATCATGAAGATCGCCAAGGAGCCGATCTCCATGGAAACGCCGATCGGGGACGACGACGATTCCCACCTGGGCGACTTCATCGAGGACCAGGCCAACACCGCGCCGATCGAGGCCGCGATGCAGGCCGGCCTGCGCGACGTGGTCAAGGACATCCTGGACAGCCTGACGCCGCGCGAGGCCAAGGTGCTGCGCATGCGCTTCGGCATCGAGATGTCCACCGACCACACGCTGGAAGAAGTGGGCAAGCAGTTCGACGTGACGCGCGAGCGCATCCGCCAGATCGAAGCCAAGGCCCTGCGCAAGCTCAAGCACCCCAGCCGCAGCGACAAGCTGCGCAGCTTCATCGACACGCTGTAAATCCGGCGTTAGATCGACAGGAAACGGCGCCTTCGGGCGCCGTTTTTCATGGCCCGTTCAGGGCGCGAGCAGGCCCACTTTCTTGACGAACGCGTCCAGCGGCACCGACCACATGCGCCCGCCGTGCAGCAGCAGCTGGTGGCCGTCCTTGCCAACAAGTTCACCTGTCACCACCAGCGTCGTGTCGCTGCCGCCTGCCGCATAGGCCGCATGCCAGACGCGCGGCATTTCGGCGCCCCAGTACAGGTCGTTGGGTGCGTACAGCCACAGGCTGGGGCCACGTGCTTCGCGGCCGAACTCACGGTACGTCACCGTGAGGTTGCCGGGCTTGCAGCTTCTGCCGGGCGACACCTCGGGGTAACCCCCCGAGCCGCCCGCGAAATTGACCGTGCCGACCACACCCGGCAAGTTGAGCGCGGCCACGGCCACGGTCGTCATGCCGCCAACCGACTGACCCTGGATCAGGATGCGGTCGCGGCGCACCCAAGGCTGCTGCAGCGCCCATTCATGGGTGGCCACGACGGTGCGGCGCGCGGTGACCGCCACGCGCGTGTAGTCGGGCTCGGTGAAGCAGTTGCCGTCCTTCCAGCGGGCACCGGAGTTCTCGGCATCGGCGCCGCCCGTGGCGCCATAGCCAGGCCGCACGGGTGCCAGCACCGCCACGCCCTTGCGCAGCCAGTAGTTGCCGTGGCCGACCGGCACGGGGTACTGAAGCTTGTCGCGCTCAGCCTGTGTGCCGGCACGGCCGTGCGAGTAAATCACGAGAGGAAACGGGCCCGCGCCATCAGGCTTGTACAGGTGCGCCGTCACATCGGTGCGCTGCCCGCCGATGACCAGTGGCAGTGTGACGATCCGCGGCTCCACACGGTCGCCCTGCTGCGCGCGCGCACCTGCGGCTGCCACGAGCAACAGGACGGACGACAACCACAAAACACGCAAGAACGGCAGGCGCATGGCGTTTCCCCAAAGTGCCGCGGGACTATAGCAAGCCGCGTTTAGCAAGCCCCGTGGCCGCTTAACATCGCCCGGTGAACCCGTCCCCCGAAAGCGCCGCCAACCGCCGCGGCATTGCCGCCGTGTCGCTGGCCATGGCCAGCTTCGTCACCAACGATTCGCTGGTGAAGTACGTGAGCCAGAGCCTGCCCGGCCCCCAGCTCATCTTCATCCGCGCCGTCTTCGCGGCGTTGCTGCTGCTGGCGGTCGCGCGCGCCATGGGTGTGCTGAACACGGCGGGCCTGCGCGCGATGGCGCAGCCGCGCGTGCTGCTGCGCTCGGGCCTGGATGCCCTGGGCACCTTCACCTACCTCACGTCGCTGTTCCATCTGCCGATCGGCAACGCCACGGCCATCAACATGGCCACGCCGCTGTTCATCACGCTGTTCGCAGTGATCGCGCTGCGCGAGGGCGTGGGCGCCGGGCGCTGGCTGGCGGTTGCGGCGGGCTTTGCGGGCGTGCTGCTGATCGTTCAGCCCAGCGCCGCAGGCTTCAACGCCTATGCCCTGCTGTGCCTGGTGGGCACGCTGTTTCACGCGGCGCGCGACCTGAGCACGCGCACCATCGACTCCCGCACGCCGTCCATCCTGATCACGCTGGCCACGGCGCTGGCGGTACTGCTGATGGCCGCGGGGCTCACGGCGCTGCAGGGCTGGCAGACGCCCACGGCGCGCCAGCTGCTGTTGCTGGCTGCGGCGGCCATGTTCCTGAGCGCGGGCTACTACCTGGTCATCACCGGCATGCGCGCCGGCGAGATGAGCGTGATCGCGCCCTTTCGCTACACCGGGCTGCTGTTCGCGCTCGTGCTGGGCTGGACCGTGTGGGGCGACGTGCCCAATGCGCTGGCGTGGGCAGGCATCGCGTTGCTGGTGGGCGCGGGGCTGTATGTGGTGCATGGAGAACGCGGGCGCAGCCGCGCCGCGTTGGACGCCGCGCCAGACTAGGCGCGGCATGGGCCCACCTCTATGATTCCCGCATGAGAATCATTGCCCTGGCCCTGCTGCTGGCCTGCTGCGCGCTGCAGGCGGCCCCCGCGGAGCCGACAGCACCTGAAGCCGTGCTGGAAGTCGCCCACCAGCCTATTGCCACCTTTCGCGCCAGTTATAACGGCGCCGACCCGGCCGGCCGCCTGGCCCGCGCCCAGACCCGCCTGGACGAAGCCCGCGCCCGCGAACTGCCGCCGGTGGTGGAACTGGTACCCGTGACACTGGAACGCCAGCGTGGCGTGGCCTTCCGCCAGGGCGACGTGCTGCTGTTCACGCTGACCGAAGCCGACATCGAGCCCGGCGCCCACGAATCGCTGGACCACGCCGCCCGCACCATCCATGCCCGCCTGAGCGCCGCGCTGAAAGCCGAGGCCGAGCAACGGCAATGGCCCGTGCTGCTGCGCGCGCTGGGCGTGAGCCTGCTGGAGACATTGCTGCTGGCCCTGCTGCTGTGGGCCGTGTGGCGACTGGCGGGCGTGCTGGACAAAGCACTGGCGGACCGGCTGGACACCGATGCCACCGAGCCCGGCCAGGGCACGGCATCCGCGCCGGCGCGCACGCTCATGCAGTATGCGCAGGGCCTGCTGTCGCGGTTCGTGCAGCTGGCGGCGCTGTTCATCAGCGCGGCGCTGGTCTATTTCTGGACCACATCAGTGCTGCTCGCCTTCCCCGGCACACGCGCAGTAGGCGAACGGCTGGGCGGCCTGTTCCTGCAGACTGTCACCTCGCTGGGCGAAAGCCTGGTGCGCGCGATCCCCGGGCTGGTGGTGGTGGGTGTGATCCTGCTGCTGGCGCAGGCGGCGGTAGAGGCGTCCAACGCCATGTTCCGCGCGGTGTCACGGCGCAGCGTGTCGGTCAGTTTCCTGCACCCCGAGACAGCCGCCGCCACGCGGCGCCTGGTGGCGCTGGGTATCTGGGCGCTGGCGCTGGTGGCGGCCTATCCCTACCTGCCAGGGTCCAGCAGCGACGTGTTCAAGGGCGTATCGGTGCTGCTGGGCGCCATGGTCACGCTGGGCTCGTCCGGCGTGGTCAACCAGCTCATGAGCGGGCTGGTGCTGGTGTATTCACGCGCGCTGCGTCTGGGCGACCATGTGGTGGTCGGCCGCGACGGCGACGCGGTTGAGGGCGTGGTGCAGGAGGTGGGCACGCTGGCCACCAAGCTCAAGACCATGCGCAACGAGGAAATCACCATCCCCAACGCCGTGCTGGTGGGCAACCCGATACGCAACTACTCACGCCTGTCGGACACCCAGGGCACCATGATGGCGACCAAACTCACCATCGGCTACGACGCCCCGTGGCGCCAGGTGCACGCGCTGCTGCTGGCGGCCGCGCGCGCCACCAGCGGCCTGCGCCAGACGCCCGAACCCTTTGTGCTGCAGCGCGCGCTGGGCGACTTTTATGTGGAATACGAGCTGTACGTTTACCTGGACAAGCCGCTGGAACGCCTGCTGCGCCTGAGCGAGCTGCACCAGAACATCCAGGACAGCTTCAACGACGCGGGGGTGCAGATCATGTCGCCGCACTTCATGGAGCAGCCCCCGCAGGCAGTGGTGGTGCCGCGGGAGCGGTGGAACGGGTGACCCGCTCCATTCAGCTGCCGTAGAAGAAACGCTCTTCAGTCACCTTTCCGTCCTGCACGGTGTAGACACCCATCTCGTCCATGCCCATGCGCTGGCCGCCCTTGGGGGTGACGTCCAGCGTGAACCGCACGATGAACTGGTCGCCGTTGACGTGGGGCCCCTCGACCTTGACGCTGTGGATCTCGTGGTTGGCGTACCACCACTCGCCCTTGGCTTCGACGGCCTTGCGGCCCTCCGCGCGTGCGCCCTCGCCGTCCATGGCCTCGATCGACACGACGTTGTCGGCCCAGAATTGCTGGCCGGCTTCGTCAAACTTTCCGGCCTTGCACAGGGCGGTGAAGGCGTTGGCGACTTCCTGCGTGTTCATGAGGATCTCCTTGGGTTGGTGGAGCCAGCAGCGTACGCGGTTTGAGGGTCAGCAGTGTGTCAGCAGGCTCAAGCTGTGCCGTCCTGCACTTCGGCGCCCAGGTCGGCCGCGATCAGCAAGGCGCCTGGGCGCGCTCGTCGCCGTAGTTCCAGAGCTTCTGGACCAGGGTGTGGGTGGAGGTGTCGATGTTGCTCTATAGCTCCGACATCTGGGTGAAGCGCTGCAGCACCAGGCCTGTGCGCGTGCTTTGTGAAACGATGCCGGGTAGCGCGTTGATGAAGTCTGTCCGTTGCAAAATGCCGCGCAGGGTCTTTGAGACAAAGTCGCGGACATCTGCTGGTGCAGCGGCCAGCTCGTTGACCAACTCTTCGCGGCCGTCCACGACGGTGATGACATCTTCCAGATCGTGGCTCAGGTAAACGTCATTGTTGCCTCGGTCATTGAAGGCCTCCAGCTTGGTCGCCATGAAGTACGGTGCCGACAGATGCCTGAGCTGCAAACCCGAAGGCAAGGTGGCGGTGACAGCTGCGTCAAACCCTGCCTTGTACCAGCGGTTGGCAAAACCCAGCACCTTTTCGTCGACAGGTACAAGGTCCAGCTGCATGCCTTGCCAATACCAACGGAAAGGCGGCGTGTTGTCGGCCATGGTTTGCTTGAAGCCTTGATCCACGAGCTGCCCAGCCAGTGCGTGGTAGCCCACCAATGAAGCCACTTCCACAATGGCACCCACGTCCTCTGTGGCCCGGGCATCCGCTACCAAAGGCTTTGTGATCAGTAACCCGGTTGCGCACCCGCCCACAAACACCACCTGGTCCCGCAGGGCACCCATTGCGTTGGCAATGGCCGTCAGCAATTCAATATTCGGGTTAGCCATGCATGGGCCTTTCTGCGGGCTTGGGACCGTCGGGGTAGATCATCAGCGGCAAGCGCGTGAGCGCCATGCCGCGCTCACGCGCACGGCCAACACGCAAGGCATCGAACAAGGCCAGCATTTCGTAGAGCCTGGCATCTTGCATGGCCGCAAAGGGCACGCTGGGGTGCAGCGGCTCCACCCCCTGCCCGCGCACCGTGCCGTTCGGGTGCGGCCACACCCAATCGTCCGAACCCGGGGCAAACACCCCCGCGAAGGCTGGTGCGCTGTGGCTCGTCGGGACCCCGACGGCAACGGGCAGCCTGGCAGCAGGGAACGCATATTTGGCGCCATGCACGGCAAACTCGGCCAGATTGCGACTATTGACGCGAGCCGGGTTGTCGGCGTTTGTGGCCAGAGCCGCCTTGGCGCGGCGCGGTCTGGCCTGCACGCGATACACCGCCACCGCTTCGTGCACACCCGGCGCAGGCTCGGGCGGCAGAGCCAGCAAGGCCGTGTCAACCAGCAACCCCGCCTGCAACCCGCGCTTGATGCATGCGTGCGACTCGGACACGCTGATACCCAGCTCGTGCGCCAGACGCGCATACGTCCAGCGCTGCTCGCCCCAGGCCGCCAGCTTGAGGGCTACCAGGAAGTCTTGGGGTTTGAGTTGCATTTACATTCAATATTCGTGAATCGCGAATATTGAATGTAATGAAGTTTTCCGATAAAGGCAAGCCACCCACGATCACTCAAACTCCAGCCTCTGCGGCCTGGAGTTCTTTCAGCGTGCGGCGAACTAAAAACGAAATCCTGCGAGAACCGGTATGCATCACCTTCACGCAACAGAACGCCGTTGACGATCAAGTCCTGTCGCAGCCGGATACCGCTCGCGAAAGCCTGGATGGACGGGGTCGTTGCGATCACAGCCTGCGAGCCCGCCAGAACCACGAAGCCCTGGCTCGCTTCAAAGCCTGTCGCTTCGACACCTTTGCCCCGGCAGGTCAGCGGCCTGTCAAGCGCAGCTGCCGTGGGTGTGAGCGTGTCCACATGGTCAGAGGGATCCGCTGCCTGCGCCGTTTGCAGTCGGGTGGGCTGTTCGAACGCATGCAGACCCAGCACCGGCAGCATGCCCAGCATGTGGCCCAGAAAGACCTCCATATCAGCCCGGTCGGCCTCGCTCAGCGACGGTTCGGCGGGGCTGTTGGCGTTGTCCAGCGGCAGGCGTTTGGCCGCGCGAGCCAGGGCAACAAGGCGCGACGCCAGAAACTGCACATGTGCCTTGTTGAGCTGCCCGGCTGTGGTGATGGTAAAGCCGATGGAGCGCGTCCAGAAATCCTTCTGTACGTAGTGATTCTCGAGCCGGCTGCATATCGCGTATCAACCGGCGGGCAAGGTCACGCTGACTTCCAGCCCGCCACCCTCGGCATTGCGCACGCCAAACGTGCCCCCATGCGCCTGCGCCGCCAGCCGGCACAGGTACAGGCCCAGCCCCACGCCGCCTTTGGTCCGCTCGCGTGAACTGTCCGGGCGGTAAAACGGTTCACCCAGCTGCGCCAGCGCCTCGTCACCCACGCCTTCGCCGTGGTCACGCACGGTGAATGCAACGCGCCCGTCCTGCGCCCGCACGCGCAGCACCGGTGGCTGCGATGACGCGGCGCTGTGGCGCAGCGCGTTGTCCAGCAGGTTGCGCAGCAGCAGGCGCATACGCGTGCGGTCCAGCGCCATGGGGGCCAGGCCGTCCTGCAGGTCCAGCTCGACCGCGCGGCCCGGATGCGTCTGCGCCAGCGCATCCACCACCTCGCGCGCCAGCGTGGCGGGATCGGTGGGCTCACGGTGCAGCGCGCTGTGCCCCGCGCCCAGGCGCTCGCCTTCCAGCAGGTCACTGACCAGGTCCGCCATTTCCTGCAGGTCGCGCAGCAATGCCGCGCGACGTGTGCCGGTGTCGCCCTCTTCCGCCAGCAGCTCGGTGTTCAGCCGCGCCCGCGTGATGGGGCTGCGCAGCTCGTGGCTGATGGCCAGCAGCAGCGCGCGCTTGGCCTCCAGCATCTGGTGGATGCTGGCCGCCATGGCGTTCACGCCCGCGGCCAGGTCGCCCAGCTCGTCACGCCGTCGCACGGGGATGGGCTGGGCAAAGTCGCCCGAGCCAAAACGCCGCGCCCCCGCGCCAATATCGTCCAGCGGCCGCAGCAGGCGCCGCACATAGGCATACGCCCCCCAGGTCAGCAGCAGCAGCGTGGCCAGCGTGGCCCAGCCAATGAAGCGCGGCCGGTCGCGCCAGGGCTTGAGCGCCAGCCCGAAGTCGATGCGGTGCCCGTCGGCCGTGACGCGCGTGAGCAGGCCGTCGCCGCCGCGGTCGCCGTGGCCGTCATCCATCCAGCCGCCCTGCCGGCCATGTTGATCTTCATCGTCGGCGTGGCTGCGCCAGTTGACCTGCGGGCCACTGATGCGCACCGTCACCGGCAGGCGCCGCGCCAACGCCTGCGCGCGCTCCACATTGGGCGGCGAGCCGATCTCGGCGGCCACGCGGTCCACGTAGTCGGCCAGCAGCGGCCGCGCGGCGTCGCGCCAGCCTCCGCTCAGCGCCTTTTGCATGCCGAACAGGAACGCGCCGCTCATGGCCAGCGCGAGCAACACGAACAGCGCCACCAGGCGCCGCTTGAGCGAATGGCGCACCCGGTGGTGCCAGCGGTCATGCGGCCTCATGCAGCCCCCGTGGGCGGCCGCAGGGCCAGCGCGTAGCCGGCGTTGCGCAGCGTCTTGATGGCGTCCAGCGGCTCCAGCTTCTTGCGCAACCGGCTCACCACGATGTCCACGGCGCGCGTGTACAGCTCGGCCTCGTGGCCGCGCAGGTGGTTCAGGATGTCGTCGCGGCTGAACACCTTGCCTGGCTCGCGCGCCAGCATCAGCAGCAGGTCGAACTCGGTGCTGGTCAGCTCCAGCGGCGCCCCCTGGCGTTGCGCGGTGCGCGTGGCCGGGTCGATCACTAGGCCATCGAACACGAACCGGCCCGCGGGTGCGGCGGGCCGCCGCCGGCGCAGCACCGTCTGGATGCGGGCCACCAGCTCGCGCGGCTCGAACGGCTTGGGCAGGTAGTCGTCGGCGCCCAGCTCCAGGCCCACGACGCGGTCCATGACTTCGCCGCGCGCGGTGAGCATGACGATGGGGATGTCGCTTTCGCGCCGGATGGTGCGGCACAGCTCGAAGCCGTCCATCTCGGGCAGCATCACGTCCAGGATCGCTGCGTCATAGCCACCGCTGCGCTGCTGCTGGCGCAGCAGCGCCAGGCCCGCGCTGGGCCGCACGGCCTGGGTCAGCTGCATCTCGTACCGCGCGAAATACGCGGCCAGGGGCTCGCCCAGGCCGGCGTCGTCGTCGATCAGCAGGATGCGCGTCGTCATGCCGGCGATTGTGGCTCAGCGCCCGTGCGGGATCACGATCTGTTCCACCAGCCGCCGCGCTTTTGCATGAACTCGCGGACCTTGGTCTGCTGGGCCGGCGTCAGGCTGTCGTAGAAGTCGCCGGCAGCGGCAATCACCTCAGGGCTCTTGCCCGTGATGGCGGCGGTCTTCTCGGCCACCAGCGCCTGGGCGCGCGCGCGGTCGAACTTGTCGCCGGCCACCAGGGCCTCGACCTCGGCGCGCGGGTTCACCGTCTTGCCCTTGAGGGCCGTGCGCTGCTCCTGCAGCTTGTCGGCCAGCACGCCCAGTTTGGTTTTCTGCTCGGCGTTGAGGTCCAGCTTGCCGGCCACGCGGTCGATCATCTTGCCGCGGAACCTGGCCTGGTCCTCGGCACTGGCGTTCCAGCCGTGGTGCCCGTCGCGGTGGCCGCAGCCGGTCAGCGCGGTCGCGCCGCCCACCACGATGGTGGCGCCGAACAGGCCGAAAAGGGTTCGTTTGATCCAGGGTCGCATGTGAAAACTCCTTGAGAGAGGTTGGGTTGACAAGGACTTCATGGTGCCGGCGCAACACCCGCAGAGCATCACGGCGCGGTTTCGCTTTATTTCGGTTTGTTTCGCCGCTTAGACTGGCCACACGGAGAAGAACAACCATGGCAAGCCTGATCTGCAAGAAGGCCCTGGCCGCGCTGCTGTCCCTGCTGCTGTTGGGCGTGGGGGCCGCTGCGACGCCCACCCCGGTGGATGTGGGGACAGCCGCCGAGCTGGACCTGACAGCCCGCACCGAATGGTGGATAGACACCTCCGCGGCCCTGCAGGCCCCGCAGGTGGCGGACCCCGCCGCCGGGCTGCCCTGGCAGGCGTCGCGCGCCGCGCAAAGCCATGCCCTGGGACGCGGTGCGCTGTGGCAGCGCTTCACCATCGGTGCGCTGCCACCCGGGGAACGCTGGTACCTGCAGGTGAGTTTTCACGGCGTGGACACGGTCAGCCTGAACTACCAGGACACTGACGGAGGCTGGCACACGCTTGATGCCGGCGATCACGTGCCGGTCGCGCGGTGGCCCATCCGGGACCGGATACCCGTCTTCGAGCTGCCCGCGGGCGACGGCGCCCGCACCTACTGGCTTCGCATGACCAACCAGCCCATTCCCGTCGGCGCCCAGCTGCGACTGATGCGCGAGGACGCCCTGGCTCACTGGCGCAACACCAGCCTGATCCTGCTGGGTGCGTATTTCGGCCTGGCAGCGCTGGTGATCTACCTGAGCGCCCTGAGCGCGCGGCAGCACGCGGACCGCGCGTTTGCGCTGTACTGCCTGTACGCCACGTCCATGATGATGATCCAGCTGTGCTTCATGGGCGTGGGCGGATTGTTCGTGTGGCCGAACTCACCCGCGTGGAACAACGCGGCGCCGTACGTGTTTGCGATGCTGTCGTGCACGACCGGGACATTGCTGGTGCGCGAAGTGTGCGACACCCGGCGCCTGTCGCAGCCGCTGGATCGCTTCATGATCGCCTGGGCCGCGTTTGGCGTGGCATGGGCGGGCGCGTATACCGCCTGGCCTGCGCCCTGGAGCTTCGGCGTCCTGACGGCCTACCAGGTCGCCACCCTGCTGCTGGTCCTCGGCGCTTGCTTCTGGAGTCACCGCCATGGTGAACGCTGGGCTTTGTGGATGGCGCTGGGGTTTCTGCCGGTGATCGTGACAGCACCGTTTCCAACGCTGCGCAACTGGGGCCTCCTGCCGGCCAGCTTCCTCACGCAGTATTCACTGGCCCTGGGCGCCGCGCTGGAAATTCCGCTGCAGCTGTGGGTGCTGGGGCGCCGGGCACGGGAGCTGAGCGAATCGCGCGTGCGGGCGCGGGCCATGGACACGCGCGACCCGCTGACCGGCCTTCCCGTGCCCGAAGTGCTGACCTTCAGACTGCGCGATGCGCTACGGCGCGCCCGCCGTACACACCTGGGCTGCGCGGTGCTGGCCGTGGACCTGGCCAACCATGCCGACATTCTGGCCAGCCATGGTCGCGACGCCGCGGACCGGGCCCTGGTGTTGGCCGCGGCGCGACTGATGGGCGTGGCCCGCGACGTGGACACGGTGGTGCGCACCGGCAATTCGCGCTTCGTCATGCTGGTGGAGGGCCCCGTCAAGCCGGAAGAAGTCCGGGCGCTGGCCACCCAGGCGGTGGCCCGCGGCCTTTACCCTTCGGCCCGCCTGCCACCCGGCGTGACGCTGCGCTTTCACGTTGCGACAGCAATGGCACCCGATCCCCGTTCACCCGACAGCCACGACGCTGACGCCTGCCTGCGCTGGCTGGCCGACACGCTGGCGGCGCTGGAGCCGCAGTCGCGCAAGGCCATCGTCCACCTCAACAGCTGAAAAGCCGCCTTGCGGTTACGCGGCGAAATTCTCCGTGTCCACATCGGCAGCGGCCTGCACGTCATAGCGGGGGCCCGAGACGGTTTGCTGGTTGATCATGGCTTCCAGCCGGGCCATGGCTGTGTCGTCCAGCACAACGTCTGCTGCTGCGGCGTTGTCACGCACATGGGGCTCGCTCGTTGTGCCCGGAATGGCCACGATGTGCGGTGCCTTGTGCAGCAGCCAGGCCAGTGCCAGCTGGGCGGGCGTGCAGCCCAGCTCATTCGCCAGCGCGCGGAACGGTACCAGCAGCGCCAGATTGGCCGGGAAATGCTCGGGCTTGAAGCGCGGCATGCCCCGGCGCATGTCTTTGGCGTCCAGCGCGTTCACGTCGGTCACGGTGCCGCACAGAAAGCCCCGCGCCACGGGGCTGAACGCGACAAATGCCGTGCCCAGCTCGCGGCAGGCTTGCAGCACGGCGATTTCGGCATTGCGCGACCATAGCGAATACTCGGTCTGCATCGCGGCGATCGGGTGCACGGCATGCGCACGGCGCAGCGTGGTAGCGGACATCTCGCTCAGGCCCAGCGCGCGCACGTGGCCGCGCTCGACCATGCGCGACATCTCGCCCACGCTGTCCTCGATGGGCACCTTGCGGTCCAGGCGGTGCAGGTAGTACAGGTCGATCACGTCGGTCTTGAGGCGGCGCAGGCTGTCTTCACACTGGCGGCGCAGGGTGTCGGGCCGGCCGTCGATCACGCGTGTGGGCTTGCCGTCAACCGGAACGATGGCCAGCCCGCATTTGCTGGCCAGCGTGAAGCGATTGCGGTGCCTGGCCAGCACGGCGCCCACGCGCTCTTCGTTGCGGCCACCGCCGTACAGCGTGGCGGTGTCAAAGAAGTCGTAGCCCGCGTCCAGCGCGCCCAGCAGCACGCGCTCGCCCTGCTCCGCGCTCAGCGCGGGGGTGTAGCCGTGGTCCAGGTTCATGCAGCCCAGGCCGATAGGCTGAACGCGGAAGGGGCCGACCGCGCGTCTCACGACAACTGCTGCTCCAGCTGGTGCAGCACCTGGTAGCACGGCAGCACCTTCGCCACGCTCGCATTCGGCTCGCGGCTTTCGCGGATGGCGGCAATGAACTCGCGGTCCTGCAGCTCGATGCCGTTCATGCTCACGTCGACCTTGCTCACGTCGATCTTTTCTTCCTTGCCGTTCACCAGGTCGTCATACCGGGCGATGTAGGTGCCCGTGTCGCCGATGTAGCGGAAGAACGTGCCCAGCGGCCCGTCGTTGTTGAAGCTTAAGGAGAGTGTGCAGATCGCGCCGTTGGCCGCCTTGAGCTGGATGCTCATGTCCATGGCAATGCCCAGGTTCGGGTGGATCGGGCCCTGCACAGCGTTGGCTTTGACGATGGGGCTACCGCACTGGTAGGCAAACAGGTCCACCGTGTGCGCGGCGTGGTGCCACAGCAGGTGGTCGGTCCAGCTGCGCGGCTGGCCCAGCGCGTTCATGTTCGTGCGGCGGAAGAAGTAGGTCTGCACGTCCATCTGCTGGATGTTGAACTCGCCCGCCTTGATTTTCTTGTGCACGTACTGGTGGCTGGGGTTGAAGCGGCGCGTGTGGCCGCACATGGCAACCAGGCCGCTCGCCTTGGCCTTGGCCACGACTTCCTCGCCGTCCTTCAACACATCGCACAGCGGGATCTCCACCTGCACGTGCTTGCCCGCGGCCAGGCAGGCCAGCGTCTGCGACGCGTGCATCTGCGTGGGCGTGCACAGGATCACGGCGTCCACGTCGTCGCGGGCCAGGCTGTCGGCCAGGTCCGTGGTGACGTGGCCGATGCCGTACTTGGCCGCGACCTCTTTCGTTTTGTCCAGTTCGCGACCGATGACGGACGTGACCTGTACGCCGTCAATCAGCTTCAGTGCGTCCAGGTGCTTCTGGCCGAAGGCGCCGGCGCCGGCCAGCGCGACTCGAATGGGTTGGCTCATGGTGTTCAGTTCTCCAGGATCAGGTGGCCCACGGCCGTGTTGCTCGCGGGCACATGGTAGAAGCGGTGCTTGACCTTCGGTGCGGGTCCGCCAGCCAGATCGGCCATCGCGCCGCGCGCGATCAGCCACATGACCAGCTCGATGCCCTCGCTGCCCGCCTCGCGCACGTAGTCGATGTGGGGCACGGCCGCCTGCCCTTCCGGATCGGCAATCATGCGGTCCAGGAACGCGTTGTCGAATTCGCGGTTGATCAGCCCCGCGCGCGGGCCCTGCAGCTGGTGGCTCATGCCGCCCGTGCCCCAGATGTGCACGTTCAGGTCTTCGTCGTAGCTTTCCACCGCCTTGCGGATCGCCTTGCCCAGGTTCAGGCAGCGGCGGCCGCTGGGCACGGGGTACTGCACCACGTTCACGGCAAACGGGATCACGGGGCACGGCCATGCACCTTTGGCCGGGTCCTGCTGGCCACACATCAGGCTCAACGGCACCGTCAGGCCGTGGTCCACGTCCATTTTATTGACGATGGTCAGGTCAAAGTCCTGCTGGATCACGCTCTGGGCGATGTGTGACGACAGCTCGGGGTGCCCCTGCACCACGGGCACCGGGCGCGGTCCCCAGCCCTCATCCGCCGGCTGGTACTGCGCCGCCGTTCCGATGGCGAACGTGGGAATCATCTCCAGGCTGAACGCCGTGGCGTGGTCATTGAAGACCAGGAAGATCACGTCGGGCTTGTTGTCCTTCATCCATTGTTTGGATGCTTCGTAGCCCTGGAACACAGGCTGCCAGTACGGCTCGCCCGTCTTGCCCAGGTCCAGCGCCGCGCCAATGGCGGGCACATGCGACGTGTAGACGCTTGCGGTGATGCGGGCCATTATTTCTTTTCTCCAACGAAGCGGTTGCCTTCTATCGAGCGGCCGCCGCCGATCATCATGTTGCGGTATTCGTCTTCGCTCATGCCGGTCATGCTGCCCGCCATCTGCTGGAAGCTCTTGCCGTCGGTCGCGCCGATCTTGGCCAGGAAATAGATATTTCCGCCCAGCGCGATGCAGCGGTTCAGGTCACGCGCCAGCACGGCCTGCTTCTGGTCCTCGGTCATCGCCCATTCGTCCAGGTAGGCGCGTTCACCGGCCTTGAACCGCGCGCGGTTGTCGGCCTTCATCAGGCTCATGCAGAACTGGTTGAGCCAGTAGCCCTTTCGGCTCTGGTCGGCGTCAAAGATCGTCGTGCCGGGTACGTCGAGGTAAGGTTTGTCAAGTGGCATGTGTTCAGGCTCCCCAGTAAAGGCGCGTGGGATTGTCCACGAGCAGCTTCTGCTGCAATTCCGGTGTCACCGCGATGTGCGGGATGAAGTCCACCAGCAGTCCGTCATCCGGCATGTGGTCCTTCAGGTTGGGGTGCGGCCAGTCAGTGCCCCACAGCACGCGGTCAGGGAAGGTTTCCACCACCTGGCGCGCGAACGGCACCACGTCGCGGTAGGCGTTGCGCTCGCCGTCCAGCGCCTTCGGTCCGGTCACCGACAGCCGCTCTGGGCAGCTCACCTTGCTCCACACGTTCTCGTGCTCGCGCATGAACTTCATGAACAGCGCGAACTCCGGCCCGTCCACCGGCTGCTTAACGTCGGGGCGGCCCATATGGTCCACCACCACGGTCGTCGGCAGCGCAGTGAAGAAGTCCCACAGCTCGGGCAGGTCCACCGCCTCGAAATAGATCACCACATGCCAGCCCAGCGCCTTGATGCGATGGGCAATCTCGGTCAGCTCGTCCTTGGGGGTGAAGTCCACCAGCCGCTTGACGAAGTTGAAGCGCACGCCGCGCACGCCGGCCTCATGCATGGCCTGCAGTTCGCTGTCGGTCACGCTGCGCTTGACGGTGGCCACGCCGCGTGCCTTGCCGTTGGCGCGGCGCAGCGCATCGACCATGGCGCTGTTGTCGGCGCCGTGGCAGGTGGCCTGCACGATCACGTTCTTGTCAAAGCCCAGGTGGTCGCGCAGCGCAAACAGCTGCTGCCAGCTCGCGTCGCAGGGCGTGTATTTGCGCTCGGGCGCGTAGGGGAATTGCGCGCCGGGGCCGAACACGTGGCAGTGCGCGTCCACCGCACCCGGTGGCAGCTGGAACTGCGGCTTGCTGGGGCCGGTGTACCAGTCCAGCCAGCCGGCAGTCTTGGTGAAATCACCGCTTGTAGGTTTGCTCATAGTCGTCTCAGTCGATGTATTTCAGGCCCGCCTTCTCGAGCGGTTCGCGCATCTTGTACATGTCCAGGCCCAGCACGCCGCTGGCCAGCTTGTCGCGCTTCTCGCCTTCGTTCGCTTCACGGGCGCGGGCGGCCTCCAGCGTTTTGGCGGCCATGTCCCGCGGCACACAGACCACGCCATCGTCGTCGGCCACGATCACGTCGCCGGGCGTCACCAGCATGCCGGCGCACACCACGGGAATGTTGACCGAGCCGATGGTGGCCTTGATCGTGCCCTTGCTGCTGATGGCGCGGCTCCACACCGGAAAGTTCATTTCCTTCAGTGTTTTCACGTCGCGCACACCGGCGTCGATGACCAGCGCCCGCGCGCCGCGTGCCTTGAAGCTGGTTGCCAGCAGGTCGCCAAAGTAGCCGTCGGTGCATTCCGCGGTGATGGCCGCCACCACGATGTCGCCGGGCTGGATCTGCTCGGCCACGACGTGCATCATCCAGTTGTCGCCGGGGTGCAGCAGCACCGTCACGGCCGTGCCGCTGACCTGCGCGCCGGGGTAGATAGGCCGCATGTAGGGTTTGAGCAGGCCCACGCGGCCCATAGCCTCGTGCACAGTGGCCGAGCCCAGGCTGGCCAGTGCGTCAGCCGTTGCGCTGTCGGTGCGGGTGATGTTGCGGTAAACGACGCCTAGTTCGTACATGCCTGTTTTCTCCTGTTGTTCTGCGATTTGCTGTTGGTTTGTTCCGGGACCTCGCGGCAAAGCTGCGCCTGCGGGCACACCGCCCTGGGGGCTTCACTGTGACGGTCGCCTGCGGCGACTCCCCTGCGCTGCTCGGCGCCACAGAGGCGCCCCCAGGGCGGTGTGCCCGCAGGCGCAGCTTTGCAGAGACAGCGTTGGCGCGCATCCGCAGCATGAGCCCCGCCGCACTGCGCCCGCCGCGAACCCCGCGAGTGATACAGAGACAACGCCACAACAAACAAGATCAAAGCCCCTTCGCCTTCAACCGCGCATCCAGACGCGAGAACACCCGCCGTGTATTCGCTTCGTAGATCTGGTGCTTGTCATCCGCACTCAGGATCTTCGACGCCTCGATATACCGCTTGGTGTCGTCGTAATAGTTGCCCGTGGTCGGATCGATGCCACGCACCGCGCCAATCATCTCGGATGCAAAAAGTACGTTCTTGACCGGGATCACGGTATTGAGCAAATCAATACCCGGCTGGTGGTACACGCAGGTGTCAAAGAAGATGTTGTTCAACACATGGTCGTCCAGCAACGGTTTCTTCATCTCCTGCGCCAGGCCGCGGAAACGGCCCCAGTGGTAGGGCACCGCGCCGCCGCCGTGCGGAATCAGGAACTTGAGCGTTGGGAAATCCTTGAACAGGTCGCCCTGGATGCACTGCATGAAGGCCGTGGTATCGGCGTTCAGGTAATGCGCGCCGGTGGTGTGAAAGCAGGCGTTGCAGCTCGTGCTCACGTGGATCATGGCGGGCAGGTCGTACTCGACCATCTTTTCGTAGATGGGGTACCAGTGCCGGTCGGTCAGCGGCGGGCTGGTCCAGTGGCCGCCCGACGGGTCGGGGTTCAGGTTGATACCCACCGCGCCGTATTCCTTCACGCACTTTTCCAGCTCGGGGATGCAGGTGGCGGGATCCACACCGGGTGACTGCGGCAGCATGGCCACCGGCACGAAGTTGTCGGGAAACAGCGTGGACACGCGAAAGCACAGCTCGTTGCAGATCGCAGCCCAGGTGCTGGACACGTTGAAGTCGCCGATGTGGTGCGCCATGAAGCTCGCACGCGGGCTGAACAGCGTCATGTCGCTGCCGCGTTCCCGCATGAGCTTGAGCTGGTTGGTCTCGATACTCTCGCGCAGCTCGTCGTCGCTGATCTTCAGGTCGGCGGCTTTGGGGCTGAGCGCCGGGTCCTTGATGCCGGCGATCTGCGCGTTGCGCCAGTTCTCCAGCGCCTTGGGCGCGGTGGTGTAGTGGCCGTGGCAGTCGATGATGAGTGACATGTCTTCCTCTTTCCTTTTTTTGAATCTGTGGTTCAGGCGGGCTCCATGCCCTGACGCCGCTTGGCATCGGCGGATGCAGGCGCGGCCATGAAGGCCAGCATGGCCCGGGCCGCGTCCGCATGCTGCGCGGTAGCCGCAATGGCGCCGGAGAACGTCGTGATGATCTGGATGGCCGCCGGCAGCGCGCCCACGATGGTGATGCCCTGGACGTGGATCAGCTCGCTCAGCTGCTGAAAGCCCAAAGCCACCTCGCCCTTGGCGACCAGCGAGCCCACCGGCACGCCGGGCGGCGCCTGCACCATGCGCGGCTTGATCTCGTCGGCAATGCCCCAGCGCTCGAACAGCGCGGCCAGCGCCACGCCGCTGGGCCCCGTGGAATAACTGAGGCTGGGCGCGGCCAGCACGGCGGCGCGCACGGCGTCTTCGCTGTACAGGTCCGGCAGCGGCGCGCCCGCGCGCACGGCCACCGCCACGCCCGAACGCACCAGGTCCACGCGGCTGCCCGGCTGCACATGGCCGCCGGCCATGAGTTTGTCGATCGCGTCCGAGCCCAGAATCACCGCGTCGAACGCCTCGCCGGCCTGCACGCGTTTGGCGGCGTCCACGCCGCCGACCGATTCGATCGCAACACGGTGACCCGACTGCTGCTCGTACGCCGCCGCCAGTTCGGCCAGCACCTGGCGCGTGGCCATGGACGAAATGCCCTTGATCGTGGTTGTCAT
>JAYRLC010000117.1:0-1163 GCA_041905405.1 Ramlibacter sp. | reverse complement strand
GGAAGGTCTGAACAAGTCCACCGATCATGCCCTCGTGCGTTGAATGACGCAAAGGAGCCTGCGCGAATGAGCCAGATCAGTTTTGCGGACGCGGAGTACGCCGGCAAGCGGAAGAAGACTCGGCGCGAGGTCTTCCTGGAGGAGATGGAGCAGGTGGTCCCGTGGAAGGTGCTGCTCAAGATCATCGAGCCGCACTACCCGGTGGCCGGCCGAGGCCGCAGGCCGTACGCGCTGGAGTCGATGCTGCGGGTGCACTTGATGCAGAACTGGTTTGCGCTGAGCGATCCGGCGATGGAGGAGGCGCTGTACGAGATCGCCTCGCTTCGAGCGTTCGCCCGTCTGAGCCTGAACGAGCCGATCCCGGACGAGACGACCATCCTGAACTTCCGCCACCTGCTCGAAGCCAACGACCTGGCCGACGACATCTTCAAAGCCGTCAACGCACTGCTGGCGCGCAAGGGCCTGCTGCTCAAGCGAGGAAGCATCGTGGACGCCACCATCATCGCTGCGCCCAGTTCCACGAAGAACGCCGAAGGCGAGCGCGACCCGGAGATGCATCAGACCAAGAAGGGCAACCAGTGGTTCTTCGGGATGAAGGCGCACATCGGGGTAGATGCCGACAGCGGCTTGGTGCACACAGTCACGGCGACGGCGGCCAACGGGGCCGACGTTGAACAGGTGGGTGACTTGCTGCATGGCAAGGAAGAACAGGTCTGGGCCGACTCCGGCTACCGCGGCGCGCAGAGCCGGGTCGGTCGTGATCTGCAGTGGAACATCGCCGCCAGACCGAGCGATGTCGCCAAGCTGCCCGAAGGCCGCGCCAAGACGAAGGTCCAGAAGGCCGAACACCGCAAGGCCAGCGTTCGCGCGAAGGTGGAACACCCGTTCCGCGTCATCAAGCGCCAGTTTGGCCTGGTGAAGGTGCGCTTCCGCGGGTTGGCCAAGAACACGGCGCACGTGGTGACCCTGTTCGCGCTGTCGAACCTGTGGATGGCGCGAAAGCATTTGATGGCTTCCGTGGGAGCAGTGCGCCCGAAAGCAGCGTGAGGCAAGGAAACGAGGCCGAAACCGACCGAAAACGCGAGTTGGAAGCCGAACTGCCTGGTCACGCGCCGACTTGATGCGCCGCACGTGCGCGCG
This sequence comes from Ramlibacter sp., assembly GCA_041905405.1. Classification (GTDB taxonomy): domain Bacteria; phylum Pseudomonadota; class Gammaproteobacteria; order Burkholderiales; family Burkholderiaceae_C; genus RAM1. Next base: position 23 of record JAYRLC010000117.1, on the reverse strand, counting down.
AATCGGCCTTGTTCAGACCTTCC
>JAYRLC010000028.1:0-52076 GCA_041905405.1 Ramlibacter sp. | reverse complement strand
CATGGACGCAAACCGCTCCTGCCAGATCAGGGCGGCCGCCCGCACCGTGGCGCTCTGGCGGGCCAGCGACTCGAAGCGGCGGCGCGCGCCGCCGCGCAGGGTGCCCAGCGCATAGCCGGCGGCCAGCTGGTCCAGCAGTTGGGGGTTGTGGATGATGTTCATGCGAATCGGGCCATGCAGCCGCGCAGCTGTTCCAGCCCGCGACGGATCCAGGTTTTGACGGTGCCCAGCGGCAGCTTGAGCTGGTCGGCCAGCTCGCCGTGGCTCATGTCGCGCATGTAGGCCAGGCTGACCACTTCGCGCTGCTTGGACTCCAGCTTGCGCAGGCATTCATGCAGCGCCCAGGCCTGCTCGCTCACGCTGGTGGTGTCCATGGGGTTGGGGCTGTCGCCCGCCACGGTTTCGCTGATGGCGTCGTCCAGCTCCAGCGCCGCGTCGGCACGCTCGCTGGCGCGGCGGCGCAGAAAGTCCAGCGCGCGGCTGCGCACGATCACGCCCATCCAGGCCATGGGCGGGCTGATGGCGGCGCGGTAGTCGCCCGCGATGCGCCAGATGTTCAGATACGCCTCCTGCAGGACGTCCTCGGCCCATTCGCGGTTGCTCACCACGCGCAACGCCACGCCGTACAGCTTGCCGCTGGTCAGGTCGTACAGCTCGCGCAGGGCTGCCTCGCTGTCGCTGCGCGGCGAGCCGGGCTGGTGGTGGGCGGCGATGCGGTCCATCAGGGCAATCAGTTTGTGGTCAGGTATGTCTGCGGGCATGGCGCCCATTGTCGTGCTTATGAATGGGTACGCAAGCACGGCGCCGCCGGATTCAACCCCAATGTTGCGCAAACACCCAGACGTTAAAATCGCGGGCTTTCCCCAACCCTCTTTCCCGCGCGCCCCTGCGGCGCCTGCAGCCATGACCACCCAGACCCTTGCCGTCGCATCCGTCAACCCCCAGGCCAACGTCTATTTCGACGGCAAGTGCGTGAGCCACAGCATCACGCTGGCCGACGGCACGAAAAAGTCCGTGGGCGTGATCCTGCCCGCCACGCTGACTTTCAACACCGGTGCCGCCGAAATCATGGAATGCGTGGCCGGCGGCTGCGAATACAAGCTGGACGGCACCGACGCCTGGGTGGCGTCCACCGCGGGCCAGAAGTTCAGTGTCCCGGCCAATTCAAAGTTCGACATCCGCGTGACCAGCGCCTACCACTACATCTGCCACTTCGGCTGAAACAGGACAACGCCATGGCCACGATCCTGCAAAACGTTCCCGCCGGCCAGAAGGTCGGCATTGCTTTCTCGGGCGGGCTGGACACCAGCGCCGCGCTGCACTGGATGAAGCTCAAGGGCGCCCTGCCCTACGCCTACACCGCCAACCTGGGCCAGCCCGATGAGCCGGACTACGACGCGATCCCGCGCAAGGCCATGGAATACGGCGCCGAGAAGGCCCGCCTGATCGACTGCCGCCTGCAGCTGGCGCACGAGGGCATCGCCGCGCTGCAGGCCGGCGCGTTCCACATCAGCACGGCCGGTATCACGTACTTCAACACCACGCCGCTGGGCCGCGCCGTGACCGGCACCATGCTGGTGTCGGCCATGAAGGAAGACGACGTCCACATCTGGGGCGACGGCAGCACGTTCAAGGGCAACGACATCGAGCGCTTTTACCGCTACGGCCTGCTGACCAACCCCAGCCTGCGCATCTACAAGCCCTGGCTGGACCAGCTGTTCATCGACGAGCTGGGCGGCCGCGCCGAAATGTCGGCGTTCATGACCAAGGCCGGCTTTGGCTACAAGATGTCGGCCGAAAAGGCCTACAGCACCGACAGCAACATGCTGGGCGCCACGCACGAGGCCAAGGACCTGGAGTTTTTGAACAGCGGCATCCGCATCGTCAACCCCATCATGGGCGTGGCCTTCTGGAAGGAAGACGTCGCCGTCAAGGCCGAAGAGGTCACGGTCCGCTTTGAAGAAGGCCAGCCCGTCGCGCTGAACGGCCAGACCTTCGACAGCCCCGTGAACCTGATCCTGGAAGCCAACCGCATCGGCGGCCGCCACGGCCTGGGCATGAGCGACCAGATCGAGAACCGCATCATCGAAGCCAAGAGCCGCGGCATCTACGAAGCCCCGGGCCTGGCGCTGCTGCACATCGCGTACGAGCGGCTGGTGACCGGCATCCACAACGAGGACACCATCGAGCAGTACCGCATGAACGGCCTGAAACTCGGCCGCCTGCTGTACCAGGGCCGCTGGTTCGACCCGCAGGCCATCATGCTGCGCGAAACCGCCCAGCGCTGGGTCGCCCGCGCCGTGACCGGCGAAGTGACCGTGGAGCTGCGCCGCGGCAACGACTATTCGATCCTGAACACCGAATCGCCCAACCTGACCTACGCGCCCGAGCGCCTGAGCATGGAAAAGGTTGAGGACGCCCCGTTCAGCCCGGCCGACCGCATCGGCCAGCTGACCATGCGCAACCTGGACATCGTGGACACGCGCGGCAAGCTTGGCATCTATTCACGCAGCGGGCTGCTGTCCCTGGGCGAAGGCTCGGCGCTGCCCCAACTGGGCAGCCCGGACGTGAAATAGTGGGCAATGGGGTGCGCCGCTTTAGTCAAAATCCCTAAAGCGGTACGGAGCATCCTGCTTACATTGCGTAACGGCAAAACCAATGTCTGAAAGGATGCCCCATGAACCTGCTTCGCTTCACGTGGCTGGGCCGGCTGCTTGCCTGCATCGCCGCAACCCTGGTCCTCACCGCCGCGCACGCCCAGCCGGCCGCTGACGCCAGCCGCCCCATTCTCACCATCACCTCCAAGGCATCGGCCAAACCGCTGCAGCTGGACATGGCGGCGCTGAACAAGCTGCCGCAACACAGCTTCAAGACGAACTCGCCCTGGACGCGCGAACCCCATACCTACAGCGGCCCGCTGATGCGCGACGTGCTCGCGCTGGCCGGCGCACAGGGCGCCACCACCATCAAGGCCGTGGCGCTGAACGACTACCAGATCAGCATTCCGGTTGAAGACGCGATGAAGCACCCGCTCATCGTCGCCAACCTCATCGATGGCAAGGCCATCCCGGTGCGCGAGCGCGGTCCGCTGTTCGTGATCTATCCGTTCGACAGCTCCGCCGAGCTCAAGTCCCAGCGGTACTACGAACGCTCGATCTGGCAGCTCAAGGCGATACAGGTGGAGTGATGCAGCGACCGGCGGTGCGAACGCGCCTGCTCGTATTTCTGGCCATGCTCAGCATGGTGGCGGTGCTGGCCGCCGCCACGATGAGCGTGGTGCAGTCGCGCCAGTCCGGTCTGGCAAATGCCCAAAACACCAGCTGGCGCGACTCCGTGACGGGGGTCGTGTTCGGACTGGAGCGTGAATTTGCGCGGTTTCGCGCCGACCTGATCGCAGCCTCACGCAGCGGCACCCCCGCCGACCTGCAGGAGGCACGGCTGCGCTACGAGATCTGGCAAAGCCGTATCGTCCTGCTGCAGACCACCGCCAGCCTCGATGCGCTGCGCGACGTACCCGAATACAAGGACCTGCAGGCACGGCTGGCCAGCCTGACACAGGCAGGTGACGTGCTGTTTGCCCAAGCCGCGCCGTCACCCGCAGGCATGCGCAGCCTGCTGGCGCTCATGGACGAGTCCACGCCCGACATCCAGGCCTACACGCGGGCGGCGACCGTTGCGACGGCCCGACTGGTAGAGCACCAGTTCGCGGTCGTGCACCAGCAATCCACCATGATCGGCGCCCTGACGCTGCTGCAGCTGCTGCTGGTGGCCGGCGCCGGATGGCTGGTGTGGTCGCAGTCCCGACAGGAAGCGCAGGCCCGGCGACAGCTTGAGGCGCTGGCCGACGATCTGCGCGAAGCCACGCACGCCGCCGACGCGGCCAACCGCACCAAGAGTCAATTCCTGGCCAACATGAGCCACGAGCTGCGCACGCCATTCCAGGGCGTGACCGGCATGCTGCAACTGCTCGAACAGAGCCATCCCACGCCGGCCCAGCAGGACCTGATCCGCACGGCCCGCGAATCGGCAGATCACCTGCTGGCGCTGCTGAACGACGTGCTGGACATCTCGGCCATCGAAGCCGGCCGTATCGCACTGGAGCATGACGCGCTGAACCTGCACCGCCTGTGCCGCGACGTGCAGCAGCTCATGCGCGGCCAGGCATTCGCGCGCGGGCTGCGGCTGACGCTGGCGCTGGCGCCCGACCTGCCGCAGTGGATCGACGGCGACGCCACACGCATCAAGCAGATCCTGTTCAACCTGATATCGAACGCCATCAAGTTCACGCCGTCGGGCGAGATCTCGCTCACCGCCCGTCTGGGCGCCGATGGCCTGTTGGTCTTCACTGTGGCCGACACGGGCATCGGCATGGACGCAGCGACGCTCAAGCGGCTGTTCCGCCGGTTCGAAATGGGCGACGAGACCCTGTCGCGCCGCTTCGGGGGCGCGGGACTGGGCCTGGAAATTTCCAGAACGCTGGCCCGCATGATGGGCGGTGACCTGGTGGCCGCCAGCGAGCCGGGCAAGGGCTCCACATTTACCTTCACCGCAGCGCTACTGCCCTGCGACGCGCCGGCCAACAACACCACCGACACCATGCCGGCCGCACTGGCGGAACGTTCGCTGAACGTGCTGGTGGCCGACGATCACCCCATCAACCGCAAATACCTGGCGCTGGTGCTCACGACCATGGGCCACAAATGCGTCATGTGCGAGGACGGTAACCAGGCCATCGAGCAGGTGAGCAAGGGTGACTTTGACATCGTGCTCATGGACATCCACATGCCCGGGCGCGACGGGCTGCAGGCCACCGAGGCGATCCGCGCCATGGACGGCCCTCGGAGCAAACTGCCCATCCTGGTGCTCACCGCAGACGTGATGCCCGCCACGCGCGAGCGCGCCATGGCCCTGGGCGTGACCGCCTGCCTGCTCAAACCGCTGCAGACGCCGCAGCTGGCCGAGGCGCTGCGCAATGCCGTGGCCGGCACGCATGTCGAGTCCGCGGCGCCGTCGGCCCCACCCGAAGCCGTGCCACCGATGCAACCGATGCAACCGGCGCAAACGGCACAGGCAGCGGCGCCGCAGCCGGACCCATCCCCTGCGGACGACGCGCAGCCACCGCTGATGTCCGATCAGTTCGACTCCCTGCGCACAGGCCTGCCCCCCCCGGCGCTGCAGCGCCTGCTGGACATGTTCTTCCGCGACGATTCAAGCACTGTCCAGGAACTGGAAGCGGCGCTTGGCGGCGCCGACGCCACGCGCATCGAACAGGCCGCGCACAAGCTCAAGGGCAGCGCGCGGCTGCTCGGGTTTGAGCTGGTTGCCGCGACCGCCGACGAGATCCAGCACGCGGCAGCCCGCTACACCGACGCGGCGCCAGCGGCCCGGGCCCGCCAGGAGCTTCGCGCCGGGCTGGTCCGCACGCGCTCTGCCGTCATGGCGCTGGGCCTGGCGCTGCCCGAGCTGCCGCCCAGCACAGCCCCGTCGGACTGCAGCTGCGTCAGTTGATGCCGGCCACGGCGGCCTGGTTGACGGCCGCCATGCCCTGCAACGCCTGGCGCGCAAGAGCAGCGTTGTCCACGTCCAGCGCCATGTCCACCCGCTTGCTCGTATTGGCGCCAAGGCCCATGGTCAGTGCCCCCACGATCTGCAGCGCCTTGACCGCCGTGTCCTTCTGCGTGTCATAGCCGCCGGTGTTGCGCAGGTTGGCAAACTGGCCGGGCACGGCCAGCGGGCCGCTCAGGCCCACGATCTGCGTGCCGCCGTGGGTCTGCAGCACGCCCAGCTGCTTGGGCGGCATGGCGATTTCCATGGCGGCCGACGCGTTGGCGCTGGAGCCGCGCTTGAACATCGACGAGCCGCCGCCGGAAGACTCCTGCGCGGCCAGGTTCACCACCATGCCGACCGACACGCCTTCCATGTTGGACTTGCTGAAATCGATGCGCTTGCCGATATTGCCCGCGCCCAGGCCCGCAAAACCGCGCGGCACCATCTTTGTGCCGGTGGGCACGAACACCATGTACTTGCGCTTGCCGTAGCCCAGCTCCACGTCCTCATACACCTCGGCGCCCGGTCTGGACGCGTCCAGCGTGGCTTCATAGACCGCGCCGTTTTCCTTGACGAAAGCATCGGCCGGCTCGGGCTTGAAGCCTGCGGCTTCCAGCCGGGCCGTGAAGTCGGCATAGGCCTTGTCGGTGATGGCCTGCAGCAGCGCCACGTCGGGCGTGGGCACCAGGTAGTTGACACGCACATTGGTCGCGCCGTAGTCGGTACCACCAAAGTACGCGCCACGCGTGTTGGCCGTCACGCTGCCGCCAATCTCGAACAGCACGCGGTATTCGGCAATGTAAAAGCGCTTGCCCTTCAGCGTCGCATTGCCCTTGCCCAAGCCGGCTGCATCCAGCGGGGCAATGGGCGCGGCCAGCGCGGCCTGTATCTGCTCGGGCGTGGCCTGCGGGATCGACGGCGTGCCCTGTGCCGCGGCGGCGGCCTGGTCGGCCTTGGGCGCGTTGTTGCCACCGCCCAGGGCGTTCAGCAGGGAGCCGAACTGCGCCTGCGCGGGCAGTGTGAGGCAGGTCAGAACGGCGGCGGCAAGGGCGTGCTTGGCAAAGTGGGACATGGGGGCTCGGTGTGACAGCAAACAATTCAGGCAATGCCGCTGACTCTAGACAGCCGGCGCCCCCGTCACAACCCCGCGTTTGCGGGGCGCTGCCGTCAGTCAGACCACGACCGGCTCGGGCTCCAGCCGGATGCCAAAGCGCTCGTACACGCTGGTCTGGATCGCGCGGGCCAGGGTCATGACCTCGCCGCCCGTGGCCGGGTGGGCGCTGCCGCCGCGGTTGACCAGCACCAGGGCCTGCTTTTCGTACACGCCCGCATTGCCCACGGACTTGCCCTTCCAGCCGCAGGCGTCGATCATCCAGCCCGCCGCGAGCTTGATGGAGCCGTCGGGCATGGGGTAGTGCACGATGCCCGGGTCCCGCGCGATGATGTCCTGGCACTGCTCGGGCGTGACCGTGGGGTTCTTGAAGAAACTGCCGGCGTTGCCGATCACGCGGGGGTCGGGCAGCTTGGCGCCGCGGATGGCGCAGACCCAGTCGTAGATCTGGCGCGCCGACGGTTCGCGCACGCCGGACTCCTGCATGCGCCGCTCCAGGTCCAGATAACCCAGCACGGGCTTCCAGGGGCGCGGCAGGCGAAAGCGCACGCGGGTGATCAGCGCCCGGCCCGCCAGGCCCAGGTCCCCGGGCTGGGATGCCACATGCTTGAACACCGAATCGCGGTAGCCAAAGGCGCACTGCGCCGCCTGCAGCGTGAACGCGCGGCCCGTGTGCAGGTCCACCGCGTCCAGCGAGTCGAACCGGTCCTGCAGCTCGACCCCGTAGGCGCCGATGTTCTGCACCGGGGCGGCGCCCACGGTGCCGGGGATCAGGGCCATGTTTTCCAGGCCGGGAAAGCCCTGGTCCAGCGTCCAGGTGACGAAGTCGTGCCAGCTTTCGCCGCCGCCGGCCTCCACGATCCAGGCGCGGGGCGATTCATCGACCAGACGGCGGCCCATGATCTCGACCTTGAGCACCACGGGGCGCACGTCGCCGGTCAGCACGATGTTGCTGCCCCCGCCCAGCACGAACTTGGGCTCGGGCCCCAGCGCCGGGTCGGCCGCGACGGCCTGCGCGTCGGCCTGCGAGGCCACGCGCACCAGCGTGCGCGCCCGGGCCACGATGCCGAAGGTGTTGTGCGCCTGCAGGGGTACGTTTTGCTCCGCGATCATGGGAGAATTGTCGCACCCCCATTCCCCCCACCAGGCACGTATCCAAGGGAGATTTCATGCCGTCTTTCGACACCGTCTGCGAACCCAATCTTGTCGAGGTCAAGAACGCCGTGGACAACGCCGCCAAGGAGATCGCCACGCGTTTCGACTTCAAGGGCACGTCCGCCGCCATCGAGCTGAAGGACAAGGACATCACGCTGTTTGGCGACGCCGACTTCCAGCTCCAGCAGGTCGACGACATCCTGCGCAGCAAGCTGGCCAAGCGCAACGTGGACGTGCGCTACCTGGATGTTGGCGACGTGCAGAAGGTCGGCGGCGACAAGGTCAAGCAGGTCGTGAAGGTGCGCAACGGCATCGAATCCGAGCAGGCCAAGAAGATCACCCGCGTGGTCAAGGACAGCAAGCTCAAGGTGCAGGCCGCCATCCAGGGCGATGCGGTGCGCGTCACGGGCGCCAAGCGCGACGACCTGCAGGCGGCGATGGCCTTGATCAAAAAAGACGTGGCCGACCTTCCCTTGACCTTCAACAATTTCCGCGACTGATCGCGTGAAAGCCCTGGCTGCCCTGCTTGCCGCGCTGGCCCTGCCCTGCGCGGCGCTGGCGCAATCGGTCGCGCTGCAGGGCATGCTGGGCGGCAAGGCGCTGCTGATCGTGGACGGCTCGCCGCCGCGCGGTGTGGCCGCCGGTGACACGCACAAGGGCGTGAAGGTGCTGTCCACCCAGGGCGACGAAGCCGTGGTCGAGATCAACGGCAAGCGCCACACCCTGCGCGTGGGCGACGCGCCCGCCAGCGTGGGCGGCACGGGCGGCGCGCGGGGCAACCGCATCGTGCTCACGGCCGACTCGGGCGGGCATTTCATCACCCAGGGCGCGGTCAATGGCCGGGCGGTGCAGTTCATGGTGGACACGGGCGCCACGGCCGTGTCCATGGGTGCGGCCGAAGCCACCCGCATGGGCCTGGACTGGAAGAAGGGCCAGCAGATCCGCATGGGCACCGCCAACGGCGTCGTGCCCGCCTGGGTCGTGCGGCTGGACTCGGTGCGCATCAACGACGTGGAAGTCCACGGCGTAGAGGGCATCGTGAGCAGCCAGCCGATGCCCTACGTGCTGCTGGGCAACAGCTTTCTCACGCGCTTCCAGATGAAGCGCGACAACGACCAAATGGTGCTGGAGCGACGCTATTGAACATGCCGCTGGACGACCCCGCCAATAAACCCGAACCCGGCCAGCCGCCGTCCGCCTTCTCCCCGCTGGGCCAGCCCGTGTTCCGCATGCTGTGGGCCACCTGGCTCACCGCCAACACCTGCATGTGGATGAACGACGTGGCCGCGGCCTGGCTCATGACGTCGCTGGCGCCGTCGCCGCTGTGGGTGGCGCTGGTGCAGTCGGCGTCCACGCTGCCCGTCTTTCTGCTGGGGCTGCCCAGCGGCGCGCTGGCCGACATCCTGGACCGCAGGCGCTATTTCATGGTGACGCAGCTGTGGGTGGCGGTCACGGGCATTGCGCTGTGCGTGACCATCGTCATGGGCTGGATCAACGCGCCGTTGCTGCTGGCGCTGACCTTTGCCAACGGCATCGGGCTGGCCATGCGCTGGCCGGTGTTCGCGGCCATCGTCCCGGAAATCGTGCCGCGCATCCAGCTGCCCGCGGCGCTGGCGCTGAACGGCGTGGCCATGAACGCGTCGCGCATCATCGGCCCGCTGCTGGCGGGCGCGCTGATCGCCAGCGCGGGCAGTGAATACGTGTTCGGCCTGAACGCCGTGCTGTCGCTGGGCGCGGCGTTTGTCATCATGCGCTGGAAGCGCGAAGCCACCGTGAGCCCGCTGGGCCGCGAGCGGCTGAGCAGCGCGATCCGCGTGGGCCTGCAGTTCGTCAAGCAGTCCAGCCGGCTGCAGGGCGTGCTGCTGCGCATTTCGCTGTTCTTTCTGCATTCCACGGCGCTGCTGGCGCTGCTGCCGCTGGTGGCGCGCGGGCTGAAAGGCGGCGACGCCGGCACCTTTACCCTGCTGCTGGCGTCCATGGGCATGGGCGCGATCATCGCGGCGCTGTCCATGCAACAGGTGCGCCGGCTGATCCCGCACGCGCGGCTGCTGCTGCTGGGCGCGGCGCTGCAGTCGCTGGGCACGCTGGTGGTGGCCTGGGCGCCCAACGTCATCATCGCGGCGCCGGCCATGTTCGTGGCCGGCATGGCGTGGATCACGGTGGCCAACACGCTCACGGTGTCGGCGCAAATGGCGCTGCCCGACTGGGTGCGCGCGCGCGGCATGTCGATCTACCAGATGGCCATCATGGGGGCCACGGCGGTGGGCGCGGCGCTGTGGGGCCAGATCGCCACGCTGAGCAACATCCACTGGAGCATGGGCATCGCCGCCGTGACGGGGCTGGCCAGCATGACGCTGGTGCAGCGGTACATGCCGGCCAACAACATGGAAGAAGACCTGACGCCGTCGCGCGTGCTGAAGGCGCCCACCGCCGACGACCCGCCGCGCCAGGGGCGCATCCAGGTCAACATTGAATACCGCATCGACCCGGCACGGGCCGATGAATTCCGCGCGCTCATGCAGGAAAGCCGGCGCAGCCGCATGCGCCAGGGCGCGCTGAGCTGGGAACTGCTGCACGACCTGTACGACCCGGGGCGCTTCGTGGAACAGATCACCGACGAATCGTGGACCGAGCACCTGCGCCGCTTTGACCGCGTGACGGCCGACGACGTGTCGCTGCGCGACCGCAAGCTCACGTTCCACATTGCCGATGCGCCGCCGCTGGTGACGCGGACGGTGATCGAGGCGTCATGAGCGCCGGCAAGGGGCTCACCGGTTAAGGCGCAGCCTCAAGCGTCGGTGTCCGGCGGCTCAATCTGCCTGAGCACGCGGTCAAAGTCGCTTTCGAACAGCCGGTCCTGAACGATGCGGTATTTCTCGAATTCGCTTTCGGCATGGGCTCGCGCCATTTCGGCACTGACCTTGCCGGCGTCTTGCAGGATGTCGCGTTCGGTGAACTCCAGAAACGCATCCAGCCGCTTGGCCCAATCCTCCATCGTCATGGGAATCTTGCGCTGCGCCCGCTCCTCTGCAAGGTCAAGGTAGGCGTTGACGATGCGGCCCAGCGCCTGCAGTTCCTCGCCGCTGAGGTAGTTCTTGGCGACGGTCACGTCCGTACGCAGTATCTTGCCGTCAGGTGCCTTCTCCCAGCTGGTCAGCCCCATCGCGGGCTTGCCCGCATCGGCGCGCCGCACGATCAGTTCGGCCGCCGTGTGCCCGTGGATCGCAAAGTGCAGCTTGTTCTGCACCTTGGCAAAAAAGGCCTGGGTAGTGGGGGCGTCGCGGTTGTAGTCCACCGCGGTGGCATAAATGTCTGTGACCTTCTGGTAGAACCTGCGCTCGCTGAGGCGAATTTCGCGAATTTCGGCCAGCAAGCGTTCGAAATAGTCTTCGCCCAGGAAGGCGCCGTTTTCCAGCCGCTTTCGGTCCAGCACAAAGCCCTTGATGGCGAACTCGCGCAGCACGCCGGTCGCCCACTGGCGGAACTGGGTCGCCCTCACGGAGTTGACCCGGTAGCCGACGGAGATGATGGCGTCGAGGTTGTAGTGCTGCGTGGCGTAGGCCTTGCCGTCCGCAGCAGTTGTCCGGAATTTCCGGATAGCTGAATCCATCGACAGTTCGCCGCTGGAAAAGATGTTCTTCAAATGCTCGCTGACCGTGCGCACATCCACATCAAACAGCTCGGCCATCAGCTTCTGCGTCAGCCAGACGGTGTCGTCTTCGTACCGGGCCTCGATGCTATGCTGGCCCGCTTGACCGGTGAAGATCAGGAACTCGGCAGTGCTGTTGCGAATGAGTTGGGTGCCTTTGGGCATATCTTTGCGTCCCATGGAGGATGCCGCAATTTAGCAGCTTGGTCAGCCTGCACCGGCCGCCTATCCAGACGGATTTCCAGCCGCCATGACGATGCCCACCACACCGCCCGCTGAAGTGTCCGTGCTGTTCGTGTGCATGGGCAACATCTGCCGCAGCCCCACCGCGCACGGCGTATTCCGCCACATGGTGCAAAAGGCCGGGCTGGCGGACCGCATCCGCGTGGACTCGTGCGGCACGCATGGCTACCACCGCGGGTCGCCGCCCGACGAACGGTCCCAGGCGCACGCGGCCCGCCGCGGCTACGACCTGAGCGACCTGCGCGCGCGGCAACTGCGCGCCAGCGACTTTGAAACGCACGACCTGATTTTGGTGATGGACTGGGACAACCTGGCCGAAGTGCAGGCCGAATGCCCGCCAGAGCACCAGCACAAGGTGCGCCGGTTCACCGAATACTGCACCCGGCACGACAGCCCGGTGGTGCCCGACCCGTACTACGGCGGGGCCGGCGGGTTTGAGGGGGTGCTGGATTTGGTGGAGGATGCGGCGGAGGGGGTGTTGGCGTTTGTGGCGGGGCGGGTAACTTAAGAATCTCGATAAGTGACGCTACAGCGCTGACCCAAAGCAGCCCATTTGACGAGCAAGAGCAGTACAGGGGTGCTTGCTATACCGCAGAATTGCCGCTGTTTCGACGCGTGCGCTGCCCTTCACGCAATACATGGTACGTTTCCTTCAGCAGCGTCGAGCCTTGCTCCGTGTAGGCGTTGCAGATCCACTCAGCTTCTTCGACCTCACCCGCCTCTGCCAATCGAGTAACACATCCAATCACGTCCTCCTTGCGGTAGTCAGGCAAGAACCCGGACATCGCCGCGCGAAAGATAGCAGCCACTTCCTTCGGGTACTGGCTCGCAAGACGCGCAAGGTTTTGAACCAGCATATAGCCGTGATGCCGAACCTGTGCATGAGGCGCCGCGTCAACCAGTGCCTCGAAGGCATCCGGCGTAAAGTCATCAATGAAGACCGCCAACTGGCTGAGGGCCGACTGCAACTCAGGCACGACTACGCGGTATGCCCGAATCTGCGCTGCCACCTTCATCCAGAACGCCAGTATTTTGGACGTGCGGTCGGAAGGCTCGGTTTGCCCACGAAGCGTCCAAAAGAACCAACAGAGCTGCGACAGCTCCTTTACCTTCAGCTCCTCAACGAGTTCACTGAGCAGCCCAGGCCCCTGCAGGCTCTCCATGCCTTCAAGATAGGCAAGCCCCAAGAGCTGCAGCGCCTTCTCCGCCACCTGGTCAGGCAGGCCTTCCGAATAGACCATCCGCTTCAGATGCTCACCCTTGACAAGGCACTTGAATAGCCAGTCATACAGGTAGCGTTGATAGGCAAACCCCTGCGCCGCACACCTCCAAGCCGCCTCGTTGGTAGACGAGAAAAGCCTGTCGAAATTTTTTTCCGTCCAATCTGCGTTGAGGTAGTGGAAGTTGGCGCAGTACATACCGGCCATCGCAGCAAAGTCAGCATTCAGCCCAGATTCGCTAGTCGCCAGTTCAGCTTCCAACACCGGTCCGACGGCGAGCCAGGTCTCATCCGAACTCTGGCCTTTCGCAACCTCCTCGCGCCGCATCGCTAACGCGAGGTGAATGAAGGACTCCAATGTCCGGCCTCTGGGCGAGTTGATTGCATGCGAAACAGCGTTGCTAGAGTCTCCAGCATCTGTCGGAGTAGCCTCCAGAACTAGACGCAGAACTTCTAGGAACGACGTATGGAGCTCTGATGGCAGATGGAGCTCTGTTCCGGTTGGGTCCTTCAAGAGGTCAGCAACGTCTCTCACAACCCAGTGCACGGATGGCTCCCACCCTTCAGACTTGTCGGCAGCTAAATCCGCCCGGAAGGATGGTGCTGAAACGATGGTTTGCACAAGCGACAGGGTAGCCGGCCAATTGATGTCTCGCTTGTCATCGGACCACCGCTCCTTGAGTCCCCGAAGCAGCCCATGCTGATAAGGACGCGCCACGTCAGCAAACAGGCCGATCCGGCTCGCGAAGCCGTCCTCGCTGGCCCTCACCGCTGCAGAAATGGATGAGGCGAGCCCTCGATATGTCGGACCGTCCCAACTCCGGCTATTGGGCGTGAAGTCCTTGAGGAAGGCCACCAACTCGTCATCAGTCATGCTCAGGAGTACGTCGGACGCGATAGGGCTTCGGTCGCCCACCCATCCACCAGTGGAATACGTGTGAAAGTCAGGGTGGTTTCGTACCGCCCCCCAGCGGTCTACCAGCTTCTGGTACTTCTCATCCACTTCCGAATCGCCAAGCCCGACGGCCGGATGCAAGATGTCACGCCTATGGGTCTCGTCCCACTCCACTTGTCGCGACACATCTGACCAATCCCCTTTCAGCTGCTCTACGAATTCCAAGAATTGTGCCCTTTGGGCGACGGAGAATCTGGGGAAGGCCTTGTTGATGAACCAATAGAGCTCATGCCAGTAGGCAACTTCGAGAAACCAACTTTCTGTTGCGCATTCCCAGAAGGCGGTCCCGACGTTTCCGTAGTGCTCCCCACATACGTAGATTCCCACGCGAGTAAGCGTTGGATAAGGAGATTTAAGAAGCGACTCGACAATGGCCAACGCCGCAGCAGAACTGGTACTCGTAGCACCTAGCGCAGCATCACGGACGGCATCGACGAGTACGGCGCGCGTGTCTCCCTTGCGAGCGTCCTGCTCGTGGTCTTCAATCGCTGAGCGCCATATGTATGAGTACTTGTCGTCTTCGGGGGAGCCGATGTACTCGGCTAAGCGGCAAGCCAACATCTCAACGGCGGCAGCGCCACAACGCTCGCCCAGCTTCCTTGCCGATGGCTTCAGCACTTCGCCCAAGCGGTAGCTGTCCAAAACCCCAGCTTTGTCGCTCATGATGATTCCCCGGCGCTCCGAACCATCGACAGTGCATCGACCAGCAGCATTGCCCTATGCCAGTCCGTTGACTCAGCACTATCCAAGAGTCGCGGCAGAAGCTTCTCCCCTAGCTCTTGACCCAACATGCTTGAGTCAAACCGACCTACCAGCCAAGAGCGAATCATGTCAATGTCAAAGTCCGTCAATACTTCAAGTGGCAACTGCGAAAGAATTGTGGCAAGGGACCACCAAGTCCTCCAGTTGTCCAATCCTCGCTCCTGAGCGTCCGTACTGATTGCCCGAACAATGGTGGCAACGCGAGCAGCCAGGTCGCCCTGTGCTGATGCGGCAATCTGCTCGAGATAGCTCAGTGCGGGCCATCCCTCAGCCTGATACTGGATACCACGTTCGCTCTCGACGACCTTCACTTTGGGACTGTGTTCCGCGTTGAAGAAGCCAGCGGTGTCAAGGTCATTGAACCAAACCAGGTCCTTCAAGGATTTGAGAAAGTACGAAACGAGCTCGGGCCACTTCTTAACAAGATGGAGTGCCGCGTCTCGATTGACTGTATTCGGAGCAGCGATGTATCGATCCAAGTGCGACTGAAGGTCCAATGTCGTTGGGTCTCGTACATCCAGTTCGGACTTCCAGACCTTAAAGACCTCAACTACTTCCGAATAGCCCTTGGCGTCGATGCAGTACGGAATAACGCATACCCCGCACTGGTCTTGGAAGAAACGTTGGATGAAGCCTTTCTGGACCAACTCGGTTGACCGATAGGCATACAACAAGAAGTGTCGCGGCTCGGCCGTCGCAGTTCGCAGCGACTCGTTGGAGCGAATGATGTGTTCCAGTATCTCCAGTTCTGCAAGCCCGTAGCCTACGAACAGCACCGTGTGGCTTTTGAACATCGCCCGAAGAAACGCCAGAACTCTCTCATCCGCATAGTGCTTGATGTAGTCCTTCAGTGAGACCACCATCGAACTCGGATCCGTATAGGACCCATGAAGATGGATTACGGCTCCGCGTTCGGCAAGCAGCGCAGGCGACAAGTGCTGGGGCAAGTAGTAATTTGACCTTGTGCCGGGTCCTCTTGCAGGTTCCGCCTCGCCACCCTTTTTGACCTCTGTCGACAGCTCCTCCGGCCGGTCATCGTCGAGCCACTTGTCGTAGTTGGTCGTGACGAAGACGGGGCGCAAGCTCGACAGCAACTCATAGAGCTCAGAGCCAATCGCCGCAGGCTTGGCCGGATGCAAGATGCTGTCGTAATCGATGTCTATGCCCTTCTCCTTGGCTAGCGCCATCGCAATCGAGAGGGTTCGCCGCGGGTCGCCCACTCCACGCAACTGTTCCGCTTCCAGGAAGCTAAGTACGCCGCCCTTCTCGAGTGCGCCAACGACTTGACTCGCGAATCCACGCCAATCGGGGCTACCGCAGAGCATCGACACCCCTGCGCCGACAAAGACGACCAGCTCGCCATGCTTAGCTGCATCTTTGAGTATCTGATCGGGGGTGTAGATTGGCTCGTCAGGCATTGCTCAAGCGATCAAGGTCAACCAGTGCAGTTATAGCGCTGGGAAAGGATACCCGACGCAAGCCGTAGCAGCCGTTCAACACCTGCCGCCAAGATTACTTCCCCGTCCACCCAACCTCCCCTTCCCCGCCGCCAGCAACAACCGCTTGAACGTCGGGCATTCAAAATGATTCTCCGCCGGGCACACCGCCGCGTGGTGCAGCCCATTGCTCAGCGCCTGCAGGCGCTTGATGGTGGTGTCGATCTCTTGCGCCTTGCTGCGCAGCGCGCCGCGGTCTATGCCCTTGCGTCCTTCGCCCGCGACCATCTGGCGGATTTCGTCCAGCTTGAAGCCCGCCGCCTGCCCCAGGGCGATCAGTGACAGCCGGTCGATCACGTCCGGCGCGAACGTGCGCCGCAGGCCCGCGCGGCCGGTGGACGCGATGAGCCCCTTTTCCTCGTAGTACCGCAGGGCCGATGCCGGCATGCCGGACCGTTTGGCCAATTTTTCGATGATCGGGCGCTGGGTAGGCCACTGGCGGCATGGTGTGTTCACGCACCCGGCCATCGCCCAGGCCGCGCCGGTGCGGCACGAGCTGGCGCTGGGCTGGCTGTTTCACTACGCCACGGGCGTGGCGTTTGCAACGCTGCTGGTGGCCGTGGCCGGCGCCGGCTGGGTGTGCAGCCCCACGCCTGCGCCCGCCGTCGCGGTTGGCCTGGCCACGGTGGCTGCGCCCTGGCTGGTAATGCAGCCCGCCACGGGCGCGGGCATTGCGTCGCGCCGCACACCCACCCCTGGCCGCAACCGCGCGCGGAGCCTGGTCAATCACTTTTTTTCGGGCTGGGTCTGTACCTGGCTGCCACCCTGGCTGCCACCCTGCCCGTGTTTTTCTCGCAGTGCTGAAAGGAGCCATGTCATGAAGAATCTCGCAGTCATCTATCACAGCGCGCACGGCAACACCGGGCAGATTGCCCGGCTGGTGGCCGACGGCGCGGCCACCGTGCCCGGCGTTCAGGTCACGCTGTTGCAGGCCGGGGACCTGACGCCGTCGCCCGAGCAGTTGCTCGCGTATGACGGTTTTGTCTTCGGCTCGCCCACGTACCTGGGCGGCGTATCGGCCCCGTTCAAGGCCTTCATGGACGCGACGGGCCGCCTGTGGAAGTCGCATGCGCTCAAGGGCAGGCTGGCCGCCGGTTTTACCGTGTCGGCGCTGCCGTCGGGCGACAAGCAGTCCACGCTCATGTCCATGTTCGTGTTTGCCATGCAGCACGGCATGGCGTGGGTGGGCAACGCCATCCTGCCCGAGCAGCATGCGGGTGTGCCGTATGACCAGGCGGCCAACCGCCTGGGCTCGTGGACCGGCCTGATGGCGCAGGCGGGCCATTCGGCGGCCGGCGACAGCGCCTTTGCGCCGGGCGACCTGAAGACGGCGCGCATGTTCGGCGCCCATGTGGCCCGGGCGCTGGTGTGCATGGCATGCGGCGCCAGTGCGGAGGTGGCGCTGCTGTCGCGGCAGCCGATGCAGAAGGCGGCGTCCTGACAGCGCATTTGACAGCGTCCGTCGACCCGTCAAACTAGTCATCTATCTGGTTTGATTGGAGCCGTCATGCAAGCATGGCCTGTTCAGGACGCCAAGGCGCGTTTCAGTGAACTTCTGGATGCCTGTCTTTCCGAGGGACCGCAAATGGTGACGAAGCCCGGGGCGGAGGCCGCCGTTCTGGTCCCCATGCACGAGTGGCGGCGACTGCAATCTGCAGCGCGTCCCTCGCTGAAGCAGTTGCTGCTGTCCGATCAGGCGCGGGCGGCATTGACCCTGGCCGCCCGCGGCCAGGGCAGGCAGCGCCGTGCCGAGTCACTGAAGTGAGCGGCATGTTTTTGCTGGACACCAATGTCGTTTCCGAGCTGCGCCAACCACGCCCTCACGGCGCCGTAGCGGCCTCGCCAGTGGGCCCGGCTCATGCACCGCAAGTCCGACACGCTGTATGAAGACGCGATGATTGCCGCCACAGCCCGGTCACACGGCCTCACCGTCGTCACGCGCAACGTGGCCGATTTCAAGGCGCTGGGCGTAGCGGTGTTCAACCCATTTGCGAAGGCAGCGTAGCGGACAGAACAGCGGGCGGTGCTGCCCCCCGCCCTCACCCGCCGGCCAGCACCTCCGCTCCCAGACGCTGCAGGTTCTGCTCATTGGCGCTGGCCACAAAGGCGGCAATACGCTGGTAGTGCTCTGCCGTGTCGAAGGTCTGGCGCCATGTCACCCGCGTGCCGCCGGGCACGGCCGCCAGCTCGATGGTCAGGAAAAAGTGATGGCCGTTCAGGTGTTCGATCTCCAGCACCTGGCCCGCCTGCATGCGCACAAAGCGGCTTTCGTTCGGATAGTCCTTGCCGTCGGGGCCGTGCATGGTCAGCAGCCACCGGCCGCCGGGCCTGAACTCGAAGGTGTGGACCGTGTTGCTAAAGCCGTCCGGCCCCCACCAGCGCGCCACGCGCGCCGGCTCGCTCATGGCGGCAAACACAGCGGCCGGTGTGGCCGGGATCACGGTGTGGCGGATGTCGGAGCGGGTTTCAACGGGTTCCATGGTGCTCTCCTGTCGGGTCACTTGCGCCGGTTGCGCTTGATGGCCTTGTCGGCCCACACGGTCACGGCCGTGCCGGCCAGCACCAGCAGCGCGCTGACGACGAAGCCCACCGTGCCTTCCGGCACGAGCGCCGTGGGGTAGCCGGGGAAGGCCTCAGCCAGCGTGCGCAGCGGCGGCAGTTTGGCGGCCACCCGGTCCGCGTTGAGCGACAGCAGCTGGCCGCGCGCAAACACGGCAGCCAGGATCGCAATGCCGCCGGCCAGGAACACGGCCTTGCCGGCGATCAATGAACGCCGGGGGTGCCGGTCGATGAAGAGTTGCAGCCATTCCATGTGCCGACTCTAGCGGATGCGGGGCAAAAAAAAGAGCGGCCCTTTCGGGCCACCCAAGTAGAAAAATCTTCAGCGGGTCAACTTTTTCTTCAGAAATGGCTTCCCACGCTACTTTTTCTTCACTCAAACCACAGTTTCAGCGTCGGCCTGAACAGTTCTGAGCTGTCCGAGCTGTCGCGCAGGAACGATGTCTTGCCGGACACCGTGGGCACCAGCACGAAGCCGTGGTTGTTCTGCGGCTCGTCGATCCATTTCTGCACGATGGCCGGGTTCAGGTTAACCACCCGGGTGTCGGCCGCAGCGCTGTTGAAGCCGGTGACCTGGAAGGTGCGCGCGCTGTCCCAGTCCGTGCCGCCGCTGCCCGGCGTGGCCCAGGCGCTGGCGCCGTTGCGTTTGGTCCAGCCAAAGCTGCTGGACAACGGGTTCCACGCAGCGTCCAGCACCATGCCGTTCAGCGTGTAGCCGCTGGCGCCGAAGGTGAAGGTCAGCGCCAGCTCGGCCCGCGCCACGCGCCGCCCGGCCAGCGCGTCCAGCCCCGCAAACCGCACGAAGCTGCGCGTTTCATAGCCGCTGCTGCCGTCGATGCGGAACGCGCCGGTCTTGCCTTCGGGCACCACCACGCCTTTGCCGTAGTTGTACTGCGTGCCCTGGTTGGACACGCCCACGTCGGTCACGCCCTGGTAGCTGTTCAGGCCCTGGCGCAGCACCAGCGCGTTGCCCACGGGCTGCGGCGCGGGGGTCACGGGCGGCTGCGGGTCCGAAGGCGCCGGGTTGGGGTTGGTCGGCGGGTTGGTCGGCGGATTGGGGTTCGGGTTCGGGTTCGGCGACGGGGTGGGGTTGGGTGTGGGCCCCGGCGCGCCGCTGTTGTAGTTCAGGCCCGTGGGCACGTAGACCTGCGGCGCGACGCGCGGCGCGGGCGGTGTGTCACCCGCGAACACCGGCGGCGGCGCGATGGTGGCGGGCAGCGCCCCACCCACCTGCACTTCGCCGTTCGCGCCGCGCAGCTCCAGGCTGCCGCCGAACGCGCCGGTGGCAAAGCGCGCCGTGGCCACGCGGCCGTCGGCCAGCTCGATGCGCGCGCCCACCTGGCCTTCGGCGTCCGAGCGCGTGGCGCTCACCACCTGGCCGTTGGCGTCCAGCACGTGCAGGAACACGGTGGCGGTGCCGGTGTTGCTGACCTCGGCACGCCACCAGTCGCGGGTGACCGATCCGTCGGCGTTGCGGAAGGTGGACGTCACCACGTCGGTCGCGGCGTTGGCCGGCGCCAGCGTCATCACGCGCAGCGCGTTGCCGTTGTTGTTGACGTTGATCTCGCCACCGCCCACCGTGGGCTGGGCCGGCGTGTTCAGCAGCCAGCTCTGTCTGGTGGGCACGGTGGTTTCCACGCGGTCCACCACCACGAAGGTGCTGGGGCGGATGAACAGGAACTCGCGCTGCACTTTTTTCACGCGGTCGTTCTGCTTGTTCTGGTGGCGGGCATAGTCGCCATGGCGCCAGCTGTACACGGGCGTGAGGTCCGCCGCCATGTAGCTGTAGCGGGTGTTGTCGGCCAGCGCCATCACGCGGCAGGGCTGCGTGTTGGGCATCATCGACACCTCCATGCCGTCGGGCATGTTCAGGCGCACCAGGTTGTGCAGCGACATGAACTGTTCGGTGCCCGACAGCGAACGCTGCAGCGAGTCATACGCCAGCCAGTCGTTCCTGAAGATCATGAAGCTGCCATGGTCCGCGTGGGCGTGGCTTTCGTCGTAGCGGCCGCACTGGAAGTGGGCGTAGGTCGCGTCCGTCTTCCAGTCGGAACGCATCATGAAGTTGCCCGTGCCCTCGCCCCAGTAGGCGGTGGACAGGGCCGAGCGGTCCACTTCGGGCGTGGTCTGCGTGCGGGGCAGCCCGTACAGCACGTCGGCGTAGTAGTCGTAGTCATAGCGCATGCGCGGCACGCTGGTGTTGTTGACCACGTTGCGGGCCACGCCGGCCAGCCGCTCGCCCGGGTACAGCGCGATCAGCTGCTGCAGGTATTCGCGGTTGTAGTCGTGCAGCTCGCCCGTGACGCTGCGGGTGGAGTCACCCACCACCGCACGCCGGTCCAGCGTGGGCATGGTGGTGTGGATTTCATGCGCGATGGACGCCAGCGTGTGCGGCGTCTTGTCGGCCAGGCGTTCGCCCGTGGAGCGCTCCCAGGTGTCGTAGATCGCCCACAGCGTGCGGGTGGACACGCCATAGCCCGTGCCTTCGGTGGAGCCGCCGCCCTGCACCTTGTTGTTCAGCACCGGCAGCAGGTCGCGTTCGATCTTCTGGTTGCGGAAGATGTCCAGCCATTCCTGCGCCTGCGGGTTGTCACCGTGCGTGGCCAGGCCCAGGTGCATGCCGGCGTTGGCAAAATGCCGCCAGTAGTTGTTGGCCGGGTTGTCGGTGGCCCAGCCGCTCCAGTGGTGGGTGCGGCCGCCCCACTGCGCGTCCATGCCGGTGGTGGCGTTGCCGGGCGCCTTCCACACGTTCCACATCGCCTGGTTGCCATAGGCGATCCAGCGGGCCTTCTGCTGCTCGGTCAGGCCGTCATGGGCCCAGTCGTACACGCGCGACAGGTTGGTGAGGTACCAGTCCACTTCCAGGTAGCTGTTGCGGTGCACGGCGGGGTAGGTGCCGCTGGCGATCAGCGCCTCTTCGGACGCCACGATGGCGTCCATGCGCGCAATGGCCACGTCGCGGTAACGCACGTCGCCCGACATCTGGAACACCAGCGCCGCAAACCACGGCGAGAAGTTGTACGGGTTGCCGCCGGCCACCACGGTGTCCACCAGCGATTTCAGGCGCATGACCTCGGGCGTGCCGCGCGCGTATTTGTCCTGCAGGCAGGCCTTGAGCTCGGCGTTGGACAGCAGCACCTTGGGCCGCGTGGCCGAAATGACGGGCGCCGCCGCGTTCTGGCGCGTGACGTTGCAGGCGGCCAGCGGGTCCACGGGCACGAAGCGGGCCGTGACCGTGCGCGGGCTGGTCAGCGTGACGTTGCAGCTTATGAAGTCCGAGCAGATGCCGTTAGCCTCCCACCGGTCGAACGCAAAGCCGGGCGCGGGCACGGCGCGCAGGCTCACGGTGCGGCCCTGGGGCACCTGGCCCACGCAGCTGGTGGTGTTGTCGCAGTCCACGCCGCCGGGCACGGAATACACGCGGCCCTGCCCGCCGGTCACGGCAATGGTCAGCGCCACCGTGGGCACCTCGGCCGCCGGCATGGCCATGGCGCTCATGCGGGCGGACTTCTCACCACCGGCGAGCTCGGCCGACAGCGGGCCGCCCGGCCCCGCGCCCGTTCCGCCGGCCCCGCCGCCTCCGCAGGCCGCCAGCAGCAGGCTGGCAGCCACCGTTACCGCGCTCGCGGTCAATCGATTGTTCATGGAAATCCTCCGTCGTGTGGTTGGTTCGTGTGGTTGGATGTGTTTCAGGCCATCAGGGGTTGCAGGGCGGTCTGGATGCGCTTCATCTGGTCGGTGGTGACCATGAGCGCCAGCGCGCGTGCAAAGCGCGGCTCCTTCACGCCCGAGACGATGTATTGCCACCGGTACGCGGCAAGCAGCCCCGCGCCGATCGCGTCCACCTGCGCCTGGGTGAAGCCGCGGTCCGCGGTGGTGATGAAGTACGTGGCGTCGTCCACGGCCTGCTGCTGCACGATGCCGTCCACCGCGCCCACCAGGGCGATCAGGTCGTCCACTGCCGCGTCGCGCTCGACGGGGCCGATGCGCAGGTTCTCGCGCTCCCACTCCAGCTCGTCCAGCAGCGCGTGCTGGGACTCTTCGCGCCAGTGGTACAGGAACACGTCCTTGTACAGATCACAGATGCCTTCGTCGGGCTCGATGCTCAGGCGGTAGTGCACCTGGGTGAAGATCTCGATGTGGCAGGTCAGCGCCAGCACGGCCCAGGTGGACGCCTGCAGCACCTGCGCGGCCACGGCGTTGGCCGTGGGGCGGAACTGGTAGCCGTCATGCATGCCAGCAGCCGCCATGCGCTCGATGCGGCGGAACAGCTCCTGGTGCTTCAGCTCCTCGTCGGTCATGCGCACCAGCGCTTCCACCGCCACCTGGTCGCCGTACGCGTGGCTGCGCGTGAGGTCCAGCATCTTGATGGCGATGAAGCGCTCCACCAGCCCGAACATGTTGGCGTAGGTGCGGCCCTGCACCTGGCTCAGGCGCACCTGCTCGGCGGGCGACAGGAAGTCGAGCCGGCTGACCTGCGACAGCCCGTCGGGCAGGAAGGGTTTTGAGAAGTCGAATTCGCGGCCGCGGATCACATCGGCGTCGATGTCCCAGCGGATGCGCCGGGACGCGGCGATGCATTTGGCGTACTGCCCGGTGTGGGTGGAGGTAGGGGTCATGCGTTGGATGCGTTGTGAGGTCGGAGAAAACATTCAGTCCGGGGTTGAGAAAGCAAACGCCGTGGACGGCGTGACGGGCAGGCGCCGGCGCGGCGGCGGGGCCTGGCGCTCCAGCGCCGTGGTGATGCGCGGCAGCGCGGCTTCAGCCGCACGGCGGCCCGCGTCGAACAGGTACGGCATGGCCGACGTGTCCCACAGGCCCACGTGGCGGTCCAGCGCCAGGTCGATGGCCACGACCTGCTGGCCGGCCGCCTGCGCGGCGGCCATGCGCGCGTGCATGAGGTTGTTGATGAGCGTGGTGCTGGTCTGCGCGACCAGGCGCGACAGCCGGTCCACGCGGCGCGGCATGTCGCCCGTGAAGCCCAGCGTGAGCACCACGGCGGCTTCGGGCGCGGCGGCGATGGGCAGCGGGTCGGACAGCACGCCGTCCACCAGCCGCTGGCCGTCGATCTCCACGCTGGGAAAGATGATGGGCACGGCCATGCTGGCGCGCAGTGCGTCGGTCACGCGCCCGCGCGTGAGCACCACGGGCCGGCCCGTGGTGGCGCTGGTGGCCGCCACGCGCAGCGGCGTGGGCAGCTGTTCCAGCCGCGCGTCGCCAAACGCCGCGCCCACGCGCCGGGCGATCAGCGCGTCGTCGCGCATGGCAAAGCCCGCGCCAAAGCCGGTCAGCCGGGGCAGGATCATCTGCACATAGGCGCGCCAGCGCCGCTGCTGCGTCAGCTCCTGCGACCACAGGTGGGTGGCCAGGCGCAGCGCCTCGTCGCTGTCAAGCCCCATGGCGATGGTGGCGCCGAACAGCGCGCCCGAGCTGCAGCCGGCCAGCAGGTCGGGGCGGATGCCCTCCTGCGCCAGCCGCTGCGCAATGCCCAGGGCAGCCACGCTGCGAACGCCGCCGCTGCCCAGCACGAACGCCAGGCCGCGCCCGGCGCGAACGTTGTCGGGCTGCATGTCAGTCCCCCCTGCTCGCCACGAACTGCACGACCTGGTCGATCACGCCCGCGCTGCGCAGCACCAGGTGGTGGCCGTAACCGCGCGTGCGGCGCAGCTCGCCGCGCGGCATGGCGGCGGCCAGGGCCAGCGCGTGTTCGAAGGGGATTTCCTCGTCGTCCTCGTCGTGCACGAGCAGCGCGGGAAAGTCGGCCGCGCGCGCCATGTCCACCACCGACATGCGCGACCAGTCCAGCCGCCCGCCATACAGGCGCACCAGGCGCTGGCGCACGCGCTGCAGCACGTCGCCGGTCAGGCCCACGTGCTGGCCGAATGCGTCGATGAACCAGTTGCAGTGGTCGAACGAACTGAACAGCACCATGCGCCCGGGCTGCACGCCCCAGTCGCGCGCGGCATACAGCGCCATGGCCGCGCCAAACGAATGGCCCACCACCGCGTGCAGCGGCCCCACGTCCGCCGCGACGGCGGCGATGGCGGACGCGAACTGCACCATGTCGGTCGCGTCGCCCGTGGAGTCACCATGGGCCGGCGCGTCGAACGCCACCACGCGAAAGCCCGCGCCCACCAGCGGCCCCACCATGCGGCCCATGTGCGTGGCATGCGACGCCCAGCCGTGCACCAGCAGCACGGTGGGCCCCTTGCCCCATTCCAGCACCGACAGCTCGCCGCCACCAAACGGCAGGCGACGCGCCACGGCCTGGCGGCGCAGGCCCAGGTGCCAGTCACGCGGCGCGTTGCGTGCGGGGGTGGCCAGCTGACCGTAGGCCAGGTACGCGGCGAGCGCGGGCGCCACGCGGCACAGCACGCCGTAGAACGCCCGCACCACGCGCAGGCCGGGCGTGGGCGCAAAGCGGCCGGCGCGGCGCGGCGTGGCCGCGGGGGCCTGCGCTTTCATGACGTCGGGAAACGTCGTTTCGGGAGAGAACTGGTAGCTCATGTCTGCACTCCTTCGCTGCAATGGGAGCGAATGTAGGGAGGCAGACGGTTTGCGGACAGGTGAAGTTAGTCATGTGTCTTTACTGACGTGCGTGTTGTATCGCTCGCTGCTTCGCGGCAGGCCACCGGTGGCGCGCCCCAATGTCACTGCAAAGCCACGTGGGCGGTGTGCGGGGCTGGGGGCGCCTCTGTGACGCCGAGCAGCGCAAGGGTGAGTGTCGGCGCGCGCAGCGCGCTTCGTGCTCTGACTCACCGCAGCTGTTTGAACGGAATGGAGCGAAGCGCAATGCAGTGAGTTCTGCGGTGCGACCGATCCCTGAGCAGCACAGGGAAGTCGCCGCAGGGCACCGTCACAGTGAAGCCCCCAGCCCCGCACACCGCCCACGTGGCTTTGCCGCGAGGTGCCAGGAGAGACGTCACGAAAAACGAGCCCGCTGCGCGCCCTCACCCCTGCCCTCTCCCAGAGGGAGAGGGAGCAAGACAGGTCAGAGCTTCTGCAACACAGCCAGCAAGGTCGACGCACTTACCGGCTTGGTCAGCAGCCGTACCGCATGCGCTTGCGCCGCATCGCGCAATGCCGCATTGGTTTCGCCGCTGATCAAAATCACCTTCTTGCCCTGCCTGCGCAGCGCCAGCGCCACGTCCAGGCCCGACGCGCCATGTGGCAGACGGGCGTCGCAGATGGCGATGTCTCCGAAGTGAATGTCGCGCATGGCCTCGGCGGCGGTCTCCACATGGCGCACCTGCAGGCCCCAGGACCGCAGCAGTTGCCGCGTGGCGGCGGCCACCAGTGAATCGTCTTCAACGAGCAGCACCTCACGCAGGGCCAGCACCGGCTGGGTCGCTTCGTCTGGATGCGGCATGAGCTCAGCGGGTGCCGATTCGACATAGTGCACCGGCCGCTGCACATGACGGTCGGGTTCGGGCTGCACCGGGTCCAGCAGCACGTCCACGGGGGTGGCGGCGCGCGGCAGGGTCACGGTCATGGTGGTGCCGCGCCCTGGCGCGGACTGCACGGTGATGTCGCCGTTCATCAGCAGCACAAAGCGCCGCGCAATCGCCAGGCCCAGCCCCAGGCCGCGGCGGCGGTCGCGCGCGTCGTTGTCCACCTGGACAAACTCCTCGAAGATGCGCTGCTGCGCATGGGCGGCGATGCCCATACCGGCGTCGCGCACCTGCAGGCGCCACTGGCGCGCGCCGCGCCGCAGCACCACGGCCACGGTCGTGCCCGGCGGCGAAAACTTGATGGCGTTGTCCAGCAGGTTGGACAGCACGCGCTGCAGCATCAGCCCGTCGGCCAGCGCCCAGGCGCCCGGCCGCACCAGCGCCACGATGCGCACGCCCGCCGCCTCGGCCACCGCGCTGTGCTGCGTGACCAGGCTGGCCACCAGCGGCGCCAGTTCGGTGGGCCGCAGGTCGGCCTGCACCACGCCCGAGTCCATGCGCGTCAGGTCCAGCACCTGCGACAGCAGGTCGTCCAGCGCCCGCCACGACTGGCGTATGCCCTCCACCGCCTTGTGCGCCTGGCGGTCCTGCGTGGCCTGGGCCAGCCGCGCGAGCGGCCCCAGGTACAGCCCCATCGCATGCACGGGCTGGCGCAGGTCGTGGCTCACCGCGGCAAAGAACCGCGATTTGCTCAGGCCCATGGCGGCCAGCGCGTTGGCCGCAGCCTCGGCCCGGCGCCGCTGGTCGTACTGGTGCCTGACATTGCTTTCCTGCGCGCGCGACAGGAACACCATGGTCACGGTCATCAGCAGGC
Organism: Ramlibacter sp.; assembly: GCA_041905405.1. GTDB lineage: Bacteria > Pseudomonadota > Gammaproteobacteria > Burkholderiales > Burkholderiaceae_C > RAM1. The sequence continues at coordinate 25,115 of JAYRLC010000028.1, read as the reverse complement.
CGCCGACGCCCATCATCAACAGCAGGCTGCTGTGCTGCGCGCCTTCGACGATGAAACGCAGCGACGTGGGCAGCACCGCCAGCACCAGCGCAATGGTGGTGCGCATGACGTCGCCGGTCAGCCGCACGGCCACCAGCGTCGCGTTGCCCAGCAGGTAGCTCATGAGCACGGCCTGGATCGGCAGGTTGCCCGGCACGTACAGGAACCAGCAGGCGCTGCCCACGTAGGTCATCAGCACCCACATGTAGATGCGGTACACCTGCCGGCGCCGCCAGGTGGGGCTGGCGCGGAACGACGGCCTGTTCACATGCCACCAGCGCAGCACGCTCAGCCCCGCGATGACCGCGAACCACGCGGCCACCTGCTGCCAGGGGATGGCCGTGGAGAACATCAGCACGCACAGCAGCTCGCAGGCGCGCAGCGCCCACAGCGACAGCGCGGTGTGGGCGCTGTCCTCGGGGTCGGGGCGTTCCGTGATGGCGGGACCCGGGGCGGACGCTGCGGCCGTCACAGCGTGTCGGCGTCCATCTGCGCGGCCTGGGTGCGGTTGCTCACGTTCAGCGCGCGGAAGATTTCGCTCATGTAGTTTTTCACGGTCCCTTCGCTCAGGCCCAGCTGGCTGGCGATGCGCTTGTTGCTCATGCCCTGGCGCAGCAGCTGGCGCACTTCCTCCATGCGCGGGGTCAGCACCACGTCGGGCCGCCGGGTGTCCGACAGGCGCTGCGTGGCGAACGGCAGCCTCTCGCCGCGCAGCGCCGCGGCAATGGCATCGCACAGCTGGTCGGACGGCGCGCTTTTGGGGACGAAGGCATGCACGTTGGGCAGCGCCAGCGTGCGGCGCACCACGTCGGGCGAGGTCAGGGCCGATATGACCACCACCGGCAGCGCAGGATGGCGGCGCGCCAGCTCGGCCAGGCGAAAGCCCTTTTCCATGCCGGGCATGTTCAGGTCGACCAGGGCCAGATGCGGGCGCGGTTCACCGGCGGCGGCCTGCATGAGCGCGTCGGCGTCGGCGGCCTCGATGCACTGCACGTCGCCCAGCACGCTGGCGGCCAGGCTGCGCATGCCGTCGCGCACGAGCGCATGGTCGTCGGCGATGAGGACAGGGATGGTGGATGGGTTGGACATGGCGGAACGGGGCTTTTCGCAGCGCACAGGTGACAGACCTGTGCGGGCAGCGCGGGCACACTGGCGGGCCTGCTGCAGGGCGCGAATGATCCGCGCAGCGCCCTCGCCCGTCTTGGCAATGCGTGCGCCGGGCATTTGCATTTCGCGCGCGTTTGCATCAAAGTGCGCCGTTTTTGCCGTTTCTGTGAAATAAATGACACAGGGATACCCGACAGATGGTTATCGAATGGTCCACCGACGCCTACGCCCCCGCGCAGCGTTTTGAACACTGGCGCGAAGCCTGCGCGCAGCACGTGTACGCGCTCACGCTGCAGCGCGACGGGTCCGCGCCGTTTCATGGGCGCATCGCGCGCCGCCACCTTGGCGCGCTGGACGTGACCGACATCCGCTGCGACCGGCACGTGGTGCGTCGCAGCGACCGCGACATTGCCCGCCAGCCGGCCACCGACTACTACGTGTATTTCCAGCGGGCCGGGCAATGCTGGTTCGAGCAGGGGCACACGCGCCAGGTGGCACAGGCCGGCGACATGATCATTGCCGACCCCAACCTGGCCTTCGCCACGGGGACCGAAGGCGAATTCGACCTGCGCATCTGGCGCGTGAACCGCGCCCGGCTCGCGCCGCTGCTGGCGCTGGGCGCGGGCGGGCTGCCCATGGTCAAGCTGAACCGTGGCAACGGCGACCGCGAGCTGATCGCCAGCTGGCTGGACGCGCTGCTGCGCAACGAACAGGCGCTGTCGCCCGCGGCGCTGGACCAGGCGACACAGACCCTGTGCACGCTGGTGGCCCACGCAGCGGGCGCCACGCCGGAGCTGCGCGAGCACGGGCCGCTGGCGCGCCGGCGCGCGCTGCTGCAGCAGGTCATGCGCCATGTGGAGCTGCATGCGCACGACCCCGGCATGGGCGCGCAGCGGCTGGCGCGCGAACTCGCGCTGTCACCACGCACGCTGCACCAGCTGTTCGAGATGGCCGACACGACCTTGCACGGCCACGTCATGCGCGTGCGGCTGGCCCGTGCCTGCGCCCTGCTGCGCGACCCGGCCCACAGCCACCTGAGCGCGGTGGACGTAGGCCTGGCGGTGGGCTTCAGCGACGCGTCCACGTTCTACCGGCGCTTTCGCCAGCAGCATGGCATGACGCCGGGTGAATGGCGCCAGGGCGCCGGTTGAGGGGGGCGGCTCAGACGGCCGCGGTCACCACCACTTCGATCTTCCATTCGGGCCGCGCCAGTTTGGCCTGCACCGTGGCGCGCGGCGGCGTCTGGCCGGCCACCACCCAGGCGTCCCACACGGCGTTCATGGCGGGAAAGTCCACCAGGTCGGCCAGGAAGATCTGCGCCATGAGGATGCGGCTCTTGTCGGTGCCGGCCTCGGCCAGCAGCTTGTCGATGTTGGCCAGCACCTCGGCCGTCTGGCCGGCGATGTCCTTGGTGGGGTCGTCGGGCACCTGGCCGGCCAGGTAGACGGTGCCCTTGTGCACGGCCATTTCGCTCAGCCGCACGCCCACATGAAAACGCTGGATGTCGCTCATGATTTTTTCCCCAGTCTGGATTCATTGCCCTGCAACAGGCGGTTGATGTTCTCGCGGTGGCGCACGATCAGGATCAGCGCCATGATGAACAGCGCGAACAGCACCGGCTTTTCAGCGTACCACTGGATGCGGTCGCCGAACAGGTAGTACACCGGCGCGAACACGGCGCTGGCCATGGACGCCACCGACGAATACCGCAGGAAGAACGCGATGATCAGCCACGTGGCCCCCACCGCCAGCCCCAGCACCAGGTCAATGCCGAACACCACGCCGATGAAGGTCGCCACGCCCTTGCCGCCCTTGAACCTGAAGAACACGGGCCACAGATGACCGACGAACGCGGCCACGGCCACCATGGCGACCGTGCCGTCCTCCAGGCCATAGGGCTTGCCGAACCAGCGCACCAGCACCACGGGCAACCAGCCCTTGACGGCGTCCAGCAGCAGCGTGACGATGGCGGCGGCCTTGCTGCCCGAGCGCAGCACGTTGGTGGCGCCAGGGTTCTTGCTGCCGAAGGTGCGCGGGTCCTGCAGGCCCATGACGCGGCTCACGATGACGGCGAACGACAGCGAGCCCAGCAGGTAGGCCACGACGGCGGCCAGGAACGGGTAGACGGATTGCAAAACGTTGTCTCCAGAAACGACCGCGCTATTCTGCCAGCGCGCACTGCACCGGCTTGGCCCCCAGCAGTTGCACGCAGACCTGCGGGTCGATGCCGATCAGGTAGCCACGGCGCCCGCCATTGATGGCGATGCGCGGCAGCGCGAGGATGGTCTCTTCGATATAGACCGGCATGTCGCGCCGCGTGCCGAACGGCGACGTGCCGCCCACCAGATAGCCGCTGTGGCGGTTGGCCACGTCGGGCTTGCACGGGGCCACCGATTTCACGCCGATCTGGCGCGCCAGGTTCTTGGTGGACACGGTGCGGTTGCCGTGCATCAGCACGAGCAGGGGCTTGGCCTTGTCGTCCTCCATGACCAGCGTTTTCACGACGGTGAACGGGTCGAACCCCAGCACGGCCGCGCTGTGCTGCGCGCCGCCGTGTTCCAGGTATTCGTACGGGTGCTCGGTGAACGCGACCTTGTGCTGGCGCAGCAGCGCCGTGGCAGGGGTTTCGCTGACGTGGTCTTTTTTGGCCATGGCCGGATGCGCAGGGCTTGGTTAGTGGGCGGGGTCCCGCATCTCCCAGCGGATGGCGTCGATCGCGGCCAGCAGCTCGGGCGACAGCGTCGTGCCCCAGGCGTCCAGGTTCTCGTCCAGCTGCGCCACCGACGTCACGCCGATGATGGTGCTGGCCACGCGCCAGCTGGTGTAGCAGAAGGCCAGCGCCATCTGCGCGGGCGTCAGGCCGTGCTCGCGCGCCAGGGCGTTGTAGCGGCGGGCGGCGGCCAGCGCGTCGGGGCGGCCCCAGCGCTGCTTGCGCACGGATTCGAATTTGGCGATGCGGGCATCCATGGGCGCGCCCGGCCCCTCCGTCCCGCTGGCGTCGTACTTGCCCGTCAGCAGGCCAAAGCCCAGCGGCGAATACGCCAGCAGCGACACGCCCAGGCGGTGCAGGCTTTCGTCCAGCGCGTTGTCCACGGCACGGCTGACCAGGCAGTACACGTTCTGTGTGCTGGCCACGCGCGGCAGGCCGTGCTGTTCGGCCAGGCGCACGAATTCATGCACGCCGTACGGGGTCTCGTTGGACAGGCCGATGGCGCGGACCTTGCCCGCCTTGACCAGCGCGCCCAGCGCCTGCAGCTGCTCGTGGATGGAGGTTTCGGACTTTTCCTTCGTCGGGTCGTAGTACTGCATGCCAAAGGCCGGCACGTGCCGCTCGGGCCAGTGGATCTGGTACAGGTCGATCACGTCCGTCTGCAGCCGCTTGAGCGACGCGTGGCACGACGCCGTGATGTCCGCCGCCGTCATGCCGGCGCCTTCGCGCACCCAGGGCATGCCGCGCGACGGGCCCGCGACCTTGGTGGCCAGCACGGTCTTCTGGCGCGCGCCCGGTGTGCAGGCGAACCAGTTGCCGATGATGGTTTCGGTCACGCCGTACGTCTTTTGCGTGGCGGGCACGGCGTACATCTCGGCCGTGTCGATGAAGGTGACGCCGCGCTCCACCGAGCGGTTCAGGATGGCGTGGGCGGTGGGCTCATCGACCTGTTCACCAAAGGTCATGGTGCCCAGGCAGATGGGGGTGACGTGCAGGCCGCTTTGGCCCAGTTGGACGGTGTTCATCCGTCCAGTTTACGGCGTCGATCCGGCGTCAGCGCGGCGCCAGTCCCCACACCCCGCGCAGCACCGACAGCGCGGCCACGATCGCCGGGTCGTGCTCCGACGTCTTGGGGTAGATGAAGCTCAGCATCGCGGCTACGCGCGTGTGCGGCCAGATCACGACCTCGTCGCGCTCGGCCGCGGGCACGGCCACGTCTTCGCGCAGCAGCGCCAGGCCCAGGCCCGCGCGCACCAGGCTGTGCGGCGCCGACGCGTCGTCGGACTCCAGCACGATATTGGGCAAGAGGCCCTGGCGCGAAAACAGGTCGCGCAGCAGGCTCTGCGCGTGGCTCGCGTGCGGCGCGCCGATCCACGGCATGTCGGCGATCTCGCGCCAGCCCGCGTGCAGCACCTGGTGGCTGAACGAGAACGGTGCGGCAATGCGGTAGTGCAGCGTCTGCAGCGGCAGCCCGTTCACGTCACGCGGAATGTTGGGGCCGATGTAGAACGACGCGCCCAGCGTCGACGTGGCCACCGCTTCACGCAGCGCCTCGGCGTCGCCCGAGCGCGTCTTGATCTCCAGCAGCGGCAACGCGCTGACCAGCCCGCCCAGCAGCGAGCCCAGCCGCAACGAATCGGGGTCGCCCACGGTGCCGATCACGAGCGAGCCCGACACCTCGCCCTGCAGCTCGCGCGCCTGGCCCAGCAGGGACCCGGCGGCGGCCAGCACTTTCTCGGCCTCGGGCAACAGGCGCTCGCCCGCGCGCGTGAGCGCGATGCGGCCGGGCCGCCGGTCGAACAGCGCAATGCCCAGCTCTTCCTCCAGCGCCTTGATCTGGCCGGTGACGGCCGGCTGGGTGACGTGCAGCGCTTCGGCGGCGCGTGTCAGGTGGCCGATCTTGGCCACTGTGACGAAGGCGCGCAGCTGGTAGATCTCCATTCGCGTTCAGCGCGTCAGTGCGTGAGGAAGCGGACCTGCGTGGACTCCACGCCCAGCCGCACCTCGGCGCCGGGCTGGAACAGCGACAGCCCGGAGTAGTGCGCCTGGTTGGCGACGATGACCTTCTCGCCCACGCGCACGCGGTAGCGGGACGATTCGCCCAGAAATTCCGAGCTTTCCACCTTGCCGTCCAGCCAGGTGCGCGACGCGTCCACGTGCTCGTCGCGCACACGGATGTTGACCGTGTGCGGACGGAACGCCATGGTGGCCGGACCGACGCCCGGCGTCTCGCTGTTGCAGGGCAGCACCATCACGCCCACGCCGTCGGCCTGGAAGGTCAGCGTCTCTCCGTTCACATGCGTGACCTTGCCGTCCACCAGGTTGGCCGTGCCGACGAAGCCCGCGACGAAGCGATTCGCCGGAAAGTCGAACAGCGCCGCGGCCGTGCCCACCTGCTGCAGCACGCCGTGGTCCAGCACGGCCATGCGGTCGGCCGTGGTCATGGCTTCTTCCTGGTCGTGCGTGACGAAGATGGTCGTCAGACCCAGCGTTCGCTGCAGGTTCTTGAGTTCTTCACGCATCTGCACGCGCAGGTTCTTGTCCAGGTTGGACAGCGGCTCGTCCAGCAGCAGGAGCTTGGGCTCAATCACCACGGTGCGCGCCAGCGCCACGCGCTGCTGCTGGCCGCCCGACAGCTGGCTGGGCCGGCGGTCGGCGTACTGCGCCAGGCCCACCAGTTCCAGTGCGGCGCCGACCTTGCGCCGGATCGCGTCTTTCGTCTCGCGCCGCTCCACCAGGCCGAACGCCACGTTGTCCCACACCGTCATGTGCGGCCACAGCGCGTAGTTCTGGAACACCATGCCCACGTTGCGCAGGTGCGGCGGCGTGCCGGTGATGTCCTTGCCGTCGATCAGCAGCTCGCCGCGCTGGTGCTGGTTGAAGCCCGCGATCAGGCGCAGCAGCGTGGACTTGCCCGAGCCCGACGGGCCCAGCAGCGCAAAGAACTCGCCCGGCTCGATGCGGATGTTCACGTCTTTCAGCACCTCGACCGGACCGTAGCTCAGGCTGATGTGGCGGGCTTCGAGGGAAACTTTGTTGAGGTTCATGTTGTGTGCTTTCTCTTCAATCCTTGGCTTGGCGCACGGGCTCGCGCGACTTCTCGATCACGCGGTGCGACAGGTAGGTGCCGATCGCGACCACCACCACGGCGATCACGCCCAGGGCGGCGCCGGGCCCGCGGCCGGACACGCTCTGCATGTACAGGTAGATGCCGTAGCTCATGGGCGCCTGGCTCTGCGCCGACGTGAGCAGGATGGTGGCCGACAGCTCCACCGCCGCGGTGATGAAGCTCGTGACGAAGCCCGCCAGGATGCCGCCCATCATCAGCGGCACCATCACGCGCCGCACCGTGCTGATCTTGCCGGCGCCCAGGCTGTTGGCGGCCTCTTCCAGCGAGATGTGCACCTGCTGCAGCGCCGCCATGCAGGACCGCAACGCATAGGGCAGCCGCCGCACGGCATAGGCGATCATGATGAGGAACCAGGTCGCCACCATGGGCGTGTCGGTGAACGGCACGTTCACACCCTTGAACAGGCGCAGGTAGCCGATGGCCAGCACCAGCCCGGGAATGGCCAGCGCGACCGACGCCAGGTAGTCCAGCCACTGGCGCGCCGGCAACTGCGTGCGGTAGATCAGGTACGCGATGGCTGTGCCCAGCAGCACGTCCAGCCCCGCGGCCAGCAGGCAGTATTTCAGCGTGTTGTAGATCATGAGCTGCGAGTCGCCGAACACCGTGCCGTAGTGGGCCAGCGTGTAGCTGTCGGGCAGGACCGAGAAGCTCCACACCTTACTGAACGACATGAGCAGGATGCCGATGTGCGGCGCCAGCGTGACCAGCAGCACGAACACGATCCAGCCATAGGCCAGCACCGATTCCCAGCCGCGCAGGTGGCGCCGCTGCAGCGAATTGCCGCCCTTTTGTAGCGTGGAATAGTCCTTGCCCTTCATGACACGCGCGGCCATCCACAGCGCCAGGATCGAGAACGCGATCATGATCACGCTGATGACGTAGCCCAGCGGGTCCTCGATGCCGACCGAGGTGATGCGCAGGTAGGCCTGCGGCGCCAGCATGTTGGTCACGCCCATGACCAGCGGCGTGCCCAGGTCGTCAAACACCTTCACGAACACCAGCGCCGCGCCCGCCAGGTAGCCCGGCAGCGACAGCGGGAAGATCACGCGCCAGAACAGCCGCCAGCCCTTGGCGCCCAGGTTCATGGCCGACTCTTCCATCGCGCCGTCGATGTTGCGCATGGCCGCCACCAGATTCAGCAGGATGAACGGAAAGTAGTGGATGCTTTCGACGAAGGTCACGCCGACCAGCCCGTCCATGAGCGGAATGCCGAAGCCGAACCAGTCGTTCAGGATCAGGTTGACCGAGCCGCTGCGCCCGAAGATCAGCTGCAGCGCAACCGCCCCCACGAACGGCGGCATGATCAGCGGCAACACGCCCAGCGTCTGGATCAACAGCGCCCCGCGGAACTCGAAACGCACCGTCAGGTACGCGAGCGGAATGGCAATGACCGACGCGAAGAACACCGACGCCAGCGCCACGACCAGGCTGTTCAGGAACGACTCGCGCAGCAGCGACTGCCCGAAGAAGTTCTGGAAATGCCCCAGCGTGGGCGCGCCGGTCTCGGTGACGAAGGCGGTGTAAATCACCTGCCCCACCGGCAGCAGCAGGAACACGCCCAGGAACGCGAGCACCAGGCCCGCCAGGACCCAGGGACCCCAGGCGATGGGCGGCCGCGTGCGGGCGACAGGCGTGACGGGTTCTGTCATGACAGCAGACATGTGTTTTGCTTTCTCTTATCTGAAGGCCGGCGCGCCCCTGTGGCGCACCGGCGGGGGCCGCGGCGGCTTACTTGATGAGCGACGACGCCTGGTTGGCCAGGTCGCGCGCCTTGTCGTAGTTGGACTTGGCCTTGGAGCTCCACAGGTCTTCCAGCCCGGTGAGCTTCTTGGCGACCTCGACGTCCTTCTTGTTCTTGCGGAACAGCTCCAGGAACGCGGCGTCCTTGATCATGCTGTCCGACACCAGCGGCGAATACGCGTAGCTGCGCGCCTGCTTGAGCAGGTCGGCGGCTTGTGCATTGGGCTTGGCTTTCAGCTTGCGCTCGGCGTCGTGGATGGCCTTGGTGGCGGCCTGCAGGTCCTTCAGGCGGAAGGTCACCATCTGGTCGAACAGGCTCACCACGACCTGGTAGCGGTCGCTGGACAGGTGCGAGTCGAACTGCACCTTGGCCCGCTTGGCGATCTCGTGCGCGTCGGGGTAGCCGGCGGGCACCTTGGCGCCGAAGTTCGCGTTGGGCAGGATGGGCAGGCGGCTGATCTTGGGGTCGAACAGCAGTTCCTGGCCTTCGCGCGACAGCGTGAAGCTGATGAACTTCCTGGCCTCGTCATGGTTCTTGGCGCCCGCGACCAGCGCGATGTTGGCCGGCACCACGGCGGTGACGTTGGGGTAGTGGAACTCGACCGGGAAGCCCGAGTACTTGCCCGCAAGACCAAAGAAGTCGATCACGATGCCCACGCCGTACTGGCCGTTGTTGACGCCGTCGGGCACCGCAAAGCTGCGGTCGGTCACGGCCGCGCAGTTGCCCGCGATCTGCAGCATCTGCGCCCAGCCCTTTTCCCAGCCTTCGCCCTGCAGGATCGTCTCGACCGTGAGGTGGGTCGTGCCGGAGCGCGACGGCGACGAGATCGACACGTGGCCGAAGTATTCGGGCTTGATCAGGTCGGCCCATTCCTTCGGCGCGGGCACCTTGTGCGCGTTCATGTAGCGCGTGTTCCACATCAGGCCGTAGCCGGCCAGCGCCTGGCCGTAGTACATGTTCTCGGGGTCGTTGATCGGGTAGTTGCCGATCTTGGCCGGGGCCTGCGCGTTCTTGACCTCGGGCGCGGGCTGCAACAGTTTGTCGCGCGCCAGCACCTCGAACGCATCGGGGGCCGACGCCCACATGACGTCGGGGCGCTGGCCGGCCGGCAGTTCCTTGATGTAGGCGATGCTGGCGGTCGTGTTCTTGTTGAGGATTTCGATCTTGATGCCGGGGTTGCGGGCCTCGAACGCCTTTTTGTAGGCTTCGGTCAGCTCCTTGGGGAACGATGTCACCACCGACACGGTGCCGGCATGGGCAGCGGCAAATGCGGTCATGAGGCCCAGCGTCAGGGCGCGGATGGCGTGGCGGTTCGGCATGCTTGTCTCCTGCAGTTTCGTTATCGAACGCCTGCAATGTACCGGCCACACCCCTACCCCGCCAATCATGGTTTTTGATAGGGAGGATAAACGCGAAGGCCTCTCGGGTTAACCCTTTAAAGCGTTGGCGTTCCTTTTGCACGCCTGCCACAGCGTAGCGGGTCGGTGGTGATGGTGCCCTGCGCAGCGAAATAAAGGAGGAGGACCGGCGCAGCCGGTCCGGGGGACATTCGCGGAGCAGGGCTCCGTCGCCGCCGACCCGCGGGCCGGAGAGTCAGGACATGGCTTTGAACCGCTCTTCCTCACGCAACCGCAACACACGCCGCTGGACCTTGCCAGTGGTGGTCATCGGCAGGGAGTCGATGAACTCGATCTCCTTCGGGTATTCGTACGGTGCCAGCTTGCCCTTCACATGCACCTGCAGCTCCGCAACCAGTGCATCGCTGCCCACGTGACCGGCAGCCAGTACGACATACGCCTTCACCAACGCACCCCGCTCCCGATCCGGCTTGGGCACGACCGCCGCATTCGCCACAGCCGGGTGCTTGACCAGACAGTTCTCGATCTCGCCAGGGCCGATGCGGTAGCCAGCAGCCTTGAACACATCGTCGGCGCGGCCCTGGTACCAGAGGTAACCATCGGCGTCGCGCACGGCCACGTCACCGGTGCGGCACCAGTCGCCGGTGTACTTGCCGCGCGTCGCGCCGTCGTTCTTCCAGTAGCCCAGAAAGAAAATCGGGTCGGGGTCGCCGTGGACGTCAAGGCGGTTCACGGCCACGTCACCCGGCACCCCCACCGCGCACTCGTTGCCGTCGTCGTCGATCACCTTCACGTTGTGCCCCGGGTAGCCCCGCCCCATGCTGCCCGGCTTGGCTGGCCAGTACTTCGTGCAGTTACCGACGACGTAGTTGATCTCGGTCTGGCCAAACATCTCGTTCACCAGCACGCCCAGCTCGTCGCGGCAATAGGCGAAGACCGCGTCGCCCACCGCCTCGCCCGCGCTCATCATGGCCTGCAGCTTCAGCTTGAACTGCTTGCCCGGCTTGGGGTAGGCCTTCATCATGGCCTTGAGCGCCGTGGGGAACAGGAATGTGTGCGTCACCCCATGCTGCTGCATGAGCGTGAACGCCAGCTCCGGGCTGAAGCGGCCATTGCAGCCCACGATGGGCTGGCCAAAGTACAGCGTGGGCAGCAGTGCGTCCATCAGCCCGCCGGTCCAGGCCCAGTCGGCCGGGCTCCAGAACACGGCGCTGGACGTTTCATTGCGCTTGCCGTCAAAGCCGAACCAGTTCTGGCTGCAGACAAAGCCGCTCAGGTTGCCGATCAGCGCGCGGTGGGGAATGAGCGCGCCCTTGGGGTTACCGGTGGTGCCGCTGGTATAGATCAGCACGGCCGGGTCATCGGCCCGGGTCGGCACCAGGTCGAACTGCCCGGACTCCTGGGCCAGCGCCAGGTCGAAGTCCAGGTCGGCACCGCGACCTGCCTCGCCAACACCGATCACGGTTTCCAGCAGGGGGCAGTCGTCACGCACCTGGTCGATGGCCTGCAGGCTGGCCATGTCGCAGATGGCCACCCGCGCTTCGCTGTCCTGCAGGCGGTATTCCAGCGCCTCGGGGCCGAACAGCGTGGACAGCGGCATGGCCACCGCGCCCATCTGCAGCACCCCCATGTAGGCCGCCGCGGTTTCGTAGCGCTGCGGCAGCACGATGGCCACGCGGTCGCCCCGCTGCACGCCCAGCACGCGCAACACGGCCGACACGCGGTTGGCGCCGTCCTGCAGCTGCGCATAGCTGTAGGTGGGGCAGTAGCCACCCGGCACATGGGCATGCATGGCGATGCGCTCGTCGGCATCGGGCCGCGCGGCCCAGCGGCGGCAGCACACCTCAGCGATGTTGAACTGCGCCGGCACCTGCCAGCGAAAACCCGCATGCATCGCGGCGTAGTTGTCCTGGATTTGACTGACGGCCATGCCCTGTCTCCTGAATAATGGGGCGAATGTACCAACCCCGCAGAGCCTCGCGCAGCGAGTTCACCCCAGTACGTAATTTGCAGTATCACGTGCGCATCTGGGGCGAGCCCGTGGCCGGACAGGCGCCGCTGGTCATGGTGCATGGCTGGATGGACGTGGCCGCGTCCTACCAGTTCGTGGTGGATGCGATGGCGCAGGACCGCTGGGTCATTGCGCCGGACTGGCGCGGCTACGGCCTGACCCAGGGTCCGGCCACCGACAACTACTGGATCCCCGACTACCTGGCCGACCTGGAGCTGCTGCTGGACCACTACAGCCCCGACAAACCAGTGGACCTGGTGGGCCACAGCATGGGCGGCAATGTGGTGATGCACTACGCGGGCGTCCGCCCGGCGCGCATCCGCCGGCTGGTCAACCTGGAAGGCTTTGGCATGCCGGCCACGCGCCCCGCGCAGGCGCCCGAGCGGTTTGGCCGCTGGATCGACGAGCTCAAGGCGCTGTACCGCGGCGAGATGGCACTGAAGCCCTATGACGACGCGGCCGGCGTGGCCCGCCGTCTGATGAAGACCAACCCCCGCCTGTCCCAGGACAAGGCCGACTGGCTGGCGCTGCACTGGGCCGCGCCCGGGGCCGACGGCAAATGGCAGATCCTGGGTGACCCCGCGCACAAGATCGTCAACGCCCAGCTGTTCCGCGTGGACGAGGTGCTGGCGCTGTATGCGCGCATCACCGCGCCCACACTGGTCGTGGAAGCCAGCGACTGCCAGCTGGAGCAATGGTGGGGCAGCCGTTACACGCTGAGCGAGTTTCATGAGCGGCTCAAATCCGTGCCCGACTTGCGCCGCAGCGTGATCCAGGACGCGGCCCACATGCTGCACCATGACCAGCCGCAGGCGCTGGCCGCGCTGATCGAGGATTTCCTGGGCTGAGCCAATCACCCCATGAAAGTGCCGATTTCGGGCACACTGCGCCGTTACATTTTTCACGGCCGGCCGCCATGACCTCTGCCTCCAGCACGATCGATCAGAGTACTTTCCGCCGCATCCTGGCCCGCAACGTGGGCGTACCTCTGGGGGTCAGCCTGTTGGGCGCCCTGCTCTTTTTGGCGCTGCTGCTGTACCTGCTGGCCGTCATGCGCTGGGTCGAACATTCAGACCAGGTGATCGCCGAGGGCCGGGAGCTGTCGGCCCTGAGCACCGAGATGGAATCCGGCATGCGCGGCTTCCTGAACACGGGCAGCGACGTGACGCTGGCGCCGTTCACGGCCGCGGCGTCGCGTTTCGGCAATGAGGTCGCGGGCCTGGTCGCGCTCACGGCCGACAACGCCGAGCAGAACAGCCGGGTGCGGCGCATCGGCGAGCTGCAGACGCAGTGGATAGTCTTTGCCAACGAACTGATCGAAAAGCGGCGCCAGGGTGTGGACCTGGCCGAGATCCTGTCCATTGGCAACGCGCGGCGAACGCGCGACCAGATCCGCGCGGAGTTCGACCGTTTTCTGGCCACGGAACAGCAGTTGCGCCGCGAGCGCAGCGACTACGCCAACGCCACGTCCTACGCCGCGGGCGGCCTGTACCTGCTGTTCACCCTGGCCGTGGGCGGGCTTCTGGCTTACTTTGGCCGGCGCGAACTGCTGCGGCTGTCGGCCACCTATTCAGCCGCCATGGACCGCCAGGCCGCCGACAACGCACAGCTGCAGGAGCAGGCCTGGCTGCGCACGGGCCAGACCGAGCTGGCCTCGGCCCTGGTGGGCCAGCAGCAGCTGGAGGCGCTGGGCCGCAGCGTGCTGGAGTTTGCCGCGCGCTACGCGGACAGCGCCGTGGGCGCGCTGTACGTGCGCGAAGACCATGGCGCGTTGCGCCGCGTGGCGACCTACGGCTTTTCGCCGCAGGCGCAACTGACCGAGCAGGTCGTCACCGGCACGCAAAGCCTGGTGGGCGAGGCCGCCACGCAGAAACGCACCATGCGGCTGGACGCCCCACCGGGCTACCTGCGGGTGAATTCCGCCGTGGGCGACAGCGCGCCGGTGGGCGTGGTGCTGGTGCCGATCACCAACGAAGGCGCCGTCAACGGGGTGCTGGAGCTCGGGTTTCTGCGGCCGCTGGCGGCGCGCGACGTGTCGCTGCTGGAGCTGGTGGCACCCACCGTCGGCGCAATCGTGGATGCGGCCCGCTACCGCACCCGGCTGCAGGAAGTGCTGCACGAAACCCAGCAGCTCAACGAGGAACTGCAGGTCCAGCAGGAAGAGCTGCGCACCGCCAACGAGGAACTGGAAGAGCAGTCGCGCGCGCTCAAGGAGTCGCAGGCCCACCTGGAAAGCCAGCAGGCCGAGCTGGAGCAGACCAACGAACAGCTGTCCGAGCAGGCCGAAGTGCTGGCCAGCCAGCGCGACGCGCTGGGCGTCGCGCAGCGCGAGCTGCAGGAACGCGCACGCGACCTGGAGCGGGCGAGCCGCTACAAGTCCGAGTTCCTGGCCAACATGTCGCATGAGCTGCGCACGCCGCTGAACAGCTCGTTGATACTGTCCAAGCTGCTGGCCGACAACGCGTCGGGCAACCTGAGCGCCGAGCAGGTCAAGTTCGCCGACTCCATCTACTCGGCCGGCAACGACCTGCTGAACCTCATCAACGACATCCTGGACATCGCCAAGGTCGAGGCCGGCAAGCTCGAAGTGCGCCCCGAGACCATAGCCGTGCAGCCCTTGGCCGAAGGCCTGCGCGACCTGTTCGCGCCGATGGCGCAGCAAAAAGGGTTGCAGCTGTCCGTCGGCGTGGCGCCGGGCACGCCCGCCACGCTGTTCAGCGACCGCCAGCGCGTGGAGCAGGTGCTGAAGAACCTGCTGTCCAACGCCATCAAGTTCACCGACCAGGGATCTGTCAGCCTGCAGGTGTCGCCGGCCGATGGCGGCCGCGTGGCATTCGCGGTGCGCGACTCGGGCATCGGCATCCCCATGGACCAGCAGGAGCTGATCTTCGAAGCCTTCCGCCAGGCCGACGGCACGACCAGCCGGCGCTTTGGCGGCACGGGCCTGGGCCTGTCGATCTCGCGCGACCTGGCACACCTGCTGGGCGGCAGCATCAGCGTGGCCAGCCAGCCCGGCCATGGCAGCCTGTTCACGCTGGTGCTCCCGCTGGAATACGCGCCGGCGCAGGCCTTGCCGCGCAGCAGCCTCGCGCCGGTCGCCGCACCGGCGGCACGGCCTGCGGCGGCCTTGCCGCCCGCGCCAGCCGCGGTGGCCGCGCAGGCTCCGGCGGCCCCGCCGGCCGGCAGCTTCGCGGACGACCGGCACAAGGCGCCGTTCGAGGGGCGCTGCGTGCTGGTGGTGGAGGACGAAGTGCGGTTCGCCGGCATCCTGTACGACCTGGCGCACGAGCTGGGCTACAGCTGTCTGGTGGGCCTGGGCGCCAATGAAGGCCTGGCCCTGGCGGGCGAGCATCAACCCGACGCGATCCTGCTGGACATCCGCCTGCCGGACGAGTCGGGCCTGACGGTGCTGCAGCGGCTCAAGGACAACCCCCGCACGCGCCACATTCCCGTGCACATGGTGTCGGTCGAGGACCGGGCCGAAGCGGCGCTGCAGCTGGGCGCGATCGGCTACGCCGTCAAGCCCGCCACGCGCGAGCAGCTCAAGGACGTGTTCGGCAAGCTGGAAGCCAAGCTGGCCCAGAAGCTCAAGCGCGTGCTGCTGGTGGAGGACGATGCGCTCCAGCGCGAAAGCGTGGCCCGCCTGATCGGCGACGCCGACACCGAGATCGTGGCGGTCGCCACCGCGGCCGAGGCGCTGCGGCACCTGCATGCGTCGGTGTTCGACTGCATGATCATCGACCTGAAACTGCCCGACATGCAGGGCAACGAGCTGCTGCGCCGCATGTCGGCCGAACCGATCCAGTCGTTCCCGCCCGTGATCGTCTACACGGGCCGCAACCTCACGCGCGACGAAGAGGCCGAGCTGCTCAAATACTCGCGCTCCATCATCATCAAGGGCGCGCGCTCGCCCGAGCGGCTGCTGGACGAGGTGACCCTGTTCCTGCACAAGGTCGAGACCGACCTGTCCAGCGAACGCCAGACCATGCTGCGCACTGCGCGCAGCCGCGACAAGGTGTTCGAGGGCCGGCGCATCCTGGTGGTGGACGATGACGTACGCAACATCTTCGCGCTGACCAGCGCCCTGGAACACAAGGGCGCCATCATAGAAGTCGCCCGCAACGGCCAGGAGGCGATCGACAAGGTCAACGAGGTGCCCGACATCGACATGGTGCTGATGGACGTGATGATGCCGGGCATGGACGGCCACGAGGCCACGCGGCGCATACGCGCCGACGGGCGCTTCGCGCGGCTGCCGATCATCGCGGTGACGGCCAAGGCCATGAAGGACGACCAGGACCGCTGCCTGGAAGCCGGCGCCAACGACTACATGGCCAAGCCCATCGACCTGGACCGCCTGCTGTCGCTGATGCGCGTGTGGATGCCCAAGATGGAGCGCCTGTGAGGCCTGCCGCGCCCGACAGTGTCTTTGCGCAGGACGACGCATCCGATGGCCCGAGCGCCGATATCGAGCTGCGGTTGCTGGTGGAAGCCATCTACCTGAAGTACAGCTACGACTTCCGCGACTATTCGGGCGCTTCGCTGCGCCGACGCGTGCGTCATGCGGTGCAGCAGTTCGGCGTGGCCACCATCTCGGCACTGCAGGAACGCGTGCTGCATGATCCGGCGGCCTTTCACCAGCTGCTGCAGTACATGACGGTGCCGGTCAGCGAGATGTTCCGCGACCCGGCGTATTTCCTGGCGCTTCGCCAGCAGGTCATGCCCGTGCTGCGGACCTACCCGTCCATCCGGGTCTGGGTGGCCGGCTGCAGCACCGGCGAAGAAGCCTGGTCGATGGCGATCCTGCTGCACGAGGAAGGCCTGCTGGACCGGGCGCTGATCTATGCCACCGACATCAATCCGCAGTCGCTGGACAAGGCGTCGCGCGGCATCTTCGCGCTGGACACCATGCAGGCCTACACCCGCAACTACCAGCGCGCGGGCGGCGCCGGCGCGTTTTCGGACTACTACGCCGCCGACTACGGCGCCGCCGTCTTTGACCGGTCGCTGGCGCGCAACATGACCTTTGCCGACCATAGCCTGTCCACCGACAGCGTGTTCGCCGAAACGCACCTGGTGTCCTGCCGCAACGTGCTGATCTACTTCAACCGCAAGCTGCAGGACCGGGCACTTGGCCTGTTCCACGAATCGCTTTGCCACCGGGGTTTCCTGGGGCTGGGCGCCAAGGAAAGCATCGAGTTTTCGGCCTGGGCCGGGCGCTTTGAGACCCTGGCGCGCGGGGAACGCGTGTTCCGCAAGAAATGAGCACGCACGCCTACGCTCCCGCCCGCCCCCTGCCCGCGTCGCTGGCCGCGGTGGTCATCGGCGCGTCCGCGGGCGGCGTCGAAGCCCTGCTTGCCGTGCTCGCGGACCTGCGCGGCGGTGGCCCGGCGGTGATCGTCGTGCTGCACATGCCCGAGGACCGCGACAGCATCCTGGCCGACCTGCTGGCCCAGCGCCTGGCCCTGCCGGTGGCCGAGGCGGTGGACAAGCTGCCCGTGCAGCCGGGCACGCTGTACGTGGCGCCACCGGGCTACCACCTGCTGGTGGAACGGGGCGGCACGCTGGCGCTGAACTGCGACCCGCCCGTGCTGTTTTCGCGTCCGTCGATCAACCTGCTGTTCGAAACCGCCGCCGACGCCTGGGGCCCCGGGCTGGCAGGCATCGTGCTGACCGGCGCCAACGAAGACGGCGCGCAGGGCCTGGCCGCCATCCACCGCGCGGGCGGCTACACCGTGGTGCAGGACCCCGCGCAGGCGCAGGCCGCCACCATGCCACGGGCCGCGCTGGCCACCCATACACCCGACGCGGTGCTGCCCCTGGCAGACATCCGCGCACTGCTTGCTCAAATGGAAACCTCTCATGGATAACGTGGAAACCAAACTGCTGCTCGTGGACGACCTGGCCGAGAACCTGCTCGCGCTCGAAGCGTTGATCCGCGCGCCGGACCGCAAAATCTTCCAGGCCCAGTCTGGCGAGCAGGCGCTGGCGCTGCTGCTGGAACATGATTTCGCGCTGGCGATCCTGGACGTGCAGATGCCGGGCATGAACGGCTTCGAGCTGGCCGAGATGATGCGCGGCACGGCCCGCACACGCCACATCCCCATCGTGTTCGTCAGCGCGGCCGGCAGCGAACTGAACTACGCCTTCAAGGGCTACGAAAGCGGCGCGGTCGACTTCCTGCAAAAGCCGCTGGACACGCATGCGGTCAAGAGCAAGGTCAACGTGTTCGTCGAACTGCACCGCCAGGGCCGCCAGCTGCGCTGCCAGCTTGAAGCCCTGGAGCGAGCGCGCCACGAACAGGACGCCCTGCTGACCCAGCTGCAGGCCGCGCGCGACGAACTGCAGCGGGCCGTGGCCATGCGCGACGAATTCATGTCGCTGGTGACGCAGGAGCTGCGCTCGCCGCTGCACACGCTGTTCCTGCAGGCGCAGATGCGCAAGATGCACATTCCGTCGGGCGATTCGCCGTCGTTCGCCGTGGCCGGGGCGCGCGACATGGTCGAGCGCGACGAGCGCCAGATCGGCGCGATGCTGGCGCTGATTGACGACATGCTGGACGTGTCGCGCCTGCGCACCGGCAAGCTGCCCATCCACCCCAAGGAAATGGACCTGGCCTTGCTGGTGCGCCGCGTGGTGCGCGACCATGCCGATGAACTGGCCCAGGCCGGCTGCACCGCGCGGGTCGAGGGGCCGGACAGCCTCAAGGGTTACTGGGACGAGTTCCGCATCGAGCAGGTGGTGGGGGCATTGCTGACCAACGCCTCCCAGTACGCACCCGGCAAGCCGGTGACACTGAGCCTCGCGCCGGTGGAAGGCGGCGCACGGCTTCAGGTGCGCGACGAAGGCCCGGGCATCGCGCCGGCCGACCGCGAACGAGTGTTCCGCCAGTTCGAGCGCGGCGCGAACAGCACGGACGTGCCGGGCATGGGGCTGGGCCTGTACCTGGCCGAACAGGCCGTGCGCGCACACGGCGGCGCCATCACGCTGGGCGGTGAACCCGGCCAGGGGGCCGTGTTCACCATCTACGTTCCCACGGGCACGGCGCCGCCCGCGGGCATCGGCGTGAGAAAATAGCGGGTTACCCCGAACACCTACGCAGGACCCGCACCATGGACGCAGAACACATCAATGCCATCGGCACCAAGCTCAACGACCTGAGCACCCGCACGGCAGATCTCCGGAGGTATCTTTGACTACGATGCCAAAGCCGAACGCCTGAGGACGGTTGACGCATCGCTGGAAGACCCCGGGGTCTGGAACGACCCCAAGAAAGCGCAGGAACTGGGCAAGGAAAAAAAGGCCCTGGACGGCGTGGTGCTCATGCTGCAAAAGCTCACGAGCGAGCTGGCCGACAACCTCGAGCTCTATGAGATGAGCAAGGAAGAAGGCGACGAGGCCGGCCTGCAGGCCATCGAGGCCGACGCCGCCAAGCTCGAAAAGCACGTCGAGGCGCTCGAATTCCGCCGCATGTTCAGCAACCCGGCCGACCCGCTGAACTGCTTCGTGGACATCCAGGCCGGCGCCGGCGGCACCGAGGCCTGCGACTGGGCCAGCATGCTGCTGCGCCAGTACCTGAAGTACGCCGAGCGCAAGGGCTTCAAGACCACGGTCGAGGACGAGACCCCCGGCGATACCGCCGGCATCAAAAGCGCCACGATCAAGATCGAGGGTGAATACGCCTACGGACTGCTGCGCACCGAAACCGGCGTGCACCGCCTGGTGCGCAAGAGCCCGTTCGACAGCTCGGGCGGACGCCACACCAGCTTTGCCAGCCTGTTCGTGTACCCCGAGATCGACGACTCGATCCAGATCGACATCAACCCCTCCGACGTGCGCACCGACACCTTCCGCGCCAGCGGCGCGGGCGGCCAGCACATCAACAAGACCGACTCGGCCGTGCGGCTGACGCACATCCCCACGGGCATCGTGGTGCAGTGCCAGGACGGGCGCAGCCAGCACAGCAACCGCGACGTGGCCTGGCAGCGCCTGCGCAGCCGGCTGTATGACCATGAAATGCGCAAGCGCATGGAAGAGCAGCAGAAGCTGGAAGAAACCAAGACCGACGTGGGCTGGGGCCACCAGATCCGCAGCTACGTGCTGGACAACAGCCGCATCAAGGACCTGCGCACGAACGTGGAAATTTCCGCGACGCAGAAGGTGCTGGACGGCGACCTGGACGCGTTCATCGAAGCATCGCTGAAACAGGGCGTCTGATGGCCAGGACCAGCGCGCTGATCTTCGACATGGACGGCACCATGATCGACTCCATGCCCTTCCACGGCAAAAGCTGGGGTGAATTCACCCGCCGCCACGGCGTGGACATGTCGCCCGAAGAAATCCTGCGGCGTACCACCGGCCGCAACGGCGCCGAGTGCATGCAGGTGCTGTTCGGCCGGGACTTCGAAGCCGCCGAACTGCAGGCACTGATCGACGAAAAAGAGTCCATCTACCGCGAGCTGTTCGCGCCCGTGTTCGCCGAGGTCGGCGGCTTTCGCGACTTTGCGGGCCAGGCCCGCGCGCGCGGCCTGAAGATCGGCGTGGGCACGGCGGGCGACCGCCACAACATCGCATTTGCCTTCGGCCACCTGGCCATGGCCGACGCGCCGCACGCCGTCGTGGGCGGCGACGAGGGCCTGCCCGGCAAGCCCGAGCCGGCCATCTTTCTGGAGGCCGCGCGGCGCATGGGCGCCGATGCGGCCGAATGCATCGTGTTCGAGGACGCGCCCTTTGGCATCGAGGCCGCGCGCCGCGCCGGCATGCGCGCCGTGGCAGTGTGCACCAGCCACAGCGCCGGCGAGCTGGCCGGCCCGCACGTGCTGGCCGCCGTGCGCGACTACAACGAACTCATCTCATCCGACTTTCTGGGGAAACTCCATGCTGCGTGAAGGACAAGCCGCGGTCATCCACCGCGCCGACTACACCGCGCCCGCGTTCTGGATCGACACGGTCGATCTCTGCTTCGACCTGGACCCGGCCAAGACCCGCGTGCTCAACCGCATGACGCTGCGCCGCAACCCCGACGTGGCGGCGCAGCCGCTGCGCCTGGACGGCGACGAGCTGAACCTGGCGCGCGTGCTGGTCAACGGCCAGGGCACGTCGTTCAAGCTGGACGGCGGCCAGCTCGTGCTGGAAAACCTGCCCGAGGGCAACGAGCCCTTCTCGCTGGAAATCTTCACGACCTGCAACCCGGCCAGGAACACCAAGCTCATGGGCCTGTACGTGAGCAACGATTCGTTCTTCACGCAGTGCGAGGCCGAAGGGTTCCGCCGCATCACCTACTTCCTGGACCGGCCGGACGTCATGTCCATGTACACGGTCACGCTGCGCGCCGACAAGACGCGCTTCCCCGTGCTGCTGTCCAACGGCAACCTGGTGGAACAAGGCGAGCTGGAGGACGGACGCCACTTCGCCAAATGGGTGGACCCGCACAAAAAACCCTGCTACCTGTTCGCGCTGGTGGCGGGCCAGCTGGTGTGCCGCGAGCAGCGCATCACGTCCCGCGCCGGCAACGACCACCTGCTGCAGGTGTACGTGCGCCCCGGCGACCTGGACAAGACCGAACACGCGATGAACTCGCTGATGGCCAGCGTCGCTTGGGACGAGGCCCGCTTCGGCCTGAGCCTGGACCTGGAACGCTTCATGATCGTCGCGACCAGCGACTTCAACATGGGCGCCATGGAGAACAAGGGCCTGAACATCTTCAACACCAAATACGTGCTGGCCAGCCAGGCGACGGCCACCGACACCGACTTTTCCAACATCGAGTCGGTCGTGGGCCACGAGTACTTCCACAACTGGACCGGCAACCGCGTCACCTGCCGCGACTGGTTCCAGCTGAGCCTGAAAGAAGGCCTCACGGTCTTCCGCGACCAGGAATTCAGCCAGGACCTGGCCGGTGAAGCATCGGCCCGCGCCGTCAAGCGGATTGAAGACGTGCGCGTGCTGCGCACCGCCCAGTTCCCCGAAGACGCAGGCCCCATGGCCCACCCGGTGCGGCCCGACAGCTACCTGGAGATCAACAACTTCTACACCGTCACGATCTACGAGAAGGGTGCGGAAGTGGTGCGGATGCAGCAGACCCTCGTCGGTCGTGAAGGCTTTGCCAAGGGCATGGCCCTGTACTTCCAGCGCCACGACGGCCAGGCCGTGACCTGCGACGACTTTGCCCAGGCCATTGCCGACGCCAACCCCGGCTCGCCGCTGGCCAATCTGCTGCCGCAGTTCAAGCGCTGGTACAGCCAGGCCGGCACGCCGCGCGTGCGCGCCACGGGCAGCTACGACGCTGGCGCGCGCCGCTACACGCTGATGCTGGCCCAACGCTGCGCGCCCACACCGGGCCAGCCCGCCAAGGAGCCCTACGTCATTCCCGTGGCCTGGGGCCTGCTGGGTCAGGACGGCCGCGAGATCTCTTCCGGCATGCACGTGCTGACCGCGGCCAGCGACACGCTGGTGTTCGACAACATCGACGCCGAGCCCGTGCCGTCGCTGCTGCGGGCTTTCAGCGCGCCGGTCATCCTGGACTGCGACTACACCGATGGGCAGCTGCTCACGCTGCTGGCCCATGACACCGACCCGTTCAACCGCTGGGAAGCCGGCCAGCGCCTGTCGCTGCGCCGCGCCGCGGCCTTCATTGCCGAAGGTGCCGGCCCCGTCGTGCTGGACGCTCCGTATGTGGACGCGCTGCGCAGCATCCTGCGCCACCCCACGCTGGACGCCGCGTTCAAGGAGCTGGTGCTCACGCTGCCGGCCGAAACCTACATTGCCGAGCAGATGGACGTGGTGGACCCGCAGCGCATCCACGCCGTGCGCGAGGCCATGCGCGAACAGATCGCGCAGGCCCTGCATGCCGACTGGGAATGGGCGTTCGACGCCCACCGCGACAACGGCGCGTACACGCCCGACCCACTGTCCAGCGGCCGGCGCGCACTGGCCGGCCTGGCGCTCACCCACCTGTGCCTGGCCGCACGCACGTCGAACGACACCGTCTGGCCCGGCAAGGCCTACCAGCGCTTCAAGGATGCGGGCAACATGACCGACCGCTTCAATGCGCTGTCGGCCCTGGTGTCCAGCGGCCACGCGCTGGCGCAGCAGGCGCTGGCGCGCTTTCACGCGATGTTCAAGGACGAGGCGCTGGTACTGGACAAATGGTTTGCACTGCAGGCCGGCGCACCCGACCGCGGCGGCAACGTACTGCCCGCCGTCAAGCAGTTGCTCAAGCACCCGGACTTCAACATCCGCAACCCCAACCGCGCGCGCAGCGTGATCTTCAGCTACTGCAGCGCCAACCCCGGCGCGTTCCACCGCACCGACGCGGCGGGCTACGTGTTCTGGGGTGACCGCGTGATCGAGCTGGACGCCATCAACCCCCAGGTCGCCGCGCGCCTGGCCCGCGCGCTGGACCGCTGGACCAAGCTGGTCGAGCCCTGCCGCAGCGCCGCGCGCGAGGCAATTGCCCGCGTGGCCGCCAAGCCCGATCTTTCGAATGACGTGCGCGAGGTGGTCACACGCGCCCTGGCCGACTGAGAACACAACCATGACGCAAAAAATCTCCCTCACCCGCTACCTCGTCGAACAGCAGCGCGTGGACGGCCACATCCCGTCGCAGCTGCGCTTGCTGCTGGAGGTGGTGGCCCGCTCGTGCAAAAGCATCAGCCAGGCCGTGAACAAGGGCGCTTTAGGCGGCGTTCTGGGCTCCGCCGGCAGCGAGAACGTCCAGGGCGAAGTCCAGAAAAAGCTGGACATCATCGCCAACGAAGTGCTGATCGAGGCCAACGAATGGGGCGGCCACCTGGCCGCCATGGCGTCCGAGGAAATGGACGGCATCTACCTGGTGCCCAACCGTTACCCGCAGGGTGAGTACCTGCTGCTGTTCGACCCGCTGGACGGCTCCAGCAACATCGACGTGAACGTGAGCATCGGCACGATCTTCAGCGTGCTGAAAATGCCCGAGGGCGACCGGGGTGTGGAAGAAGCCGATTTCCTGCAGCCCGGCAGCAAACAGGTGGCCGCCGGCTACTGCGTGTACGGCCCGCAGACCACACTGGTGCTGACCGTGGGCGACGGCGTGGCCATGTTCACGCTGGACCGCGAGCAGGGCTCGTTCGTGCTGACGCAGGAACACGTGCAGATCCCGCCCGACACCAGGGAGTTCGCCATCAACATGAGCAACATGCGCCACTGGGACGCGCCGGTGCGCCGCTACATCGACGAATGCCTGGCAGGCAAGGAAGGCCCGCGCGGCAAGGACTTCAACATGCGCTGGATCGCCAGCATGGTGGCAGACGTGCACCGCATCCTCACGCGCGGCGGCATCTTCATGTACCCCTGGGACAAGCGCGAGCCCGACAAGCCCGGCAAGCTGCGCCTGATGTACGAGGCCAACCCCATGAGCTGGCTCGTCGAGCAGGCCGGCGGCGCCGCCACCAACGGCAGGCAGCGCATCCTGGACATCCAGCCCACCAAGCTGCACGAGCGCGTGAGCGTCATCCTGGGGTCAAGGAACGAGGTGGAGCGGGTTACGGGCTACCACAAAGAATAGTCGTGAACTACCAATTGGACAAACAAAGGCCGCACAACGTGCGGCCTTTTATCTACGGTGCCGGAGAAATGGATCGAACACCCGACCTTCTCATTACGAATGAGATGAATTGCATTGAGTGCAATCGCGAAATCGACGTAAGTCTTTAAAATCAATGACTTAGACAAGTCGACTAAATCGTTGATTGCCACTTATGCCCACGCTTTTTATAGTCAATGTGCCAAGGTCGGCTGGCGATTGATGTGTAATGGGGTGAGGAGGAAGCAACTTGGCCAAAATCCCAATAACACGGAAGGAGTTCGAAAAAGGCTGGACTAGGGCGAGGGCCGTCTATTCGGCAGCTGGAGCCGGAAAGGAGCCTGTCCTGAATTTTGTGTTTGAGGCATAAATATGATCTACAGGACCATTTATGCCAAGCAAGACGAAGCTGAAGAATGCGGCCATAGCGGCCAGGAGTGCGGCGCTGCCGAAAATCTCC
>JAYRLC010000116.1:0-1175 GCA_041905405.1 Ramlibacter sp. | reverse complement strand
GCCACGACGCCAGCGCCGACGGTACGGCCGCCTTCGCGGATGGCGAAGCGCAGGCCTTCTTCCATGGCGATGGGGTTGATCAGCTTGACCGTGATGGTCACGTTGTCGCCAGGCATCACCATTTCCTTGTCGGCCGGCAGTTCGATGGCGCCCGTCACGTCGGTCGTGCGGAAGTAGAACTGGGGACGGTAGTTGTTGAAGAAGGGGGTATGGCGGCCGCCTTCGTCCTTGGACAGCACGTACACCTCAGCCGTGAAGTGGGTGTGGGGCTTGATGGAGCCGGGCTTGCACAGCACCTGGCCGCGCTCGACGTCTTCGCGCTTGGTGCCGCGCAGCAGGATACCGACGTTGTCGCCAGCCTGGCCTTGGTCCAGCAGCTTGCGGAACATTTCCACGCCGGTGCAGGTGGTCTTTTGCGTGTCGCGGATACCGACGATTTCGATTTCTTCGCCGACCTTGATGATGCCGCGCTCGACGCGGCCGGTCACCACGGTGCCGCGGCCGGAGATGGAGAACACGTCTTCCACGGGCATCAGGAAGGCGCCGTCGACTGCGCGCTCAGGCGTGGGGATGTAGGTGTCCAGGGCGTCTGCCAGGCGCATGATGGCCTGTTCGCCCAGGTCGCCCTTGTCGCCTTCGAGGGCGAGCTTGGCCGAGCCTTTGATGATGGGGGTGTCGTCGCCGGGGAAGTCGTACTTGGAGAGCAGTTCGCGCACTTCCATTTCGACGAGTTCGAGCAGTTCGGCGTCGTCCACCATGTCGCACTTGTTCAGGAAGACGATGATGTAGGGCACGCCGACCTGGCGGGCCAGCAGGATGTGCTCGCGGGTCTGGGGCATGGGGCCGTCAGCGGCGGAGCACACCAGGATGGCGCCGTCCATCTGGGCGGCACCGGTGATCATGTTCTTGACGTAGTCGGCGTGGCCGGGGCAGTCCACGTGGGCGTAGTGGCGGTTGGCCGTTTCGTATTCGACGTGGGCGGTGTTGATGGTGATGCCGCGTGCCTTTTCTTCAGGCGCTGCGTCGATTTCGTCGTACTTCTTGGCTTCGCCGCCGAACTTGGCCGACAGCACGGTGGCAATCGCCGCCGTCAGCGTCGTCTTGCCGTGGTCCACGTGGCCGATCGTGCCCACGTTGACGTGCGGCTTGGTCCGCTCAAATTTCTCTTTTGCCAT